>JBBQFL010000010.1:0-102852 GCA_038321965.1 Burkholderiales bacterium | reverse complement strand
TTGATTCGGGTACCACTGTCCTGTCGTTAGGGGTGACGTGTGCTCCTCCGATCGCGTGGCGACGCCGGTCCCCAGCCTGACCTCTGGCGTGACCGCGATCACGGCGGGCGGCAAACACACCTGCGCGTTGACCAGCGGCGGGGCGGTGCAATGCTGGGGCTTAAACAGTAGCGGCCAATTGGGGGACAACACCTTCACGAATCGTCTCGTGCCGACGGCGGTCGCCAGCCTCACCTCTGGCGTGACCGCGATCGCGGTGGGCGAAAGACACACTTGCGCATTGACCAGCGGCGGAGCGGTGCAATGCTGGGGCTACAACTTTGACGGCCAATTGGGGGATAGCACCACCACGGATCGCTTCGCGCCGACTCTCCCCAGCCTCACCTCTGGCGTGACCGCGATCGCGGCAGGCAGATTCCACACTTGCGCGTTGACCGGCGGGGCGGTGCAATGCTGGGGCAGCAACAGTAACGGCCAATTGGGGGATGTGGCCGCCGGAGCGCGGAGTCTCCTGCCGACGGCGGTCCCCAGCCTCACCTCTGGCGTGACCGCGATCACGGCGGGCGACAGCCACACCTGCGCGTTGACCAGCGGCGGGGCGGTGCAATGCTGGGGCTTAAACAGTAGCGGCCAATTGGGGGATAACACCACCACGCAGCGTTTCCTGCCGACGGCGGTCCCCAGCCTCACCTCTGGCGTGACCGCGATCACGGCGGGCAGATTCCACACCTGCGCGTTGACCAGCGGCGGGGCGGTGCAATGCTGGGGCTTCGACGACCAGGGCCAAGTCGGTGATGGCTCGTTTACAGGTAGCAGATCCTTTCCAGCATCGGTCATTGGATTTCTTGCGCCCGGCGCGCCGACGATCGGCGCCGCCGCCGCCGGGGCCACACAGGCAACCGTGGCGTTCGTTGCACCGGCAAGCAATGGCGGTATTGCGATCACGACATACACGGCGACCAGCAATCCGGGGGCGATTACCGCTAGCTGCACCGCGCCGTGCACCTCGATCACGGTGGCGGGACTCACCAATGGCACGGCCTATACGTTCACGGTTACCGCGACCAACGGCATTGGCACGAGTACCGCATCAGGCGTCTCGAATGGTGTAACGCCCGTCGGTACCCAGACCATCACCTTCGGCACACAAGCTGCGCAGACCTACGCACCCGCTGGCACCTTCAACGTGACAGCCACCGCGACCTCCGGACTGACGGTCGCCTTCACCGTCCCCGTCACGACCACGGTGTGCAGCGTGACCGGCAGCACCGTCACCATGCTCACTACAGGCACCTGTACGGTGGTAGCAAATCAGGCGGGCAACACCAGCTTCAGTGCGGCGGCAACGGTGACGCAATCGATCACCATCAATCAGGCTACCCAGACAGTCACCTTTGCCCCGGCTACACCGGTTGTCTTCGGCGCGTCCGCCATCACCTTGACCGCCACCGCATCCAGCGCACTCACCGCCTTCACCTTCAGCACCAGCAGTGCCAACACCATTTGCACCGTCGCCATCAATCAGCTCACCATCGTCGGTGCCGGGACTTGTGCACTCACCGCCACCCAGGCCGGTAACACCAACTATGCCAGCGCATCGGCCAATGCCAATGTCAATGTCGTCATCAACGCCGCAACGCAGACAGTCACCTTCGCTCCGGCTACACCGGTGACCTTCGGCGCGTCCGCCATCACCTTGACCGCCACCGCCTCCAGTGGCCTGACCGCCTTCACCTTCAGCACCAGCAGTGCAGCCAGTGTCTGCACTGTCGCTGGCAATCAACTCACCATCGCCGGTGGTGGCACCTGTGCCCTGACCGCCAGCCAGGCGGGCAATGCCAACTACACCAGTGCCTCAGCCAACGCCAACGTCGTCATCAATGCCGGTACCCAGACGGTCACCTTTGCTCCGGCCACACCGGTGGTGTTCGGTACATCGCCGATCACGCTGATTGCCACCGCGACCAGCGGCCTGACCACCTTCACCTTCAGCACCAGCAGCGCCGCCAGCATCTGTACCGTCACCGGTAACCAACTCACCATCGTCGGGCCTGGCACCTGTGCCCTGACCGCCACCCAGCCCGGCAACGCCAACTACGCCAGCGCCACCGCCAACGCCAGCATCGTCATCAACCCCGCCTTCACCGCCGTCGTCTCACGTAAAACCCACGGCAGCGCCGGCCCCTTCGAGCTGAGCATCGATACGGCGCTGGTTGCACCCAACGTCACCGTCGAGCCACGCGCCATCGGCAGTGGCCACACGGTTGTTTACAAGTTCAACGGCGCCATCAGCTCGGCCGGCACCGTCAGTGTCTCCCCAATCGGCAGCGCCACCGCAACCTTCCTGGGCAACGAAGTCCTCGTTACCCTCGTCGACGTACCCGACAACCAGCGCGTCACCGTCACCCTCATCAATGTCAACGGTGCCGTCAGCCCGCCACCGGTCACCATCGGCTTCCTGGTCGGCGACGTCAACGGCTCACAGACCGTCAGCGCCAGCGACATCAGCAGCGTCAAGGCACGCTCGGGCCAGATCACCGACGCCACCAACTACCTGTTCGATGTGAATGCATCCGGTGCCATCAATGCCTCGGACATTGCACAGGTCAAGACGCGTTCCGGTTCGGTGCTGCCATGAACGCCGCCCCGTTGAATCTGTCGTCGCCGTCGCCGTCGTCTTCGTCCACGCCCATGTCCATACGCAAAGAGAACCCCATGAACCTTATGAATTCCACCCGCCTATTGGTCGCCCTCGCCTTGGCGACACTGGGAATCAGCTTGCCGGCGGCCGCGACCGTCACCTACAGTTGGTCAGCAGGGTCCAGTTGCGGCGACGCTCCAGTGGCCAGCTTCAATCCCGGCGGCGCCGCCTTTCAAGCCTCCCTTTGCGCCTCCACCACCGCGCCCACGGAGGGCGGCTGCGGCTTCTCCGCCATTCTGGTCGCGGCAACGCCGGCTGAAAGCAACGCCTTCAGTGTCACCGCGCGCACGCTCGGGAGCAACTATCCGGACGCCACCTCCGCACCGGCATTGCCATTTCTGATCACCAATCCGGCTCCCTTGACGCCAGTCGCTGTGGACTTCGGGGGAACGATCGCTTTAGGTGGCGCCTCTATCGGGCCAGCACTCAATCAATTGCTGGCGACCTTCACCTTCCAGCCACAAGCCACGGCCACCAATACCGCCTACGTTATCGGCATGAACGCCGCATCGGAGTTCTCAACCGCGTCCGGTGGCAGCTGCATGAATGCCGCCAATTCTGGCGCCGCACTGCCAAGACTTACCCTCAATCTGAACACGGCAACGACACCCGTCATCACCAGCGCCAATAGCGCCACCTTCACGGTCGCCACGGCGGGCACCTTCAACGTCACCACGACCGGCCAGCCAGTAGCGGCCATCACCGCCAACGGCACCTTGCCCGGTGGCGTTACCCTGACCGCCGCCGGCATCCTCGCCGGTACCCCGGCATCAGGATCAGCAGGCACCTATCCGCTCACCATCACCGCGGCCAACGGTGCGCCCGTGAACGGCACGCAAAGCTTCACCCTGACGGTCGTCAAACGGGCGCAGACCATTACCTTTAACGCCATCAACGCCCAGCCGCTCGCCGCATCCACGCTGACAGTTACCGCCAGTGCCTCCTCAGCCTTAGCCGTCGCCTTTGCCTCGACCACGCCCAATACTTGTACCGTCAATGGGTCAACAGTGAGCTTCGTGGCTGCCGGCGCCTGCACGATCACGGCCAGCCAGCTGGGTAATATCGATTTCAATGCCGCTGCCGCCATCAGCCAAAGCTTCAATATCACGGCAACCGTACCGTCCGCACCGATCATCGGCACCGCGACGCCCGGCAATGCCCTGGCCATCGTCACCTTCACGGTGCCAACGGCCAACGGTGGCAGCGCCATCACTGGGTACACCGCCGCCTGCAGTGGAGGGTCGGCATCAACGGTACCCGTCGTGACCGCCACGTCGACCGGCTCCCCGATCACCGTCACCGGTCTCAGCAACGGTGTGACATACGCGTGCTCGGTCAGAGCGACCAATAGTGTCGGCACCGGTCAGCCATCGGCAAGCGTAGGTGTCACGCCGCTCGAGGTCGCCATTGCGCTGTTTTCCAATACCAACGTGGCCGTCTATGGCGCACCGGTGACACTACGCGCCTCGGTGACCGGCATTACCGTGACCGGCAGCGTGACGTTCAGCATCTTCGCCAACACAGGGCAAGTGACACTGCCCGGCTGTAATGCGGTGCCATTGGTTGGCGGGACGGCAAGCTGCATCGCACCCGGCTCCTATCAAACCCAGAACCCACGTCAATACCTGGCGACCTATTCCGGTGACGCCAACAACGCCCAGGCCAGCGCCAACTTGTTGCAGGCCGTGGGCACCAATGCAGCCGTGTTGACGGTGGCCGCCTCTCCGCTGCCGCCGATCGTTGCCGGTCGCACCACCACACTGACCGCACTGGTCAAGATGAATAGCCCGGCGGGCACGGTGACGTTCTTCGACAATGGTGTGCCGGTCGCCGGATGTGCACAGCTCGCGCTGACCCTCCTGCCCGACGCCATCGATTCGGCTGTCGCCAACTGTACCGTGACCGCACCGGCTTCAACGACGGGCATCAAGCAATACGTGGTCAGCTATTTCTACCCGGCAGGGCATGTATCGGGCAGAGTATTTGAGCAGACGACGTTCGACCTGCGCGTGGTGGCCCAGGGTCCGCAGGATTACACCGACATGTGGTGGGCGGGGACGTCAGAAAACGGCTGGGGTATGTCGGTTACGCAGCATGGACCGATCCAGTTCAACGTGATCTTCGCCTACGACGCACAGGGTAAATCGGTCTGGTATGTGATGCCGGGAGGCAGCTTCAATGCCGCCGGCAATGTCTTCACGGGGCCACTGTTCCTGGCGACATCGTCACCGTTCAGTGCTTACGACAAGTCCAAGTTTGCCATCGGCGCACCGGTGGGCTCGGCCGTCATTACCTACACCAGTGCCAGCACCGCCACACTGGCCTATACGATCAACGGCATCAATGCGACCAAGTCGATCCAGCGGCAGATTTTCTCGTTGGAGACTCCGGGTGCGAATCTGCGTACCAATGATCTGTGGTGGGCGACTGCCGACGAGGATGGCTGGGGCATGAACATCGCCCAACAGGGACGTGTGTTGTTCCCGATCTGGTACACCTACGATGCGGTCGGCAAGCCGATCTTCTTTACCGCACAGGGTGGCAGCTGGAATGGCACCGTCTGGTCCGGGCAACTGTTCGCACATGAATCATCGCCGTGGCTGGGTGTGCCTTACAACCCGGCTGCGTTCAAGGCGGTCAACGTGGGAACTATTTCGCTGGACTTCAATGATGCGAGTAATGCGACGATGACCACTACCGTCAATGGCATCACGCAAGTGAGACATATTGAACGGCAGCCGTATTGAGGGGCGATGATTGATTGAAAGCAGAAGCCACAACGCCCGGTGATGCCGGGCGTTGTGGTTTCAATGAGATGGGACAATAGAGCTCTAAGTCGCAATTACAAAACACCAGCATTGACGCGCCTCACGAGACAAAAATGTCTGAAGAAGCGCTCCAATGCTAGAGTTCCAATATTTTTGTTCGCCCGCATGTGAATCGCACTCGCCAACCATAACTTGATGGGGACTATCTTTAAGGTCGCCGCAACGATGGTCATGCGCGGCGGCTCGGGCCGATTACTCCCCTGCTTTGATTTTATTGTCCATCACCACCTTCGACCAACGACCAATTTCAGACTGAAGGAAAGCCTGCAGCGCCTCCGGCTTGCTACCAACAATCTCCATGCCCTGCGCGGAAAGTTTTTCGGCAACGTCCGGTGCCTTCAGGGCCTTGACCAGTGCTTCGTTCATGCGGGAAATGATCTCCGGTGGCGTGCCTGATGGCGCAACCACGCCCCACCATGCGACCGACTCAAACCCTGGCACACCCTGCTCGGCAACGGTGGGCACATCTGGCAACCGTGAAGAACGCTTGGCCGAAGTAACGGCCAGTGGAACGAGCATCTTTGCGTCGATCTGCGGCTTCGCAAGAAAGATGGTGCCGATCATCAGCGGTACATGGCCGGCGATGGCATCCTGCACCAACGGGCCGCCACCTTTGTAGGGAATGTGGTTGAACGCGGAGCCGGAGAGATTGCCAATCTGTGTCATGGCCAGATGACCGAGACTGCCGGAGCCGATGGTGCCGTATGAAACGGCGTCGGCTTTCTGTTTGCCCGCTGCGATCACTTCCTTGAAATCCTTGAATGCGACAGTCGGATGCCGCGCGATCACCATCGCCGAGGTACCCACAATCATTACCGGTGCAAGATCCTTCAAGGTGTCGAACGGCAGATTCGGAATCAGGCTCGGATTGACACCGTGCGTATCAAACACCACAGCAAAGGTGTAGCCGTCTGGCGCAGACTTTGCAACCGCCGCCGTGCCAATCGACCCTGACGCACCGCCTTTGTTATCAACAATGAACTGCTGGCCGAGTTGTTTGGTGAGCTGGAACGAAAGGATGCGAGCGACCGTATCCACTGAGCCGCCGGGCGGAAATACCGCGACCATCTTGACCGGCTTGCTAGGCCACGTCTGCGCACCAGCTGATGGGACAAAATTAGCCGCAATACACATCAGCACAGTCGACAAAATCACTTTCATTTTTTTCCTCTCGCTTTGCACATTGTTCTTGATGCTAGCACGTGCACGACGACGCTCGAAAACCCGCAGCCGTTATTCATACGTCACCAGCAACCTTAATTCCGGGCCGCTCCATCGCCACCTCCGATTGTGCGAACCCAAGTTTTTCGTAAAAACCTACGGCGCCGTTGCGCGCCGCACGCAGCACCCAGGTCATTCGCTTGTCATCGCCCATCGCCGCCTTGATGAGCGCTCGTCCCACGCCTTTCTGTCGACGATCCTCCGCAACGACGAGCATCGAAATATAACCGTTCGACAGACCGTCACTGAGCGCCCGCAGGAAGCCAATGACCTCGGCACCTTCTACCGCCACCAATACGATTTGCGAGCGTGAAAGTAACTCGCTGAATTCGACTGTATTGGCCACGCGCCTGTCCCAACCATTCGCTTTCAGTAACAGGCGGGCGGCTTCTATTTCGGATGGCTGAATGGGACGGATATTCAACAGTGTCTCCTTGGCGGCGATAGCAAATTCGGAAGGGCACGATGACTTCATACCTGCATGCTTTGCGGAACCTGATGGTCCGAAAGCAGACCAACTGCGGGTTGGCCTCGTTCAACTTACTCGATGTTTTCGCCCCCGGTGACCGCATCGCCATTGTCCTCGTCAGTCTTGCGCGCCTTATCGACGCGGGCTTTTAGCGAACCTGCAGCCGCACTGAACTCCTGCAGACTCACCGGTGACGCAAGCCGTAGCGCTGGATGCTCGCTGGAATTGATGGTCTGCACATCGGTGAGGCGCTGATGCGACACCCAATGCTGTGCCAATGGAATGATGATCGCGAGTGTGGCGACCACCACCACGCCGATGCGCAGCGTCCGCCAGTGGCGCGGATCGGCGAGGCGCAAATGAAAACGCACCGTCATCGCAGCCACCAGCACCACCACCGGCTGGGTGATACGGATCGGCCAAAGCCAGGACGCAGAAAACGCGAGCAGCTCAAGGGAATTGAGTATCAGTGTGCCTGTCAGGTAGCCGGCAGAGGCGATGGCAAGGTGCGAAAAAAATCGCTCAACACCGGTGAACAGGCGACCGAACAAAGCGTACATGGCGCTCCACATGCACAACGCCAGTGCGAGGCTGCCAAGACCGTACAAATATTGCGGGGCTTTCTCCTGCACATCTCCCAGCCACAATTGCCAGGCCCCATACGCCAGTACCAACACGAACCCCAGCAGTGCAAAAGGCCAAACCGGCAGCCGCGACAGCGACCGCTCTTCAGCTAATGGCCAATCGCTGGAACGCACGCGAATCAAGGTATGACCGAGGCGAAAGGGTTCATCGTTCTTGATGTCAAAAATGGCGGCGCGCTTGTTGTGGGCTGAAATGATGCCGTTGCGTGTACGCAGATCGATCAGCCGCGCCGCGCCATCGTCGGTGACCTCAAGGCGCGCGTGGTGGGCCGCGCAATGCGGGTCGTCCAGCACCAGATCGTTGTCCAGTGCGCGCCCGATGTTGACGGTACGAGTGGCTGCCGTCGCGTCCGACAGGCCAGCCGAGACATACCCCGGCACCGGCACGCGGGTCAGCACCGAGCCGTCGCGATGCAGCAGTTCGACTACCCAGCTCATTGCAGGCGCTCCAGGAACAGTTTGCTCAGTTGCTGTCCGTTCTCGAACGATATTCCTTGCATCGACAGCGCACTGATCATGCGTTCGTGCGCGTCATCGGATTGCGTGGCGGTCACGGTGAAATCATAGATGCCTTCAAACTTCTTATAGGCTTTCAGGCAGATGGCGACCCGGTAGATGTGTACGGTGCCGCGCACGAAGTCATCTCGGCATTCGGCGGGGGTCAATTCAGAA
The DNA here is from genome assembly GCA_038321965.1 of Burkholderiales bacterium. GTDB lineage: Bacteria > Pseudomonadota > Gammaproteobacteria > Burkholderiales > Usitatibacteraceae > UKL13-2. The sequence goes on along the minus strand of JBBQFL010000010.1, from coordinate 94,317 downwards.
GTGCCAACTTGCATATAGGAAGATGCGGCACGTCCAACCGCGCCGAGTGCGAGAAATTGCGGCGTCGTAAGCTTGTCGTTACGCAGGAGCATATGTCGAATGCTCAGCTGACCGGTTTGCAGGCTCTGCCGCACGTACAGTCCTGAATGCAGGCTGCAATCGAGGGTGTCCCGCTGGTATCGTAGCCGCTCACCATCGCGGCCGCCGGCCCAGCATTTGGTCAGGCTGCCGTCGAGCGTCGGAACGACCCGTCCCGCAATCCCCTGGCTAGCAAATCCAGCCTTCGCGGCCGCAACCGAGCCTTGTGCGGCAGGACTGATCCTGCCAGCGGTTTGTGCCGACTTCGCTTGTCCGCTTGCCGCAATTTCCAGGGTGGACTTGACCGGCTCGGCACTGACCGCGCTCAACAGCTTGCCCGCGACAAAATTTTGGTGTGCGATCAACTGCCTGGCGATTTCGGTGCGCCACTCTTTGCGCGGCGGCGCCTGCCAGGCGCGCTCCAGCAACTCGCGGGTGTAGCGCACCGGCACCAGAAAGCTGAGCAGTTGACCACCGCGCCTGGTGGCGACATTGACGCCGACGACGCGGCCGGCATCGTCAATTGACGGCCCGCCGCTCATGCCAGAATTGAGTGCCCCCGAAAACAGCATCTGCTCGTAAATCCGCGATTCAACCGGGCCGTTGTAAATGCCCTCCGAGATCAGAAAACCGAGTTCCATTGGATTACCAAGCGAAAACACCCGTTCGCCCTGCGCCAACGCGGTTTCGCGCAAATCAAACGCCGGCCACGGGGTCGCGCCGGCGACTGGTTCAGTACGTAGCACCGCCAGGTCGTGGATCACGTCAACGGCGACCAGTGTCGCCTTGACGGCGCGTTCGCTGGTCGGCCTCAGTTCAATGCGAAATTTGTCGGGATTGATCGCCAGCGACGAGACGACGTGATAGTTCGTCACCAGCCAGACGCCCTTGGGCCCATCATCGCGCACCACGAAGCCTGAGCCCAGCGAGGATTGTTCGTTGGCGCTGGTGAGCAACACCCGCACCTGTACAAGTCGATCCTTGTAGCGCGAAAAAAGTTCGCGAGCCGAGGCCGATGGCGTCGGCAATGAAACCTGAGGAGCCTGCGCGGATTTGGTCGCCGTATCGATATCCGCTCTTTTGTCCATCGGCTGCGCATGAACCGGCAACAGGTTGGCGACAAAACAGAGCAGACCAGCGAAAATTGAACGCTGCGTTGGAGTCATATTTGCGGGGTTTGGAGAGAAGGTGGCGGGAATCAGGGCAGGGAAGCGCTTATGCCCTCGCATCTTACCGCGCGCACCACCGAAAAATTCTCGACCGCTTCAATCTCTGAATTCAGCGCAAGTGCTTCGAAGGTCAGGAACAAACATAAGCATTCACGCGGGTCTTCAGGCATTTTTTCCTCGGCGCCTTGCCACGCCTTAAGCTTGTACTCTGCTTACTATGTGTACAGACCTGACGTTGTTGTTGCTGGTGACGTGATTTTTTACCGATTCGCAAATCGGTAAACTCCAGCATTGGCATACATTGCAGGCCGAAATTGGCTGAAATTGCGCGCCAATAAACGTTTGCCATTTCCAGTGCAGCGCCCCTAAAACTTCATCTCAAGATTCGTCCGCACATGCATGCTCGACGGAAAGACGGTGCTTTGACGCAGGCTGCCAAATTGATCGAAATAGCTTCTTTCGTTGATATAGTCCTGCCGTAGCACGTTGGCAAGGGTTAGCCGAAATTGCGTCTTCAGCGTAAATTTCCACAGCGCGTAGACATCCAGTTCGCGGCGTGGCGCGACATTGGTGCTTTGATTTTCGGAAATGCGCACCAGCCCACCACTCTTGAAGCTGTAACTCCCGCCGGCGGTAAATTCCCCGCCCTTCATGCGGTAGTCAAGACCGATGGTCGCGCTGAACGGTGTTTGTTGATCGAGCCGATTGTTCGGTCCCGGCACCGATTTCACAGTGGACCAATTGCGGTTCAAATTGATACGAAAATCTACCGGTGGTGCGTTTGGATAAAAAATCTGGACCGGAAACTTGGCGTCTGCCTCAAGACTACGCGTATCTGCGGTGCCATCGTTGATCGGCTGCGAAACCCAGCGACCGTTGACGAATGACAATCCGCGCCGATTAAACCCAGTGATGCGGCGAAGCGCGCCACTGACACTCATCATCGCGCCTTTGTCCCAAAATTTTTCATACGCCGCATCGATCCCGGTCGCAAGCTCGGGTCGCAGGTCGGGATTGCCCTGCGTATCGGGATCAGTCGGCGTGTTATTGGTCGATGTAAAGCGGCGCGGAATCAGGCTCGCAGTACCTGGCGCTTTGTAGGTGCGCGTGAGCGCCAGCCGAAGCTGTTCGCCTTTACGATCCGGTAATTTATAAAGCGTCTGCATGAGTGGGCTCCAAACACTCGAACGGTTCTGCGTCGTCGAAAATGTGCTGCCCTCGCTTTCAGTGCGGATGCCCTCCCAACGCACGCCCAGATAGGCGGACCAATCCATGGTCACGTTCCATTCATCCTGTACAAAGCCGGCCAATTTCACCACGCGGGCATCGAAATCCTCGAAACTGATGACAGGGATGACGCCCGGAAGCGGCTTATCGCGCTGGTCGCGATTCTCTGTACGTTTACTGGCGCCGGTATCCCAGCCAGCGACCAGTGCATGACCTTCAACAATTGGCGTGGAATATTTGCCGGTAAATGTAAAACCAGAATCTTTTGCGGACGAAATAACAGTGCTATCCAGATTTTGCACATTGCTGTTGGTGAACGCGCGCTGCAGAAATTCAATATCGCGATTGCCGTAGGTGAAGCCGAGTTTAAGATCCAGCTTGGCCCCTTCGGCGAGCTTCTTCACCCAATTCAAATCAGAGCGTGCCAACGTACTGTCGTTGGCGTTGTGGGTGAGGCTGATTGGGTAGAGATTGTCTGAGCCGAGAATGGTCACGAACCGCCGATCACCATCTCCTCGGCTACGGTTGGCGTTGACGAAATTCTGCCAAGTCAGCGTATCGCCGTTTGGCAGCGTCCAATTAAGTCGCGGCGCAATATTTACACCGTGGAAAGTGCCTGTAAAGTGATTGCTGTAGGCGCGCTCGAAGCTCGGCACCCCGCTTGCATCAGCACCGAATTCGCCGCCTGATTGCGTGTAATCGTTAAACCCTCCGAAGTAAGCGCCGTTAAGCGACCAGGAGAAATTTCCATCCTTGTCGGATAGCGAAAAATTCGCGTTGGGGGCCTTATATCCACGGCCGGTGAAATAACCAATTTTGATTTCGCGCTGTGCGATCCGTACTCTTTTCTTCAGAACGATATTGATGGTGCCAGCGATGGATTGCGTACTGAATTCGGCGGTCGCGGCCCGCAGGATTTCGATCCGCTCGACACTGCTAGGCGCCAAGGTATCAAGCGAAAACCCCGGCGGCGCACGCTCGCCGTTGAGCAAAATCTGCGTGTAGCCGTTGCCTAGCCCGCGCATACGGATGTCGCCGCCAGTCACCGTGATGCCGGGCTGGCGCTTCAAAACATCAGCGAGTTGCGAGTCGCCATACTTGCCGATTTCTTCCTCAGTCACGACGATCTTGGTGGCCGTATCTTCGCGGCGCGCATCGTAATTGTCCTGCGAGGTTTTGACTTCGATTTTTTCAACGGTCTGGACTGGCAGCGGTACCTTGGACGGTGGCACAGGCTGGTCTTTTTTTTCCGGCACAGCCGTATCGCTTTTCGGATTCGACTCTGGATTGGCCGGTACCGGATCAGTTTCCGCCGCAACTGCAATACCCGCGTAATGCAAAGCTGCATTGAAAAGGATTATCGCGGACAGGCAGCGCGAGTGGAGGTTCATGGGCTTTCAGGATTGATCGCCGGGTTCAAGGTTCAACTCGCCGACAGAACATGATATGTGTGTTAGGACGACAGACTATAGCACCGGCGCGCCTTGCAGGCAGAAAATGGCTGAAGATGCGCTCCAGTGCTTGAGTTTCAAAGAAGAGTTACGTCTTGAAGCGATAGCGCTGCGGCAACGATCACCGGCCATTACTCTTGATCCAGTCGTCCGAGCGCTTCTTCGCTTCAGCAATCTGTTCAGGGGTGATCAGGCCCTCAACGAGGCGCCGCGAATCCGCCGCCTGCTGGTTGCCGTTGGCCTCGGCAATATTGAGCCACTTCAACGCCTCGACGTGGTCCTGCTCTACGCCCCGTCCGCTTTCGAGCAAGGCACCCAGATTGTATTGGGCGATCGCCTCGCCTTTGGCCGCCGCTTGCAGGTACCACTGCACGGCGCGGCGCGCATCTTTCGCAACGCCCTGCCCGACCTCGTACATATACGCCGCGCTCATCTGGGCACGGGCATGACCCTGCGCGGCGGCTTTCTCGTACCACTGAGCCGCGAGCCAGTAGTCCTGCGAAACGCCATTGCCCTTGTCGTAACACTCGGCAAACTCAAATTGCGCGATCGTGTAACCCCGTAGTGCGGCTGTTTCAAATAGTGTGGCGGCTCGGTTGGCGTCTTTCTCGACGCCGCGGCCCCGCGAGAACATGATGCCCAGATTGGTATCGGCAACATTACGTTGCATGGGCGTGAACGTGCGTTCCATCGCCGGGCGTTTTCGCGCCGCACGTGCTTCACCGTTGACGCTGGCCAAGTTTGACCAGACATGAGCCAACACCCTGTCCTTGGGCACGCCCAGGCCTTTGGCGTAAAGGTCGGAGAGATTGCCCTGCGCCAATCCGTAACGTTGCTCAGATGCTTGCTGGTACAGCGCTGCTGCACGGGTCAGGTCGCGCGCGACGCCCTGCCCGCGTTGATAGCGAACACCGAGACTGTTTTGCGCCGGTGCGTAGCCCTGATTAGCCGACTGCGTCAACAGTGTGGTCGCTTCTGCAAGGTCCCGTTTGGCGCCCTCACCCCTGGCGATCATGCCGCCGAGCTTGAATTGCGCGACTGCATCGCCCTCTGCTGCGACCTTGCGAAACAGCATGATCGCCTTCGCATAGTCTTTGCGGTCGCGTGCGGATTCGGCATCTTCGAGGTCGCCTGCAACTGCAATGTGGCCGGTGAACAAACACACGAACGCCATCGCCGAACAGTAGAATTTCACAAAAGTTTGGCGCATGCTGCTCGTCCAATTCGGGGTGATGGAAAATGTTTCAAGTGACGCTCGCCGCGATCCGGGCACGCAAATTTTCGTCCGGCATTCGCCCCAAACCGGCGGCCATGTTGTCACGCAAATGCTCGACTCGAGCGGTCGCCGGAATCGCGCAGGTGACCGCCGGGTGAGAAATCACAAACTTGAGCAGCAGTTGCGCCCAACTCGTGCAATCGATTTCCGCGGCCCAGGTCGGCAACGGCGTGCCGCGCAGGCGGCGAATCAGTTCGCCACCGGCAAATGGCCGATTGACAATCACCGCAATACCCCGCTCCCGCGCAAGTGGCAGCAGCTTTTTCTCAGCTTCACGCTCGCCTACCGAATAATTGATCTGCAGAAAATCCACCGGATGGCCGCTGATCACTTTCGCGACAGCCGCGAAAGCGCTGTTTGTGTAGTGCGTGACGCCGATGTAGCGCACCCGTCCCTGGCGCTTCCAGTCAGTCAATGTACTCAGATGCGTCTCGACATCGAGCAGGTTGTGTACCTGTAACAGCTCAATAGGCCGGGCCTTGAGTTTCTTCATCGATTCGTCCATCTGCGTGAGGCCCGCTACTTTGCCTGAGGTCCAGACTTTGGTGGCAATGAATAATTGTGGCCGAATTCCGAGAGCAGCAATCAGATCGCCGGCAACTTCCTCGGACCTGCCGTACATCGGTGAGGAATCGATGAGTTTGCCGCCTAGCGCGGCAAATTCGCGCAGCACTACCTGCAGCGGCGCACGCGTCGTTGCTTCGGTGCCAACGTCAAAGGTCTGCCAAGTACCCAGCCCGATGATGGGTAACATTTCGCCAGTTGACGGAATTTTCCGGCTGGCGATTTTCGGCACTCCCGCAGCGGCGTTTTGCGCCTGAATGGGCATGTGTGACATTCCTGCTGCAATCGCCAGCGCTTGCAAAGCGTTTCGTCTGTTCATACTGACCTCCACGTTCCGGCAATTGTACAATCCCGTTTTTCCATCTGGCTTCCCACCCCAAGGAGTTCGTAGTGCCGTTATTTTCAAGAATCGTCTTCACCTGTCTGCTTGTCTTACTTTCCTGTTCGACGTTCGCCAAGACGTACCGCATCGGCGTACTCGTCCCGCTCACTGGATCAAAGGCAGAAAAGGGCATCCCCCTGAAAAACGCGGTTGAACTTTTTGTCGAACAGTTCAACGCGTCCGGTGCCGGGCATGGCGTGAAATTGGAAACAGTCATATGGGACGATTTTGACGATCCAGTCAAAGCCGCTGCGGCCGCCGCCGAAATGGTCAAGGATGATGCATTGCTGGCGGTGATCGGCCACTACTACCCCGCCACGGCGATGGCGACGGCAAAGATATTCGGGGACGCAAAGATCCCGTTGCTTTCGCCAAATGTCAGCAACCCCACTTACCTTGCATCCAATCCGTGGATGTTCACCTTGAACCTCGCCGACGAAAGACAGGGCGCATTCATGGCGGTTTACATCAAGGAGGTTTTGAAGAAGGACAACATCCTTCTGCTACACGCCACCGACCCGTTCGGTATTGCGTTGCGGGATTCATTCACACAGAAAGCGGCGCGACTCGGACTGACCATACAGAAGGTGGTTGCCGTCGAAAGTCTCACTCCTGCGCCGGACTGGGTGACCAGGAACCTGCCTGACGGCGAGGAAAACAAGAAATTTGGCGTGGTCGTGCCAATGACGCACAGCGAGGCGGGACTGTCTTTCCTGCCCAAGCTTCGCGAGCAAGGTATCAAGGTGCCGGTGATGGCACCTAATACCTGGTCGAATCCAAAATTTCTCAGCGACATCGACGAGAAATACACCAAGGATGTATATCTGGCGTCGGCGTTTCTCTGGGAAGTCGCCAACCAGAAGGCAACGCGATTCGCGCAGGCTTATTCCAGGAAATTCGGCGAGCGCCCTTCCGTGGCTGCCGCCATGGCATTTGACGCTGCGCTGCTGCTCTCCAGTGCGATCGAGGCCAGCGAAGCCGCAACGCCTGGCGTGCCGCCAACGCGTGCGGGTATTCGCGATTTCCTCGCCAAGCTCGATCTGCATGCGGCGATTGAAGGCGTGAGCGGCAATCTGTTTTTCAGCAACGCCAAAGACAAGACGGCTGAATATGTCGAGAAATATGCGGCCGAGCTCGGTATCGGCATGCCAGCCAAACCCGGCGCGGAAAAACCAGCTATCACCGTCGCCACGAACGCACCCAAAGCCGGCACACTATCGTCGCCAGAGCCAACTGCGCCCCTGCTACCAACAATGGTGCCGACGGTCGCAGTGCCGGACACTGGCCGAGCTATTCGCCGCGACGTGCTGGTGTCGGTCATGAAAGACGGCAGATTCAAGACCGCTTCCGTACAACTTTTACGACCGCGCGAGGAATACGTTCTCAAAGAGATGCGCCAGCGGCTCAAGAAGGGCGAATTGCTCCTGTCCGATGCCATGCCCTATCACATCGTCGATGTGGTCTTTGTCGGCCTGGATGTCATTCGGATCAACGACATCAATATCAAGGACATGTTGTGGGATGTCGATGTATTCATGTGGTTCAAATGGTCCGGCCCCCGGCTGGAGCCCAAGGATATTGAGAAAATTGCCGCGGTAAATGCCGTGAAGGAGTCGTCGTCCATCCTGAAAGAGAACTTCTCCGAGGCCACCAAATATCGCGCCTATCGCAAGCGCCTCACACTGGGTGCGCCCTTCGATCTGGCCGCGTTTCCGTTCGATGCCCAATCCCTGCCGCTGTCGATCGCGCATGCCAACAAGAATTCCACACACATCATGCTGGTCCCGGATTCGAGGCATATGGAAACCACTGCCATCCAGGACATCAAGCCGCAGGAATGGAAGTACCTGGGGCGCAATGTGTTCTCCGATCTCTACCGCTACGAGTCTACGTTTGGCGATGCCGACTATCGCCTTGGCACCAATTACAAGAGCCCGATTTATTTCTCGACCGTCAATATGGAGATAGAGCTGAAACGTAACTTGAAGCCGTATCTGTTCACATTCTTTCTGCCGCTGACCATCATCCTTGGCATCATCCTACTGATCCTGTGGGTGCCGCTGGACCAGTTCGCACCACGTATCAATGCTTCGATCTCTGGCCTGGTCGGTATTCTGGTTTATCACATGTCGCAGAAGGGCTCGTTTCCGAAGGTCGGCTACACGATGATTGCGGATTACTACTTCCTCACCGCCTATGCACTTGTGGTCGCCATGATCATCGGCATTATCTTCACGCAGACCCTGATGTCTAAGGGGCAGAAGGACGAAGCGAAAGTCTTGAACCGGCGATTCAGCATCGGCTCGGCAGTTTCCGCCATCGCCATCTATGCATTCATGACGCTCGCGTCGATGTAGGTGGGATCGTGCATGTATAGGGACAATGCGCGGGCAAGGTAGTTAAGGTTCTGACTGCCGGACGCTGCGCAATACTCTATATCTGGCGAGCCTTTTCAAGCGCTTATGACACAATTCCAAGACGGTACTGCTCGTGACCGGGAATCATTTTGAGAACGAAAAATCGTTGCAGCGCTGGCTGAGTTCTTCTCCGGCGATTGTGACGCGGGCTTACGCTTCCCCATCCCAGTAATCGAGATCGTCCTTGACGCGGTGCATGCGTCCTCCGTCCAGCAGCGGCCCCTTGGTTCTCGAGTAAGCCAGGTACTTGCCTGAATCCGGGTACTCACAGATGTCTACATCGGCATTGACTGAGAACGAAAGATATTTGAGCGGCTCGTCCGACGTATTGATAATCTGGTGCGGATACTCAGGCCCCGGCGGAATGAACATGATGTCCCCCTCGCGAATGGTCAGCATTTCGCCCGCTACACGCAATGTTCCCTCGCCTTCGAGGACGACGAACATTTCTTCTTCCACGTAATGAAAATGATAGGGGCAGGACTGCTTGCCGGGCGGCACGATATCGATGGACGCGCCCATTTTTTGCGCAGCGGTGCCACTGGCCAGCCGCGCGCTGCGCGCGCCGTCGTACGACGGCGCTCTGGCGGAAGTCTCGAGCGCGGCGTCGTTGAAGTTGCGGATGAGCTTGGCGCGGAGTTCGTCTGGCGTCATGCTGGTTTCCAATCGCTTAAGAAACTTGGCTGGTCCTCATTCGCGTTCGCCACAGTCTCAATAATTCTGCGGCAGGCTCGGCACGAACGGCAATTTTTGCGCGTAGTCACGAGGTCAAATAAAGCACTGGCGCGGCTCCCCGAGCAAAAATGCGCCGAAAAGTGCACCAGTACTGGTTTCTACTATTTTTTTACGCCCTCATCCTTCATCGACTCCAGCTTGCCCAGATCAATGCTGGCCACAGCCGATTTGAGCGTATTCAGATCGACGTTGTTGCTTTTTGCTTCCACCATGAAACGCTCGGCAATGACCACGTTGTATTCGCCGCCGCCATTTTTGCGCGACTTCTCATGCACCAGGCGGCCATTCACCTTCTGCGTTTTTTCGGTACCGTACTGATCCTCTTTCTCGCCTTGAACGGTAGCCCAGCTGGCGAGACCCATAATGCCGCTTGCGCCGCCGGTATCGGTAATGGCCAAATCGATGCTTTTGCCTGAGCCGTCGCCGTATTGCGCTTCGGCTTTCGAAATCATCAGGCCCAGCACGCCGTTCTTTTCACTCCTGCTGGATGTTTTAGCGAGACCGGCGAGTGTTTCGGGAATAAAGGGCTTCAACTTTTCGATGTCCACCGACTCCACCGATTTGCCGCCACCCAGTGCGGCGCCCAGGCCTGCCATCGCAGCCTTGGCGGCCTCTTCCTGATTGCCACTTTTCTGCGCGGCCTCCATTTTCTTCCCGGCCTCTTCCATTGTCTTGCCGAAATCTTGCAGCTTGCCGACCGCGCTATCTTTGTCGAACGTTACCGCTGATGATGATGAGCGGCCGATGCCCGAAGCCAGCATGCCTGCACCGACAAACATACTGGCCATCGCCGAGATCACCACCGAGATTACGATGGCACAGATCACCACCACCGCTGTGTAACCGATGGACTTGTCTTCGGGGCATTTCATCAGCTTGGGCAAGCCTAGGAATAGCAGGTACAGGCTGTAGAGCGCCGCAAGGATTGCCAGCATGCCCAAAAACGGAATAATGCTCAGGATGCCCGCAAGCCAAGCTGGGGTGTATGCGTAGACCGCGACTTTCAGCGCCTGCTGCTTGTTTTTTTCACCGCCAAATGAGGGTGCCAGCGCATCAATGATGAGTGAGAGGATGAACACACCGACGAAAGCCATCACAAAAGAGAAGATTGCCACGCCAATGCCGGCCAGCACGGGTGTTCGATAGGTACCCACAAACGGTAATGTGTGGCCAATGATGGTCCCGCCGATAAAGCCGGCGATCGGTCCGATGATGGCCAACGGCGCGACATAGCCGGCCATCAAATCCTTGGTGTTTGTTGTCTCAGCGGCGATCACCGGCCATTCGGTTTTGGGCGTCAGGCAGATATTCTTTGCGCGATCGATAAGATTCATGATCATTCTCCAGACTGGTAAGGTGGGTAAAGGCGAAGTTACTATTCTAAGCGCCAGACTAGCGCAAATACGCAATCACTCGTCTGGCAATTGGCGCGGAGAATACCAGCGCCATGTGACCAACCGCTGACACCGGGATATTCTCTGCCCACTCCAGCACGCTTGACTCGGGCGGATAGACCAGATCGTCATTAAGGGTGTAAATCGACAACGCTTTCGGCTGAGGCCGCGTGCTGCCCGCGGCATTTGCCGTTTCCTTGCCCGCCAGTGTCTGCAACCACGGGCTGCGTGCCCGCATCTGATCGGCGCTGATGCCGATTCCGAATTGAGCGAGTTGGGTACCGTGATGCGGTGAGCCTAACGTGACCAGCCGCGAAACGCGATTAGCGTCGCTTTGGGCCAGATACGCACGCGCCACCAGTCCACCCATGCTATGCGCCACCAGCATGATCTGTGACGCACCACTGGCTCTACAAATGGCTTCAATACGCGCAGCCAACTTGGGTACCAGTGCATCGATTCCATCGAACACTGGCTCCAGCGTGACCGTATGGACCGGCCCCAGGCCGGCAGCGGCAAGCGCACGGCTGAATGTGACCCAGAGGCCACGGTTGCAAAGGTAACCATGGACCAGCAGTATCGGCACCCCCTGCGCAGCATCCGCCGGTTCGCGGTCGGTCGCCAGGCCTGGAAACGGTTGGCTCCAGTTGAAGCACACGAAGCGTGCGGCAACTTCATTGGCGAGTGCGGCCATGCTATTTCCCAGCGGGAGCGCACGGTGGTCGCGTAGCCGTAACAAACTCGTTAACAGGAAGCTGCCCAACGCATGACTCAGGCGCCAACACAGCGCCAACAGCAGCAGAATCGAGACGATGGCGGCAATGCTCATTCCGCGCTCGACAAACATCCGCCCCAGGCCAACATAAATTGCCAGCTCTGTCAAAAGCATGCCAATCAGGATCGCCTGAATCATCAGAGTGGGCCCCACCATTTGAGCAACCAGAGTACTGCCATGCCGCTTGCCAGCGTGCCCAAGATACTGCGTGTCCGGTAGGCGACCAGCATCGCCACCAGAGCCGCGACAATGCGATAAACATTGACGATCTCGCCCGATGCCATTTCGCGATAGAGTACGTCCGGTGCGATCAGTGCCGGCAATACAGCTACCGCGACGTATTTCAGTCCGCCTCGCAACCACACGGGCACCTGCGTATCCGGCGGTAACACGATGAACGAGGCACGCGCTGCGAGTGTGACCAGCCCGCAGACAATCACCGTCAACCAGCCTTCGAGGCCGCTCATGAGCGTACGCCCGACGCCGCTGCCGCCCGGGCATGCGAAATGCGTTCCGAGACCACGCCGACGAATATTCCTGTGGCTGCTGCCGCGATCAACCCCAGCTTGAGCGGCAGGGAGGTGCAGAACGCGGCAGCAATCAGCGCCGCAATTGCTGCATTCCAGTGACTCCTGGTCTGCAGTGCCGGCAACACCAGCGAAAGAAATACCAGCGGGATTGCGAAATCCAGCGACCAGCGCGCGGGTACCAACGTCCCGGCAAACACACCGATCACCACGCTCACCTGCCAGCAGCACCACATCGAGCCCGTCAACCCAAAATAATATGCGTCCATGTGTTTGGGCACGTGCTGCTTGTCGAACTTGGTGGTCAACAAGGCAAATACGTGATCCGTGAGTAGATACGAAAACAGCCATTTTCGTGAAGTCGGCGTTTTGCTGAAAAACGGCGCTACGGCAGCGCTATACATCATCAAGCGCAGATTGACCACCAACACAGTGAGCACCACGATTCCCGCCGGCGCGTGCTGGGCGAGTAGCGATATCGCCGCCAGTTGCGCGGCGCCGGAAAACATGATCACCGAGATCCCCATCGCCAGCCAAGGGTCGGCACCGGCACTGACTGCAGCAGCACCGGTGATCAGCCCAAAGGGAATGTTGCCGAGGATAAAGGGCGCCTGGTCACGCAGGCCCTGATTGAATGCGGATTGGGAGGTTTGCATTGGCTAAAGAACTGGGAAAAAGCGCGGCTGGGGCATCAATTTTACCGCCGGACTGCGACACCTCAAAGCTGAGCAACTCCCACGCAGCGTGCGACAATTCGTAGATGATCCTTTACGCCCTCACTGTCTTCGTCTCCGCGTTCCTGCTGTTTCTCGTACAACCCGTGATCGCCAAGCAAATCCTGCCTTGGTTCGGCGGCTCCGCGGCTGTTTGGACAACTTGCCTGGTTTTTTTTCAATGCATGTTGCTGGCGGGGTATTTCTATGCTGACTGGACGACCAGAAAACTCTCGCCCAAGTTTCAGGCAATATTACATGTTGCCTTGATCGCAGTCGCCATCGCGCTCTTGCCTATCATTCCCGACGTTGCCTGGAAGCCCAACGGTGGGGAAGAGCCTGGCATGCGCATCCTGCTTTTGCTTACTGCAACCATTGGCCTACCCTATTTCTTGATTTCCACGACCAGCCCGCTGGTGCAGGCGTGGTTTAGCAAGAGTTATCCTGGCCGCAGTCCTTACCGATTGTTCGCGCTGTCCAATCTGGCCTCGATGCTTGCGTTGTTAGGTTATCCGTTCCTGTTCGAGCCGTGGATCACGACGCAGCAGCAGGCGACGAGTTGGTCGATCGGCTTTGGCCTGTTTGGCCTGCTGGTAGTGGCGTCCGCCTGGCTAGGTCTACGCGGGAAAGACGGCGGAAAAACATCCGTGTCGGACTATTCCGCCACTGGCGCGGACACGTTGGCTGCGGTGCCGACTCGCCGAGACAAGTTGACATGGATCGCGCTGTCCGCACTGGGCTCGGTGCTACTCTTGGCGATTTCGAACCATCTCACCCAGAATATTTCCTCCATCCCGCTAATGTGGGTGGTGCCACTGGCACTGTATCTGCTGACTTTTATTCTCTGCTTCGATGCCAGGGATGCGGATTCAAGCTGGTATCAGCGCGCCTTGTTCCTGCCCTTGCTGGCGGTGATGGTAGTGGGCATGTCGTGGACGCTTGCGGATCGTGATCTGCACTTCATGCTTTACTGGCAGATCGGCCTGTTTTCGGCGGGATTGTTTGTCGCCTGCATGTTCTGCCACGGGGAACTTGCGGCGCTCAAGCCGCACCCTTCGCACCTCACGACTTTTTACCTGATGGTCTCCATCGGCGGCGCGCTGGGCGCATTGCTGGTGGGAATCATCGCGCCGCTGACCCTGCCTGCATATTACGAACTGGAGATCAGCATTGTCGCGCTGGCAGGCATGGCGACTTTTCTGATGTGGCGAAAAGCGCATTTCACGGTGCTTATCGCTGGTGGCGCGGTAACAATATTTGCGGCAGTGGCGGCGGCATATACGGTCATCGAATTTCGTGAGGACGTGCTAGTTATGACTCGCAATTTTTACGGCACTTTGCGCGTCAAGCAATACGATCCGCCTAGCGTGGAATACCGTCGGCGATCACTGGTGCACGGCGCGATCCTGCACGGCGACCAGTACATGGATGCTCCCTACAATCGTTCCGCGACCACCTACTACAAGGCCAAGTCGGGCATCGGCCGCATCCTATTGCTGAAGGGGAAGATGGCGCCGGATACACCGCGCAAGGTTGGCATTATCGGTCTAGGCACGGGCACCATCGCCGTCTACGGCAGCAAGGCGGATACCTACCGCTTCTACGACATCAATCCGGCGGTGGTGACGATCGCGCACCGCGACTTTACGTATCTGAAGGAAGCGCAAGCAAAAATTGAAATCTCGCTGGGCGACGCCAGGCTGAATCTGGAACGCGAGGCGCCACAGGGATTTGACGTGCTCGCAGTCGACGCGTTTTCCAGCGATTCGATCCCGGTGCACTTAATTACACTGGAAGCCGTACAGATTTTTGAAAAACACATGAAGCCTGATGGTGTGATTGCTTACCATGTATCCAACCGGTTCCTCGACCTGAAACCAGTGGTGAATCTGATCGCCGAAAAACGCGGCCTCCATGTCGCGTGGGTGCGTGACAGTTACGATGATGGCTCGACCACCAGCGACTGGGTGTTGTTAAGCAAGGACAACGCCCAGTTTCTGAAGCCGGAGATTCTTGATGGCTCATTTATCATTCCGCCGCAACCGAAGCTGCGTGTCTGGACCGACGATTTCAACAATCTGTTGCAAGTCTTGAAATGAGTCACATCGTTGTACTCGGCGCCGGCATCATCGGCATCACTACTGCCTATTTTCTGAACAAGGCGGGACATCGCGTCACGGTCATCGAACGCAATTCACACGCAGGGCTTGAAACCAGTTATGCCAACGGCGGGCAGCTTTCCTATAGCTATGTCGCGCCGTTGGCTGGTCCCGGCGTGGTGCCAAAGATTCCGCCGTGGCTGTTGCGTGCGGATTCGCCGCTGCGTTTTTATCCGAAATTTGATTGGGACCAGTGGCGGTGGTGCATCAACTTCGTACGCGCCTGCAATCGCCCGCAGGCGGAAATCTCCACTGTACATTTGCTGCGCCTGGCCTACTACAGCCGCGACCTGATTCACGATATCGTCGCCAACGAACCGATTACGTTTGACTACCGCCGCAACGGCAAGTTGGTCATTTTTTCCGATGTCGCATCTTTTGACGGCGCTAAGCGAACACTGGATTTCCAGCGTGCTTTCGGCAGTGAGCAGAACGCGCTCGACGGCAAAGAGTGTCTGGCCCTGGAGCCAGCCTTGCAGCACGTCAAGGAACGTGTGGTCGGCGGCATTCACACGCCCTCCGAAGATGCCGGGGATTGTCACGATTTTTGCGTGGCGATGGAAAACCTGTTGCGCACACGTGGTGTGACCTTCATGACTGACACCAGCGTAAAGCGATTTGTCGTTAATGAAACCGGGCGAAACATCACTGCGGTCGACACCTCTGGCGGCGCCATACAAGCCGACGCATTCGTGATGGCGATGGGGGCGGCCAATGCATGGCACGCCAGACAACTGGGGTTCTATTTGCCTATCTATCCGTTGAAAGGCTACAGCCTCACCCTGGACACCAGTGGCGCAAAGAATTTTGCCAGCGCGCCGCGCATCAGTGTCACCGATAGCGCATACAAGGTTGTCTATGCGCTGCTCGGCGATGAGCTTCGCATTGCCGGCATGGCCGATATCGCCGGATACGACACCACACTGGATACGGTGCGCGTGAAATTACTCATCGAGCAGGCCAGAGCCGTTTTCCCGTCCGCCGGCAACTACGGCGCAGATTTGAAACCCTGGTGCGGATTAAGGCCGGCCACACCCAAGGGCACGCCAATCCTTGGCGCGTCACCCATCGTCAATTTGTTTCTTAACGCCGGCCATGGGGCGCTCGGCTGGACGCTGTCATGTGGCTGCGCGAAGGCGGTGAGCGACCTAATCTCTGGTACAAAAATCGATATCGCACTGGAAGGATTGACGCTTGAATCCTGATCCGTTGCTGCTGCACCAGCGCCTGTGGCAGCAAGCACCCAAATGGGCCCCATGGCATATCCTGCTCGTCATCGGCGGCGGACTGGCTATTGATGCAGCGTTCGGCTGGCCGGGGCAAATTGCCGCAATCATCTGGACACTGGTTGTCTGGGGGGCGCTCTTCAAGGTTGGCGGCAATGACGAGCGGCGCGTCTTGATGCTGTGTACTGCGATCTCCGGATTCGGTGAAGTCATTCTTTCGCTGGTGTGGGGGCTCTATGATTATCAGTTCGCGAATGTCCCACTGTTTGTGCCCCCGGGACATGCGCTGCTAATGACGTTGGGGCTGATCTGGTCGCAAAAAATGTCAAAACACAAGGCTGGGCGCGCCTTCCAGGCTATTTTTCCTTGGGGAGCCTTTATCTACGCGGGGTTTGCCTGGACGCTTCGTTTTGACCAATTTGGTGCGTTGCTGTTCGGCGTGTTCGGCGTGTGCATGTTGTTTGGCCGAGCACGAATGCTCTATGTCACGATGTTCGTGCTCGCGTTGGCCATGGAACTGTACGGCACCGCCTTGGGAAACTGGACGTGGGTGAGTACCACGCCCGGCCTAGGGATCACCTCGGCGAATCCGCCGTTTTCGGCCGGCGCTCTGTATTGCCTGCTCGATTTACTTGTCCTGGGAGCGATGAAGCTCCTTTCCCCTGCCGCAGTGTTGGCCAAGCCATCGGCATCGTCGGCGACCAATTGATTTTTCTAACGCCCCCAATCCGCCAACATCGACGAATGAATCTGCTATTGCGAATTTCACCGTGGTTGATCCTGCTCTGGTTGGCGGGATGTGCCAGCACGCCAACTGCACGTGCGCCAGCGACTAACGAGCCGCTGTCGCGAATACCAGTTCCCGCGCTGGGTGCGTTGAGCCCGACCGTACAGCGGCTGATCAATGAAGCGAGGCTGTTGGAGCCACTGGCGCATAGCGACATCGCCCGTCATTTTCTCAATGCCACAGCCGCGCTGCCATCGATTGCGCCACGAACTGCTTATATCAACGAGAAGACGCGCGAATATTTCTCGACGGCGGCACGAGATGCTCTGCCGGAAGCACGCAAGAATGCGCTGTCGCCGGTTCAGCTCGACGAGTATCGCTATTACTACACCAAAGGTGGATCGCCGTTGGCGTATGTTCGCGCGCTGGATTTTGCTGCCGACGAGAATTTCAGGGACCTCGCCGGAAAACTTATTCTCGATTTCGGCTACGGCAGTATCGGCCAGCTTCGCTTGCTTGCCAGTCTCGGTGCCAAGGTTACAGGCGTTGATCCGGATGGCTACCTGGCCGCGCTCTACAGCGAGCGTGGCGACCAGGGCCCGGTTGCATTGGCACCCATTGCCAGCGGATTCTTCCGGGAACGCGGCTCAGTGACGCTGGCGCATGGGTTATGGCCCAAGGACCCAAAAATCGTCGAACAGGTTGGGCGCGGCTATCACCTGATTTTGTCGAAGAACACGCTCAAGCGCGGCTATATCAAACCCGAACGCAAGGTTGACGACAAGCGGTTGTTGATCGATCTAGGCGTTAACGATCAGGTCTTCCTTTCGTCCATTTACAACGCGCTCGCACCGGGCGGGAAGCTGGTGATTTACAACCTTTATCCGAAGCCATCCGATCCAAAAGAGAAATTCCGGCCAATGACCGATGGCAGATCTCCGTACAGTCGTCAACAATTCGAAAAGGCCGGCTTGACGGTTATTGCGCTCGATGCCGAGGATCATGTAAACGCCCGCAAAATGGGACGTCTGCTCGGCTGGGACAAGAATCAGGCAGGTGAAACCGTCGATGACCTCGAAACCAATCTCTTCGCGCTGGTCACGGTGGTGGTGAGGCCGGCGCAATAGCGTTTTGAACGCCAGCACAATCGACTAAAATTGCGTGATAAATTTGCAACTTCAGTGCACGCACGTAAGGTTTCAGCCAATCACATAAAAACAAGATGTTGCCGCTCGGAAGATTTTGTTCATATGTGCCCGGACTTGCCACGTTTTGGCGTATCGGCTGAACATCGATTTGTAGAAAAGGGGAATGCAATTCATGATTACAAACCAGTTCGTTTCCGCAACAATGACGCGTCGCTTGAACCTGCTTCCAGCGATGGCGTTAGTGACCGCCTTGAGCGCCTGCCAAAAGGTTGAAACCGTCCCTACCACTGCCGAGCGCCTCAAATACGTTGAGCAAAAGCAGGAGACGCAGCCTGATTATTATGTGCCGCGAAAACCCGTCGACTACTTGAAGGACATGAAGGCACTGAAAGACAATCCTGCACCAAAGGTGGCGCCTCCTGAGCCGCCACAATCTAAAGTGGCTGATGCAAAACAAACCGCGGCTGAAGCAAAGCCGGCCGCCACAGCCGTTGCCACACCGCCTCCCGCGCCTGCGCCCGCCCCCGTCCAGGCTGCAGCGACACCGGTCGCACCGCCCGCAAATGTGGTGGCCAGCGCTGCGCCCACTGCGCGCCCCAACCCGCCGAAGGAAAACCCGGCCGCTGTTACCGTCGTGTCGCGCGAGCAACCTGACTTTCCGCGTGACGCAGCACGTAACGGCGTCGAATCGGGCAGCGTGCGTGCGCGAGCGATAATCGGTGCAACGGGAACTGTTTCGAGCGTCGTGATTCTGGAGGCCCGGCCGCCTCGGGTGTTTGATCGCGCCGTTACCCAGGCCTTGCAGCGCTGGAAATTCAATCCCGGCGCAGATGGACGAAGCTACGAGGCGGAATTCAATTTCAAGCTTTAGCCGGTGAACATCAATTAGCGGATGACTGGCTATCGCTTCAATGACGTTTTTTCAACGCTTTCATCCGCGAGGCCGTCGTTCAGGCCCGTCAAGTCTGGCGCGATTTTGATAGACATGGGCAATATCAGACTCCGCCAGAGCCCGATCGGGTACATGCCCCGTCTAAGTAGGCGCCATGCCACCATAAAAACAATGCGAGCGATATCCGCGACCGGTCGAAAATGACTGGGCCGCGCTTCTTTCGGATAGATGCCGGGGATAGCCACGGCAATGCTTTGCACACCTTTCGCGCCAGCGGCAATAAGAACTTCACTTTCGAAGACAAAGCCGTTCCACGTAACATCGCGCCGCGACACTTTTTCGAACAGGGAAGCGGGATAAACCCGGAAGCCGGATTGGGTATCGGCAATCGGATATCCCGCAGCCCACGAAATCCAGAAGCGAGCAAACTGATTTGCGTAATAACGCCGCGCAGGAAAATTTCTCTTGTCGTGCAGGCGGGCACCGATAACGATACTTTGCGGCGACCGTACCGCCGTATTTAAAAGTCGTGGCATGTCTTCTGGGCTATGTTGTCCATCACCATCAAGCGTAACCACGAACTGCGCTCCGCTGGCCAACGCATGTTCGAAACCCTTCCATAAGCTCGCGGCCTTGCCGACGTTGCGCTCGTTACGCAGCACGGATACTGGCAGGCCCTCCAGCCGCTCGACAGTACTGTCGGTTGATCCATCATCGACGACCACCACTTCTGGCACAATTTTCAATGCAGACTGCGCCAATTCACGGATGGTGGCGGCCTCGTTGTAGGCGGGGATGACAACGACGATTTTGGGGCGGGAAGCGAGCATTTTTATCAATTTTCGAGTGGCCACGGAGGAAGAAGGCGCGTCGGGCGAACGGTCAATCGACCACAAAGTGGACAGGCTAATTTATCACGACACACTGAGCGATGGCCACCCGCTGGACAACTCCCGACGCACTCGTAAATTTGTAGGACGACAGCCCGTTGCGTCACTCCACGTCGATGTCGCGCCGCCGCTTTCGCCAGGCGCGAAACGCGACCGGTAAATCGGCCAGGAAATTCAGGTAGTAAATCACGCGGAACAAATACAGACGCGGCCTCACCGGACCTGCGCGAAATACGTCGCCCGCTAGAAGTGACACCACGGCGGACTGAACGCCAAACACGTTTCGCGGCGCCATAAACAGCTTTCTGATGACCGGCGACGTCATACGATAGATCAGCCACGAAAAGGTGCGCACGCCGCGCCGGACGGTGCGGTCAAATTGGCGGTAGAGGGTGGGAGCGCGTGCCGGGTCAGTCAACACGCTATCGACGACATCGGCGCCGAGTTTTGCGCTGTTCATTGCGAGGTACACCCCACTGGAAAATACCGGGTCAATAAACGCCCATGCGTCTCCTACCATGAGATAACCGTCGCCGGTCATGCGTTCCGAGTAGTAAGAGTAGTTGCCGGTGGCGGTTACGGGGGCTGTCAGTTCCGC
Organism: Burkholderiales bacterium; assembly: GCA_038321965.1. GTDB lineage: Bacteria > Pseudomonadota > Gammaproteobacteria > Burkholderiales > Usitatibacteraceae > UKL13-2. The sequence continues at coordinate 73,969 of JBBQFL010000010.1, read as the reverse complement.
GTTGGCAAGGCGTCCGGAAACTTCCGGTGCCAACGCAATGGTTTGCATGAAGAACGTCGTCGGATCCGTCGTGCGCGTTTTCATGTAGGCAGGCCAACATACTGCGCCGACGCTGGTGGTGCCATCCTTGAGCGGGATAAACCAGAACCAGCCGTGTTGGAACCAGATGATCGTAATATTGCCTTCGGCGCTGCCCTCATTGCGGCGCGCGTTGCGGAAATGGCCAAAAATGGCTGCGCTGGCGTGCTTCTTGTTCTTGCGCTTGATGCCAAACCGATCCGAAAGAAACGTGTCGCGTCCTGACGCATCGACCAGAAATCGGGTGCGCCAGGTCTGCAGTGAATCGTCCTCAAGCTTCAACGAAACGATGGTGTCCTCGTTACCGGCCAGATTGCCGAATTCGACAGAAGTTACCCGCGCGCCTTCGAAGACGCGTGCCCCTTTATCGGCCGCATTGCGCAGCAGCATGTGATCGAATTCTGATCGGCGCACCTGGAAAGCGTGCGGCCAACGCTTATCGAATGCCTGGGAAAATTCGAAGCGCACGGTCTTGCTGTGCGCGTGCGACTCGAACTCGGCGGCATCCTTGCGGATCCCAATCCGGTTCAACTCGTCCCACACCCCCAGTTCTTGCAGGATGGGCATGTTGAGCGGCAACAACGATTCGCCGATATGAAAACGCGGGTGCCGGTCCTTGTCGACCACCGCGACATCACGCCCTTTTTTTGCAAGCATTGCGCTGATGGTCGACCCGGCCGGACCGCACCCGATCACAAACACGTCGCAGTGACGTTCGGCATCAGGGACATTAATAATTTCAAGCCTGGGCATGGGAGGTGTTTTCCTGAGGTTGGCAATTGCGCAACAGTGCTGCCTGTATCAAATTCTTGGCAAGTTTTGTGGTTGTTATCTTCATCAGATCGTCAGGTCATCGCGCCGTCGACGCTGATGATCTGACCCGAAATGTAGCCTGCCTGTTCAGAACAGAGGAAACCCACGGTGGCCGCCACTTCTTCCGGTCGGCCGGCGCGTCCCAGCGGTACCAGTTGTTTGATGCGCTCAGGCGGAAAAGCATCGGCCAGCATCGGTGTGTCGATCAAACCGGGAGCCACCGCGTTCACCGTGATGCCGCGCGCGGCGACCTCTAGCGCCAGTGCTTTGGTCGCGCCGTGAAGGCCGGCCTTGGCGGCCGAGTAGTTCACCTGACCACGATTACCGATGAGCCCGGCAACGGAAGTGACGCTGACGATACGCCCCCAACGCGTGCGTATCATCGGCATCAGCAGCGGCTGCGTGACATTGTAAAAGCCATTGAGACTCACGTCGATCACCCGCCGCCAACGTGCCTCACTCATGGCCGGCAACAGCACATCGTCGTGAATGCCTGCGTTGTTGACAAGCACCTGCACCGAGCCTACCCCCAGTATCGCCGCCAGCGCCGTACCCGAAGCCGCGTGATCGCACACGTCAAAAGTGACTGACTCAGCGCTACCGCCTTGGTCGCACAACGCAGCGGCGAGTGACGCAGCCTCCGCATGATGCCGATTGGCGTGTACGATGACGTGAAAACCGCGGCCAGATAGTTCGCGGCAGATGGCACCACCAATAGCGCCACTACCGCCGGTCACAAGGGCTCGCTTCATGCGGATGCCTCCAGTATTTGGTTGGTGTACATAAGCGTAAATTGTCCGCGCAACACGCATTCCGCCCCGGCAAAGACGGCGAACTCGAAAATCCCGCCTGCCGGATCGCTGTGCAACAACGTTGCCTCGACGATGATTTCATCAGTCAATTCGTGCAGCCACGGTCGCGTGGCAATGACATTCTTGAGCGCAGCCAGAACACCGCTGCGCGGCCGCAAATCATCACGAATAAGTGTCCCGTGCAACGCGGCCGCTTGCGCCGCATATTCGATTCCGGCCAGGGTGGCGAGACCTCCCGATTCACGCAGAGGATTGTCGGCATCGCGATGCGAGACCGCGCTGCAGCGAATGCAGCGCGCATCCCAGTACAACAAACGATCCAGCAGACACATACGGCCGGCATGTGGCAGGCGCGCGGCGATACCTACATGATCTAGCATCGCTTCACCTCAAGATTCAGTTCAGGTGAAAGTGGCAATGCAGCAGCACGGCAACCAGGGTTGGCGAGTAATTCAAGCGCCGCAAAGCCGCGCGCGCTGGCATTGGCGTACCACAGGAACGGCACCCAGTTCTGCCATGCGACGGCCCCTTTGCACGGTGCAATCGCCACATCCCATGTTGCCAGCGACGACGGACCGCCAGCGGGTGTCAACACCAGCGCAATCGCCGTCGATTCCAGCACCGGCATGACTTCGCACATCGGTGACGGTAACGGACTGTCGTAACAGACATACAGCACCGGCGCATTTTCTGCGACCACCTGGACCACCGCGTTGAGCAGGCCGGCCGCAAAGCTCCATTCACCGCGGCAGACGCTGCTTCCAGCTCGTCTGGCATTCATCGCGATGCTGTAATAGCCACTCGGCGCGTTGTGCACTGAATTGTGAAACTGGGTAGGTGATACCTCGCGGCTACCGGCGAGCACTTCACACAACTGGTGAGTGATGAGACCTGCAGCCTCATACGACGAAAACACCATCGCCATGTCCGGAGGCGCCAGCGCCGTCTGTTGCAAAGCTTGCTCTACCACGGCAATCGCAAGGCGCACTGTCGGGCTGCTGCGCCGGCGCTCGGCAGCTGCGAGACATGCTGGCTGGGGAGCTTCCAACGGCGCCGCAATATATCCACTCCGCTCTGCCAACACGGTTTTCGCGGTTTCCCAGTCCGGTAGCCCGGGTGCAAGTACGCCGACGGCATCGATTGATATGCGCATCAAGCTACCTTGCCGAACAACAGTGCGCAATTGCTGCCACCGAAGCCAAAACTATTGCTCATCACACGTCCTACCTGCTCACTGCGTCCTTTGAGGACGATGTTGCAGTGAGTTTCAGGGTCCACGTTTTGGATGGTGGGACACCCGGGAATGAAATCGTGCTCCATGCAGAGCAACGCAATCGCCGCTTCAGTGATGCCCGCCGCGCCCAGCGTGTGCCCCGTAAAACCCTTGGTCGATGAACATGCAACCGTGCCACCGAAGACAGCGTGCACCGCACGCCCCTCGGCGCGGTCATTTGCCAGCGTGGCCGTACCATGCAGGTTGAGGTAATCGATATCCTTGGGCGTTAGCCCTGCGCGATCCAGCGCGTCCAGCATGGCCCGCTGGGCGCCCTCGCCTTCCGGGTGCGGCGTTGACATGTGATGCGCGTCGCTGGTTTCGCCGTAGCCTTGCAGCTGCAGACTGGCACTGCTGCTACTCTTTTCAAGCAGCGCAAATCCGGCCGCTTCGCCGATCGACAGCCCGCGCCGCGCAATGTCGAAGGGCCGACACACATCGGGTGACACCAGTTGCAGCGAATTGAAACCGTAAAGTGTTGTATGACAGAGGCTGTCCACACCGCCCACCACGGCTGCATCAATGAGGCCCAGGCGAATGAAGCGCTCGGCGAGGCAGAATACTTTGGCACTCGATGAGCACGCGGTCGATATCGTCATTGCCGGTCCAGTTAGGCCCAACACCTTGCGCACAAACTCGGTCGTCGCATCGAGGTTGTGGGTGGTTTCATACCGGTAATCCGTCGGCAGCCTGCCGCTTTGTGCGTCACGGTGCTGGTAGGCAATTTCCGTGCTGAGGATGCCGGAGGTACTGGTACCGATAAACACGCCGACCCGCGCTGACCCGAATCGCTCGCGGGCGCGTCCGACCGCTGTTACGAAGCCGTCCTGCTCCAACGCCAGCAACGCGAGGCGGTTGTTACGGCAATCGAATTCGCGAAGTGACTGCGGGATCTCCACTTCCTGATCGCCATTGAGACTGCGGATATGCCCGATCCAGCATGGCAACGGCGCCCAGTCGAGATCGTTGGGCGTCAACCCGCTACGTCCCTCGTGCAATGCACGCGCTACAGCTGCTTTACCTACGCCGGCAGCACTGCTAGCGGTGTATGCGGAAATGGCCAGCGTGCTCATAGTGTGAAAAGTTGCATTTCGTTGTCGACTAAATCAGGTCACTGCCGGTGCAATTTCGTTGCGACGCGCCCACAATGCCGACATGATTAGTGCCAACACCGCGCCAATCGACACCGTAGCGCCGATAGCATGCAGTACCGGCGTCGAGGAGAGCGCCAGAAAACCAAAAGTGATTATCGTTGATGTACTGCAGACCGCCAACGACAGCCGGATACGAGGGCGCTCGTCTACATCTTCTGAAACGCGCTCGAAAAACAGCGCGTAGTTGAGACCAATTCCCAGCACCAACAACAACGCGACCAGATGGAATACGCTGAGCTGCTCGCCAAGAATGACCAGCAGCGCCACCGTCAGAATCAACGCAGCACCTGCGGGCAGCGCTACCTGTAGCGCACGTTTTGGTGAACGCAGCCCGGCGACAAGAAGAATCAGGATCAGAGCTGCCGCCCAAGCGGCTTGCGTCAATGCCGCGTGGCGAAAGCCGTCAACCATGGTGGCAGACGTCTGTTTCAAGTCGACGACGTGACTGTTGCTTTCGGCAATTGCTAGTAATTCTTGCCGCAGCTTTCCTGCATCTAGCACACCGCCGAGAGGCGTGAGCACCAGCCATTGTCCATCGAGTTCCACGACCAAGGCGCTAAGCCGGGCACCAAGCGGACTGCCCATGTATGACGCCAACGTGATTGGTGGCGTGGCACGCGCCGCGCCCACTTCGTCGACAAAGGGTTGAAAAACGTCCGGCCGGAACAGGAGACCTTTCAGTGCCTGCGCGAGGTTTCGCTCGAGCTCAGGCTGCGCCGGCAGCATGTGCAGGCGCTCAAGCTGCACATCCAACGGCGGCAGGTAACGGGCGGGCGAATCGAAGCTGCGGATCAACTTTTCCTGCTTCCAACGCTGTAGAACCGGCAGCATGTTCTCCGCGGCGCGCAATGCCGCCTCCTGACTGCCGCCGCGACTGGCCAGGAATATGCTGACATCGGGCGCACCCATTTCGCGGCGCAAATCTGCGTCCTGCACGCGTAACGCTGGTGGTACGGGACTGATCCCGGCGAGATCACGTTGCCACCACACCGGATGCAAGTGCAGCAGCCACGCGGCGGCGGCGGCGACAGTGAACGCTGCGACAATTCCCGGCCAGCGCGCGCGCTCGAGAAAGTCAGCGGTGGGGATGTTGAGCCTGCGAAACGAAAGTACGCGATCACCGAGCAACCATGGGATAAGGTATTGCGTGGCGAGACCCGCAACAAGCACGCCCACCATGGTAAGCACCCCAAGTTGCGCCAGTCCCTTGAAGCTCGACAGCGTCAACGCTAACGCGCTGACAACGGTCGATAGCACGGCCAGTGCAAGCGTCACGCGCAGCCGCCGTGCCGAATTTCTGGCAACCTCGCCCGCAGCGCCATTTAGCAGCAGGTAGCTTGGATAATCGACGGCTTCACCAATCAGCGTCGCGGCAAATCCCAAGGTGATGGCGTGTACGGAACCGAACACGGTATTGACGACCAGCACACCGATCAGGAGGCCGAAGGCGACGGGAATTGCGACAAGTACTACCGCCAACGCCGACCGGTAGACAAAAACCAGCATCGCCAGGATGACCAGCGCGGAGAGCATACTCAATCGCTCTGCATCGGTGCGAATCAGCCGCCGCGATTCAGCCGCAAATACGCCCGGCCCGGTAAGGATCGCATTAACCTGTGGATTCTCCAAGGCCAGCGCCTTTCGCACAGCAGCCATCGCCTGTTCCTGACGTTCGCTGTCGAAGCCCGGCGCCCGCGTCTGCGCAATCAGAAAGGCACGCTTGCCATCGCCGCTGAACCATACGCCGTGGCGCAGCCCCGGAGCCGCGCCGGAATCGAACTGGCGCACGACGGCGAGGAATTCGCCGGTTGGGTCGCGCGTCATGATGGATCGCGACAATGCTCCAAACGGTGATGCCATCTGCGCTAGTTGTTCCTCTAGTGCCGCACGCAATCCGGGCACGGTAAATTTTTCAACGCTCATTGCCGGACTCAATGCATAACGGTGTCGCATCAGCACTTCGCCTTGCGCCGCGAATTGGTCGAGACTGCCATTGGCGGCGTATTCGAATTCCGCATTGCGCCCGAGGCTCTCGGCAAGTTTGCGGCTGGTCCGCGCCAGAGTGTTCTCGTCGGCGCCTTCCAGGGCGACTAGCATCAGTCTCGATACCAGCCCGTCGCGTAGTTGCGCAATCAACAGGCGCTCCTCAGGCGTGGTCGATGGCGGCAGGAAGGCCGTGAAGTCATTCTCGATGCGTATCGTCCTGGCACCCAGCGTTGCGAGTGCTGCGAAACAGAGTAGCGCGGCAACATAGCGGGCCACGGCGCCTGATGCCAGTCTTGAAAGGTATCCGCTCTCGGTCATCTCGAAGTCAGGCTACTGTACCTGCAGTACCGAACGATCACCGCTGATTTCGCGCACCTCGATTTGTTCGATACGCCCCTCGTGGCCAGACACCACGATGCGTTCTACATAGCGGCCAATGCCCTCGTCGACGGGTATTAGATCGAGGCGCCACGAAGGTTGATCACCCATGAGTGACAACTGATAGTGCGCGCGGAGCAAAGCGAGATCGCCGCCCAGAACACCGCGAAGACTGGCGGCAAATGCCAGCAACAACGGTTGACTCGACAGGCGAATCCGCTTTTCCGCGCCGATACGCACCAGCAGAAGCTCATCGCCGACAAAACGATACTGCTCTTTGCGCGGCAATTCGATATTTTTTTCGACGATGTCTGGACGCTGATAGCGCAATTTTCCCGAACTGACGACGGGTTCTGATAGCAGACTCGAATACTTTTTTTCGATGAAAGAAACCTCTGCCGTCGGTGTTGCAGCAAGCAATTGCATCAGACGCGCGAGATCGAAGGCGTCGGCACGCACAATGTTTGTCTCCAGCATTAGGATCAATGGCACCATGAATCGTAAGGCAATGCGCAAACGCCCGAGACTATCCATCTAGTGCCTCCAGTAGTCGTAAAAATTGAACCAATTGTAAGGAAATTGGCGAGCGTGGCGTTCCACACTTCTCACGTATGCTGCCTGGCAGTTGCTCAACGATGTTGTACACGGCGACAACGCTGACGAATGCGTTGAACTCATTTTGACCTGCTCGTCGCCAACGCGCTCTGCCAGCGACTCGAAAACAATTTCGTAGCGACGGCCACCACGGAACAGACCGAAGACCGAGACCACCGGCGCACCCGTTACTTTGGCGAGGCGAAAAGGACTCAGTGAAAAGCGTGCCGGATGACCCATGAACTCAAGGCTCTGAGTCGCTTCACCGGCGTAAATGCGATCAGCGAGTATGCCGACGACTTCGCCACGATCCAGGCATTCCTTTACGTGCAACATCGAGCCCGGCTCACCCAGTGGAATAATCTTGTAAGGTTGCGGTGATTGCCCACCACGGATGAGACTGGCCAGACGGGCACCGTCGTCAATATGCATCACCATATTGATCGCGAGTTTTTTCTCCACACTACCAATGATTCCCAGCATCTCGAAGCTGCCCAGGTGTGAGCCGAGCAACAGACAACCGCGTCCGGCTGCGATCGCATCCAGAAAAACTTGTTCGTTGCTTACCTCGATGACCAATTCACGTTGGCGGCCATGAAACAGATAGATGCGATCGAGGAGGGTTGTGGAAAACACGAACAGATGTCTGATCGTATCGGGCCAGGTAGCTTGGCGGCCCAACGTCCGACTCAGGAACTGCTGCGACGCCCGCCGCGTTTGTGGCGCGGTCACAAAAAAATAGCAGCTAATGGGCACCAACAATACGCGGCACAAACCGCGCCCGGCGTGCAATGCCAGCCAGATGATGAGCCGGATTGCGCCGATGCTGCCGCGTTCGCGGCGACCGCGCCATTCGCTGTTCACTGACCGCTCACGTGTGTTCGACCGGTTGAACATCAGTGTTGCAGGCCCATTTTGCGCTGGCAATACGTGTGCCCTGTGTATCGCTTTCGAGTACCTCGACATGAACGTGATCGCCACGCTTTTCTGCATGCACGGTAAACGGTTGCCCTGGGCGCAGCGGCGTGTAAAAACGCATGGCCAGCAGTGTTACAGGAATCATATTCGGCAGCTGACATCGGATAGCGTCTGCCACATGCGAGAGGATCACAACGCCTGGTACGATTGGGTTGCCTGGAAAATGGCCTGGAAGCGCGGGATGATTCTTCGGTACGACGAGCTGTTTATTGGACGCACCGCTTGCCGCAGCCATCGTACCGTCGGCATACCTCAACCGCGAGTACAGCCGCATTAAGTCGAGATGCGCAAGCTTGCCGGTCTCATTGCGCGGCAATTGGGAGACGCGAAACAAAGGGCGCGGCACGAAGACCGGATCCAGGCGCGCTCGCAGCGCCGCCCGTACTTGCTCCGGTGAAAGTGTGGCCGACACGTAAAACGCGGCCAATCGCCTCATTGGATGCGCATCATCGTGAATGATTGCGTCGTCGCCGGTATCGGGTACGAGGTAAACGGCATCGTCGATTCCTGGTATTTCCGCGATTCGTTGATTCAAGGCGGACAGCGACGCACGTTTGCCCCCGATCTTGAGCATATCAGCCGATCGCCCCAACCAAAGGAACCGGCCGTCTTGATTGAGGCGCAGTTCGTCGGTTAGCAAAACGGGAACATCGATGTGCGACCCGCTGGCAACAATTTGAATTGTGTCGCCGACACTTTGCGGCTTGAGTTCGACATTGCGCAGCGGCGACCACCATTCGTCTTTGGCGGTGCGTCGTGTGGCCAGCGCACCCGTTTCAGTAGATCCGTATATTTCCACAACAGGCACCCGCCAAGTGGCTTCTGCCGCCGCGGCGAGCGCAGGCGGCAGGCTCATTGTTGAAGCAACGATGCCGGCGATTTGGGGCAACCCGATCGCAGCCTGTAATGACGGGCGCAGATGGACAGTCGTGGTCATCCACCAACACGGACGCGCGCACTGTGTAAGCGCGATTTCGAGGTCGGCAGGCAGCAATGGCTTGTGGAGATGCACGGGAAAACCTGCGTGCCATGGCAACATCACGGTCGATTCAAGACCGAACATATGCTGCGACGGCACGCTGCCGACCACGGCACACCGAGTCGATTGTGTCCAGCCAAGAGCTGCTGAAAGATTGGCAGCTCCTCTGACGAGTTGGCCCCAGCTTTTTGCGTGGGCTGTCGGGTGGCCCGTGCTACCGGAGGTAAAGAGAATTGCCGCCGTGAATGTGTCCGGTATTTCCGGAATCGCGTTGGTGATGCCGTCAGACTGCGGCGGCGCCTCGACCCCTGTTTCCATCGCCAGATACGGGGTTATATCGAACGCAACCGGCGAGTCTGTGACGCGATCAGCACGATCACTGATGACATACGCACGCGGATATTGTGCGGTAAGCGCCTCCCAGTCGAAGCGCCCTTGGCCGGATGGCAATAGCGAGGTCTGACCGCGAATCAGGGCTGCAGCGAATCCGAGCATGAAGCCCGCCCGGCTTTCAGCCAGGTTAATCACAAACGGTGCATCGGGTAGTGCTTCGGCGAGTTCACGCAGGCGCGTGAAGAATGTGCCCGAACTGATCTCGCCAGCGGGGCCAAGCAGCATTGCATCACTGGAAGCGCGATAACCTGCGAGCGGTAACATCTTCATCGGTGCTCACCGCCGCGCTGATCCGGCGAGAGCGCGGCCAGCCTGCTTGCAGTAATAATGTTTGGAATAAGTACCATAAGAGAGCCGTGCCGCGTCTCGCGAAAGCGGTAGTGGCGGTAAGCATATTCACCGAGAAACAATGTGCCCGGTAAGACATAGCCCAGCCCATGCACCCAGCGCGACCAGGTATCGAGTGGAAGCAGCGGTGCCAACAATAGTGTCACAGCAAACAGCAGCATGAAACAACCCGACCAAACCGCAGTGAGCAGACGGCTATAGCGCGCCATGTCCAGTGGCAAGTCGGGATGCTCCATCCGCGCGACTTGGGTAATTAGCGGTTCGGAGCCGGGACGCAACGTTCGATAAAAGAAGAACGCCATGAACGCAAAAGCTGCCAGTGGGGGGAAATAAACGACGAATCGCATGGATGCCGAAAAATAAAAGCACAACACTACAAGCGCTGCGCCCAAGATGGCGCCCGTTTTGATCCTTCCCGACGCCGCAAGGAGTACGCCAACCATCAGGCCGACGACTGCCATTGCCAACACCCGCATCCCGGTAGCCGTCGCGACCAGATAGGTCGTCGCGAGTAGCAGCCACAGGGCGGTCATCCAAGCTTGCCGGTGAGGTGGAAGCAACTTGCTAGAGGAATTTGCGTCGGGCATCGGATGGTCGGATAGGGAATGCGTTAATCACCAGGTCCAAACCGACCGAACCGGTCAACCTGTCAGGCAATGCGATGCGACTGAATGTGCTGAGATAGATTGCGCAACGATCCAAAAATTCTCGGATTGTCCGGGTCATCGGAACGCAGCTTTACGCCGTACTTTTGCTCCACCGCCATCGACAGTTCCAGCATATCGAGTGAATCCAGTCCGAGTCCTTCACCAAACAATCGCGCCTCGGGATCAATGTCGACGGGTGAGACTCCATCGAGATTCAATGACGAGACAAGCAACTGCGCCAATTCCTGCTCGTTACCTTGCCCATTGTTCATATTCAACTCTCAATTTTGAAAGACGGCTTTCTAAGCAAAATCGTATCACGCGTCCCCACTGGCGTGTGTCATGTACCGCACATACACTTGCCGACGGATACGTTCAGTTGAAGGCTTTTCATCTTAAGTGCCAAAAGAATAGTAGTGCACGCCTAAACAAGAAGGGCCCATCTATCGACAGGCCCTCGAATACGTCGCCGCAAACGCCGGCAATATCACTTCGGATTTGCCGTCCTTTGCGAACAGGATCGCAGCACTGACTATTTCTTGTAGCCCAACTGCGCCAGGCAGACTGCGCCCAAATCGAGGATTGGCTGTGCAGCGCGGACGTCAGGTGTAACTTGTTCATCGATGGAATTCATGCAAGGCAGAATTTCAGCGGCGATATCTGTATCGGATTTGCCTTTCTTGTCAATTTCGTCTTTCACCTTAGCGAGGATCGCTGGAATGACCGCGCTGCGCTCAGCAGGAGCAGCGGCGTGATAGGCAGTGAGACTGTCGGCAATTGCCAGTCCAGCCTTGGGCGCAGGCGCCACAGCGACTGCAGGTGCGGCGGGCGGGGCTTTGACTTCTTCGGTTTTTCCGCAACCTTGAAGTAACAGAATTGCGGCAATGCTGGTAAGCCCAGCCAACGAACGAATGTTTCCCAACATTTATTTCCTTTATTGGACGATTGTTACAGCGGGCGCAGTATGTCAAATACGACCCGATCACAAGGTGTTGTTTTTGTAAGACTTGATCGCCTAATATTTATTGATAAGTCAAAGTGAGACTGACACAGATACGCCAGACCAGTAGTGACTTACATCCCGGTTACTCACCCGGCTGGAATTGCGCAACGGACAATTAAAAGGGTTAGAGGAAAAATCCTCTAACCCTTCGGTAAAAATTGGTGCGCCCGGCAGGATTCGAACCCACGACCCCTTGGTTCGTAGCCAAGTACTCTATCCAACTGAGCTACGAGCGCACAATTCGTAATTGTAACAGCACATTAGAGCAATAGCCATTTGGCGGAGACCGAGGGATTCGAACCCTCGATGCAGTTTTTGACCGCATGCTCCCTTAGCAGGGGAGTGCCTTCGACCACTCGGCCAGGTCTCCGGGCTGCTGCTCTAACGCTTTCGCGAAGGCCGCATTGTACGCGGTTCACCATGCCTGCGTCAAAAACGAATCGACTGTTTTCGCTATTTCAGCTCCCTTAGCAAGAACGAATACTGCAGCGCTGTGCGGTAAGCCAGTTGCGCGTTGTTTGCAGAGCCTGCGTGGCCACCTTCGATGTTCTCGTAATAGAACACTTCGTGCCCCTGTTCCAGCATGCGGGCCATCATCTTGCGCGCGTGCCCAGGATGAACGCGATCATCGCGAGTGGAGGTCACGAATAGTATTTTGGGGTAAGTAACGCCTGCTTTGACGTTTTGATAAGGCGAGTACTTTGAAATGAACTCCCATTCGGCGGCGTCATCCGGATTGCCGTACTCAGCGACCCATGAGGCCCCCGCGAGCAGTTTATGGTAACGCTTCATGTCCAGCAGTGGAACGCTGCATAAAACTGCCTGGAACAGATCCGGGCGTTGCACCGCCACCGCGCCTACCAAAAGGCCACCATTGCTACCGCCGGAAATTGCCAGATGACGTGGCGCTGTAATTTTTTTGGCAATGACATCCTCGGCAACGGCGATAAAGTCATCGAAGACCTTTTGGCGATTGGCTTTCAAGCCTGCCTGATGCCAGCGTGGGCCGAACTCTCCGCCACCACGAATATTGGCCACCACATACACACCACCATTGTTGAGCCAGGCGTTACCGACTGTCGCCGAATATCCAGGCAACTGGGATACCTCGAAGCCGCCGTACCCATAAAGCAGGGTGGGATTCTTGCCATCCAATTTTGTGTTCTTGTTCATCACCATGAAATATGGAATGCGCTCGCCATCCTTGGACGCCACTTCGAATTGTTCCACCTTGTATGGACTGGCATCGAAGAACGCCGGTAACGATTTAAGCACCTCACGCTTGTCGCTTCCGGCTTTGGCTAGAAATAGCGTCGACGGCGTCAGATAGTCCGTGAGAGTGAGGAAGTAATCATCGGACTGATCGGCATCGATAGGCGACACACCAATCGTGCCCAGACCAGGCAACGTGATCTCGCGACGCGTCCATTTGCCGGCTTTGCTCTGCAGTTCGTACAGCCGATTCTTGACGTTATCGAGTTGGTTCAGAATAAGGTAGTTCTTTGTAAGCGCCCAGCCGGCCAGCGATTTGCGGTCCGTGGGCTCGAAAAGCACATCAAAATTTCGCTCGCCTTTCATGAAGCGTTCAAAATCCGTCACGATCAGTGCGCCTTGCGCAAACGTCTTGCCGCCTACCGCCCACGATGATTTCAGGCGCACCCAGAGTCTGCCCTGCCCGTAATTGATATTGGCATCTGCAGGTACATCGAGCTTGGTGAGTTTGTTTGCTTTCGCATCTTCGCGCAGGTAGGTTTCGGATTTATAAAACTCAACGCCGCGCCGTACGAACTGGCGTGTCTTGTAGCCCTTCTCGTTTACCTGGAAGGCGGAGACGCTAATATCTGTTTCCTGGCCCTCAAAGACCAGACGTGCCGTTTCAATGGGCGTGCCGCGGCTCCATTCCTTCGTGATACGTGGATACCCTGATTTGGTCATCGATCCGGGGCCAAAATCAGTTTGAACGAATAAGGTGTCGCGGTCTGCCCATGAGGCGCTACCTTTGGCTTCCTTGATTTCAAAGCCGCCGACTACAAAGCGCTTTGCAACAACATCAAACTCGCGCACCACATTTGCGTCAGCTCCGCCGCGGGAGAGATTCAACAAGCAGCGTTCGTAGTTTGGATAAAGGCAGGAAGATCCCTTCCAGACCCAGTTCTCTTTCTCTGCTTTAGCCAGTTGATCGAGGTCCAGCACGGTTTCCCATTTGGGTTCCGCCTTTTTGTATTCGGCGATCGTGGTGCGCCGCCAAATACCGCGAATGTTCTTCTCGTCTTGCCAGAAGTTGTAAAAATAAGCACCGCGTTTTGCGACGGCGGGGATGCGTGCACGTGAGTTGACGACTTCGAGCGTCTTGTCACGAATCGACGCGAACAGCGGCTCGGCTTCCAGCAGCTTTTGTGTCTTGGCGTTTTGCTCCTTCACCCATGAGATGGCTTTGTCGCCACTCACGTCCTCGAGCCAGAGGTACGGATCTTCCTGCGCAATGGCAGTGGTATTCATCAATGCAGCTCCTGTTACCGCGCAAGCGGCAATCCTTGACCAACTGTATCCAAACATGGCTGACCCCTAAAAACAACGAAGCCGCGCATCGGTTGAAGGTGCGCGGCTTCGTTTGAAAGTGAAAAAAAACTATGAGGGGAGTTTATCCAACTCGAACACTTGATGCAATGCACGCACAGCAAGTTCCATGTATTTCTCGTCGACGACGACCGAAGTCTTGATTTCTGAAGTCGAAATCATCTGGATGTTGACGTTTTCCTTGGCCAGACATTCAAACATTTTGGCTGCCACGCCAGCGTGCGAGCGCATACCGATGCCGACCAGTGACACCTTGGCAATCTTGTTGTCTCCGGCAATGCCTTTGGCGTTTACGGCAGGTTTCACTTTCTCGTTCAACAGTGCCAGCGCCTTGTTGTAGTCGTTTCGATGAACCGTAAACGAAAAGTCGGTGATGCCATCGAAGGAAGTATTTTGAATGATGACATCGACATCGATATTGGCTTCGGCGATCGGCCCGAGGATGGCGAACGCGATGCCGGGTCGGTCAGGCACACCGGTGACGGTTAGTTTGGCTTCATCGCGGTTGAATGCTATGCCGGAGATGATTGGTTGTTCCATGTTGTCTTCTTCCTCGTACGTAATGAGCGTGCCCGTGTCGGTTGAATCAAAAGCGGTGAAGGACGATAGAACGCGAAGCTTGACCTTATATTTGCCGGCGAATTCCACAGAGCGTATCTGCAATACCTTCGAGCCCTGACTGGCGAGTTCGAACATCTCTTCAAACGTAATGCTGGTCAGTTTGCGCGCTTCCGGCACCACCCGCGGGTCAGTCGTATAAACACCGTCCACGTCAGTAAAGATCTGGCATTCGTCGGCGCCCAGCGCAGCGGCAATCGCAACGCCGGTCGTATCCGACCCGCCTCGTCCCAATGTGGTGATATTTCCGTTGGCATCGATTCCTTGAAAGCCTGCGACGACAACAACACAACCCTCGGCGAGATCGCGTCGAATGTTGGCGTCTTCGATGGAGAGAATCCGCGCTTTTGTAAATGCGCTGTCGGTGAGTATCTTGACCTGCCAGCCGGTGTAGCTTTTGGCCTTCAACCCGAGCGTCTGTAATGCCAGCGCAAGTAAGCCGACCGATACTTGCTCGCCGGTTGACGCAATCACGTCGAGTTCACGCCCGTGGGGGTCTGGGCTGAGCTCCTTGGCCAAGCCGATGAGACGGTTGGTTTCTCCAGACATTGCCGAGGGAACGACCACCAACTGGTGGCCTTGCTGGTGATAGTGTGCGATTCGCCTGGCGACCTCGCGAATGCGCTCCGGCGACCCCATCGACGTGCCACCGTATTTTTGAACAATAAGTGCCATAAATGTTTTTTGCGAAAGTTTTGTGCGGTGCAATAAATTACATTTTAGCGACTTTTGTGAAATAAAAACGAGCACGCGCACCGCGTTCGCGCGCCATGCAATTACCGGTACCAGACCGTTGGCATGACTCCGGGCGTATGGTCTATAGTGGGGGAAAGTGGCTATGCGAGCGAGCAAGACAAGCGATGCTTGTGCGTCACGCGCGAATATGAGGGTGGGCTTCGAACAATTTGACAGTATGACGAGCGCAATTCGACACACCGCTTTGGCTAGGGCAGTCCTGATATTCGGGATCGCACTATCAGTAGCCGCCTGGCTTTTTGTTGCAAGTCTGGTGGAGAAACAGGCCAAGGCGGATTTTGATCGTACTGCGCTCGCGACCGCTGGTGCCATCGAGCGTCGCACGCAACAGTACATCGATATTCTGCACGGCATGGAGGGACTATTTGGTCACGATCCCTCGGTGTCGCGCCTTGCGTTCCAGCGCTACGTGAATGCGCTAAACCTGTCAACGCGCTTTCCGGGTGTTCAGGCAGTGGAGTTCATTCGCCGTGTAAAGCTGCCGGAAAGAGCCGTCTATGAGGCCATGGTGCGCGACGACCGTAGCATCAGGGCTGGCGGCTTTCCGGATTTTTCAGTCAAGCCCAATGGCGCGCGAGCCGAATACTATGTTGTTCATTACGTGGAACCCGCAGTCGGCAACGAAGACGCGTTCGGCTTGGACATTCGTACGCGGCTTGCCGCATTGGTCGCGAGCGAACGCGCACGCGACGTTGGCGAACCGATCACTACCGGACGCTACCGGCTGGTGCAGGAAAAGCAAAATAGATGGGGCTTGGTGGTTTACCTGCCAATTTACGAAACCTATCGGCAGAAACGGACATTGGCGCAACGCCGCGCCGAACTGGCGGGATTCGTCAACCTCGTATTTCGAGTCGATGACTTGTTTGCCCAGCTGATTGATCCCGACCTGAAAAATAAGGCAAACTTTTTCGTATTCGATGTCGGCGCTAGTGATGCCGCACCCCAAGAGCCGACGACAGAGAATCTGCTGTATTCAAGCGCCCAGACTGACAACTATCGAGCGTTGGAAAACTCAGAAGATGTCGTCTCCCATATGATCGTAGTCGCGGGCCGCCACTGGCATTTCAAGTTCAGCGGCTTCGGCGCCTATGGTCGCCCGTTGTTGCAGCCGCAATCGCTGGTGGTACTGCTGTCAGCATTGGTGATCAGTTTCTTGCTGTTCATTACGCTGCGTACGGCCTCGCGGTCGCAAATAAACGCGCAACAGATGGCAGATAGCGCGACGCGCGAAATGCGCGACCAACTGAGCTTCTCAAAGCAATTGATTGAGGCGATTCCTAACCCGATTTTTTTCAAAGACGCTGCCGGAAAATATTTTGGTTGCAATCGCGCATTTGAAGAATTCACCAATCGCCCACGTAGTGACTACATCGGCAAGACCGTCCTGGAAGTAACTGATTCCGAAGCTGCCCATCGCCATCATGCCGTCGAAACAGAACTGTTGAAACACGGCGGAAAGAGTGTTTATGAATTGTCGCTGACGAGAACCACTGACGGCAAACCATTGGATGCAATTTTTACCAAAGCCGCGTTCGTGAATGCCGACGGCAATATTGCCGGCTTGGTCGGGGCCATCGTCGAAATCAGCGAACGCAAGGCACTCGAACGTACGCTGAGTGAAAGCAATCAGAAATTGCGCTCCATTATCGAAGGCTCACCTCTGGCGATCATTGCCCGCGACTTGACCAGCGTCATTAGCCTTTGGAATCCCGCTGCGGAAAAACTATTCGGCTGGACTGCTGACGAAGTCATCGGCACCAACCGCTCGATCGTGCCCGAAGAGATACGCGCCGAAGTAAACGTGATGCGCAAGCAAGTTGAACAGGGATTGACATTGTCTCTTGAAGAGACGCGGCGCACGCGCAAGGATGGCGTGGTACTGGATGTGTCCCTGTCGGTCGCACCTGTACACGGCGCCAGTCAAGAAATCGTCGGCACGATGGTGTTGATTGCTGATGTCAGCCGCCGCAAACGCGCGGAGGATGCATTGCGCAATAGTGAGGCGCAATTGCGGCTGGCAATGGAAGCTGCTGATATGGGCAGTTGGCACTGGAATATTGACAGCAGCACCATGTCTTTTTCTGAAGGGTTTGGCCCACTTTTCGGTATGGAACGGGGCGCGATCATCAGGGACTATGCACACTTGCTTTCCATGGTACATCCGGATGATCGCAGCGCAACGGATGCCGCAGTGCAGCGCGCACTAAACCTAGATACCAGTTTTGAGTTGGAATATCGCGTGGTTTGGCCTGACGGTGGCGTGCGCTGGATGGCTGTACGTGGCCAAATCACACGAAATGCGTTGGCGCGCGCGCAGCGCATCGTTGGCGTTATCGCCGACGTGACCACCCGCAAACAGGCGGAACAACGGATAGCCTACCTGGCACATCACGATGCGCTTACCGGCTTGCCAAATCGCGTCCTGCTGCAGGATCGAATCGAACAGGCGATTGCACACAGTCATCGCAACGCGACGCAACTCGCCGTGATGTTTATCGACCTCGATCATTTCAAAACCATCAATGATTCGCTCGGGCATCAGCAAGGTGACGCACTGCTTCAACTGGTTGCCTCCAGAATCCTCAATGGCCTTCGCGAGATCGATACGGTTTCAAGATTGGGCGGCGACGAATTTGTAATCGTCATCCCGGCGCTATCTCCCCAGGACGAAGGTAGCCATGCCACGGCAGTGGCGCAGAAAATACTCGAGTCGTTGTCCGCCAGTTTTCAGGTGCAATCCCACGAACTGAATGTCGGCGCAAGTATTGGCATCAGCATCTATCCGACCGATGGCGAGACTGCCGAGATCCTCATGCGCAATGCCGACGCAGCGATGTACCACGCAAAAGGCAGCGGGCGAAATCAGTATCAATTTTTCACCGCTGCCATGAATGTCGCTGCGCAGCAGCGCATGACGATGCAAACACAATTGCGCCGCTCACTGCAGACCAACGATTTTTGCCTTTACTATCAACCTGTGTACAGAGCGTCCAGTCAAGAATTGGTCGGCTTTGAAGCGTTGCTGCGCTGGAAAAATGCAGCCGGAACACTGGTTCGGCCTGGCGAGTTCATCGCGGTAGCGGAGGATTCCGGCCTGATTATCCCCATCGGCGAGTGGGTGATTCGTGAAGCATGCGGTACTGCCGCCCAGTGGCAACAGAGAGGTGAACGCCTGCAGATGTCGATCAATGTATCTGCCATACAACTTCGCCGAAAAACCTTCGCCGAAACATTCGCCGTCATCCTGGCCGAGACCGGAGCGGACCCGCAACTTATCGAAATGGAGGTTACCGAGAGCGTAATCGTCGGTGGCCACGAGGAAGCGATCGCTGCGCTGACCAAACTGGATGCAATGAAAATACGTATCGCGATCGACGATTTTGGCACCGGTTACTCTGGCTTGAGCTACCTCAAGCAATTTCCGATTCATACGGTCAAGATCGACCAGTCATTTATTCGCAATCTGACGATTGACACCGAGGACGAGGCCATCGTTCGCGCAATTATCGCCATGTCGCGTAGTCTCGGGCTGAATGTGGTCGCAGAGGGTGTTGAATCCGCACAACAACTGGCGATGCTGAGTGAACTCGGTTGCGATCTGGCGCAAGGCTATTACTTCAGTCAACCTCTGTCGCTAGCGGCGGCTAACGGCCTTATCACAAGTCAAAAGTCGGCGCGTTTGCAGCCTGCTAAGTGAGTTACAGCGGTAAAATGTCAGATGCCCACAAATATTGCCATCACCCGCCGCCTCGAATTCGACGCCGGTCATCGACTGCCGAACCACGCGAGTCAATGCAGAAACATCCACGGTCATCGCTACGCGCTTGAGATCACCCTGAGTTCCGAGGTGATCCACGAGGAAAGCGCAGCCGATGACGGCATGGTCATGGATTTTAGCGACATCAAGCGCATTGCCAGTGAGAAACTGGTTGACCTTTGGGACCACGCGTTTCTTGTCTATAGTGGCGATAAAGTCATGGTCGATTTTCTGACCGCTATATCCGATCATAAGACCGTTGTGCTGGATGTCGTACCAACAGCTGAGAACCTCGCCCAAGCAGCTTTCGCGATTCTAAAAGATGCATATCATGATCGCTTTGGCCATACCCTTGCACTTGTCCGCGTACGCCTATATGAAACCCCTAATTGCTGGGCGGATGCCACTGCGCAAGGTTAGTTCGCCGCGATGGCCGGAGAGCGCTCATTGATGCTTGTCTGCGACGGCACCTTCTTGAATGGCGCATTGCCCAAATCCGTTAACAGCATCGAATTGCAAAATGTGTATCAATTTTAAGGTTCAACCCCTACAGGAGAAATTTATGGCCCAACGGCTATTTGCAACATGTGCAATTGTCATCACAATGGTATCGGCCAACGTTGCGGCGCAGACAAAACCGGAAGACGTGATCAAATACCGCCAGTCGGTTTACAAAGTCATGCAATGGAACTTCGCGCCGATGGGCGCCATGGTGAAAGGTGAAAAACCCTATGACAAGGAGGTATTTGCGCGCAATGCATTGATCGTTAGCCAGATGTCACCATTGTTGATGGAAGGATATGCGGCCGGATCCGATAAGGGCGCGGCCACCAAGGCCAAGCCTGAAATCTGGACGAAACCGGCGGAATTCAAAGACAAGATGGACAAGATGGTCGCCGAAACCAAAAAGCTCGCTGCCGTCGCCGGCACCGGCAGTTTTGATGACATCAAGAAGCAGTTTGGTGCCACAGGCGGATCATGCAAAGCCTGTCACGACGAATTCAAAAGCAAGTAGCGCAGCGCGAATTTCATAGGCTCGGTTGTTCAAATCTTCAGCACCATATACGTGAGGGTAGCAACGCACACGCCTACTACCCACGCCAACCATGCCGGTGGTTTACCATTTTCCACTGTTTCTTTTTCCGCCATCCATTTGTTGCCGGAAACCATTGCGACGACCAGATTTTCCTTCTTATAAAAAAACGCGAACGCTATCGCGACGAGGTGCATGCCGACGAGTATCAGAATGAGATCGGCATTTATTTTGTGAAAGGCAGTGAGTTGGTCACTTAGTTCTTTGCTGATGAAGCGAGCGTAGGGTCCTTCGAGCATGATGTCGTCATTCGAAAACAGACCTAGTACTGCCTGCATCAGAAGTACGATCAGCATAGTCAAGGCGCTAAGTGCACCAAGTGGATTGTGGCCCACATATTTTGGAGCATTGCTGCCGATCATTGCCTTCGAATAGGTAATGACCGATTGTGGTCCACGCAAGAAGTTGGCGAATCGTGCGTGGTAGCTGCCAACAAAACCCCAGATGACGCGAAAGATCACGAGCCCAATCACTGAAAAACCCGCTCGCCTGTGCCACTCCAGCCAATTTCCACCGAGTTTGCCTGTTACAAACAGACTGACGACCAACAATACCAGCGACCAGTGGACCAGGCGAACCGGAAGATCCCACACGCGGATTGGTAAGGTAATTTGTGGGCTGTTCATTGCCGGGCATCGATTCGATACAGCGGAATCTACTTCACCTGCTCCAACCGAATCAGCTCGCCGCTGGGCGCGTCGGTGAGCAAATACAGATTGCCGTCGGGCCCCTGACGCACATCGCGAATGCGACCAAGCTTGCCTTCGAACAATCGTTCTTCCGAGACCACTTTTTCGCCGTTCAACGTCAGCCTGACCAATGCCTGACCAGCCAGTGCACCTACGAACAAGTTGCCTTTCCATTTGGGGAAAATGTTCGCCGTATAAAAGGCCATTCCCGAAGGCGCTATCGAGGGCACCCAATAATACAGCGGCGGTGTCATGCCTTCCTTGGCTGTGCCTTCACCGATTTTGGTCCCGCTACCGTAGTTTGCCCCATAGGTGACAACCGGCCAGCCGTAATTCGCGCCCGACTTCAAAATATTGATTTCGTCGCCACCTTGTGGACCATGTTCGTGCGCCCACACCTGCCCGGTCTCAGGATGTAGTGCAGCACCTTGCATGTTGCGATTGCCCAAGGTGAAAATTTCCGGCCTGGCCCCCGCTGTCTTCACGAACGGATTGTCCGCCGGTATGCGGCCATCGTCATGGAGGCGAATACTCTTGCCTGCAAGATCATTTAATTGCTGTGCGCGCTGCGCTGCACCCTTATCCGGACTGTCGCCGCGATCCCCAAGGGTAATGAACAGGTAGCCGTTACGATCAAATACGATACGTGACCCGAAATGCTGCCCCGCGCCAGATTTTGGCTGCATGCGAAATAGCACTTTGACGTTCGTCATCGAAGGTGCGTAGCGTGTGCCACCCAGTTTCCCACGCGCAAGCTCTGTGCCGTATTCGCCCGGTTTACCAGCGTTGTAAGTCCAATAAATCCAACCGTTGTCAGCGTACTTTGGATGCAAGGCGACATCAAGCAATCCCCCCTGTCCGTGTTCAGCCACTTGCGGGATTCCTTCGACGTACTTTTCGACCAGCTTGCCTTTTTCAAAAATACGCATCGTGCCGCGGCGCTCAGTCAGTAGCATGCGACCGTCGGGCAGGAACGCCATTCCCCAGGGATGTGAAAGGCCGGAGACAACCGAAACCGCGCGGACGGTGTAGTGTTCAGTCTTGAAGAACCGCTCCGTCGACTGGCTCTGCGCCCACAACGTAAGACTCAATGCGCAGCAAACAAATGCAAATGGAAATTTAGCCAATGCGAAAAATCGGGTTGCCATCAGGATGTCCTTGATCAATTCGTTAAGGGCTGGAAATGCAAAACCCTCAGCTTACCGAGGGTTTTTGAATTTTACGCAACCGGAAAAACGCCGATTTGGCGGAAGCGGTGAGATTCGAACTCACGGATGGCTCACACCATCGCTGGTTTTCAAGACCAGTGCCTTAAACCGCTCGGCCACACTTCCATCGAAGGTCCACATTTTACCATTGGGGAGGAGATTTTTCGTCCAAAGAAAATCTGCTACTTGAAACTTTTTGCGGTAGCCTATAGTCTTACGTAAGCACATTTCGTTTCAGGAGAGAACAATATGGATACTAACGCCCCAATCCTCGCCATACCCGGTACGCTGGCGCCCGCACAGAACCGCGTCCTGCGGAACACTTACATGCTGCTTGCATTGTCGCTGTTACCAACCATTGGCGGCGCGTGGTTAGGTGTTCAACTCAATTTTTCGCTTTTGACCAGTAGCCCGTTGATCGGGTTTGTCCTTTTTCTCGGCATCGCGTTTGGCTTCTTCTACGCCATCGAAAAAACCAAGGATAGTGCCTGGGGCGTGGCGATCCTGCTGGGCTTCACATTCTTCATGGGCCTGATGCTGTCGGGGCTAATTGGTAAGGTCCTCGGACTGCGCAATGGTGGCACACTGATCGCCACGGCGTTCGGTGGCACGGCGATGATTTTCTTCGCGATGGCGACACTTGCTGGCACCATCAAGCGCGATATTTCCGGCATGGGCAAGTTCCTCATGATCGGTGTGCTGCTGCTTATCTTTGCGTCGTTGGCAAACATCTTCTTGCAAATGCCCGCACTGATGCTGACCATCATGGTCTTGGCCATCGGCATATTCTCCGCACTCCTGTTGTATGACGTGAACCGCATCATTACCGGCGGCGAGACCAATTACATCAGCGCAACGTTGGCAATTTACTTGGACATCTACAATATTTTCAGCAACCTTTTGGCTTTGCTTGGAATCACCAGCAGCGACTGATCAAGCGCACCGCACACAAAAAAGCGGTCGGGATTCAGTCCCGACCGCTTTTTTTGGAACTTCAAACACCAGCATTGGCGCGCTTTGCAGGCAGAAAACGGCTCGAAACGCGCGCCAGTGCTGGTGTTTCGTTAGGCTTATTAATCCCGCTCGAAAATCGCGATCGACTCCACGTGTGCTGTATGCGGGAACATATTGACCACGCCAGCCGCCTTTAGCGTAAATCCCTGTTCGTTTACCAGTACTCCGGCATCGCGCGCCAGCGTACCGGGACTGCAGGCGACGTAAACAATGCGTTTCAGTTCCGGCCTGAGGTCACGACCGAGTAATTTGCAAACTTCCAATGCGCCGTCGCGAGGCGGGTCGATCAGCATCTTTGTCACCGGCGGAATCTTCTTCATCGCGGACTCCTGATCGGTATATAAATCCGCCGCAAAGAAGCGCGCAGTGTGTCCCAATCTATTGTTCTGCGCATTGTCGGTCGCGCGCTGAACGAGTGATTCACTGCCCTCCACGCCGATCACGTTCGCGCCCAATCGCGCAATGGGCAAGCTGAAATTACCCAGCCCACAGAACAAATCCGCGATCAATTCCCCTGGTTGCGGATCCAGCAAATCCATCGCCCGCTTGACCATCAAGCGATTCACCGCGTGGTTCACCTGCGTAAATTCGGTCGGCCGAAAATTCAATTCCAGGGAAAATTCCGGCAACAGATAGGTCAGTTCAGGTGCGTCCAACGGATACCACGGTACAGCGGTTTCAGGGCCTTTGACTTGCACCCACCATTGAATCCTGTGCTCATCTGCGAACACTTTCAGCCTGGCGTCGTCCGCGTCGGTCAGCGGCTCCAGCAGGCGCAGTACCAGTGCGCTAACGCGTTCGCCTACTGCCACTTCGATTTGCGGAATGCGGTTCCGAATGTCCAGTGTACTAAGCACTTTACGCAGTGGATCAATCATTCTGCCGATGCCGCCAGCAAGGACTTCGCACGAATGCATATCTGCCACATAGCTCGATTTCTTCTCGCGAAAACCAACCAGCACCCCGCCTTTCTTCTCGACGTAATTCACCGACAGGCGGGCGCGATGGCGGTATTCCCACGGTGCCGCATAGATTGGCGGAAGAATTCGTTCGGGCGTGACCTTGCCGATGCGCGCAAAGTTGTCCTCCAACACCCGTTGCTTGGCTGCCACCTGCATGCTGGTATCGACATGCTGCATGGCGCAGCCGCCGCAGATCTCGTAATAATTACACTTGGCCGAAATCCGCTCATTGGAAGCACGCACAATTTTCAGCAATTTCGCGGTTTCAAAGTTCTTTTTCTTGCGCGACGGCTGGTACTGCACCAGTTCGCGCGGCAGCGCACCTTCGATGAATACGGCTTTACCGTCGACATGCGCCACGCCGCGGCCCTCATAGTCAAGCGATTCAACAAGTGCAAACGGGGCTTCCTGTGCTAACGGGTTCATTACCGGGATTCTCGGGGTAGAGACTATTCAGGCGGCGCCAAGGCCGGGAGAGGGCAGATTATACGTTGCGGCTAGCCCAACGCCGATGTGAAAAAGGGGCGCAGCGCGCCCCTTTTAGCGGACTGGTTGCGTCTACGGCTTCTGGCAGTCCGGCCTGAAGGTATCGAATGCCTGCCGTTGAATATTTTTGGTAACCGATGCGCCGTTGACATCGTATATCAGCTTCGCCGTATTGCCGTCGGTGAACTCGATGCGCATGTTGCCGACCTGCGTAAGATTTGCGGCAGTGATTGGCGTGAACGGGGCAGCGTCAAAATTCGGCCCAGTTGTCCGATACAGCGCTCCAGAAAAATTCTGGAGCGCGCCAGTCGTTGCCGTCGCTGGCGTATCGGCCAGCTTGTCCCCTCTGGACAAAATCAACCACATTCCCTTGCCGGCTGCGTCATAGGTAAACAATGTCGCAAAAATAATGTCGCTTTGGTGAGTCAGGTTAATGCCCCAGCCCGATTCATTTGGATTCCACCATAGGTCCTGATAGTTGCTGTTGTATGTCCGGTTGGTTCCCGTAAAGTCACAAGTAGGCTGCGTGGCAAAAGTCTGTTTGGAAATGCTCTTGGTGACGCTGCGGCTACCCACGTTGTAGGTGAGTGTGCCTGTCGAGGCACTCGAAAATGCTACCCGCATCGACCCGACTTCGGTGAGATTGGCAGCCGTAATCGGTGTGAACGGTACGGCATTGAATGCCGGCCCCTTAGTGCTATAGAGTTTCCCTAGATAGCTTCCATCCGCCTGAAGGTCGCCACGACTGAGGATGAGCCAGATACCGGCTCCCGCATCGTATGTGAACAACGTACCAAAAATAATGTTGCCCTGGTGATTGAAATTGATTCCCCAGCCACTCTCGGCTTCACCTGCCCACCATAACGACGTGTAGTTGGTGGTCGCGGTCGTAAATGACGCTGTCACGCTGTACCCCGCCGGTGTCAGATCGGTTGGCACCCAAGGAGCGACATTGAGATAGTAGGTGCCCGGTGTCACCTGCCATGCAATCCCAAAATCGGCAGACGATACGTCAGCGTCGTCATTGGTCGCGCTTTCTTTGTCTTTCTCCAGCACCGATCCATTGGCATCGAGCAAGGCACCGATCAAATCGTAGCTACTGGTCGATTTCACATACAGTGTTCCGGTCTGGGTAACGTTTATGCGGAATGTATCGATGTCACCGACGTAATTCAGCGTAGCCGACTTTGGGACATCAAATGTGAGAGCTGGGATAGACGTTGCCGGCTGATTTGCATTGTCGTCGGCTGGGTAGGGCGTGCCGTTGAGAATTGGTGCAATCTGCGGATAGAAATAGTCGAAGCGCCCATAGTTGGCGTTTTCAGTGGTGTCAGTGCATGACATCCCGGCCGAGCTATTGCGGAGAGTCGAACTGGAGAGTATTCCGCGAAGTTGCAGGGAACCATTGTTCAATGTGAACAAGCCGGAACCGGATGAACCTGGTTCAATGATTCCTCGGCTAAACAGGATGCCATACATGGATTGTTCGTAGCCCTGCAGGCGGATCAGACCGTCCGAGCTTCCTGGCACGGATAGCGTTCCGATGGCCGCCTTCATGATATCGCCCCTGGGGTGACTAATCGACACGATGGGCGCATTGACAGAAAGGTCACTGGCACTCCAACCCGCAAAAACTGTCCCGGCGGGTGGCGGCGAATTGAGTCGAAGCAAAGTCGAATCGACAAACTGATTCGTAAACACAAGTTGCGCACCGCCGTTTAAATTAACAACGTCGCTGCGCACCAAACCGCCACAGCTGCTGGCCTCGTAGAACCAGCGGGTTGCCAGGCTGGTCGCTTCGGCTTGCGTTGAAATACAGTGGTTTGCCGTGATAAAGAAGTCTTGCTTAGCCTCGGAATTCAGCAAAGTACCTGTACATAAGAACATACCGCCATTGCTGGAAAAGCTCATTCTCGCAACAGACTTGCGGCGTTCCGAGATTGCATTGCCGTTCAATGGGTCGTCGCTAATTGTGCAAGCGACATCCACCGTACAAGTGCCCGCAGCCGTGTTTAGTGCGGGTTCTGCAGGGCCCTTCTCGGCGAACGGCGGCTCTTCAAAGTGCCCGACTTCCTGTACCTTTATCCGAACGCCATCGACCGCCTGCGTGGTGAACACCTCGACAATCTGCGACGGTCCATCGGTCGCAGGCGTCCAGATTTCACCGTTCAATGCGACGCTTAGCGGCACTCTTTGCGCGTCGTCCCCAAGTTTGGCGACCACACGTAATTCGCCCTGGGTAAGTTCTACGGGCAGCAACAATCTGGCGCGAATACCCATTGCACCAGCGGAGGTGATTCGCAGATGGGTCACAAACCCACCCTCAGGCAATGCCTGCCATTTGACGACCGTGGCCTCGACACCGCTCGGAAATACCGAGCCCACGCGATGTGGTGCTGACCCGCGAACCGATGGTTGTTTAATTCCAAAAATCGTCGCCAGTGTAGACGCAGGCGCAGGCGCAAATTTGCTGCGCTTCGCCGCCAGCGCCAGGTCGGAAGCCGTCGGCGCCAGATCGATACTGGTGAGAGGCGCGTTCGTAGAGCGAAGCGAAACGCTCTCCTCCGGGACACTTCCCAGTTTCACCCGGCTGGACATTTCCGCAGACGATGTCGCAGCGACGACATTTCCCAAACAACAAAACCCAATGGTGCCCGCTGCTATCGCACTCTGGAAAAAAGACCGCATGTTCATACTCGTTGCCTCACTCTCGTCGACGACTGCCGGATTCCGGTTAAAGACTGCACCAGGCGTTGGACACCCAGCCACTGCTGATCCCAAAATCCAATCCCATAATCCTTGCCAGCGAGCTGATCGCGAATGCCGGTGGCCGGGTAACTGTTTTCAAAGTTTGCCGACCGAAAAATGACATCCCATACAGGGAACAAAATTGCGAAGTTCACGCCGCGCGCGCTGCCTTCGTGGCCAACGCCGATGCCGTGATGAACACGATGAAATCGGGGGCTTACAAGCAGATACTTGCCAATACGACCGAACGACACCTTCAGATTCGCATGCGACAAACTCTCCACCACGCGCGTTGCCACGACGAGGGTCACAAATTGTCCCGGCGCGACACCGATAAGCAACGCCACCAATGCAAATGCGCCATCGATGACAAAATCATCGAGCAAATGATTGCGATCATCCGACCAAAAAGTCATCTGCCGCTGTGAGTGATGCAAGCTATGCAGCGCCCACCACGGATTGATTTGATGCTGCGCTCGATGCAGCCAATACGCGACCAAATCGAGAATGACGAGGTAGCAGAAAAACGACAGCCAGGGTGAGTCGTGTAGCACAGGGAGCAAATCTTCCAGCTTCCACGGAATGATGTCATGCATGCGCATGACGCCATCGAGCGTATCGACGATCGGCATGAGCAGCAGGAATATCATCAGGGGCACAAATCCCAGCCGATGCAGCATCGTGTAAATCACATCAACACGTTTAGTGCCGTCGTCACGTTGAGGTTCGGCAGGATAACGTTTTTCAATCGCGCCCAGTACGACGGCGAGCAAGGTGATCTCGATGGCACCGATGAGGAAGAATTCGGTGCCATCGAATGCCTGTTCTGCGTAACCGCCCATGCCAAAGGTGTGCAACAGCGGCAGCACGCCCGTTTCAAAAACGTGCCCCTGCAATGCCGCAAACTGTTCGGCGACAAAGCTGGTGAAAGAGTCAAACATCTACATTTTCCATTGCGGATGATCCGTGATACGCGCAAAACACAGCCCTTTGGCTCTCAATCCGGAGATGAGTTCATCGAAACGCAGATACAGCGGGTCTTTGCGTGACCAAATACCGAGGTGCCAAAGCAGAATGTCACCGTCCCTAATGTTGCGCAACTGCGTCTTGATCAATTGATCCGACGAAAATTTCTCGCTAGGCAGTTCGTCACCCGAAAAACCGGCGGGTGTCCAGTGCACATGCTTGAATCCACAGGCGTTGGCAAAACGGCTGACGTTCGGCGTGAGCTTGCCACCGGGCGCACGCCAGATGCCATCAAAACCTCGACCGGTCATCGCCTTGAATGCGGCCTCGGATCGTTTGAGTTCTGCGCAAACGCCGACTGCGTCCAACAACTCACCAGAAGCCTCGCCCGCAGGCACGTAGCTGACTTTGTCTGCACCGACATCCCGGCGAAAAATCCAATGCCGCCAGGTATGCGAGCCGAAGGCGTGGCCCTCCGCGGCGCGCGCCCTCCAGAACGCAGTCCATGACAGGTCCAGCGATGTATCGCCGCGAGTGGTTTTTTCATTGGCGAGGAAAAAAGTGGCTTTGATGTCGTGCTTTTTCAAAACCGCAGCCATCTCTTCGGCCGGTTGCATATTGCCGGTATCAAGCGTGAGGTAGATGTTGCCGTGACAGGTCGCTGCCGCCGCGCCACTGGCTATGAATGCCATCAGCGCACCTACGACGATACTTTTCATTTTCGACGGTTACTTGCGAGCAGCATGATTTGCGAAATAAATGCCGTGGGGTGACTTACCGACCGGAATCTGCTTCACGATCTGCTTGTTCGTCATGTCGATGATCGTCACTTTCTTGATCCACCGCGACGTGACCCACAATTGTTTACCGTCTTTGCTAAGCTCCATGCAGTCCGGTCCGCCGGGTACATTGATCGTATCGATGACAGCGAGTGTGGACTGATCGATGATATTGATTGTGTTGGATACTCGGTTGCTCACCAGCAGACGCCTGCCATCACCCATTGGCAGGAAATTGTGTGCCCCCTTGCCGGTGGTAATTTTCTTGATCGTTTTTTGCGTGCGCCAATCGATGACTTGTACGTAATCTTCGCCGGTCATACCGACGAGCGCGTATTTGTCGTCTGGTGTCAGCCAGACGCCCGCAGGCATTTTGCCTACCGGCATTTTCCATTTCATACTTTGCGTTTTGAGATCGAATGCGGCCAGTTCATCGCTGTCCTGCAAAGTCACGAACGCGAGCGAGCTGTCGCCGTTGAAACCAACATGGCTGGGTGCCTTCGGGGCCGGGAGTCGCTTTGCCAGACTGAAATCTGCGCCGTTGTAGATATCGACACGGTCCAGCCGCAGGCTGACGGCAACAAACCATTTCTTGTCCGGACTGAAACCAATCTGGTAGGGGTCAGATATCTTGTCCAGTCGCCGCTTGAACTCGCCAGTCACGGGATCCAGAAACACCAGGTCATTCGAGGTGGCGTTGGCGACGATGAGCAGTTGATCGTCGGGCGTGGCCATCAGGTGATGCGGCTCCTTGCCGACAGGAAATCGCTTGGTTTCAACCATCGTTGATTTGTCTATCAAGCTCACCGTGCCTTCGCCCGAATTGAGCACCACCACCACTTCGGCAACGGCCAGACCGGAAAAACTGTAAAGTGCGCTCGCTGCACACAGAAATACCGACAATTTCAGCTTGCTAACATTCACAAAAAGCCCTTCAAATCACAATGTTACGAGTCAAACACGGGTCTCGCCCAAGATCGCGATATGCTACCATGGGTGTGCACGATTCAACGTTTACATACACGCCCCCGCCGACTGTTTTTCAGCCCGAATGACAATTAAGTTCTGCTCGCAATGTGGTTCGAAAAGTATCGAGCGGCGCACGCCACCGGGCGACGACGTAGCCCGGGAGATTTGCAGCGCATGTGGGCACATCCACTACGTCAATCCGAAAATTGTGGTCGGCAGTATCCCGGTCTGGGGCGAGCAAATTCTGCTTTGCAAACGGGCAATTGAGCCGCGCTATGGCAAGTGGACATTGCCGGCAGGATTTATGGAAGAAAACGAGACCCTTGCCGAAGGTGCCATGCGCGAAACGCTGGAGGAAGCCGGAGCGCGAATCACGGTCGAAAAACTCTATGCGAGCTACTCACTTCCGGAAATCAGTCAGGTCTATATACTGTTTCTCGCCAAGCTTGAAGACCTCAACTACGCTGCCGGCATTGAAAGCCTTGAGGTCAGGCTATTTTCAGAGCATGAAATACCCTGGCAAGAACTAGCTTTCGCGACGATTGGCGAAGCGCTGAAACGCTATTTTGCCGATCGCGCGCAGGGAATTTATGCGCCGCACTTCGCAGATTTGAGGCGTACGCCAAAGAAATAAAGGTCGTTTATTGGCGGGGCTTTCCAGGCACTATTGCCCGGAGGGCCCCGCCGAATGGCGTTTTACAAATAAACTTGCGTGCGGCGCTGGCAGGCTTACTTGCGACGCCACTCCGTCAATCCACCTGGCTTGTCTTCCAGAACGATGCCGGCTACATCAAGTTTCTTGCGAATCGCGTCTGCGCGGGCGAAATCCCGGCCCTTCTTGGCGGCGTTGCGTTCATCGACTAGCGCATCGACATCGAGCAGCCCGGCGTCAGCCGCACCCTGCACAAACGTTGCCGGTACGTCTTGAAAAAATCCTAGCGTGCCACCCAGCGCTTTTAGCAATCCTGCGATTTCGTCGGACTTGGTGCGGTTGAGTTCCCGGCGCAATTCATGCAGCACCGTGAACGCGGCAGGCGTGTCAAAGTCGTCTTCCATCGTCTCACGAAATTTCTTCGCAGTTGGATGTTGCCAATCGACTTGGATGGTCTTCGCAGGCGTTTCTTTGAGGGCAATGTAAAAACCCAGTAGCGACTGGCGTGCATCTTCGAGCATTTCCCAAGAGTAATTGATCTCGCTTCGATAGTGGCCACGCAGCAGGAAATAGCGTACCGTTTCACCGCCTTGCACGGCATCGAGTTTGTTGAGCACCTCGCGCAGCGTGAAAAAATTGCCCAATGACTTGGACATTTTTTCGTGATCAATATTAAGAAATGCAGCGTGCATCCAAAACGTCGAAAACTGCTTGCCTGCACCTTTGTCGAACGTGCCCTCAGTTTGTGCAATTTCGTTTTCATGATGCGGAAATTGCAGATCAAATCCACCACCGTGGATGTCGATCTGTTCACCCAGAATCGCTTTGCACATCGCCGAGCATTCAATGTGCCAGCCGGGCCGCCCGCCACCGAAGTTGGACGGCCATTGCGGCTCGTTCGGCTTGGCGGCTTTCCATAAGGCAAAATCGAGTGGGTCGCGCTTGGCAGATTCCACCGCCGCGCGTTCACTTGCGCGCAAATCGTCCGGATTCTTGCCCGACAATTTCCCATATCCGACGAATTCACGTACGGCGTAGTACACGTCACCATTGGTCGCCCGATAAGCCATGCCCTTGTCTTCGAGCAGCTTGATAATGGCGAGCATGTGATCAATATGGTGGGTCGCACGTGGGCTATGGGTCGGACGCAACAGTTTCAAGCGCGACGCGTCTTCAAAATAGGCATCGGTCATGCGCGTGGTAAGTGCCTCCATTGGCTCTTTGTTGGCGTTGGCCCGCTCGATGATCTTGTCGTCAATATCGGTGATGTTGCGTACGAAGTTGACTTCGTAGCCACTGACGCTCAACCAGCGGTAAATCATGTCAAACGCGGTGAATGTCCGGGCATTGCCGATGTGAAAAAAATCGTACACCGTCGGACCACAGACGTACATCCGGACCTTCCCAGGTTCCAATGTGGTTAGTGCCTGCTTTTGCCTGCCGAGCGTGTTGTAAATAGTTTGCATAGTGAATTCCGAATGGTTCGCGCGGACAGCTATGCGGATCAGCGAAACTTGCTTGCGCGCCGGCTGTCTTACGGGACTTGTTGGCTGGGAAATCTGCCGTACGCGCTGGTTCCGCGTTCGACGTGGTCAGGAGTGCTGCGGAATACTCAACAACATCGCGCCTGCAGACCGGTGGACGACACGGTCGGCGGCTCAGCGATCAGGCGCCCCAAAATGCCTGCCAACGGGGTGGCAGACAGACTCAAAAAACGTGGCAGTCTTGTGTAGTTGAGAAGCATTCTTGGTAGAATAGTCTGGATATCTGGAACACTGATTTTCATTAAATTCAACGAATTATAACAAAATGCTCATTGCCTATTTATCCCGCGAAATGCGCCAAAGCGTTTTCTTTTGGCTGGTCTTTTTTTCAGCCGCCTGCCTGGCTGGTCCGGCAGAAGATACGAAGGACGCGACCAAGTTGTATCAGCAGGGCAAACTGGATCAGGCATTGTCAAAGGTGAACGGTGCTTTGGCACAACAACCCAAAGATGCGCAGGGAAGATTCCTGAAAGGTTTGATCCTGACGGAAATGAAAAAGGGTGCGGATGCAATTCAGGTTTTTGCCGGTTTGACGGAAGATTATCCCGAACTGCCCGAACCCTATAACAACCTCGCCGTCTTGTATGCGGGCCAAGGTAACTACGATAAGGCAAAGGCAGCACTGGAACTCGCAATACACACGCACCCAAGTTACGCGACCGCGTATGAAAATCTTGGCGATATTTATGCGCAATTGGCGCGGCGTTCGTACGATAAGGCACTGCAGTTGGATAAGAGCAATATCACTGCGCAGGGCAAGCTGTCGATGGTGAAGGACATCTTCAATTTGCCTAAATCGATCACGACCGATCCGACCAAAACCGCCGCCATTCAGGTCGCGGTCGCACCCAAGACAGAATCAAGAGCCGATCCCGACAAAGCTGCCGTCCCGATAGCGACAAAAGTGGTCAGCGTCCCCGTGAGTGGTAACGCGACCGCTGACGTGAAGGCAACCGTAGAAGCGTGGGCCAAGGCATGGGCCGCGAAGGACGTGGCAGCCTATCTTGGCTTCTATGCGCCGGAATTTGAAACGCCGGCAGGCATGGCGCGCGCGGCGTGGGAGGCGCAGCGCAAGGAACGGATCGAGCCCAAGAAATCCATTTCGGTTGAAGTGAAGATCAACAAGACTTCGCTGCAAGGCAACACAGCAACCGTCGTGTTTCGCCAGCTATATCGCGCAGATGCTGTCAAGAGCGATAACACCAAGACCATGCGACTGGTGAAAACCGGTGATCGTTGGCTGATCACCGCGGAACGAGCCGGGGGTTAATCGGTTTGCGCTACGTTTTCCTCGCGCCTGTGACGAAACTGATGACGCGACGCAGCGTTATGCTGCTTACGGTTCTTGTCAATGCGGTCGCCGCACTTGGTATGAACAGTGCTGATGCGCAACCTGCACCGCTTGCGTCGATTGCGTTCAGCAATGAAGTCGAGGCATCGCTGGTCCGCGCACTTGAATCCCTAAAGACTCAGGGCATCAAACCCGCGTTACTGGAGCTTGATGCCGCACTTGCAAAGAATCCAAACTTTCGTCTGGGCCATCTTATCAAGGGCGACTTATTAATGGCCAAAGCGGGCACACCGACCGCGTTTACCGGCTTGGCATCCCAGCCGGAGTTAGTTGCCAGCCTGAAGCACGAAGCCAAAGCACGCTTCTCACGCTATTTTGACGGCCCGCCCAGTAACAGCCTGCCCACCGCCCTGTTGCAGCTTTCACCCGAGCAACAGCACGTGTTGCTGGTCGATAGTGAAAATTCCCGCCTTTACGTTTACAAGAACGTCGATGGCACTCCCCAATATGTTGCCGACTATTATGTGTCCGTCGGCAAGAACGGAATCGAGAAAGAACGGCAAGGCGATCAGCGCACGCCACTGGGTGTGTATCAGGTAACGTCAAGCGTGGCTCGCGAAAAATTGATTGATTTCTACGGTCCAGGCGCGTTTCCGATCAACTATCCCAACGAGTGGGATAAACGCAACGCCAAGACCGGCTCGGGCATCTGGATCCACGGCACACCATCTACGACCTATAGCCGTCCCCCGCGTGCCAGCGATGGCTGCGTAGTGCTGACGAATGAGGATTTTTCGCATATCTCGCAATACGTCAGTCCCGGCGTTACGACGATTGTCATAGCATCAACTGTAAAATGGCAGTCCCCGGAAGAATGGCTTGCGACCAAGTCGACACTTGCGGACTCGCTGTCTGGCTGGAAGCGCGATTGGGAAAGTCTGGATATGGAAAAGTACCTGTCACACTATTCGCAGAAATTTGACGCCGATGGAAAGAATTTTGGCCTGTGGGCTGAAAACAAGCGGCGTATCAATTCGGCCAAGAACTTCGTCAATGTCGAAATCAGCAACCTCTCCCTCTTCGAGTATCCACTCGCACCGAACACACTGCCCATGGCCATGGTCACCTTCGACCAGAGTTACAAAAGCAGCAACAACAACAGCAAGATGAAAAAACGACAGTATTGGCAGCGGGATGGGGATCAATGGAAAATTATTTATGAGGCTGCTGCCTCTTGAGTGGGACTGTTGTACCAACTTTTAATATCTCATTTATTCAGGAGTTTTCATGTTTCGCCTTAACACTGTATCCACCACTGCGGCTTTTTGTGCTTCGTTGTTCGTTACTTTCGCGTTCGCACAGAAACCAGCCGAAACCAAAAATACCCCTGCCAAAGCAGCGCCAGCTGCGGCAGCGACAAAAGCTTCTACTTGCAAACTCGATAACAAAGGAACTCCCTTGAAAGTCAAACTCACCACATCCATGGGCGCAATCACGCTCGAACTCAACAGCGAAAAAGCCCCAATCTCGACCGAGAATTTTGTGAAGTACGTCGAAAGCGGCCATTACAACGGCACCATTTTCCATCGCGTCATCGGTACCTTCATGATTCAGGGTGGTGGATTCACCAAAGACCTTGTACAAAAGCCGACCAAAGACCCAATCAAGAATGAAGCCGCCAACGGACTGAAAAACGATAGCTACACGGTCGCCATGGCGCGTACCGGCGTAGTCGATTCGGCGACAACGCAGTTCTTCATCAACGTCAATAATAATGACTTCCTGAACCATTCCGGTCCGGCAAACTTTGGTTACGCCGTATTCGGGAAAGTTGTTGAAGGCATGGACGTGGTCGACAAGATCAAGGCCGTGAAGACCGGTGGCAAAGGCATGTTCCCAACCGACGTGCCGCAGGAAACCATCACAATTGAAAAGGCGGAGTGCATCTAAGGTACTTGTCCCGCATCTCAATGATGCGACATTCGGCTGCAATCAACAGGGCGCATTGAGGATACTCATGCGCCCTGTTTTTTTTATCTCCGACCTACACCTTTGCGTAGAACGTTCCCATATCACGCGGCTGTTTGATACTTTCATCGAGGAGTCTGCCCCTGCGGCTGAAAGGCTGTACATCCTCGGCGACCTGTTCGAGTACTGGATAGGCGACGACCAGCTCGATATCGATCCGCTGGCCCGGCACGTGGCAGCGAAACTTGCAGATCTGGCCGGCAAGGGCACAAAGTGCTTCTTCATGCACGGCAATCGAGATTTCCTGATTGGCGAGCGCTTTGCCAAGGACGCCGGGTTTAAAATCCTCGCCGACCCAACACTCATCGAAATTGGCGATATCGATGTGTTGCTGATGCACGGCGATACGCTATGTACGGACGACGTGGCGTATCAATCGTTCCGCGCACAAGTGCGCAGCCCCGCATGGCAGCAAGCTATTCTCGCCAAACCGGTTGCAGAGCGGGTCGCGCTTGCAAACTCGCTCCGTTCACAAAGCGACATCGAAAAGTCGATGAAGCCGGATGCAATCATGGACGTGAATGCCGATTCAGTCGCCGAGGCCTTCCGCCGCTTCAATTGCCCAGTGATTGTGCATGGACATACCCATCGCCCGGCAACACACGAACATCGCGTAGACAGCCACATGTGTGTACGTCGGGTATTGCAAGACTGGCACGAGGTGGGCGGCTACGTCTCGCATGAAAATGGCGAGTGGCGCACACACATCATCAGTGGCTAATTGAAAAGCTGTTTATGCGTCGCCTAGACCACGCTTCAAGTCCGCGCAGATATCTTCAATATTCTCCAGCCCAACAGCCACCCGCAACAAACCGTACGAAATCCCCGCCGCATCGCGTTCAGCCTGGCTGATGCGTGCATGCGTAGTCGTCGCCGGATGGGTGATCGTTGTTTTCGTATCGCCAAGATTGGCGGTAATGGAAATCATCTTTGTTGAATCAACGACACACCACGCCGGCTCACGACCGCCCTCGACCTCAAATGACACAACAGCACCCTGCGCGACTGCCTGCCGCTGCGCGAGCGCATATTGTGGATGCGACGGCAAACCGGCGTAATGCACTTTTGACACCGCTGGCTGGCTACCCAGCCACTGTGCGAGCTTCAACGCCGACGCCGACTGCGCCTCCATCCGGATTCGCAACGTCTCCATCCCCTTCAGACAAATCCAGGCGTTGAACGGCGATATAGCCGGGCCAGCGGTGCGAACAAAACCGTATATGGGTTCGATCAGTTTTTTGGAACCGCAAACCGCGCCAGCAAGTACCCTACCCTGACCATCGAGATATTTGGTGGCCGAATGAATCACCAGATCAGCGCCCTGCTCCAACGGCCGCTGCAACGCAGGTGTCAGCAAACAATTGTCGACCGCGAATATCGCGCCTGCCTTGTGCGCGATCTCGGCAAGTGCCGCGATATCGCAAATCTCCGCCAAGGGGTTCGATGGCGTTTCACAAAACAGCAGCCGCGTATTGGGCCGAACGGCGCTCCGCCATTCATCAACATTGGATGCCGAAACCCACGTCGTCTCGACCCCAAATTTCTTGCAGATTTGATCGAACAACGGCACCACCGTGCCGAACACGCTACGCGAGGAAATGAGGTGGTCGCCGCTCTTGAGAATGCCCATAACCGTGCTGGCGATCGCCGCCATGCCGGTGGCAGTCGCCACACACGCATCAGCACCCTCTAGTGCGGCGAGGCGATCCTGGAACATCGTCACCGTCGGGTTGGTGAACCGCGAGTAGAGATAGCCCGGCTCTTCATTCGCGAATTTGCGCGCCGCCTCTGCCGCATTTTTGTAAACGAAGCTGGATGTCAGGAACAGCGTTTCGGAGTGTTCCTGAAAATCGCTGCGCAACAATCCCGCACGTACCGCCAGGGTATCAAAGCCCGGTTTGTCAGATTCCTGTGCCATCAATCAACCGTCGAAAAACCGAGGTCTAGCTGATTGGCCTGTTGTCCCGGCCTATCGGTTCCGGCATCGCCGTGGCCCGAAACCTCGCCCTTGGCCTGCTCCGAACGGTTGGCTTCCAACCCGGCGAGATACTCGGCTGACACACCGCCAGTGATGTAGTGTCCATCAAAGCATGACGCGTCAAATTGCTTGATGTGCGGATTGCAGGCACGCACGTCCTCAATCAAATCCGACAGGTCTTGATAAATGACTTCATCTGCACCGATTGCTGCGGCAATCTCCTTGGCATCGCGGTTTGACGCAATCAATTCCGAGCGAGAAGGCATGTCGATGCCGTACACATTTGCAAACCGCACCGGCGGCGCCGCAGATGCAAAGTAAACTTTTTTCGCGCCACAGTCGCGAGCCATCTGTACGATTTCACGAGAGGTGGTGCCGCGCACTATCGAGTCGTCCACCAGCAAGACGTTTTTGTCCTTGAATTCAACTGCCATCGCATTGAGTTTTTGACGCACCGATTTCTTGCGCTCTTCTTGTCCGGGCATGATGAACGTGCGGCCGATGTAGCGATTCTTGATGAAGCCCTCGCGATACTTCACGCCCAATACCTGTGCCACTTCCACGGCCGACGGACGACTGGTGTCCGGAATCGGAATCACCACATCGATATCCAGATTCGGGTGTTCGCGCTGGATTTTTTCGGCCAGAGAGCGCCCCATCAGTGCCCGTGTTTCATAGACGGAAATGCCGTCGATGACCGAGTCGGGACGGGCCAGATAAACGTATTCAAAAATACACGGGTTCAGGCTGGCGTTTTCCGCGCATTGCCTGCTGAAAAAATTACCGGATGTATCGATCAAAATCGCTTCACCCGGGGCAACATCGCGCATGATTTCAAAATCCAGCGTGTCCAGCGCCACACTCTCCGAGGCCACCATGAATTCGACGCCGCCACCGCCATCCCGGCCTTCGTGTTTGCCGATGATCAATGGACGGATGCCGTGAGGATCGCGAAACGCCAGCAGACCGTACCCGGCAATCATCGCCACAATGGCGTAGGCGCCACGCGCACGCCGGTGCACGCCCGCGACTGCGGTGAAGATTGCATCAGGATCGAGCCGGTGCCCGTTGGCCGCCTGTGCCAGTTCGTGCGCCAGCACATTGAGCAAAACTTCCGAGTCGGAATTGGTGTTCACATGCCGCAAATCGTCCTGGAACAATTCACGCTGCAATTCAGCGGTGTTGACGAGATTACCGTTGTGTCCCAAGACAATGCCAAACGGCGAGTTGACGTAAAACGGTTGCGATTCCGCCGCGCTCGCGGCGGAACCAGCAGTGGGATAACGGCAGTGCGCAATGCCCATGTTGCCGGTCAGCCCACGCATGTCGCGCGTGCGGAAAACGTCGCGCACCAAGCCTTTGTCCTTATGCATATGAAAGGTGCGGCCGTCTGCGGTGACGATACCGGCAGCGTCCTGACCGCGGTGTTGCAAAACGGTCAGGCCATCGTACAACAGTTGATTAACCGGACTTTTGGAAACGATTCCAACGATGCCGCACATGGGAAATCCTTTGTTGATTCAAGCCTGCCCAAACTGCTTCGCGTTTCAGGTACTGGTGGTTGACGGCAGGCGATAAAAAATCTTTGACGCCAGGCTCTCCGGCAGCAGTGCCCGGGCATAAAGTGCTGCCACTTCCACAGTCGAGGTCAGCGTCGCACTTTTCCAAAGAGTCGATTGCGGAAACTTGGTCATTCCGGCAGCCAATGCGAGCACGATCACCACCAACACGCCACGCAACGCACCGACCAGCGCACCGAGCAGTCGATCCAATCCGCTCAGCCCCAATTTTCGCACGAGTTCCGAGAGCAGACTAGCCAATAGCGCCGCAAAGACGAGCACCACCACAAAGATGATGATCCACGCGACAACGGTGCGATAGACCGGCTCTATCATCCAATCGGCAAAATACGGTGCCAGCGTGCTGCAAAAAGCATGCGCCACGATAAAGGCCGCGACCCAGCCGCCAATATTGATGACTTCCCGAATCGCGCCGCGCCACGCGCCGATACCCATCGAAACCACCACCACGCCGATGATCGCGTAATCAAGTTCGTTCATGGTGCAGCGCTATTGCAGCGGAACGATCTTGCCGTCGCTGCCCGCAAGCTTGATTTGCACCAGCGCGGAATCTGCCTTGTCATGGGTGGCGAACGGCCCGATCCGTATCCGCGTCGCATTGCCGGATTTGATCGGGATGGTCTCAGAATAGACCGGCAGCTTTGCGTCCTTCATTTTTGCGATGGTTTGCTTAGCGTTGTCAGCATCTGCAAATACGCCCAGTTGGACGGCAAAGCCTTTTTTGGGCGCTTCAGCAGCGGCGGCAGTGGCCTTGCTTGTGGCGGGATCGGGGCTGTCAGTCTTGGCCTCTACGGCTGCTATCGGTGGCTTGGAGATTGCCGGTTCAGGTATTGGACTCTTCGCCTCGGTGGCTGACGGCTTGGCGGTCTCTGCGACGACTGCTGGGGGTCGAGTAACGACTGTCGCCGGTGCCGTTGCGGTTGGCGTCGGCAATGCGGGTTGCCCTTCTCTGGGCGGCACCTGTACCGAAATTTCTTGCTTCTTCAGTGACGAACCGCTGGAATTACGCTTGGATTCTCCGTCGAAAATCATCGGTAGAAACACAACCGCGAGTAGGCCAATCGTCGCGGCACCGATTAGACGCCGCCGGCCTCGTCGTTTCAATTCGATTTCGGTCGCGCTCGGTTCAGTGGATTTGGTGGATGCCATGGGCCATTCGTAAAGTTGTCCTGCTGCGACAAGGAAAATACAAGTTCATTCAATTGGCTGACTTGATGCCGCCGAGTACGTCTGCCACGGTATAAAACGATCCGAACACCAAAATTCTATCATTCTGCCCCGCCCTTCCCCGTGCCGCAGCAAATGCGCCGCCAACGTCCACATGCTGCGAGAACTTGCCCTCCAGCCCGTGTGCCACCAGCTTCTGCGCCAGCAACGCTGAGCTCGCGCCGCGTGCGCCCGCCGAACTTTCCAGTCCGGCGACGCACCAGAAATCGATACGGCTCTTGATGATGTCAATCACTTCGTCGATATCCTTGTCATTGAGCATGCCGAATACCGCAATGGTATTTTCAAAAAAACCCATTGTTCCGAGCGCATCCTGCAACGCCCGCGCCGCATGCGGATTATGCGCAACGTCCAGCACTACCGTCGGTCGCCCCGGCAAAACCTGCATGCGCCCCGGCCATTCGACCTCGAGCAAGCCGCGCTTGATATGGTTTTGTGAAACCGGTAATCGGTCACGCAGCGCTTCCAGCGCGGTGAGTGCGGCAGAGGCGTTTTTCAGCTGATACCCACCACGCAGCGCCGGATAAGGCAGCGAATGTCGCGCCGCATCGCGACCCAGATACTGCCATTGGCCGTCCATTTTCGAAAAACGGTAATCGCGATTCAACAGCCGAAGGTCGGCGCCAATCTCAGCAGCGTAGGCCAGCAACGATTGCGGTGGATTCACATCGGCAAAAATGGCTGGCCTCTTGCTGCGATAAACATGCGCCTTCTCTAAACCAATTTTCTCGATCGTGTCACCCAGAAAAGCCTGATGATCCAAATCGATGCTGACGACGATGCTGACATCTGCATCGATGATATTCACCGCATCCAGTCGGCCGCCCATGCCGACTTCAAGTATCGCGACATCGAGATTCTCACGTCCAAAAATCCACAATGCGGCCAGCGTCACATACTCAAAATAGGTGAGCGGAACGATCGGTGAAAGCGCCAAACGCGCCTGTTCCACCTCCTCGAATGCCGTGACCAGATCGTCGTCACTTGCGGATTCTCTGTCGAGCCGCACGCGCTCATTGAATTTCAAAATATGCGGAGAGCTGTAAAACCCGGTCTTGAATCCAGCGATATTGAGAATCGCCTCAAGCATCGCGCACGTGGAACCCTTGCCGTTGGTGCCCGCGACGGTGATGTTGATCGGCGCTTGCGGCTTGCCCATTTTTTCCCAGACAACGCGCACGCGGTCGAGGCCCATGACGATCTCGGCGGAGTGTTGATGGGAGATGTGGGTTAGCCAGTCTTCCAGTGATTTGGATTGATGCGACATGTGCATAGTCAAGGACTGGTGCGGAGTTTGGGATGTTTTTGGCTGAAGAGGCTCGTGGGATGGCGATCTACGTATTCGGACACTTCTCGGGAATGGAACTTGATGAGTCGGGATTATGCATCGGATGGATGTGTGCGCCGTGTTCTGCAACCTGGAGTGGCGCTGAGGACTTGCTGATGCGTGTTTTTAGGCTTCGGAGCCGGGGGTAGCCCGGCAGCTACTCACTTTTCTTGCTTCGCCAAGAAAAGTAAGCAAAAGAAGGCGACCCCAGGTTCGTCGCCCTTCGGGTTCCTTGCGCTGCTCACAAACACGGGCCGCTGCGGAACTCGGGCTCGTTGATGAGCTGACACCAACGGTTTGGTTTGTGCTCGCCCTCAGACAGTCCTCGCGGAAGACTCCCGCGTTTGCTCCGCTGCTCAGCGACTCGCATGGGGCCCGGGTCACGACGCGAACGCCTCGACAGGAATACAGGCATTGCGACTCAGACAGAAAGCCAAGTTCTTACAGAAGCAAAACGCACGCAAGCAGTGACACTAGCGACGCCGGTGAAAATACGACCGGGTCCCGATGAGAGTCGCTGAGTAACGCAGAAACGACAGGGGCATTCCGCGAGGACTGTCTGAGGGCGAGCACAATCGAAACCTCATGCGCGAAATATATTCGAGCCCGAGTTCCGCAGCGGCCTGTCGTTTCGAGTAACGCAAGGAACCCCCGCGCTTTTGCGGGGGCGATGAACCTCGGGTCGCCTTCTTTTGGTTACTTTTCTTGGCGAAGCAAGAAAAGTGGCTTGCCGCCGGCAACCCCGGCATCTCTCACCAATCAACGATTCCGGAGCACGCTACCCTACCGGGCTAAGTTGTCAGTTTTTCTTGGTTACCTCTTGATCAACGACTTCCATCTCCCAAGAGTCCAACGCAAGTGAATGACCGCGGTACTCTCCGCCTTCCAAATCGTTCCATCCCTTGCCAACCCAAGGGCTCCCATACTGATCAACTTCATACACTTCAAACACTTCGCCAATCATCGACATCACATCGTCAATTTCGTTTTCGGGCAATGAAGCAAGAAACGAAGACGATAATTCAACCA
The DNA here is from genome assembly GCA_038321965.1 of Burkholderiales bacterium. Classification (GTDB taxonomy): domain Bacteria; phylum Pseudomonadota; class Gammaproteobacteria; order Burkholderiales; family Usitatibacteraceae; genus UKL13-2. The sequence continues at coordinate 31,252 of JBBQFL010000010.1, read as the reverse complement.
CGCGAACGCGTGTAGCAACGACAACGTCGCGACCATCTTTGTCTTGGGCTGGCTTCATCGCTTAACGGCAATTAGCTGTTCACGCCGCCACCTTCACCCGAATCTCCCGCGCCGCCCCCACAACCGGACTCCGAAACCTCTCCAACAACTCCCACTCCCGCTTCTTCGCATCCACAAAATGCGCATGCTTCACATGCCCAAACCCACGAATGTGCTCCGGAATCGACGCAATATCCACCGCCAAATCATAATTCTCAACCGACACCTTGCTCATCAACTCCTCAAGTGTCTTCTCGTAATCCCCAATCAACTGCCGCTCCATCTTGCGCTCGTCAGAATAGCCGAAAATATCGAACGCCGTCCCACGCAGCCCCTTGAATTTGGCTAGCACACCAAACGCACTCATCATCCACGGCCCGAAAACCTGCTTCCTCGCCTCGCCGCTCACCGGATCGATATCACCCATGAGCGGCGGCGCAAGATTGAAGGTTAATTTGTAATCGCCTTCGAACTGCTCGGCCACGCGCTTCACGAAATCGCTGTCCGCATAAAGACGCGCAACTTCGTATTCATCCTTGTAGGCCATGAGCTTGAAGTAGTAGCGCGCAACGACAGCGGACAGCGCTTTCTTGCCTGGAAATTTATCCGCTTCCAGCTTTTGAACTTTGGACACCAGCGCGGCATAGCGATCCGCGTAGGCCGCATTCTGATAGCCGGTGAGATGTTTCTTGCGGCGCTCGACCATTTCTTCAATCGTCTGCGACAGGCGTTGCGTGTCCGGTTTGGCTTCGGGCGGCGTGGCCATCTTCTGCACCGAATGTAAATCGACGGCAGCGCGACGGCCCCAATCGAAGGCTTGCTTGTTCTTCTCAACTGCTTGCCCATTCAACTCAATGGCGCGCATGATCGACGCATTCGTCAACGGGATCATGCCCTTCTGCCACGCATAGCCCATCACGAACGGGTTGGTGAAAATCGCGTCGCCCATGAGTGCCGAGGTCAGCGCTGAGGCGTCGACAAATTCAACCGCGCTCTTGCCATCGTTGTCACCCATGGCTTCACGCAACACGCCCTGCATTTCCGCGACCGGAATATGCAAATCCGCATTCTTGGTGAATTCACTGGTGGTCGCGACATCGCTGTTGACCACGCCACGGGTCTTGCCGACTTGCATCTTGGCAATCGCTTCGTCGGACGTAGAGACGATCATGTCGCAGCCGAGCACCGCATTTGCCTCACCGGCAGCAATGCGCACCGCATAGATATCCTCGGGCTTGTTGGCAATGCGGACGTGGGTGTAAACACTGCCCCCCTTTTGCGCAAGGCCGGTCATATCGAGTACCGCGATGCCCTTGCCTTCGAGGTGACCTGCCATACCCAGCAATGCGCCGATGGTGACGACACCGGTGCCGCCTACCCCCGTGACCAGAATGCCGTACGGCGAAACGAGCGACGGCAGAACCGGCTCGGGCAACGCCGCGAGGACTTCAGAGATCAACGGTTTCTTCTTCCGCAACTGTCCACCTTCGATGGTGACGAAGCTCGGACAAAAGCCCTTTACACATGAGTAATCCTTGTTGCATGAACTTTGGTCGATGGCACGCTTCCTGCCAAATTCGGTTTCGACCGGCGAGATGGAAACGCAGTTGGATTTCTTGCCGCAATCGCCACAGCCTTCGCACACGAGTTCGTTGATGACGATGCGCTTGGCCGGATCGGGGAAGGTGCCGCGTTTGCGGCGGCGGCGCTTTTCGGCGGCACAGGTCTGGTCGTAAATCATTACCGTGGTGCCGGGTATGTCGCGCAGCTCACGTTGCACCGCATCGAGTTCATCACGATGCTGTACCGTCACGCCTGGGGCGAAGTCAGTTTCGGATGTGTATTTTTCGGGCTCATCGGTGACGACGATGATCTTTCCCGCGCCCTCGGATGCCACCTGATGCGTAATCATCGGTACTGTCAATGGACCATCCACTGGCTGACCGCCGGTCATCGCTACCGCATCATTGAATAAAATCTTGTAAGTGATGTTGACCTTGGCTGCGATGGCTGCGCGAATCGCCAGCAAGCCAGAGTGGTAGTAAGTACCGTCACCCAGATTAGCGAAAATGTGTTTGGTCTCGGTGAACGGCTGGATGCCAATCCACGGCACACCTTCGCCGCCCATCTGCGTAAAGGTCATCGTCTCCTCAGGACGAATCCAGGTCGCCATGTAGTGGCAGCCGATACCGGCAAGTGCCTTGGAGCCGATCGGCACCACGGTACTGGTGTTGTGCGGACAGCCGGAACAGAACGTCGGGATGCGCGTGGCCTTGGCGCGTGGGCGCTCCAGCGCAGCTTCCTTGTCTTCGATGAACTTGAGGCGGGCCTCGACGATTTTGGAGGTATAGAACTTGGCGATACGCTTGGCGATCACCCGTGCAATCATCGCCGGCGTCAGTTCACCAGCCGCGGGCAGCAGCCAGGCAGCCCGCGCCATTTCCCATTCGCCGTGCTCGTCGTATTTGCCGATCACGCGCGGACGAACATCGTCTCGCCAGTTATAAAGCTGCTCTTTCATCTGGTATTCGATGAGTTGGCGCTTTTCTTCCACCACCAAAATTTCATCAAGCCCCATGGCGAATTCGCGCACGGCAGTGGGCTCCAGCGGCCAGGGCATGCCGACTTTCATCAGCCGAATGCCGATTTCACCGGCGTGGCGTTCGTCAATGCCCAAATCTTCCAGTGCCTGCAGCGTATCGAGATAGCTTTTCCCCGAGGCGATGATTCCAAGCCGCGGTTTGTCGCAATTGATCGTCACGCGATTCAGTTTGTTCACACGGCAGTAAGCGAGCGCGGCGTAAATCTTGTCGTGCTGCAAACGTAGCTCTTGCTCCAACGGCGAGTCCGGCCAACGCAGTGACAAGCCTTTTTCGGGCATCGGAAAATCGTCCGGCAACAGGATTTTCGGATTGTTCGGATCGATCAGCACAGAGGCGGACGCATCCACGGTATCGGAAATACATTTGAACGCGATATACAGGCCCGAGTAACGCGACATCGCAAAACCGTGCAACCCCAGATCGAGAATTTCCTGTACACCGGTCGGGTAAAGCACCGGGATCATCGCCGCATCGAAAATATGTTCCGACTGGTGAGGGAGTGTGGACGACTTGCAAGCGTGATCGTCTGCGGCCACCAACAGCACGCCACCATGCTTCGAAGAACCCGCCGCATTCGCATGCTTGAACACATCTCCGGAACGATCAACGCCCGGGCCTTTGCCATACCAGATACCGAACACGCCATCGTATTTGGCGCCTTCAAACAATCCCACTTGCTGCGAGCCCCACACTGCCGTGGCGGCTAATTCTTCATTCACGCCGGGCGTGAAGAATACGTGATTTTCCTTGAGGAATTTCTTCGCTTTCCACAAGGCCTGATCGTAGCCGCCCAATGGGGAGCCGCGGTAGCCCGAAATGAAACCCGCCGTATTCAGACCGGCCGCCAGATCGCGTTGACGCTGCATCATCGGCAGACGCACCAGCGCCTGGGTGCCGTTCATGAAGGCACGGCCTTGCGTCAGGGCGTATTTATCGTCGAGGGTTACTGTGGAAAAAGCGGACGGATTAGCGGCATCGATTGATGCCTTGCTGGCAACTACGGCTGACATTACAACTCCTCAAATTTTGTTTGCGGATCTGACGCTGGCGATGCATTGGGCAATGCGCGCATTTCGCGTTGTGGGCCTACCGCTTCAGGGGATTTTGTCCCCTTAGCAAGGCGGGCGCAAGTATAGCCGCAAAGCGTGATTTTTGTTGAATAAATAGTGGTTAAGTAAGCGGTTGGACCAGATGGCTTTGGCGCTAGGCGTCGCCGTCAACACGGCTGCAAGAATGATGCTGGTGCGGAATCCGCCTGTGCTGCCGATGATGGCGGAGCCGCAGGACATCGCCAAGTTGAGGGAAAGCGCCGTGGGGAGAATTCCATTAGCGCGTAGAGCGTAGATCAGCTATTGGTGCGGGGTTACGGTTATTTTTGCTCGGCCAGGCGCGCCGGTGCTTGAGTTTTCTTTTCATATCAAACGGTTGAGCAGAATTCTGAGCCCTCGCGGACCTAGCCCTTCTCCCTTGGGAGAAGGGTTGGGATGAGGGGTAAATAACGCGAAAACTTGACACCGCACCCCTCACCCCTACCCCTCTGCTTCGCTTCAAGTGTTCCCTTGTCCCAAGGGAGAGGGAACACTATAATCAATCAGACCACCTTCCCCCCACCTGAAAACACCCTCCCCCGCGCCGCTAAATACAACAGCACCACCAACACCGCAAATGGCAGCATCGACAACGCATCCGAATAAGGCCCCTGGAAGAATGGATTGCTCTTCGTCGACCAGTCGTTGAACCAGTTATCCAGTTCCACAAACACCCCCGCTGACAAGGCAATGAAGATCCCCGCGATCGCCCCGCCCGCGATGAAACCGGATGCCATCAGCACCCCCGGGCCCTTGTCTGATTGCGCACAGAGCTCGACTTCGCTCATATGCTTATTTGCCGCCTTTTTGCCTTCCTTACGGTCGATCAGCCAACGCACCAGCCCGCCGATAAAAATTGGTGTGGACGACGACAGCGGCAAATACACACCCACGGCAAACGCCAACGAAGGTATCCCTGCCATTTCCAGCACCAGCGAAATCATCACACCGAACAGCACCAGTTCCCATGGCAGCTTGCTGTCGAGAATGCCCTTGATGATGTATGACATCAGCGTCGCCTTCGGCGCATCGTACTTGCGGACCTTGGTGCCATCGGGACGTTCTGCGTGCGACCCGTTGATGCCCGGATCGACAAAGTAGACAGCCGCGCCATTGTCATCCACCAGATACTGCCCTTCGGGGCCACCGAGGTTGCCGGTCTTGTGCCAGACGCGGTAGGTCTTGTTGTCAGTCGCAGCTTGCGGCCCTTCAAGCTGCGTGCGTACCACCAGCGGTTGCGCTTCCGTGCGCAGGCCGGGCGCGATTTTTTCCACAGGAACGTAAACTGTCGCCGCCTGATTGAGACCAAGCAAGATTGGCCCTAGCAATACCGCCGAGGCCAGCGAGCCGATCATGATGGCGTACTGCTGAAAACGCGGTGTCGCGCCGACCAGATAGCCTGTTTTCAAGTCCTGCGACGTGGAGCCGCCGTTTGATGCCGCGATGCAGACGATGGCGCCCACCGACAGCGCCGTCACGTAGTAGGTACCACCGGTCCAGCCGAGCAACAAAAAGATCAGACAAGTGAGCAGCAAGGTCGCCACGGTCATGCCGGAAATCGGGTTGGATGATGAGCCGATCTCGCCGGTGAGGCGGGACGACACGGTGACAAACAGAAAGCCGAACAATACGATGAGGAACGCGCCGATCAGGTTTACATGCAGCGAAGGCGCCAGCGTAATCCCTGCCATCAGCACGACGACGCCGATACCCACCCACTTCAGCGGAATGTCGCTTTGCGTGCGCAGGGTTGATGCCGCATCACCCTTCACGCGGTAATCCTGTAGTCCCTGCTTCAAGCCGCGCCAGATCATCGGCAGCGCACGAAACAGACTGATCACACCGCCAGCGGCAACGGCACCCGCGCCGATGTACAACACGTACGCGCCGCGAATCTGCCCGGGTTCCATTGCACTAATCAACACCGCGCCCGGTGCCAGCGGCGCAGTAAGGCCATCGCCGAAAAACTTGATCAACGGGATCAGGACGAGATACGTCAACACACCACCCGCGCACATGATAGAAGCAATGCGCGGACCGATGATGTAACCGACTCCCAGCAGTTCTGGCGAAACCTCGACCGCGACGGATCCTGACTTCATTGGCGCACCAAATACTTTCTCGGGCACATCCTTCCAACCTTTGAACGCAATGTTGGAAACCTTATAAACGAGCCCGATGGCGAAGCCTGCAAAGATGGTGACTGCGCTGATGCCCGCACCGGCCATCGCCGTCACCTTAGCCTCTGCACGCGAGGCAGCGTCGGCACCCGCCTTGAGCACTTCCGCACAAGCCGAGCCTTCAGGGTATTTCAACACGCCGTGCTGCTCGACGATGAGCGCGCGGCGCAGCGGGATCATCATGAGAATGCCCAGCACACCACCAAGTGCCGCGACCAGAAACACCCGCGTCAATTCCAGATCGAACCCCAAGATAAGGATCGCCGGCATCGTGACGCCCAACCCAAACGCCAGCGACTCACCCGCCGAGCCCGCTGTCTGCACGATATTGTTTTCAAGGATGGACGCATCCCGGAAACCCATCTTGGCCCAGAGGCGAAACAGCGTAATCGAAATCACCGCGACCGGGATCGAGGCGCTGACGGTCAGACCAACCTTCAGTACCAGATAGAGCGAAGAGGCGCCGAAAACGATGCCTAGCAGCGAACCTAAGACGACTGCGCGTAGAGAGAATTCAGGTAGCGCGGTTTTTTCGGGGATGTAGGTTTGGAAGGTGGTGGACATGGGATGTGGGTTCGAAGAGATGGGAGTTTTTGCGGGAAGACCGAGAACTGGCTGCACTATATCCCAGCATGCACGTGCGGGGTACGACGATACGAGGGTACGTAGATACAACGTCTCGCTTCGAAATGACAACAATTCCGTTGCACGTCGTGCGAAATTTCAAACAAAACGTCGCTAGTCCATATTGATAAGCTATCGACTTGCAAGCGCTAGCCTACTGGACACTATGCAGCGACGATCACTTTGCGCCGAGCGTTTCGACAGCGCCTTCATCCATGCAGGCAGCAAAGTAGTCGCCGATCTGCTGCTGCCGTGGATTACGTCCCGTGGGGTTTTTCGGCAGCGTATCGAGGATGCCCCAGAGATAGCGTTGGTTGTCCTGCGTGAGCTTGCCGTAGACGCTCCAGCGCGGCTGGTCGGCAGGATTCGGATTGTTTTTCATCCAGCCACCACAGGTGTACTGGTAAAAGTCCTCACATGGGTTCGCGATCTTGTCCATCGCGTTCACGTCGAGGCCGGGGTGTACGGGAACGAAGTCGCCGGCCGGTCCGCGGCCTGGGCGAAATTGCAAGCGACTGACAGGCAAAGTATCGTTTGTAAGACAAGACTTTTTGACAATTGAATGGCCCCGGGAAACAGGCAGGATGGGGCGGCAGAAATACTATCAAAAACGGCTGGCACTATCTGTATCAGATTGTTTACAGCCCGCGAAGTGCATAACACTGGCGGGCTGATGCCTAGTGCAGATTCTTACCCCGGTTCAGCCCCACAACTTGCTGTGTTTGAGAGCAACCCAGAGGCCTGCGATCCAGGCCGCCATTAGTCCCAACGAAAGCGGCGACCACAATACGGTCATCTCTGGTGGCAGCTCGAATATGTAGCCGATGATTCCTGTTGTGATCGCCGCTGCAAACCAGCCAAGGATGACGGCGGTGCCTGCACATAAATGTTTGACGTCGATACCGGATGGCACTGCCTTCAATGCCTCGGCGATGGCGTCCCAGTCTGCCGGCGGTAGCACGTCCTCTACCTCCAAAAAACGTGTGGAACTGTCGTCACCGTATTTGATAACGAACAGGCGTCGGCCCGACCCTGTGCGATAGGAAATACAATTGAACCGCCCCTGCTCCAATTCATCGACCGTGCCGTCGCGCCTGCGAATCGTAATGCGCGGACCGATAACGTCGAGTCGCTCGAGCAAATTGGCGGTCGACTTGGACCATCCGCCCTTACCCGGATAAATTTCCCCGGACATCTCCCGTGCAATAAAGGAATGCGATACCAAATGCGCCATCTGAGTCTTTCCTGTTATCTAAAAAACTATTCCACATATTCCCGCTAACAACAGATAACCGCATTGTGAAGCGAAGTCAAGAACGTTGGCCTGTACAGCGTCAGATGAAACGTCTGCAAGTTGCGCGGGACGACTTGAACAAGTGCATCATCAAAAGCAGGCAGCCAGCTATGGCGATATTGAGTCTCACCCGACTTCCGCAGTCTTCATGAGGAGTACACAATGACGTGGCGATTGGAACAAGTCCCTGACCAGGCAGGCCGAATCGCCATTGTCACCGGTGCGAACATCGGCCTGGGTTATGAAACAGCACTGACGCTCGCCGGTAAGGGCTGCACAGTGGTGTTGGCGTGTCGGAATATGCGCAAGGCGACTGAAGCCAAATCCTGCATGCTCGCCCGATTCCCGCGCGCAAACGTCGAATGCATGCCACTGGACTTGTTGAGCCTGTCGTCGGTGCGCAAATTTGCGGCGGCCTATGCTATGAATCATCAAAGGCTGGATTTGCTCATCAACAACGCCGGCATCATGATGCCAACCTACGCGCTGAGCGAGAATGACGTTGAGAGCCAGTTTGCCGCCAACTATCTGGGCCACTTTGCGCTGACGGGTTTGCTATTTCCGTTGATCGTCAACGTCGCGGGAGCGCGCGTGGTCAGCTTAAGCAGCCTCGCGCATCGCTGGAGCGGCATCCACTTCGACGATATCAATTTCACGCAGGGCTACGACAGCCGCCAGGCTTACGGTCAAAGCAAACTCGCCTGCCTGATGTTCGCCTATGAGTTGCAACGGCGCCTGTACCTGGCCGGCGCATCGGCCATTTCGGTTGCCGCGCATCCGGGTGTCTCCTCGACCAATCTTTTTCAGAATCTACCTGCGCTGGCTCGCTTGTTTACGCCGCTCTTGTCGGTGGTTTTCCAGTCCGCGGAGGCGGGGGCGTTGCCGATACTCTACGCCGCGCTGGGTGACGATATCGTCGGGGGCAACTACTGCGGCCCGCGTTCACTGCGCGAAATGCGCGGCGCACCCGTCAAGGTCCGCTCCAACCGCGGATCTCATGATGAGGCGGCGGCCACACGATTGTGGTCCATGTCGGAAGAAATGACTGGCTTGCGCTTCTTGACGGCATCGTAGCAATACAAGCCAGATCGCCTGACGCGTCGTCACCTGCATTATTCAATCGCGATGTGAAGACAGCCGGTTCAGTCATCAAACTCCAGCACTGGCGCGGTGACACGGGCAATTCTGCTCTGAAAGGCGCACCATTGCTTGTTTTATCTCGCTGATCAATAAGATTGATCCGCATCCCGCTGATCGATTTCCAGATACAACTGCTCAACTCTCCCGCGTGCCCACGGGGTCCGCCGCAAAAATTTCAGGCTGGACTTGATGCTTGGATCGTGGGTGAAGCAGCGCACCGGGACTGCCGCACTCATCGCATCCCAGCCGATGGTTTCCGAAAGCCGGGTGACGATCATTTCAAGGGTGATGCCATCCAGTTTGGACGGCTTTGCTGATTGGTTCATAAGGCAACGTTTGATTGGCGGCAGAATGAGCGAAACTCTACCCGGTTGTCCAATCGAGTGCTGCGCGACGACAGTTTGTCGTGCGTGGCGACCATCAGCGTGCCTACAATAGGCGTCATTCATCCTGGATAGGAAATCATGTCGGAGCCCGTGCGCCTCGCAAAACGACTTGCTGAAATGGTTTCGTGTTCCCGCCGCGAAGCCGAGATCTACATTGAAAGCGGTTGGGTCAGCGTCGATGGCAAGGTCGTGCTCGAACCGCAATTCCGTGTTGTGCAGCAGGAAATCAAACTGCATGCGGATGCGAAGATTGGCCCAATTGAGCTTGTGACCCTCCTTTATCACCAGGCCCCGAGCGACATGGTCGCCGCAATCCCGCCGATCAGTTTTGAAAATCGCGTCGCCGATGAGGCGTCAGGCATTCGCCCACTAAAACGGCATTTTTCCAACTTGAAAGCCACTGTACCGTTGCAGCCGGGATCCGGCGGACTGCAGGTCTACACCCAGGACTGGCGCGTATTGCGAAAACTCGTCGATGACGCAGCAACGGTCGAACAGGAATACATCGTTGAGGTAGATGGAAAACTCGGTCCACATGGACTGAAGCAACTGAACCACGGCCTGAGTTTTAATGCTCGCCTGTTGCCGCCGGCCAAGGTGAGTTGGCAGAGTGAAACGCGGTTGCGATTCGCAGTGAAGGGCGCACAGCCTGGTCAGATCCCCCACGTGTGCCAAAGCGTCGGGTTGGCGGTACGGTCGATGAAACGCATCCGCATCGGCAAGGTGGCGATGGCAAAACTGCCTCAGCAACAATGGCGGTACTTGCCACCCGGCGACCGGTTCTAAGCAAAGCTATTGGACGAAAGCCAGAAGCGCGCCGGAGGGCGTCATCCTTCGAGCGCCCGCTCGATGCGATTGCGTCCATTACGTTTGGCTTCCATCAGTGCGTCGTCTGCTGCCTTGGTGATTTCGCTGGCGCCGGCATAAAGCGGAAAGGTGGCAATGCCGGCGCTGAATGTCGCCCGCAAAGTGCCGCCAGAGTGCGCATGTGGCATCTGCGAGAAATCCCGCCGTATGCGGTCAAGCACAGCGACCGACGCCGCCATGGATGAATCGCGCAACACCAGCAAAAACTCCTCGCCACCGTAGCGGCCGACGATATCGCTGGTACGGAGCCGCCCTTTAAGCAGCCAGGCCAGGCTGCGAATCACCTGGTCGCCTACTGGATGTCCGAAACTGTCGTTGATCGACTTGAAATGATCGATATCCACCATCGCCACACAAAGTTGATCGCGCGCCGGATTCATCGCATGAATCAGTTGCGAAAGTCTGGTCTTGGCTGCCGAATGGTTGAGCAGGCCGGTGAGGCTATCGTGCTGACTGGAGCGTTGCATCTCGCGATAGCGCTCGATCTTGGTCTTGACGGTCGCGGCAAGCAGCAGCGGGTTGCACGGCTTGGTCAGAAACTGGTCACCGCCAAGACGCAATGCATCGATCTGCATCGCCAGGTCGTTTTCGCTGGACAAATACACCACTGGCAGGGACTGGTACGCGGTAAGTTGGCGCAGCACGCGGGTCGCCTCAACACCAGTACAGTGGGGCATGTACATATCCATGAGAACCAGATCGGGACGGTAAACCTCGACCGCGCCAAGCAACTGCTGCGGATTGGTAATCGAATGGCTGCCAATGCCGTTTTCGCGTAACGCACGGGTGATCACCGCCGTTGCGGTCGGCGAATCCTCGACCAACAACACCCTTGCCTGCTCCTGCTCGCGGGACTGCACCAGGTCGAGCACGCGGGCGAGAACGGTGGTGATTTCCTGATCCGGCTGAATCGTGACATCGGCACCCGCGCGAAGTAACTGCACGATGATGCCGAGTGATTTCGGGACCGAAAGACAGAATAGCTGACTGGCCGCATGAACATCGCGAAGCTGGGCAACGCGCTGGATCTCCAGAGCCTCATAGCCGCCTGCAGGCGGAATGAACAGGATGACCAGTGGCGATTCCATTTGCGAGGGCGCATCGTCCCACGCAAAGGATGTCATGGTAAAACCAAAGAACCCGAACTGTTCGATCAGGCTCGCCACCCAGGGATGCTCACGCTCTGCGATGACACAAACCTGCCGCGGCTTGATCCATTCGCTATCTGGCAGGGCCTCTTCGTTCTCCGCCTCGTCACGCCGTTCTCCATGTTGGCGCGGCTGCGCCATATGTACCGTCTGTATGAGTATTTCCAGCTGACGATTCAGCGTATTCGCATCGTGTTTTGACATCGGATGCGTGGACTGGTCGCCGAACAGCGCCAGCGCCGTGTTTTCCAGCCCTTCGCAGAGTCGCACCAGGCCCGGCAGCTTCAGGCGTGCGAATTGCTCGGTCAGGCTGTTGAGGGCAAGCGCGAACTCTACAAAATGCTCAAATGACCCGCGTTCGAGATACTCTTTCCAACGGCTTTCCAGCGCCGCAATGCGGTTTTCAAGCGTCGTATGTTGGGCCATATGCTGGTCGATTCCACTAATTCTTGTTTGGCTTGGAGCGCGTTCGTGCCCTATGATTGTAGGGCAATTCGGTCGCGCTGAATACGCCGCCCACTTTCGTCCGAAAGCGATTCAAGGTCGCGCTGTTTCGGGTTCAGCCGGTCGGTCGATCCACAATTGCAACAACGTCAGTCCGACTGCCAAAACAGGCGGGCCAATGAAGACACCGATGAAGCCGAATGCAATCACGCCGCCGAATACGCCGAGAACAATCATCAGTATCGGCAGTTTGCTGGCGCGACTGATCAGATAGGGCTTGACGACATTGTCTATCGTGCTGATCACAAGCAATCCCCAGAGCGCCATGAAAATCGCCCAGCCGGTTTCGCCATGCATCAACAGCCATACTGAGGCACCGCCCCACAACAACGGTGGGCCGACCGGGATTAGTGACAAAAAGAACGTACCAATACCCAATAGCCATGCTGCAGGTACGCCAGCAATAAGGAAGCCGACGACCGCGACCAGCGCCTGCGCGAGTGCCGTGCCAAAGATGCCTTGCACCACACCGGTCACGGTGTTTTGCGTTGTCGCCAGAAGCTCAACCGCGAGGTCGCCAGCGAGTCGATCAAGAAATTTGCGTACAGTCGCCATCAGCGCGTTGCCATCGCGATAGAAAAAGAAACCGATAAACACGGCCAAGGTCATCTGCACCAGCCCATTGCCGACGAATTTACCGACGCCTACCACGAATACGCGGGTCGGCTCCAACAGTCCCTTCGATTGCGCGGCCAGGCTCTCGCCGGAGGTTGCAACGCGCTGCCAGTATTGGGAGGCGTATTCGCCAACCAGTGGCACGGTCGTCAACCACACTGGTGCCTCCACCGGTCCCCCGTCGAGAGCAGACTTGACGGTCTCCACTAACACCGTGACGTTATCAGTAAGGCTGAGCGCCAACAGTAAACATGGTCCGATCACGAGGACCACCATCAGGAAGCTCATCACCAGCGCCGCCAATGTGGAGTTTCCCCACAGCAGTTTGTGAAGCCGCACATAAAGCGGCCAACTTGACGAGCAGACCACGGCTGCAAACAGGATCGCCGGCACAAAGGGGTGTAACACCAGATAGGCGCTAACGATAACGATCACAATCGCCGCAAGCTGTGCGTACTGACGCAACCGCTGCAGCGCGGGACTGTGAAGCCTGGGGTCGGTATCGATCATCTCAACATTGTGCGGAACCCGCCTACTGGCAGTTGTAGGCGATAGGGAACTACCTCTGTGGGGCGGTCGCCACTCGTCGGCAGTCTGCGAATGATTTCCCGCGACCGACAAAATCGTCGCGATCACGCGGTGAATGACAACTTGTCATCACGCCCGGATCAACGGCGATTCACAGCCGCGGGATCGTTGCTACTTCGCCGGCTTCACAAACCGTAGCGTCATCCGATCCGATTCGCCGATGCCCTGATATTTTGCACGGTCGGTTTCGCCTTCAGTAAGCGTAGGCGGCAATGTCCAGACACCTTTCTTGTAGTCTTTGGTGTCCTTGGGATTGGCATTGACCTCGGATTTCGCGTCGAGCACGAAGCCTGCCATCTGCGCACGCGCGACCACGTATTCCTCGGTCATGTAACCGGTATCGATGCCGATCTTGAGACTCGAACCGGGCTTGGCTCGATGCTCAACCACACCCAGCACACCGCCCGGCTTTAGCGCGTCAAAAAAGCTCTTCATGAAGGCATCGACATTGTTGTCGCCGATCCAGTTGTGCACATTACGAAAAGTCAACACGAAATCGGCGCCACCATCTGGACGAATATCCAGCTTACCCGGCACACCCAGCGACGCGATCCTGACCTTGTCGTAGATCGTCGGCTTGGCCGCGAGCTTCTCCTTGAAATTCTTGAGCCCGGTTGTGGATTGTGCCGGAAACGCAGCCACGTATTGGCCGCCATCTCGCAGATACGGCGCCAACAACTCCGTGTACCAACCACCGCCCGGAAAAATTTCAACCACTGTGGATTCTGGTTTTACGCCGAAGAAAGCGAGCGTCTCCTTTGGATGGCGATAGACGTCGCGTGCGCGGTTGGTGTCGCTGCGATGGTCGCCCGCCATGATTTTGTCCAGCGAAGGCGAATCGGCCGCGAATGCGCCCGATGTAAAGGCAAAGGTACAGAAAAGCAATGGCGAAAGCAGTTTCAAAAGCGATTTTTGAAATGACATTTTGTGTCTCTTTTTTGTTGGTGGGAAGTGGATGTTGTCGGCAGTGTGCCAGTTTACGCGTGTCTGATTATCGACGTACCGCAGGCGTTTCTATAGGGAGCCCTGCGGCGCGCCAGGTGAGGTAAAGCTCCAGCGCGAGGTATTGGTCGCTTCCAGGCGCAAAAGGTTCGGCGCGCACGCCAAGCTGGCAGCTTCGAAGGCGTCGATGCAGTGAACCCAGCCCCTGCCATTCGAGCCGATAGATGGGATAGCCGTTGGAATGTCCTTCGCTGATTTTCTCGGCCAGCAGCGTTTTGCCTGCGTTCTGCAAGTGACAGTGCACACAAGCTAGATTCATCTGCCCCATGCGTTGCTGATAAAGCGTAGCGCCTCGCTCGAACACGGCGCGATTGGTCTCGTTGATGGTTACCTGTCTGGGCATTCCGCGCGACTGGAACGCGACAAACGCGGTGAGGCCCAGCAATTCGGCGGATTCGTATGCCAGTGGGGCCGCCCCCTGGTGCTTCGCGCGACACAGGTTGATGCGGCCTTCAAGATTGATGACCGACTTGGTTGCGGCGTCCACCATCGGGTAACGCGTTGCCACGCCTCTCATCGCTGGTATGGTCGCAGGCGTTGTTGTAACCAAAGCGTCGTGGCAGTGCGCACACGATTTAGCCTGCGAGCCGGCCGCTTCGTTCCAAAGCATTTCACCATTGGCTACCCACAACATACCGGGGTTTGCCGTATCGTCAGCTTGCAACGCGCGGATTTCAGCGCTTGCGTAGACACTACCGGATTTGGGCGGGCCCGTCTGTGCCTGCTCACTGTTTGCGTTGAGCGAGAGGCAAAGGCAAATGACGAGCATGGACATGCTATACGCTGGCACATCGCTTGTCATGTCACCACCCGTATCTTTGCCCGATGACTGCCGCGCTCTCCCGCATCGTCAATCCACTCAAATTCCAGATCGCCCGTGCGCTCGGCGACAAAATAAAAATGTACCGAGGGATTGGCCGACATCCCCGAGCCCATTTCGGCGCGAAAAATGCTTTCGCCAAGGTAGCGGCAGGTAAGCGTGTTGATGACGTTCTTGGGAATGCTGCGGCCATTCACATCAAAGCGGTAGCCGGTTTCCATCGCATGCAGAATGGCGATGCGCACCGGCACCACGGCACCGCGTTTGGCTTCCGCTGGCAGGTCAGCACGGGCGACCATTTCAGACACTACTCACTCTGCATCCAGGCAGGCGGATTCGGTCACGATAACTTCGGCGCGGTCCGCCCAGAAAGACCCATCGGACAACTCCGCCAACGCCATGACGCGCTGGGTTTTGTTGAGTCTGATACGGGTGGCGATTTCAGCGCGGCCGGATTTTGCATTGAGATGAAAAGTCGCAATCAGTGGGCGCGGATTGGTTTCGGAGACAAGCACAATACGGCGCACATATTCCTGCCCAGTCATTGCACAATCGACCCTGACCGTGATTGGCACTGAGTGGCCATTGTCTGCCAGACGTGGCGTGTCTATGCTCACGCGTCCGATGCGGATGGATGCGCCGGCGGTGACAGCGGCCGCCCGCTGCGACAGCGCGTCTGTGTTGGGGTCAATCAGTTCATTCGCAGCACAGGACGCGGTGGACCGCAGCGTCGCCAACGACGCGCAACCCGCCGCGATGGCGAACGTATGACGCCGCCTTGCGTGATTGATGCTCATCGCAATGTGGCCAAGTAGGCAACAGTATCGTCAATTTGTTGCGCAGTCAGGATGGGCTTGTCGCGGAATCCCTTGCCCACTTGCGTGAGCCCCTCGGTGCGCGCGTACGCCGGCATGATCGAGTCCGGGTTCAGGCGCTGTGGGTCCGTAATGCGCTGTTTCAGTTGTGCCGCATCCAGTCGCCCACCGATGCCCGATAGCGCAGGTCCGAGGTTGCCCATGAAGCGCGCACCGGTTTCGCGCACAGCGTGACATAGCAGGCAATTGCCATCCCGCCCCATGACGATATCGCGGCCACGGGAGGCGTCGCCTGTCATCAACGCCGCTATCGCGCTCGAGTCCACAAGATTGCCCTGCTGCGTGGCGCAACCGGCCAGCGCCATCGTCGCCGCCGCAAGCCAAATTCTAGGCAAATGTAAAACCGTGATTCTTGAGCGGCAAATCACGATTTGGCTTTCCAGTCGCCGCAAAAATCGCGTTCAGCACCGAAGGTGCCACCACGCAAATAGTCGGCTCGCCCACACCACCCCAGAAATCGAGCGTCGGCACGATGACGGTTTCGACCTTGGGCATTTCAGCCAGTTTCAGCACGCGATAATTGTGAAAATTCGATTCAACGATGCGTCCCTTGTCAACGGTGCATTCGCCATACGAGGCAGCACTCAGTCCATAAACTACCGAGCCCTCAACCTGCGCGGCAATCTGATCGGGATTGACCGCGTGGCCGCAGTTCAACGCCAGTACCATTCGATGCACTTTGATGGCACCCTTTGCGCTGACGGACACTTCGGCAACGGCCGCCGAATAGCTTCCATAACCCATGAATTGCGCGATGCCACGAAATACGCCCTTGGGCAGCGGCTTGCCCCAGCCCGCACGTTCGGCAGCTGCGTTGAGTACGGCCAGATGTTTGGGGTGTTTGGACATTAGCGCTCGACGAAATGCCAGTGGGTCTTTACCGGCCGCTTTGGCGACTTCGTCCATGAAGCATTCAAGGTAAATGCCGTTCTGGTTGGTGTTTACGCCGCGCCAAGGCCCCACTGGCACATGGGTATTGCGCATCGCATATTCGACTCGCAAATTGGGCACCGTATAACCAATCTGTGCATCACCCGGCTCTTTGTAGTAACCCTGCAATTGGCGGCTATCCTTGCCATCCTTGATCGCCGAGGGATTCAGGAAGGCATTGATTGACTGGCCTGAGACGCGGACATGCAGTCCCGTCAAATTGCCCGACGCGTCCAGCCCGGCGCTGAGCTTGCACTGCGAAATCGGCCGATAGAAATCATGCGCCTGGTCTTCCTCGCGGCTCCAGATCAATTTCACCGGCGTATCAGGGAAATTCTTTGCGATGGATACTGCTTGCCGCACGTAATCCTGGGTACCACCGCGACGACCGAAGCCACCGCCCAGATCGTGTTTGTACACCTCGCACTTCTCCAGCGGCAGGCCAGAGGCCGTTGATAACGCCGACAGAGATGCCTCGCCGTTTTGCGTGGGTACCCATGCCTCGGCCTTGTCTGCAGTCAAGCGAACCGTGCAGTTCATGCTCTCCATCGTCGCATGCGCCAGAAACGGCGTCGTGTAAACCGCTTCTACTGTTTTGGCTGATGCGCCTATGGCGTTGAGCGTGTCGCCAATATTGGTGTCGGCGAAGGCATCGGTGGCTGTCAAGCCATCCTTGAGCCGCGCTGCAATGGTGGCGCTGGATTCGTTCGCATTTGGCCCTTCATCCCAGACGATAGTCAACGCATCCAGCGCCACCTTGGCACGCCACCAGCTATCGGCGACAACCGCAACCGTGGTGTTATCCACCTTTACCACGCGCTTCACGCCGCGCATCTGCAAAACCTTGCCGTCGTCGAAACTCACCAGCTTGCCGCCGAACACCGGGCAATCCTTGATCGCGGCGTGGAGCATGCCGGGCAGGCGCAGATCGATCGCGTAAATCTTGGAACCGTTGAGTTTGTCCCAAGTATCCAGTCGCTTCATCGGCTTGCCCGCAACTTTCCATTCCGCTGGGGTTTTCAAGACAATCGACTTCGGGTCCGGCGGCATGAGTTTGGCGGCAGCCGCGGCGACCTTGCCGTAGCTGGTGGTACGCTTGCTGGCAGCGTGCATGATCATGCCATCGCTGACCGTGAGCTCTCCGACCGGTACCTGCCATTCGTTGGCTGCCGCTTGCATGAGCATGATGCGCGCGGCCGCGCCACCGCGACGCACATAATCGTGTGAACCGCGAATGCCCCGGCTGCCGCCGGTGGACATATCGCCCCACGCACGCTGTCGCGCGTGATTTTGACCCGGCGTAGGCTGCTCGGTTTTGACTTTCCTCCAGTCGCACTCGAGTTCCTCGGCGACAAGTTGGGCCAGGCCGGTCAACGTGCCCTGCCCCATTTCGGAACGGGCCACACGGATGACGCAGGTGTCGTCTGCCTTGACAACTACCCAGATATTCACCTCTGTAGTCTCCCCCGCCAACAATTGCGCCGTTTGCGCGTTTGCGTCGCTGGAATACATTGGAAGCCCTAGCGCGAGTCCACCGCCAGCGATGGCGGAATTGACGAGAAACTGGCGGCGCGAGCGATCCGGTTGCGGCCATGAGGCAATGGAAGTCTGCAATTTATTAGTTTTCATATCGCTCTCCTCATGCCGTCGAAATTGGCGAATCGGCGTCGGCGCGGCGTGTAGCACGCACGTCCTTGGCGGCGAGATGAATGGCTGCTCGAATGCGCTGGTAAGTTCCGCAACGACAAATATTGGTCATCGCGTTGTCAATGTCCTTGTCGGTGGGATTCGGCTTGCCCTTCAATAATGCCACTGCCGCCATGATCTGCCCGGACTGGCAATATCCGCACTGGGGCACGTCCAGCGCCGCCCAAGCTTTCTGCACTGCGTGCGTGGTGTCGGTGGAAAGGCCTTCAATCGTGGTGATGCGTTTACTGCCGACGGCAGACACCGGCGTCGAGCACGAACGCACGGGGACGCCATCGACGTGCACGGTACACGCGCCACACTGGGCGATGCCGCAGCCATATTTGGTTCCCGTCATGCCTAGCACATCCCGCAAGGCCCACAACAGCGGCATCTCCGGCTCTACATCAAGTTGGTGGTCTTGATTGTTGACGTTCAGCTTCATCGTGAATACTCCTCGGTGGCGTGGCGGTTGCTCGTGACTGGGCAAATTAATCGGCTCGTCAGTGGAATTAATGGGTAATTTTGCACTATCGAACTGGATTTTTGTTGTGTGTTGAGGAATTTGCGTAGCTTTCAGCCGGTGGTATAGAAGCAATTTTGCTCAGCCTCGGTGATGCGCGGCCAGAGCGGCGTCCACCCTCTTCCTCGATCAACCCGGTTATAGCCTTGCGGGCCGGCATCTACTTGAGTCTGAAGTTGTCGTAGCGCCTGCGGATCAATTCGCCCCCCGGAAGTCAGAGATGATCGCGAAGGTGCCTGAGCGTCTTGGTCTCGTCGGCGTCGCGCGCTGTGCATATTCCCGCTAGATCGCCATTTGGCGCGCTTTATAGAGAACAAATGGCTGGAACGGCCCGTAAATACTGGAGTTTGGCGATCAGCGCGAGGGACTGGGGCAGTCTCGGTTAATGCCGATCCCGGCATCGCATCAATCCCGTACCGACAAATAAAAAAACGGGCACATGGCCCGTTTGTTTTATTGGCGGAGAGGGTGGGATTCGAACCCACGGTACTGCATAACAGTACGCCGGATTTCGAGTCCGGTGCAATCGACCACTCTACCACCTCTCCCGCTGCGGCTTTATGTCGAAGGCAGAATTATAACGTCTGAAATGTGTTTCGGCGCGCATCGAACGGTTTCCAATGTCGCGCTCCGACTTCGTACCGGGCGCCGCCATCAGAGCATTGCTTTTGCGGTATCGCGACCCGTGTTGCTGGTGGCTAGCAATCTTTCGCGCCATGCTAAGTGTTGAATACTCATGGGTACGCGCAAGCTTTTGCCGTGGCGCATACGCGGCGCGGCGACCACAGCTATGCTCTGGACGATCACTGGTCCTGTCGGCAAATCAGACAACGATGAGAGTAGAAGCCCAACAAAATAGCCGACCGCCGACGTCGAATACGCTGCCAAAAGGTGGGCTGAAGAGAATTTTTTCGTGGCTAGCGCTGGGATGAGGAGTCCGGCAAGCAGCGGATGCCGCTTAAGTTGCGCTTTCTTGATGCCTTCGAGTACGCTATTCTCCTTTTATGCTTTCATGATTTTGCATTCGGCAAGTACTCAACGAAAACTTATCGGGATAGGCCGGGCCAATCGGCGAAACCGAAGACACACATTTCAGCGTTGGCATGATTACCAGTTGACCCCAGCGCAGAACTCTTCATCGAAAGCTACGAATGCTAATAAGTTGCGTCGCATATCAGGACGGTAAGAAGCTAGGCGATATTTCAAAGGACGAAATCAGTGAATATGTCGCACGACCGGAGTGCTTTGTATGGGTCGGGCTGAAGGATCCAGATCCGGCAGAACTCCTAGAGATGCAAGTGGAATTCGGCTTGCACGAACTTGCCGTGGAAGATGCGCGGCACGGACATCAACGGCCAAAAATAGAAGAATTTGGCAATTCGTTGTTTGTGGTGTTGCATAACCCGGAGATTGCCGCAACAGCCCTTACCGTCGGCGAAGTGGACATTTTTGTCGGAGCCAATTACATCTTGTCGATCCGCAATAACATGGAGCAAGGATTTGCTGGTGTACGCGCACGATGCGAACGGGAACCGGAATTGCTGCGCCACGGTTCCGGCTTTGCCCTATACGCGCTCATTGATGCGATCGTAGATCGATATTTCCCGGTGATAGACGCGCTCGAAGTGGATCTGGAACAGATCGAGGAACGAATATTCGCCAGCAATACACTGCGCGCAAATATCGAGGAGCTGTACGTTCTCAAGCAGAAACTAATCAAGTTGCAACACGCCGTTGTGCCGCTGCTTGAAGCGGTGAGCAAACTGTATGGCGGCCGCGTTCCTCAAGTGTGTATCGGCTTGCAGGATTATTTTCGCGATATTTATGACCACCTGATTCGGCTGGAACAATCCATTTCGAGTTCACGTGAGATGGTGATTACAGCGATTTCGGTAAATCTGTCGATGATTACACTTCAGGAAAATCAAACCATGAAGCAGCTGGCGGCGTACGCCGCATTGTTCGCGGCGCCCACGCTCGTTGCCGGCATTTACGGAATGAATTTCCAGAACATGCCTGAACTCAAATGGGCGTATGGATATCCCATGGCAGTGCTGATAATGGTGGTGGCTGATTTGTACTTGTTTCGGCGCTTTCGCAAGTCTGGCTGGCTTTAAAACCGTAACTCAGTCTCCCGCCGCAACGTCAGGACTAGACCTGCTTGAGACTGGTCGCCGAAAGGTTATCAATTCCCAAAGCATATTCACGGATTCGCATAATTCTTGATCGCTTGAGCCGCGACTCAATCGACTGGTCCAGATCTCCAGCCTCGTCATTGAGCCGTTCAACCACCGCGAAGAAAGCAGATGCGACTGCGGGATCAAACCATGTTGCGGATAGCGACTGGATCATACGCAATGCATCGTCTACCGGCCATGCACGCTTGTATGGCCTCTCATGCATCAGCGCATCAAATACATCCGCGACCGAGGTAATCCTCCCGGCCAGTGGTATGGCTTCGCCTGCCAGCCCTTGCGGATAGCCACCGCCGCACCAGCGCTCATGATGTGAAAGTGCGACTTTTTCAGCCATACGAATCTGCGGCGTTTTGCTTCTCGACAGCAACCGCGCCCCGAGTATCGTATGACGCTTCATTAAATCAAATTCGGATACGGTCAACTTTTCGGGCTTCATTAGAATGCAATCCGGCACCCCTACCTTGCCGATATCGTGAAGTCGCGCAGCGATTTCAATTGTGTCCGCCTCCATGGCAGGCAGCCCCATTTCCAGCGCGATCAGATTTGCCCACTTGCCGACCCGATAGCAATGCATACCAGTAACGTCATCGCGCATTTCGGCAGCGACGGCCAGGCGCTCCAGTACCTCAACCTGTGAATCGATCAACTTCTTTTGGAGAGTGGCCGTCTGAAGCCGAAAATCGTTGCTGAATGACTGGGCCTCCATCGATGCAGCCTCACCGCTATGTGCTTCGGCCAAGCCCAAAGCGCCCAGTCTGACGCGAGCGGCATCCAGATTGACACGCTCTGTCAACGCCGACAGGCGTTTCAGGTATTTGAGCGCCAGCTTTGGGTGCCCTTCCTTTTCGTAAACCGTAATCAGAGCGGACATGGCGTCTTTGGCAAGGCTGCTGTCACCGCCTGTAGCGATCAGTGACTCCTTGAGCGATTGCACTGCGTGGCGCAGCTTGCCGTTTTCGTGGTCGATCAATGCACCTGCGATAGATACTTTCATCTTCGCGCGTGCGGAACCAGCTGTCTTCACTAAGACCCGCGCCGCGATCAATTCGCGCTCAGCGGCGTGTACACGGCCCCGCAGGAGGTGCAGCCGCGACAATAAGACGTGTGCCGTACACAGCTGAGCGCGTTGCGGGGCTTCATCTGTCGGTGCGACCAACAGCACTTGATTGCCAAGTTCAATCCCACGTTCGGCCTGCTGCGTCGCCAGACAAGCTTCGGTCATGTTGTTTAGGGCTGCCGCCAGTGTTATTGGCTCCAGAGCGCGCATTCGATGCATTGACAGCACGATTTCGCCGAGCTTGAGCGTATCCCAGTAACCACCGTAGTCGACAAACAACGCAGACAGATTAACAATGCTGCGCGCTTCGGATTCACGATTTCCGAGGCTTCTGGCCAACTCCAGTGAACGGGCGTGTGCGTCAAAAGCGCCGCTGAAGTCACCGAGTTCAATGCACAGCGCACCTTTGACGGTGAACAGCTGACGCTTTAGATCAGAATCGGCGAGCTGCGCCGCAACCTCTTCAGCACGTTCCATGGCAACAAGGCCGTGTCGCGGCGTGGCAGCAGCGAAACAGGCCCTCGCAATCACGATCAAGGCTCGAACTAGGCATTCGCGCTCGCCGTCTACAACCGGGCGACGAATCAATGACTCGCTGACTTCCAGAAAAAAATTCAAGTCGCGCGGTGGTTCCTGGTGAAAGTGTGATCGTTCTAGCGACAGCAATACCTGCGGCAAAGGCTGCTCGTCGAGCAACTCGGACATCAATTGGTCATTCATCACGTTTTCCTGCACATCTAAAGGGGTATTGAGTCGTCGATCACTGCTTTGCGCAGCACGTCCCCTAGACGCGCCTGACCTCAAAAACCGAAAACGCCAGTCCCTCTTAGCGAACAAACCCAAGATGGATTTTTTGGCGCGAGCGGATTATACATTTTTTTGCTGCGATGAGCATATTGAAAAATCAGTGATCTAGCGTAGCCAGTTTCGGCAATAGTGTGGGCCGCAAACGCGCAACATCTCCAACGCTGGCAACTCCAGACGACCGCCAATTGGTGCTAATTGCTGATCATCGGCATTGCATCATTTATGCCGGACCCGCCTAAAGCAGAGGCGCCAGCCCGCACAGCACGTACGGGCTGAATCCCACTCAAAACTATTCGGTGTCTGCCGAAACAACCTTGGATTTGCGATTGTATTTGAGCGTGATCTTGTTCAAGGCGCACAGATCAAAATCTTCCCAGGTCACTTCGGAACCGTCGTCATCAAAAACGACTAACAGATCCTGGACACAGCTCGATTTGTCTGAAAACTTGAAAAGGCGTGACTTGTTATTGTCGAGGTTATCGTGTCCCAGCCGGTCATTGCCCCATTTGGTTTTGTGCGCCGGCGACAGATACACTTCTCGTATGGCATAGCCGGTCTTGTTGACCAGCGTGAAGTCCGCGTTACCCGCGTTTGCAATGCCAGAAGCGGCCAAACCAGAAACAAACAATACTGCCATTCCCATATTGCGAATATTCATTTTCATCCCTTTCATTATCGGAAGTTAACCGCCCTCGTGTTACCGCTAAAAAGATTACAGCTTTATTCTCACACACATTAAGTGCCATGTCGCCGCCGGCAGAAAAGCTGACGGGAACCTGACGAGCATCTACTTTTCAGTCATTGTCCCTACACTGTGTCAGCTTTCAGCTGTTGCCTGTGCACCCAAAATGCAACCCTTCAAACAGCGACTCTGTACGGATTTTACTGATGCGCGGATGGAGCTCAACATAGGCGTACTTCAGCAACTCAAGTTGCTCGCTGATTTCGCTCACATACCGTGAAGATGGCAGGGTCATTTAGATCATCATGACCAGCAAACCGACAGTTATACCAAAAATCTTGAGGCTGATCGGGCGCCGCACGATTGCTATTGGATTAACCGTTGTCATGTTGCCAATCTCGACTTGAAGTCACGCCGGCGGTCGTTGGGATGCCAGCATGCAGCGAGCACCTTACGATATCTCGCACATTGGCGACTTGGTGTGTGTCAATTTGAAAAAAACAGCCATGTCGCGAATACAGCTATCGAAGACTCTTGCCAGAACTCTTTGCTTCCAGCGTTTCCCAGCGGGCCATGATCGCCTCAATCTCGATGCCAATTTCATTGACACGCTTTCCCAGTGAGGCGGCCAATTGCGGTGATTTCGAATAGATCGTGGCATCAGACAATTGCGCTTGCAATGCCGTTTGCTCCTGTTCGAGCGTTTCGATTTTTTGCGGCAAGCTCTCAAGTTCACGAACTTCGCTAAAGCTCATCTTGCCCTTGCGCGCGGGCGCGCGAGCGGGAACTGCGACTATGGCTTCCGCCTTGACGTTCGTGGCAACAGCCTGTTCGCCGGCCAAGACTTTCCCCGGGCGCTGCTGTAGCCAGTCATCGTAACCGCCCGCATACGCCTGCACATGACCATTACCCTCAAACGCAAATACCTGTGTGACGACGTTATTGAGAAATGTTCGATCATGGCTCACCAGCAACACGGTACCCGCATAGTCTTGCAACAAGGTCTCAAGCAGCTCCAGCGTCTCCATGTCCAGATCGTTGGTGGGCTCATCCAGAACCAGCAGATTGGCCGGTCGTGAAAACAGCCGCGCCAACAGCAACCGGTTACGCTCGCCGCCCGAAAGCGATTTAACTTTGGCGCGAGCGCGCTGAGGCGGAAACAGGAAATCCCCCAGATAGCTAATGACATGTTTCCTAATGGTCTTGTTGCCCATTGGCAGCTCGACAAATTCGGAACCGGGACTGATGACGTCCCCCAGTGTTGATTCTTCATCCAGCGCCTCGCGAAATTGATCGAAGTAGGCAATCTGCAATTGCGTACCGCGCTTGATCTTGCCGGCGTCGGCTTCAATGTCGCCTAGAATCAGTTTGAGTAGGGTCGATTTACCCGCGCCGTTTGGGCCGACCAGTCCTACCCGATCTCCGCGCTGTACGATGCAGTCAAAGTTCTTGATAACTTGCTTGGTGCCGTAGGCCTTGCTCACTTCAACCAGTTCGGCCACAAGCTTTCCCGAACGCTCGCCAGCGTCGAGCGAGAAATTTACTTTGCCCAACTGCTCGCGTCTCGCGGCGCGATCGCGGCGCAATTGCTCCAGGCGGCGTACTCGCCCTTCGTTGCGCGTACGGCGTGCCTGCACGCCCTGACGAATCCAAACCTCCTCTTCTTTGAGCACCTTGTCGAAGCGGGCGTTTTCCATCGACTCGGCGTGTAGTGCTTCGGTCTTGCGGCGTTGATAGTCGACAAATGACCCCGGATAACTTACCAGCAAGCCGCGATCGAGTTCGATGATACGCGTCGCGATCGTTTCGAGAAAACGCCGGTCATGGCTAATCACCAGTACTGCACCAGAATATGCGGCGATTGTTTCTTCAAGCCAGGTGATGCCTTCAATATCCAGATGATTTGTCGGCTCATCGAGCAAAAGCAGGACGGGCGCCGCAACCAACGCGCGAGCCAACGCCACCCGTTTTCGCAGTCCGCCGGACAGGGAACCGAGCGTGGCATCCTCGTCAATGCCCAGCCTTGCCACCGCATGACCAACGCGCGATTGAAGCTGCCATCCGTCATGAGCCTCCAGACGTGCCTGCAACACAGATAGTTCATCCAGCGCCGATTCATCACCTGCGCCCGCGGCCCCGTGAGTGAGCGCGTGATAAGCGATCAAATCGTCGGCAACATGCCCCAAGCCAGTGGCTACGGCATCAAACACCGTTTGATTCTCAAGAAATTCTGGCTCCTGCATCACCAACGCGGTGGTCAGGTTTGGGGCGCGAGAAATGATGCCGTCATCTTCCTTGGCAAGACCGGCAAGAATCTTCAGCAGGCTTGATTTGCCCGCGCCATTTCGCCCGATTAATGCAATTCGTTCGCCAGGCTCAATCGTTAACTCGATGTGGTCAAGCAGTGCGACATCGCCATACGCTAGAGCCAGATTTTTGAACTGTAGGATAGGCATATGCTGAACGGCGATCGAGTTTGATGATTGATAAACAATGGACAGCGGCGCGGGCGTTGCGCAATGCTGCAGAATTGACACCTTCAGCGCTCTGGCGCCGGAATCGGACCGGAAGTGTTGGGCAGCGCGCCATTTTACGCGTAAAATTTCGCGCGACAGTGGTTTCTCAGACAATCATTCGCCCTCGTAGCTCAGTGGATAGAGCATCCCCCTCCTAACCTCCCTGGTCTACGTCGATTGATCGCAATTGATGAAGCTGAATCAAGTAGTTGCAATCAAATCAGCCGCAATGATGGTGCCCAAATACGTTGTTTGCCATGCCTTGTCACACCAAAAGGTGACATATGGCTTCTATACGCAAACGCAGTGGGCGCTGGCAGGCACAAATCAGAAAGCTGGGACATGAACCCCTCAGCAAGTCTTTTCTCTACCGAAAAGATGCGGAGACCTGGGCCAAGCAAATTGAGAGCGAAATGGAACGCTCGCTCTTCATGCCCAGAAGCACAGCGGAAAAAACAACAATTGGCGAGATCATTGACCGCTACCTACGAGACATCACGCCACATAAGCGAAGCGCGAGCACCGAGCGATGCAATCTGGAAAAATTGAGGCGGGCATTTGGCGACCGAGCCCTCTCAACCCTTCGTGCGTCAGATGTTGCAGCCTATCGTGATCAACGACTGAACGCAGGGCTGTCGGCGGCAACGGTTGTCAAAGATCTAAACTTGCTCTCGCATTTGATAGATACGGCTATTCGAGAATGGGACTGCCACCTCCCGCAAAATCCCGTGCGGCTTGTCAAGCGCCCTACTCCCAACGGAGGTCGCCGCAGAAGGCTGGAACAAGGGGAGGAAACGAGGCTTATGGCTGCCTGTCGGGCAAGCCGATCTGTGAATCTAGCGATCGTAGTGATCCTCGCTATTGAAACCGCAATGCGCCTCGGCGAACTACTTGCAATGGACTGGGAAAATGTTGACTTAGTTCGAAGCATTGTTTTCTTGCCCCATACAAAAAATGGTGAGTCTCGCGAGGTTCCGCTCTCCAAACGCGCAACTGAATGCTTTCGGCAATTGCCCGAACCATTTTCCGGGAAGGTGTTTCCAAACTGGAAATCGAGTTCTGGGTTTCAACACACCTGGAAACGCACGGTTGACCGCGCAGGTCTGCTGGATTTCAGGTTCCACGATCTCAGGCATGAGGCGGCAACCAGGCTATTTGAGCGGGGCCTTAACCCGATGCAAGTCGCGGCGATCACTGGGCACAAGACGCTGCAAATGCTCAAACGGTATACGCACCTCAAAGCAGTTGATCTCGTGATGCTCTTGGACTAATCCCGACTTGCGATGCACTAAAACAAGTCAAAAGGGTCGGGATGGCACAATAGCGTTAAAGCGATAAATGCAACAAATACGCTTCAACAATACTTCGCTGGATCATACGGGACGAGTCATGGAAGAACGCTCAAATTCACCCCTTACAATTTTCGTTGGCAGAAGTTTTCTGGACGTGGACAAGGACGTATGGCATGAAGTCCGCGAAATTCTTGACACGTTTCGAGACCTGGGTGTGCAATTTGAAGATGCACGAGGCGCCCAGATTAAATCCATTTCAGAAAAAATCATTGAGGGCATTGAGCGCAATGATATCTACCTCGGCATTCTGACCCGAAGACGAGAGTTGGTCCCGAAGGACCAGAAGCAGGGGCTACTTGCGCGCATTTTTTCACCTATTAAACTCTACAAGTCTTTTCCAGAACTGGTCGCGTTTAATGGCGTAACGCAGAGCAGATTACGCGAAGAGTATCAAAAGCTGGATAAAGAAATTCTCCAGATAAACGGGAATGACTTCGCTCATAGGATCGATGCGAGGAAAAACGTGCCCGATGGCAGGCGCGGAATGGTTGTGGGGGATTTCACAGAAATGCACTTGATTCGCCGCGAAATCAACAAACAACGAAAGCATATTCCGATTCGTCAGCTCATGAAACGCGCTGGGCGGGCTCTTCAAGAGCTGAAGCCGTGTTTCATGATGGGACCTCTTTCAGTCGCTCAGTATCTTGATCAAAAGGCTCTTCGCTTTGATTTGATCGTGATGGATGAAGCTTCTCAGTTGCGGCCGGAGGAAGCGCTCGGCGCAATTGTGCGCGGCTCCCAACTTGTCGTAGTTGGCGACCCGAAGCAGTTGCCCCCAACAAATTTCTTCGATCGCCTGTTGGATTCTGGCGATGATGAGGACGAAGACGCGGCACCGGCAGCGATTCAAGGAATGGAGAGTATTCTCGACATCTGCCAGCAACTCTTTACGCCCGTTAGGTCGTTGCGATGGCACTATCGTTCAAAACATGAATCTCTGATTGCTTTCTCAGACCACCACTTCTACAAGAACCTCATCGTTTTTCCTTCACCCTTCGCGAAGAGCAGCAGATTGGGTGTGAAGTATCGATATGTGAAGAATGGCTGCTACAAAGATCGCCAAAACTTGCCTGAAGCCCAGCGAGTTGTGGACGCAGTGCTTGAACATATGCTCAAAAGATCTGATGAATCCCTGGGCGTTGTAACCCTAAACCAGACGCAGCGAGAATTGATCGAAGAGTTGCTAGAGAAAAAGCTTAAATCCTTTGAGGAGGGTGGCAAATACACCGCTCACTGGGAAGCGGAAGGTTGGCCCTTCTTTGTCAAGAACCTTGAAAATGTGCAAGGTGACGAACGCGACGTAATTTTCATATCGACAACGTTTGGCAAGGCATCCGGATCCGATGTGGTGAGGCAAAATTTTGGGCCTATCAGCAGGCCGACAGGCTGGCGCAGACTAAATGTCCTCTTCACACGTTCGAAGCTTCGCATTGAATTATTCACGTCGATGGAGCCAGGAGACATCGTGGTAGATGAGCAGACGCCACTTGGCACAAAGGCATTACGCGACTATTTAGATTACGCAAAGCGGGGCGTGCTTGCGACTACAGACGAAGGCGACCGCGAGCCCGACAGCGACTTTGAAATCTCAGTGGCGAATGTGCTTCGGAATCATGGTTATGAAGTAAAGCCGCAGCTTGGCGTGGCTGGATTCTTTCTCGATATGGCGGTGCGTAACCCAGACAAGAGGGGTGAATTCCTAGCAGGAATCGAATGTGATGGAGCAACATACCATAGCGGCACTTCAGTTCGTGACCGCGATCGAATTCGGCAACAAATACTTGAAAATCTAGGATGGAAAGATCGGATATATCGAATCTGGTCTACCGATTGGTTCTACAACCCGCATCGAGAAATTGCGAAAATGCTTGCGTTTCTTGATGCGCGGCGACAAGTGAGCACGGCTGAGGACGAGACTAGCTGGAATGAAGATGCGTTAGCGGCAGGTGGAGATATTTCTGCTCAGGGCAGTGATGCTTTACTTGCAGAGGACGCGCTTGATGACGTGGCTGGCTCCTTGGTGTTCCCGAGACAAATTGGCGAAGATATTTTTGTTGAAGTCGGAGATAGCGTCACTTATTGTTTCGCCGACGACCCCAGCGAAAGGCACACTGTAATGATTGTTGAAAGCGAGAGTAACGCTCGGCGCGGCATAATTAACGAATTGACTCCAATTGCGCAGGCGCTCTTGGGATTGTCTCCTGGCGACGTTGGCGAAATTGGGCTACCAGGACAAACAAACCGATCACTGCATGTCATTAAAGTCACGCGCCAAGAAACACTGGTTGATTGAGATGGTTACGAATGTTTCGGGAGTAGTGTGGATTAGCACTTTTTCTAGAAATGCTATCTTTTTCAACCCGCATGGCTTCGTTGCCATACGTTCATAAATCGTGCATTTGTGTTCGCGATTTCATCTCCCTACGTATAGAGCGTATGCGCCATGCAGCTAGATCTGGCTCTCGAAAAGCTACTTCAAGCGGGGAGGACCGAAGCATTCGCTGACATTGCCGCTGACATTGCCGGTTTTCCGGAGCTGTTCCCAAATATTGCAGTTGTTCAAATTCTGGATCGAGACCGAGACCAGTTGGTGTCATATACCACGCACCTGTCGGGAAGTGATCGCATTGCATTCACAAGGGCTATCGCGGTTCTTGAGCATCAAGTTGGCGGGCGTGGGAGCGTGACTCACTTAGCGCGATTACTGCCGCTTGTCGCAGACCCTGACCGAATCCTTCTCGATTGGATCCTTCGAAACACTACAAGCTATTGGTATTACTCGCACGCGGCTCGGTCCGTGGAAGAGTATGACATCTTGAAAGCCCTGAGAGCCAGTCGCACGGCTGAAAGAATCCAGCGCGATGAAGAGCGCCAAGCTCGTGATCGGGCCCGCATAGCGCTTGAGGGCCCCCCGAAGGCGACGAGGAAACTCTACAACGCCATCCGCAGAGGCGATCTAAACGCCGTGCGCGCACTGTTGCTGAAGGGAGCTGACGCGTTCTCCCTAACGCCCGACGGCGAACCCCTTTTATCCTATGCCCTTCGGCAGAATCGTCACGACATTGCTACCATGCTTCAAGTCAAAGGTAAGAATGAAAACGCCCACTAACCTAGCGACGGGAACCGGCGTGGGGCATTGCATGTCTCCATCGGATTCCCCGAGCCGAGCGCGGTCTGCGTTTTCAGCGAATACCGTTTCATACGGGCATTCACTTCAACAAACAGCATCCTGCGATTGACCAGACCGGACGGCCAATTTCCAACCAACAGGCCGGGAAATATTCGGGACGCATGGCCGTTTCACCAGTTGCGAGTCATTAAATGCCTGGCACAACCTTGTCACACTTGGCTGTTCGGAGTTGACGACCTTTGTGAAACTTGCACGCAGCGATGCCACAAATCATTTACTAGTCACCCACCAGACCTTGAAGGCTGTCGGTAAAATACCAATTAAAATATTCTCTTTCAACTTAACAAGGCATTGATAAACAAGAGTTTTGGCGCCCTCGACACGAATCGAACGTGTGACCCTACCCGTTTACGCGTAAAATTTCGCGCGACAGTGGTTTCTCAGATAATCATTCGCCCTCGTAGCTCTGTGGATAGAGCATCCCCCTCATCTGGTGTGGGTCACACGTTCTATTCGTGTCGAGGGCGCCATAATCCTGGCTATGCAATAGCTTCGTAAGTGACGGATTCATGGGGAAGGACGTTTGCCTAAATGACCA
>JBBQFL010000009.1:0-108929 GCA_038321965.1 Burkholderiales bacterium | reverse complement strand
CCTCGCGCGGGCGCGATCAGGGGTGAGGCCGTTGATCGTTGAAGCGTTGTTGAGGCTGTTGAATGCAGGCGTCTACCCGCTCATTCCCGCCAAGGGTTCGGTAGGAGCATCGGGTGATCTCGCGCCGTTGGCGCATATGTCTGCCCTGCTGCTCGGCATGGGTGAAGCGCATGTCGGCGGCAAGCGTCTACCCGCTTTGGATGCGTTGATCGCGGCCGGGCTGTCGCCGATCACCCTCGCGCCAAAGGAGGGCCTGGCGCTACTCAACGGCACGCAGGTCTCTACCGCACTCGCCATTCATGGCCTGTTCCAGATCGAAAATGCCTTCGCCGCCGCGATGGTGGCCGGCGCCATGAGTGTGGACGCGGCGATGGGCAGCGATACACCGTTCGATGCGCGTATTCATGAGTTGCGTGGCCAGCCGGGCCAGATTCGTACCGGCGAAATTTATCGTCAGTTACTGAAGGGCAGTCAAATACGCGATTCACATTTAGTCGGCGACGACAAGGTGCAGGACCCGTACTCACTGCGCTGCCAACCACAGGTGATGGGGGCATGTCTGGACGTGATGCTTGGTGCAGCGCGTACGCTTGAAATAGAAGCGAACGGTGTAACTGATAATCCGCTGGTGTTTCCCGACACTGGCGACGTTTTGTCCGGGGGCAATTTCCACGCCGAGCCAGTCGCGATGGCGGCCGATCTACTCGCGATAGCGGTCGCCGAAATCGGTGCACTTTCCGAGCGGCGCATGGCTCTGCTGGTTGATCCTGGCCTGTCGGGCCTGCCACCGTTTCTGGTCAAAGACAGCGGATTGAATTCGGGTTACATGATGGCGCAGGTCACGGCAGCGGCGTTGGCGTCGGAGAATAAATCGATGGCCCACCCGGCCTCGGTGGATTCACTGCCGACATCCGCCAATCAGGAAGATCACGTCAGCATGGCGACCTTTGCAGCGAGACGGTTGGGGGAGATGGCCGAGAACACGGCTGGCATTGTCGCGATTGAATTGCTTGCCGCATCGCAGGGCATCGATCTGCGTGCGCCGTTAATGACTTCCCCTGCCCTGCAACGCGCCCACTCCCTCGTGCGTGCGAAGGTGCCACATTACGATCACGACCGCCTGCTCAGTCCAGATATCGAGGCAGCGACGGCGCTGATTCGTCACGGCGCGTTCAACGACATGGTCGGCAGTCTGCTGTGTTCTTCTGATCGATGACCGTCAAGAGTCTTTTCGCCAAAGACGCCTTGCTTGCCGATGGCTGGCGGCGCGATGTACTGATTGAAATCGAAGGTGATCTGATCACCAGGGTAACGCCTCACGCTATTTCGGATGGCGCAGAAATCGCCACGGGTGCCGTTATTCCCGGTATGCCCAATCTGCATTCGCACGCATTCCAGCGCGCGATGGCAGGACTCACCGAGCGTTCCGGGCCAAGTAGCGACAACTTCTGGTCCTGGCGGGAGCTGATGTACCGGTTTCTGGAACGCATCACGCCCGAAGACAACGAAGCAATCGCCACCCAGCTATATATCGAGATGCTCAAGTCGGGCTACACCAGCGTGGCCGAATTCCATTATTTGCATCGTGACGAGCGCGGCAACGCCTATGCCAATCCTGCCGAGATGGCCGAGCGCGTCGTCGCAGCTAGCGTGAGGGCAGGAATCGGCATAACGATGCTGCCGGTGTTCTATGCGCATGCGACGTTTGGCGGGACGCTGCCCAATCCAGGCCAAAAGCGCTTCATTCACGATGTCGATACGTTCAATGGGCTGGTCGATGGCATCTTCAAACATCATGCCTCGATTCGCCGCGTCGGCATTGCGCCGCACTCTCTGCGAGCTGTTACGCCGCGGGAAATGAAGGACATTGTTGCGCATCTCGATTCGCACGACCGGCATGCACCGATTCATATTCACGCGGCCGAGCAATTGAAAGAGGTTGACGACTGCCTGCTGTGGAGTCATCAGCGCCCGGTTGCGTGGCTACTAAACAATGCAAACATCGACTCCCGCTGGTGTCTGGTGCATGCCACCCACTTGAATGATGACGAAACCTTTCGCCTTGCCGAATGCGGTGCCGTGGCGGGTCTCTGCCCGAGTACAGAAGCGAATCTGGGGGATGGCATTTTTAATGCGCCGGATTATTTTCTGCAAGAGGGAAGCTGGGGAATTGGCGGCGACAGTCACGTCGGTGTCGATCCATTTCGCGAGCTGGCCATTGTCGAATATGCGCAGCGGCTAAAAAGCGCACGCCGCAACATTCTGTACACGCCGGGCCTCGACTCCATTGGCGGCGGCCTGTATCGGCAGGCGCTGGCAGGCGGGGCGAGAGCGCTTGGTCAGAACGTAGGCGCGATCGCCGCAAATTGTCGCGCTGATTTGGTGGTGCTCAATGGCGACGACGTGGCACTGGCCGAACACGCGGGTGACATCTTGCTTGACGCCGCCATCTTCGGGCCAACCAGACAACCAGTACGCGATGTGATGGCCGGTGGGTCTTGGGTGGTGCGTGACGGCCATCACGTCGAAGAGGAAGCGGCATTCGCGCGCTACCGGGCCACATTGAAACACCTGCTAAGCTGAGATTCAAAACCGGAATTCGCAAAAACCACTTTGCCGATGTCACGCCCAGTATTCGATCAGCTTTGGACCAATGCGCGCATCGCGACGATGTGCGGCGATGGGTTGGGGCTGATTGAATGTGGAGCCATTGCTTCGCAGAATGAGCGGATTACCTGGGTCGGCAACGCAGCCGATGCACCAATCGCGGATGCGGCAGTCGTGCACGATTGCGCTGGTGCGCTGATGACACCCGGATTGATCGACTGCCATACCCATCTCGTTTTCGCAGGAAATCGTGCACACGAATTTGAAATGCGTCTGCAAGGCGCCAGCTATACGGATATCGCTCATGCCGGGGGCGGCATTGCCTCCACCGTACGTGCCGTGCGGGAAGCGACCGAAGCCGAATTGTTGCAGCAGAGTGAGCACCGTCTGCGGGTGTTGATGAGCGAGGGCGTAACCACCATTGAAATCAAGTCCGGCTATGGGCTTGATCTCGACTCGGAGCTCAAAATGCTGCGAGTTGCGCGCGAACTGGGCCGTCGAAATGCGATCAGTGTGGCAACAACCTACTTGGGTTTGCATGCACTGCCGCCTGCGTTTACGGGTCGGGCAGACGATTATGTCGATCACGTATGCCAACAAATACTTCCCGTCGTTGCCGGTGAGGAACTTGCCGATGCCGTCGATGCGTTTT
Organism: Burkholderiales bacterium; assembly: GCA_038321965.1. GTDB lineage: Bacteria > Pseudomonadota > Gammaproteobacteria > Burkholderiales > Usitatibacteraceae > UKL13-2. Next base: position 105,670 of record JBBQFL010000009.1, on the reverse strand, counting down.
GTGATGAGATCGGTTTCACACGCGCGCAAACGCAGCGGTTTTTTGTGGCGGCAAGGCGCCTGGGTATTCCGGTAAAGCTGCACGCCGAACAGTTGTCCAACCAGCATGGCGCGGCGCTAGCAGGGAAATTTGGTGCGTTGTCCGCCGACCATCTGGAGTATCTCGATAGTGCGGGTGTGGACGAATTGGCCAAAGCCGGCACGGTTGCCGTGTTGTTGCCGGGCGCGTTTTATGTGCTGCGCGAAACCAGGCTTCCGCCGGTCGATGCGCTGCGCACTGCCGGGGTGCCAATTGCGGTTGCGAGCGATCTAAATCCGGGGACGTCACCGATTGTCTCGCTGCAAGCGAATATGCATCTTGCCTGCACCCTGTTCAGATTGACTCCGACGGAGGTTTTGCGTGGGGTGACGGTAAATGCCGCGTGTGCACTGGGCCTGCAGCATGACCGCGGGTCGCTGACGGTAGGCAAGCGTGCAGACTGGTGCGTGTGGGCTGTCGCGCAGCCGGCTGAACTCTGCTACTGGATGGGCGGTGTGAAGCCTGAGCGGATCGTTGCGAGCGGAAGGGAGCGCAAATGACCAGCCCCGCGCTCTGGCAGGTTGACCATAGTAGTGGCGTCAGCGTGCCGCTGATCGTCAACGTCCCGCATGCAGGCGTCTACCTGCCACCCTCCATTGCACAGAGCTTGACTGCTGCAGGTCTGCGGGTGCCTGACACCGATTGGCATGTCGATAAGCTCTATGACTTCGTACCGTCGATGGGTGCGACACTGATGGTGGCAACGCATTCGCGCATCGTAGTCGATCTCAACCGTGATCACTTGGGTGCGGAGATGTATCCTGGTGTCAGCAATACCGAAATTTGCCCGACGTCGACGTTTCATGATGAACCGGTCTATGTGGCCGGCATGGCGCCGGATGCGGCAGTGGTCGCCTCGCGGATCGAGCATTACTGGTTGCCGTATCACGCCCAGTTGGCCGCTGAAATTGCCCGCATCAATGCGCGGCACGGATTCTGCGTTGTGTTTGACGGACACTCCATTGTCAGTGAGGCGCCACGGTTTTTTGCCGGGCGCCTCCCCGACCTGAATCTGGGCACGGCAGACGGTCGCAGCTGTGCTTTATCGCTGGCGCAAACCGCATTCGCAAGTCTGACAGGTGCAGCCGGTTTCACGGCGGTACATAATGGACGATTCAAAGGCGGTTACATAACAAGGCATTACGGAAATCCCGGCAACAGCGTGCATGCGCTGCAACTGGAAATGGCACAGTGCTGCTACATGGACGAAGCGGAGCCACACACTTATGCTGAGCGCCGCGCCGCGCCACTAAAGGTGGTATTGAAGCAACTGCTCGGAAAATTGCTTGATTGGCGGCCAGCCTCTAGCGACGAAACGCAAACAAAGGAACACTGCTGATGGCAACCCCCTCACCCACTGCTGCGGCAACCAAGCCAAGTTTCGCGGTCCCGGTGCTCGAATCGGTCAAACGCAACAAGACCGAGCGACGCGTGACCATGCCAGAAGTTCTGGCGGCGCTTGTGGAAGATGGCTACATCCCGCAAGCGGAATCCGAACGTGCGCTCAAAGACTGGCGCACCAATCCGTCGGATGAGCATCCGCTGACTATCGTGTCAAAGGCGAAGCTGAAATCCCTCAAGCCGCCGCAGCGCAATCTCGATATTGAGCGCCTGACTGAATGGATGGCGCTGCGCGTTGAAGTTCCGTATTACCACGTCGATCCGCTGAAAATCGACATGCGCGCGGTAACCGATGTGATGTCCTCCGATTACGCGGCCAGGCGCAATATTCTGCCGGTGGAAGTACGCGGCAAGGATGTGGTGATCGCCACCTGCGAACCATACATGTCCGTCTGGCAGCGTGAACTGGGCGAGATGCTCAAGTACAACATCAAGGTGGTAATCGCCAATCCGCAGGACATCGCGCGCTACGTGGGTGAGTTCTACAATCTTTCGCGCTCGGTCAAGCGCGCAGAAAAAACCGACGGTGGCGCCGCGCGCATCAACGACTTTGAGCAGCTCGTCGAGCTCGGCAAGGCCGGCCGTACACTGGACGCAAACGATCATCACATCGTCACCCTGGTTGACTGGCTGTGGCAATACGCGTTTGACCAGCGCGCCTCAGATATCCACGTCGAGCCACGTCGTGAGGTTGCCATCGTTCGCTTCAGAATCGACGGCGTCTTGCATCAGGTCTATCAGGTGCCGACGGCGGTGGCTGTTGCCATGACGTCCCGCATCAAAATTCTGGGCCGTATGGACGTGGTTGAAAAGCGGCGTCCGCAAGATGGCCGCATCAAAACGCGCATGCCCGACGGTTTGGAGATTGAGCTTCGATTGTCGACTTTGCCGACGGCGCATGGGGAAAAGCTGGTCATGCGGATTTTTGATCCGGACGTGCTGGTGCGGGATTTCTCGGAGCTGGGCTTTTCGCCGGAGGACTTCGAAAAATGGCAGACGCTGATTGCCAATCCAGGCGGCATCGTATTGGTCACCGGGCCAACAGGCTCCGGTAAAACGACCACACTTTATTCGACACTCAAGCAATTGGCGACACCGGAAGTCAATGTCTGCACGATTGAGGACCCGATTGAAATGGTTGAGGCTTCCCTCAATCAAATGCAGGTCCAGGCGCAAATCGACATCGGATTTGCCGAGGGCGTTCGCGCCCTGATGCGGCAGGATCCTGACATCATCATGATCGGTGAGATTCGCGACCTGGAAACCGCCGAGATGGCGATCCAGTCCGCGCTGACCGGCCACTTGGTGCTCTCAACGCTGCATACCAATGACGCACCCACGGCGGTTGCGCGCTTGCTAGATCTGGGAGCCCCAGCCTATTTGCTGACTTCAACTTTGCTGGGGGTGATGGCACAAAGGCTGGTGCGCACCTTGTGCCCGCACTGCAAGGAAAAGGTTCCGTTCGACGATCCTGTGCAAGTCAAGATCTGGCATGAAACCGTCGCCCCGTGGAAAGGGGAGGCCCCCAAGGATGTTTACAAGCCAGTCGGTTGCCTCGAGTGCCGCAATACCGGCTACATGGGGCGCATCGGTATTTACGAAATTCTGTTAATGACGCCAGAATTGAAGAAACTGATCACCGACCACACGGACTTGGCAGCGGTAAAGTCGGAAGCGTATCGCTCCGGCATGAAACCGCTGCGATTGTCCGGTGCCATGAAAGTCGCGCAGGGCATTACGACAATGGAAGAAGTATTGAAGGTCGCCCCTCGGGACTGACTCAGCCCATTTTTATGTAGATCTAGTATTGGTGCGGTTCTTCAGGCAAAAACGCTTGGAGAGGCTCATCAATGTTAGAGAGTTTCCTCTGAGTGTGTCATATGTCCAGTGCTCGCGGCTCACTTGTCGCGTGTGCCATCCTCGATTTTTGTCTGCAACCAAACGACTCTCCAACAGGAATTCCAACCCTATGCATTGGGTAGCCCCCGCCGAAAAAGACACCGCTGCCGCCACCCTTGAAAAACGCCTCTGGGATACCGCCGATCAGTTCCGCGCCAACTCGGGTTTGAAGGCGCAGGAATACTCCGGTCCAATTCTTGGCCTCATCTTCCTGCGCTTCGCCGAAGTTCGCTTCTCCTTGCAGCGCACCAAGCTGGAGAAGGTCGGCGCTTCATCGCGGCGCAGCAGCCGCGTCGATGAACCCACGGCCTATCACGCCGAAGGCATTCTCTATCTCGAGCCAAACGCCCGCTTTGATTTCTTGCTCACTCTTCCCGAGGGGGCGGATATCGGTGCCAAGCTCAACGACGCCATGCGCGACATCGAGAAGCACAACGCGCAGCTCGCCGGTGTTCTGCCCAAGACCTACAACCTTTTCACCAGCACCTTGCTAAAGGAATTGCTAAAGAAGGTTTCCGAAGTCCCCGCTACGGCGGATTATGACGCCTTCGGTCGTATCTACGAATACTTCCTCGGTGAGTTCGCGCGCACGGAAGGCCAGAAGGGCGGAGAGTTCTACACGCCGAGTTGCATCGTCCGCCTGCTCACCGAAGTCATCGAGCCCTATCACGGACGTATTCTCGACCCCGCGTGCGGCTCGGGCGGCATGTTTGTCTCAAGCGCACGCTTCGTGGCCGAGCACAAGCATGATCCCGCCGCCGAACTCTCCATCCATGGCGTCGAGAAGACCGATGAGACCGGCCGCCTCTGCCGCCTCAACCTCGCCGTGCACGGCCTCGAAGGCGACATCCGCCACGGCGGCAACGTCAACAGCTACTACGACGATCCGCACACCGCCACCGGCACCTTCGATTTCGTGCTCGCCAATCCGCCATTCAACGTCAATGCCGTAGACAAGGAACGGCTGAAAGATTCCGTCGGCGCTGGCCGCCGCTTCCCCTTCGGCATGCCGCGCACCGACAACGCCAACTATCTCTGGATACAGTTGTTCTACTCGTCACTGAACAACAAGGGCCGCGCTGGTTTCGTCATGGCCAACTCCGCCTCCGACGCGCGCGCCTCGGAGCAGGAATTGCGGCAAAAGCTGATCGAAGCCAATGCCGTGGACGTGATGGTCGCCGTCGGCCCGAACATGTTCTACACCGTCACGCTGCCGTGCACACTGTGGTTCCTCGATCGCGGCAAAAAGCTCCCCTCGCCCCCCGGGAGAGGGGCCGGGGGTGAGGGCAAGGGCAAGGCAGGGCAACGTGCCAACACCGTTCTCTTCATCGACGCCAGACACATCTACCGCCAAATCGACCGAGCCCACCGCGACTGGACACCCGCACAGATCGGCTTCATCGCCAACCTCGTGCGCCTCTATCGCGGCGAGGAAATCGACCTCACCCTCGGCGGTGATGCGGTCCACGCGAAGCTCAAAGAAGTGTTTTCTCCCTCTCCCCTCGTGGGAGAGGGGGGCGACAGGCCAGGGGATATTCGCTACGCCGACGTCCCCGGCCTCTGCAAAGCCGCAACACTGAAAGAAATCGAAGCCCAAGGCTGGTCCCTCAACCCTGGCCGCTACGTGGGCGTCGCTCCCGGCGAAGCTGTGAGCGACGAAGACTTCAAGGAACAGTTTGAGGCACTGAATGAAGAACTTGAAACCCTGAATGCCCAGGCGCGTGAGCTCGAAGCCACCATTGCCAAAAATGCAGCGGAAATCCTTGCGGCATGAGTAGTCCCATTCGCCCAATCGGTCCAACGCAACCCGATCCCCTGCCAAAGGGTCAGGTACTGGTTTACGCCGCAGAGGATGGCCGGATCAAGATCGACGTCCGGCTCGAAAACGAAACCGTCTGGCTCACCCAGCAGCACATGGCCGATCTGTTTCAGACCAGTAAACAGAACGTCGGCCAGCACCTGAGACGCATATTTGAAGAAGGCGAACTGGTTGAGAGTTCAGTTGTAAAGAATTTCTTTACAACTGCCGCCGACGGCAAGAAATACCGTACCAATTTCTACAACCTCGACGCCATCATCTCAGTTGGCTATCGCGTCAAAAGCGCCGTCGCCACCCGCTTCCGCATCTGGGCCACGCAGCAACTGCGCGAGTTCATCGTTAAAGGCTTTGTCCTCGACGACGAGCGCCTGAAAAATCCCGACCGCCCGTTCGACTACTTCGATGAACTGCTGCGGCGCATTCAGGATATCCGCACCTCCGAGCGGCGCTTCTATCAGAAGATCACCGACATCTACGCCACCAGTATCGACTATGACCCCACACGCCCCGAAAGCGTTGAATTTTTCCAGACCGTGCAGAACAAGATGCACTGGGCCATCACCGGCCAGACGGCGGCGGAAATCGTCCACACCCGTGCGGACAGCAAGAAACTCAATATGGGCCTCACCAATTGGCGCGGCGCCAAGGTGCGGAAGGACGACGTGAGCATTGCCAAGAATTACCTCAACGAACCGGAACTCGCGGCACTCAACAATCTTGTCGAGCAATACCTCGTCTTTGCCGAAGGTCAGGCTATGCGCCGTGTGCCCATGCATATGGGCGACTGGGTGTCCAAGCTCCATGGTTTTTTGACCATTAATGATCGCGACATCCTCTCGCACGCGGGGAAGATTTCGCATGACATTGCAAAAGATATGGCAGAGGTGGAGTACGACAAGTTCAACCGTGAACGTATCCAACAAGTCGCTACGGTGGACGGGGAGTTTGAGAAGGCGATATCGCAACTGCTGCCGCCAAAGCTGAAGCAGGCACGCAAAGAATGAAGCGCGATCTAAATGTTCGGCGCGTGAGGAAAGCAGCGAGGGCGAGTTGGCCCATACAACGTCTCGGAGAACTCGCCGAGTTCCGTAACGGCGTGAACTACAACAAAAGCAGTTTTGGCGTGGGAGTGAAAGTCGTCGGAGTATCCAATTTTCAGGATTACACAAAGCCGAAGTACACGGAGTTGGAGCAGATAAATCCGGAAGGTATCGTTAGCGAGCGAAATATTCTCCGAGATGGGGACATCGTTTTCGTTCGATCTAACGGAAACCCCGAATTGATTGGCCGAAGCCTTTACATCGAACGGCCATCGGAGGACGTAACGCATTCTGCATTTACGATTCGGCTCCGGTTTTCTTCCAGTAAAGTCCACCCGAAATTCTATGCCTACTGCTTTCGTACTCCGTTGATTCGCCAAAGTCTTACGGCTAAAGGTGGTGGAACCAATATCAACAACTTGAATCAGGATATTCTCAACGCGCTGGAAGTTCCGGTTCCCCCACTCCCGGTGCAACGACGGATCGCCGACATCCTGTCAGCCTATGACGAACTCATCGAGAACAATCAGCGGCGCATCCAGATTTTAGAGACGATGGCCCGCTCCCTCTACCGCGAGTGGTTCGTCCACTTCCGCTTCCCCGGTCATGAAAAATTCCCGTGTGTCACATCTCCTCTCGGCGACATCCCCAAGGGCTGGAAGGTGAAACTTGTGAAGGATATTCTTTCCAGACGTCCGTCTGGCACGGTCTATCGTGAAGTTGACGTACAACCAGATGGTCCGACTCCGGTCCTTGACCAATCCACGAACGAGTTGCTCGGATTCCACGATACCGAGCCCGATCACCTCGCATCTCACGCGTCGCCGATAGCAATTTTCGGCGATCACACGTGCAAAATGCAGCTTCTTGTCGAGCCATTTTCTGTTGGGCCCAATGTCGTTCCGTTCACAGCAAGCCGAGAATTACCTACCATCTTTGCCTTTTACGCGGTGAACAGTCTGGTCCAGACTCAGGAATACAAACGTCACTGGATATCGCTAAATGCAAAAGAAATCGTTGTTGCTGACCGCGCGACAGCGCACCACTTTGCAACGCTGATTCAGCCAATGCGGATAGCGCAGGCGACTCTTGCAAAAGGTGTTCGCAACCTGCGCCGAACGCGCGATCTGTTGCTGCCGCGTTTGCTATCGGGGCAACTCACATCCAACTCGGAGGAATTATGACCCTACGCCAACAACTCGTAGCCGACCGCGTCGCGAATTTGGTGATCTCAATCGGAATCCCGCAAGACCAGGCATTTGAGCGCTTCGTCCACTCCCTCGTAACAGGGCAAAGTGTCCACTCCCTCGACCCTGCAGACTGGGTTGATGGAACCCAAGATAAGCAGATCGACCTAATCTCGATCGAAGAAGAGGACGAAGAAGCGGAGATTTTCATCATTTCAGCCAAGTTCACCGAGGGCTTCTCCTCGAACGCAATAATCCTTGCGCGAAATGGGCTCGGCTGGATGCTCAATCGCCCAAGAACTGAAATTGCAACGACCTCGAACGAGCCGTTCCGCGATAAGATCTTGGAGGTTCGTTCTGTGCTGTCCGGAATTGGGCCATCAAACGTTCGTGTTCGGTGCTATTTCGCCACCAACGGATTGACTTCAACCCTCTCTGCTGAATACCAGCAGGAAGTCAGAGGCATTCTGGCGGAATACGACAATGGGACGTTCGCAGAATTCACCTTTGAGACTCTGGGCGCAGACGAGCTAGTCAGCCTAATCAACCGCGTCGAAAGAAGAAATCGGTCAATTGATGCCGATGTTCCTATCCGCTACGACGCAAATACGCCTTCGCTGATTCGCTATCAGACCCAAGGGCTGAAGGGAATCATCTGTACGGCGACGGCTCGTGACATTGCAAATCTCGTTATCGGTGATCCTAGCGGCGCACTCTTTGACTCGAACATCCGCCGTTTCTTGGGGAAGGGACGGTCAGTCAATGCAGACATTCTAAAAACCGCGACCGAGCCGGTGTCAAGTTACCTATTTTGGTTTCTAAACAATGGCGTGACTATAGTTTGCGATAGCTGTGACCCCGTGACGGACCCTGACAGCCCGATGGTAAAAATCACCAATCTCCAAATTGTAAACGGTTGTCAAACTGCTACCGCGCTGGCACACGCGGCACGCGATGGAACGTTGCGACCAGATACGCGAGTGCTCCTGAAGATTTTCGAAACGACGGACCCGACGCTGGCGTCGCGCATTGTCCTGACGACGAATAACCAAAACCGCATCAGCACACGCGACTTGAAAGCGAACGACGCCGTGCAACAGGATATGCAACGCCGGTTCGAAACATACAATATCCTTTACGAGCATAAGGTCAACCAATACGCTTCCACCACCGTCGCTGCTGGCCAGCGGATTGTGTCCAACGAAGATGTTGGGCAGGCATTTCTTGCCATCGCACTCAAGAAGCCAGGAGACGCACGTCGGCGAAAATACAAGGTATGGACTGACAACTACGGAGATATTTTCAGCGGGAGTAGCGTTGAACCCCACGTAATTTGTCTCCTGCTTTCCCAGGCCGCTACCACCTGGGGGAAGACAGCTCGTCGCGCGCCGGGAATCGCCGAATTAAGACGAAAGCTGATTAACAACGCGCTTTTGCACATCGCGCGTATTGCTGCGTTCTTGTGGCGCGCTAGCGATTCCTTTGGCCAGCCAACCGCTACCCTTCAAGGGCAAATCGCTACGCTGCAAACCACGCCTGCTGTCCTGAATGCGCACTTCGATAACGGGTTGAATCGCCTAGAGACGCTAATCACCACGAACCCGGATTTCTTGAATGATGTGGATGGAGCGCTCAAGTCCGCTCTCCTTGAAACGGCAATCACCCGTTCACTTCACGTAACCCCGGCATCGACTCCGGTTTGCGCATCGGTCCAGAGCACAATACCGCCTACGACATAGCCACCATGCCCCACGCCTACACCGAAGTCCAACTCGCCGAGCGCCCCGCTATCGGGCTGTACGCGACAGAGGTTTGACCTCATGCCCAAACCGACTTCCAAGTCCTCGAAATCCGTCGCCGCATTGCCCGCGGATTACGGCCCGTTGCTGGCTGAGATCAAACTGCGGGTGCAAACAGCCAGGATCAAGGCAGGGCTGGCGGCAAACCGCGAATTGCTGGCGCTCTATTGGGACATCGGCCGGCTGATTCTCGCGCGCCAGAAAAAGGCCGGATGGGGTGCCAAGGTGATTGACCGGCTTTCACAGGACCTGCAGCGAGAATTTCCTGGACAGCAGGGGTTCTCGCCTCGCAATCTGAAGTACATGCGCGCGTTCGCCAACGCGTGGCCGGAGACGGTAATCGTGCAGCAGGCTGCTGCACAAATGGCCGAGGTCCATCCTCCAATTGTGCAACGGCGTGTTGCACAATTAATGAAGCCCCGAAGCCCGGCGGCAGCAATCGTGCAAGCGCCGTTTGCACCAGCGGATCAACGAGTGCCGGCAATTGTGCAATGCTCCGTTGCACAATTACCGTGGCGGCATCACACGATCCTGCTCGACCGACTTTCGACTTCAGAAGAACGGCTTTGGTATGCCGCAAAAGCCAAGGAGCATGGTTGGTCCGGGGACGTGTTGGCGCTCCAAATCGAGGCGGGCTTGCACGAGCGGCAAGGCAAGGCGGTGACGAACTTCAAAGCCACGCTACCCCCGACCCAGTCCGATCTCGCGCAAGGCATCACCAAGGATCCTTACCTCTTCGACTTCCTCACGCTGCGCGACGACGCCAACGAGCGCGCCATTGAGGATGGGCTTGTGGCGCACGTCGAAAAGTTCCTGCTCGAACTTGGTGCTGGGTTCGCGCTCGTCGGGCGGCAGGTGCATCTGGAGGTGGGCGACCAGGATTTCTATCTCGACCTGCTGTTCTATCATCTGAAGCTGCGCTGCTTTGTGGTGATCGATCTCAAGGCGCGCGAATTCACCCCGGAGGCGGCGGGCAAAATGAATTTCTACCTGTCGGCTGTGGATGATCAATTTCGGCAGCCGGGCGATCAGCCCTCCATCGGGCTGATTCTTTGCCGTAGCAAGAACCGGGTGATTGCTGAATATGCGCTGCGTGACATGACCAAGCCGATCGGTGTGTCGGGCTATGTGACCAAGCTGGTGGATTCGTTGCCCAAGTCGCTCAAGGGTGCCATCCCGTCTATCGCGGAAATTGAGAAAGGGCTGATTTCCAAATCGCCATGAGCAACCACGCCTACACCGAAGACCAACTCGTCGAGCAGCCCGCCATCGGGTTGTTCGCGGAGCTTGGCTGGACCACGGTGTCGGCGATGGAAGAGACCTTCGGCGTGAGCGGCACGCTATCGCGCGAGACGAAGAGCGATGTGGTGCTGGTGCCTCGTCTGCGAGCGGCTCTGGAACGGTTGAACCCCGCACTGCCTCCCGACGCTATTGCAGCAGCCATCGATGAACTGACCCGCGACCGCTCGGCGATGAGCCTGGAAGCCGCGAACCGCGAGGTGTACGGGCTGCTGAAGGAGGGCATCAAGGTCTCGGTGCCGGACCGCGAACCCTCACCCCAACCCTCACCCCAACCCTCTCCCGGGGGGAGAGGGAGTCGAACTGGGGGGCAGAAGGCGGAGCGACTGCGCGTGGTGGATTGGGAGATGCCTGCGAATAATGACTTCCTGCTGGTCAGCCAGTTGAGCGTCACAGGCGCGCTCTACACCTGTCGGCCGGACCTGGTGGGCTTCGTCAATGGCCTGCCGCTGGTGGTGATCGAACTCAAGAAGCCCGGTGTGCCGGCGCGCGCGGCGTTCGATGAGAACCTGACGCACTACAAGGCGCAAATCCCGGCGCTGTTCTGGTTCAACGCGCTGCTCATTGCCTCGAACGGCACCGACAGCCGTGTTGGCTCACTCACCGCCGATTGGGAACGCTTCTTTGAGTGGAAACGCATAGCACGCGAAGACGAGCCGCGCCGCGTTTCATTGGAAGTGATGCTGCGCGGCACCTGCGACCGCACGCGGCTGCTTGATCTGGTGGAGAACTTCACGCTGTTCTCCAAGCACAAGGCGGGGCTGGTCAAAATCATCGGGCAGAACCACCAGTATCTCGGCGTAAACAATGCCATTGCCTCGATGCTGGAAGCGCGCAAGCTGGGACACGGCCGTGGCGGTGTGTTCTGGCAGACGCAGGGCAGCGGCAAGAGTTTTGCGATGGTGTTCTTCGCGCAGAAGGTGCTGCGCAAAATCGCGGGTAACTGGACCTTTGCGGTTATCACTGACCGTGTGGAATTGGATCAGCAGATCGCCACAACCTTCAAAGCCACTGGCGCAGTGAGCGAGGCCGAGGGTGACGAGTGCCATGCCACCAGCGGTGCGCATTTGCGCGAGTTGTTGCGCGGCAATCATCGCTACGTCTTTACGCTCATCCACAAATTTCAGACGCCGGAGGTGCTGTGCGAACGGCCAGACGTGATCGTGCTCACCGACGAAGCGCACCGCAGCCAGTACGACACGCTGGCGCTGAACATGCGCGCGGCTTTGCCCAGGGCGCTGTTCCTTGCCTTCACCGGCACGCCATTGATCGCCGGTGAAGAGCGCACCAAGGATGTGTTCGGCGACTACGTGTCCATCTACGATTTTCAGCAATCGGTGGAGGATGGCGCGACGGTGCCGCTGTTTTATGAGAACCGCACGCCTGAACTGCAACTTATAAATCCGGACCTGAACGACGATATTTACGATGTGATCGAGGCGGCGGAACTTGATGACAAACAGGAGGAGAAACTCGAACGCGAGTTGAGCCGTCAATATCACATCCTCACGCGCGACGACCGGCTGGAAACGGTGGCGCAGGACATCGTGCGGCATTTCCTCGGCCGCGGCTTCATGGGCAAGGCCATGGTGGTGTCGATCGATAAAGCCACGGCGCTGAAGATGCACGACAAGGTGAAGGCGCACTGGGCTGTGGAGCGTGAGCAGGTGCGGAAGGAGCTGGGGGAATTGCTCTATCTCTCGACGGAGCAGCGCGCGTTGAGCAAGTACCGAGAACTTGAGGCTGAACTTCGACAGCGCCTGGGAGTGATCAAGACCACGGACATGGCGCTGATTGTCTCGCCCGGCCAGAACGAGATTCCGCAGATGAAGAGCCTTGGCCTCGACATCGAGCCGCACCGCAAGCGGATGAATGATTCCCAGCCCGGGCTCGACGAGAGGTTCAAAGACACACAAGACCCGTTGCGGCTGGTGTTCGTTTGCGCGATGTGGCTCACGGGTTTCGACGCACCGAGTTGCTCTACCGTGTATCTCGATAAACCGATGCGCAATCACACGCTGATGCAGACCATCGCGCGCGCGAATCGCGTCTTCCCCGGCAAGCACAGCGGCGTGATTGTGGACTATGCAAATGTATTCGCTTCGCTGGAGAAGGCGCTGGCGATCTACGGCGCGGGCAAAGGCGGACAGAGCCCCGTCAAGGACAAGCAGAAATTGGTTGAGGATTTGCGCAATGCGTTGGCGGACGCGACCGCGTTCTGCGCAAGGCAGCAGGTGGCGCTCGTGGAAATCGAGCAACTTGTTGCGGGCAGTCTGGAGCGTTTGCAGCGCATCGAAGACGCCATGAATGCGCTGATCTCGCCCGACACTCTACGCCGGGAGTTCTTCGCGCACGAGCGGCTGGTGGCAACACTCTACCGGGCCGTGAAGCCGGACCCGTCCGCGCTCGAATTCGTGGGGCGGGTTGCGTGTCTGGCCACGCTTGCGGACGCCATGCGTGCCAAGCTGAATCCCAATCCAGCCGACATTTCAAAAGTGATGGGCGACATTAACGCGCTGCTCGATGAATCCATCACCGGCATAAAAGTCCGGGCAAATGGCCCGCCACCGCTGGACTTGTCAAAGATCGATTTCGAAGTCCTCGCCAGACGTTTCCGCGAATCGAAGCACAAGAACACCGATCTGGAAGTGCTGAAGGCGGCAATACGCGCGCAACTGGAAAAACTCATCCGGCTCAATCGCACGCGCGCCGACTTTAGCGAGAAGTTTGAAGCGCTGATCGAGAGCTACAACGCGGGCAGCAGAAACATCGAGGAATTGTTCGAGGAGCTCCTGAAGTTGACCCGCAACCTAGGCGAGGAAGAGGAGCGGCACGTTCGCGAAAACATGAGCGAGGAAGAGCTGGTGGTCTTCGACATCCTCACGCGACCGTCTCCGGAATTGACCACGGAAGAGCGCGCCGAGGTGAAGAAGGTGGCCCGCGACTTGTTGCAGCGGCTGAAGCAATTGCTCGTGCTCAATTGGCGGGCGAAGTCTGCGGCGCGTTCGCAACTCAAGTTGACCATCGAGGACGCGCTAGACAGTGGTCTTCCGCGCTCATACACGCCGGAGATTTATCAGCAGAAGTGCTCGGCGGTGTTTGAGCATGTTTATGAGAGTTATCCGGAGCGGAATGCGGGCGTGTACGCTGTACCGACCTGAAAGTGAAACACTAGCACTAGCACTGGCGCGGGTTTTCAGACATTTGTGCTCCAAAAGGCGCGCCAATTCTGGAGTTTCGGCAAAATATTCACATGTCATTTCTCACCCGATAAAGCTGGGTTCGAAATGACTGACGGGCGTGCCAACGTTTGCGAGCCGCTGTCTACGGTTTGTGCAACTTCTTGCCAAGGCAACCCAGATAAATCTGCGCATCCGGCGCCGTACGATGCCGTTGTGCATGCCAGATCATCTCTCCCAAACAATCCATCATCTCGTGTTCGGCGGCAAGCGGGGAACCCAGCTTGTTCGTTAGCGCCGTGTGAAAGCCTCGCACGCCACCCGGCTGGTCAATCGATACTTGCTCGCGAATCGACATGTGCATATTGAGGTGCAGGAAGGGATTGGTTTCGCCGAATTCGGGCGGGTAATCACGATCACGGGTTTGTTCCAGATATCGGTCCCGGTCATCGAGCATCGCGTGGTATTCGGGATGCAGGGAGATGACTTCCACCGCCATCGTTTCCATCGCCGTCAGCACTTCCTGCGCGCGAAACTTTCGCCACGTCTCAAAGAGAAAGTCGCGCGCCTGATCGCGGGTGGGATTAAACATTTAGTGCATTGCTATTCGACAAAGTCTGCGCGCTTCTTGAACCCACAAATGTCATAAACCGGACAAGCGCCACACCTTGGTTTGCGCGCGATGCAGGTATAGCGGCCATGCAAAATGAGCCAATGGTGTGCATGGTCCATGAATTCTTTCGGCACAACCTTCATCAGCTTCTCCTCGACCGCGACCACATTCTTGCCAGGCGCCAGGCCCATGCGATTGCTGATGCGAAAAATATGCGTGTCCACCGCCATGGTCGGTTGGCCGAACGCGACATTCAATACAACGTTCGCGGTCTTCCTGCCCACGCCGGGCAGGGCTTCGAGTGCCAGGCGCGAGTCCGGCACTTGGCTGGCGTGGTTTGCGATCAGCAGCCGGCACGTGGCCATTACGTTTTTTGCCTTGTTGCGAAACAGGCCGATGGTTCGGATGTAATCGACCAGCGCGTCTTCGCCCAGTGCGGAAATGGCCTCAGGCGTGTTAGCCACGGCAAACAATTTCTTTGTGGCGATATTCACGCTTTTGTCGGTTGCTTGCGCTGACAGTATCACCGCCACCAGCAACTCAAACGGCGAAGCATATTCAAGGTCCGATTTCGGATGCGGGTTGATCTCCTGCAAGCGGCGGAAAAATTCGTGCCGCTTGGCGGATTCCATCATGCGAGCTTCGGCCATCAGCGGTTTTCTTCCCGCTCCAGGGCAAGGCGCTCGCGTTCTGCCAGCGCGGCACTGCGGTCGTAATCGTCTTTCGCCCGTCTGGATTGATGCAAACCGAAGCGGGATCGTGCATCTGCTGCCGGCATCATCGCCGGGTGATTTGGATCTTCAATCATGCTTATGCAGTCGACCGGACAAGGCGCAATGCACAGCTCACAGCCGGTGCAGAGAGCCGCCACCACGGTATGCATGAACTTGCTGGCGCCAACGATGGCGTCGGTGGGACATGGCGGTAGACATTTCGCGCAACCGATGCAGGCATCCTCGTCGATCAATGCAACACGGTGCGAGACGTGCGTACCGCAATCGGGGTCCAATGGTAACAAGGCTCGCGCCAATAAAGCTGCCATCGCAGCGATGCCGGCATCGCCGCCAGGCGGGCATCGATTGATTTCCGCTGAACCCGTTGCAATGGCTACGGCGTATGGCATACATCCTTCGTAACCGCATTTCGTGCACTGGGTCTGTGGTAGCAGTGCATCAATCTGCTTTGCCAACGGCGATATAGGCATAGGCGCTGTCAGCATGAGAACAGCATGGCGTCGAGGTCGCGATGCGGCCGTTTGAGTTCGCGCGCGATGGCTTCGTGGGTAACTTGGCCGCCATGGATTTGCAATCCGGCTGCAAGGCCATCATCGTCACGCAAGGCACGCATCAATCCCTTGCTCGCGATTGCCGAGACGTATGGCAGCACCACGCTGGAGAGGGCGATACTTGCTGACCGCGGTACAGCGGCGGGCATGTTGGCAACGCAGTAATGAATGACGCCTTCCTGAACGAAGGTCGGTGCAGAGTGATAGGTTGGTCTGGAGGTCGCGGAAATACCACCCGCGTCTATGCATATCTCGACCAGCACTGCGCCGGCCCCCTTTTGTGCCGACATTGCCTTTAAGTGGTCCTGCGTGAGCAGCTTTGTGCACGCTTCGCCGGGCACGTTTACAGCACCAATCACTACATCTGCATCACGGACTGCGGTCAATAGTGTGTCTGGCTGCACGGCCATGGTTCGCGCACTGGAGCCGAGCTTGTGGGCCAGCGCAGCCAGCCGCGGTCCCATACGCGAAACAACGGTCACGTCGGCACCCAATGCCAGCGCAGTACGAGCCGCTGCCACGCCGGAACTGCCTGCACCGAGAATAACAACACGCGCATCGCCAATGGCAATCCCCCGGCCGCCGTTTCCGGTCATCAGCAAATTAGCGGCGATGGGTATCGCCAATTCGCCGGCAATCTTTGACATCGGTGCGAGAATCACCAGCCGTTTGGATACGTCTTGCACCGTTTCAAAGGCGATGCCGGTGATGCGTCTTGCGAGTAACTCATGCGCCATGAATACGTCGCCCCGCAGATGCAGGAAGGAGAACAGCATGCTGCCGGGGTTGAGCAATTGCCACTCGTTGGTCTGGATTTCCTTGACCTTGACGACGAGTTCGGCATCGTATGCCTGGGCGGCACAGTCAACGACGACAGCACCAGATGCCGCGTAGTCTGCGTCGCTGAAACCTGAGCCCGCCCCTGCACCGGTCTCAACGCGCACTGTATTTCCCGCTTCCACTAATACGGCGACGGCATCAGGCGTGAGCACCACACGGCGCTCGCCATCCTTTGTTTCCTTGGGCAGTCCGATGATCATGTAAGTTTTGTTCAATGCTTTTTCTTGCTGCTTCGGGAAATTTCGCTCACGGCGTCGCGAATCAGATCCGGCCCGTGATAGATGAAGCCGGTATAAATTTGCACCAGCGAAGCGCCCGCGTTCATTTTGGCCCTGGCGTCTTGGCCCGACATGATGCCGCCAACGCCGATGATGGGTATGTTTCCCTTCACCGCCTTGGCTAGTTCGCGAAGTACTTCCGTGGACGGAGAAAACAGCGGCCGGCCGGAAAGACCACCGGCTTCCTTTGCCAGTGGATGGTCGCGCACGGCATCGCGGGAAATCGTTGTGTTGGTGGCGATCATGCCCTCAAATCCGTTCTCCAGCGTCAGCGTGGCGATCTCGCGAATCGATTTCAGATCGAGATCTGGCGCAATCTTGAGGACCAATGGCACGTGTTTTTTGTGTTTCTTTGCTAGTGACTTCTGTTCGGCCTTGAGTGTGGCGAGTAATTTCTGCAATTGCTCGGTCGCCTGCAAATCGCGCAGCCCTTTCGTATTCGGCGACGAGATATTGACGGTCACATAGCTCGCAAACGGGTAGACGCCTTTCAGGCAAATCACATAATCATCAACCGCGCGCTCCATCGGCGTATCAGCGTTCTTGCCGATGTTAAGGCCGAGCACACCCTGATACTTTGCGCGTTTGACGTTGGCAATGAATGCGTCCAAGCCCTGATTGTTGAAACCCAGGCGATTGATCAGTGCTTCGTCTTCTTTCAGCCGGAACATGCGCGGCTTGGGGTTGCCCGGTTGCGCGCGGGGGGTGACGGTGCCGACCTCGATAAAGCCGAATCCCAGCGCTGCCAGCGCGTCAATGTATTGACCGTTCTTGTCGAGCCCGGCAGCGAGGCCAACCGGATTGTCAAACTTGAGGCCCATCACTTCGCAGGGCGCGGTGCGACACGAACTGACCAAGCCTGACAAGTGCAGCTTGTTGAGCCGTTGCAGGGAATCCAGCGCGAGATGATGTGCCACTTCCGGGTCGAGGGCGAACAATGCGGTACGGGCGATGGAGTAGAGCACGATGTCCTGACATGACGTTACAGTTTTGTCAGTGCATTTTATCGCAGGCGAATGCAGCTTCCACGGGTCGGCCGCGCTGATGCGCAGGCTTAGATGTCGAGTCTCGCCCAGTTCCCACGCACCAAGCCTTCGATCGGCTGAAAAGCCGTCTTGTAGCTCATCTTGCGACTGTCTTCAATCCAGTATCCGAGGTATACGTATGGAATCCTGCGTCGGCGGGCCTCGTTGATTTGCCACAGGATGCTGTAAGTGCCTAGGCTCAAGCGCGGTTGGTCAGGCTCAAAGAACGTGTAGACCGAAGAAATGCCGTCGTCGAGTTCATCCATGATCGCCACCATGCGCAAGTGGCCATGATCGCGAAACTCCACCAGTCGCGTATGCACATTGCTCTGCAACAAAAAATGTGAGTACTGTTCGCGGCTGTCATGATCCATTCCCCCGCCCGCATGACGCTGCGACTGATAGCGGCGATAGAGCGCGTAATGCTCGTGCGAATACTTGAGGTCCATGACACGTGTGGTGAGCCCCGCATTCGCTTTCAGGCAGCGGCGTTGTGACCGGTTCGCCTCGAATGCCTCGGTCAGGACACGTACCGGGGTGCAGGCATGGCAGTGATCACAGTAGGGGCGATAGGTGAAGGCGCCACTTCTTCGAAAGCCGGCAGCAACCAGATGACTGTAAGCCGTTGAATCGATCAAATAGCTTGGTGTAGCGACTTGCGATCGCGCCAGCCGACCAGGCAGATAGCTGCACGGGTAGGGCGCAGTTGCGTAGAACTGTAGATTGGCAAACGGCAGATCGTTTAGTTTTGACATTTCACGCCGATCAAATTAGACGCCACGCAGAACCGGACTGCTTCAAGTCTATCAATTCTTTCAGCCGTTGAACAAAGTCCTGGCGCGAGATGGGGCGTGCGCCAAAGCTGGCCAGATGACGGGTTTCCTGCTGGCAATCTACAAGTTCGAAGCCATCGTGTTTGAGCTTTTCGACCAGCGCGACCAAGGCCACTTTGGACGCATCGGTTTGACGCGCGAACATGGACTCGCCGAAAAACATGCGCCCCAACGCCAGACCGTACAGCCCGCCCACCAGTTCCCCATCGCGCCAGCTTTCTATCGAATGCGCCACACCAAGTGTGTGCAATTGAGCATAGGCGGCACGCATTTCAGGAACAATCCATGTACTGCCATCTTCGCGGCGCGGCTCCGCGCATGCCGCAATCACGTCGGTGAATGCAGTATCAAAGCGGATCTCGAATTTACCGCGATTGACTGTCTTCGCAAGTGACTTTGAGATATTGAATTCAGCAGGAAACAAGACCATGCGTGGATCCGGGCTCCACCAGAGTATCGGCTGGCCGTCGGAGAACCAGGGGAAAATTCCGCGCGAATAAGCAGCGACGATGGTTGCTGCCTCCAGATCAGCCCCCGCACACAACAGGCCATTCGGTTCAGCAAGCGCAGTATTGACGGGTGGAAAATCGCGTGGTGTTTCTATCCAAGGGACCATTCAACATTGTGCCGTCTGGGTCGAATACGCGGCCAGATCGCTGAGCTTTGCGGTGCCGGTCACGATTTCCTTCGCGCGGCCGCCCATCTCAAGCGACAGTTTGAAGTCGTATTTCTGGAAAAATTCTGTGAATTTTTCACCGCCGAATATTCCATCTGCATATAGCTCATCCGTTTTCGTATCGTACTCCAGCAGGATGGCCGCAAGTGGCTGCGACGCAGGTCCGCTGATGACCTTCGCGCCAAGGAAGGGGTCGTAGATACTCTTGTCCGCGCAACACGAAATCACCTGTCCCCGCGTACTGGCTTTGGATGGATTAGGGCGATAACTGATGAAGCTGACCTGCTGCGTGGGATAGGCAAGCTTGTGAGCACAAATCGCTGAATATGCGACGATGGATTTTGCGGCGCCGACCCCACCTGGCCAGTCATATGCGCCGGCCGTATCGGATTTCAAGTTCACGGTGTCTGTGAGTTTTTTGTCGAGATTCAGCAGAAAGCACGGCGTTGACGCATACGGGTAATTGAAGACGTAGTTGTGATGCGCCTTCAGCGACTTTGCCTTTACCGCTTTTCCATCCGCATCAACCAGCTTGACGCGGCTGTATTGCTTATAGACCGGAGGTGCCGGCTTTGCGGCGGTATTGGATGCATTTTTGTCGGCTGCCATCGCCACGCAGGGCGCAGCACCCACCACACAAATTTCAATGAATTTTCGGCGCTTGGCTTCCATGCCTCAGAAGACGCCTTCGAGGATTTGTACCTCCACCGTCGCGCCGGCGTCGACGTTGCCAACGTGATCGTGCAGCATGATGAAGCAGTTTGCATCCGACATCGATTTGAGGATGCCGGACCCTTGCTCACCCGTGGTGCGCACTTTGTAAATGCCGTCTTCCAGATACAGAACACCGCGCTGGAATTCGGTGCGCCCTGGTGCTTTTTTGATCGCAGAGGTACACACGGCTTTCAGCAACGGCTGCACCGGTATCGGATTCACCCCCTGCATGATGAGTAACGCTTCGCGTACGAACTGGTAGAAGGTCACCATGACACTCACGGGATTGCCCGGCAGTCCGAAGAAATGTGCGTTGCCGATTTTCCCGTAAGCCAGTGGCCGCCCGGGTTTCATGGCAATTTTCCAGAACACAACTTCTCCCAACTTGGTGAGGAGCTGTTTCACGTAATCGGCTTCGCCCACCGAAACGCCCCCGGAGGTAATCACCACATCGCCGATTTCACCGGCATCCTGAAACGCTTTTTCCAGCAATGCCGGATCGTCCCGAACCACGCCCATGTCGATCACTTCGCAGCCCATGCGCGTGAGCATGCCGTGCAGCGTGTAGCGATTGCTGTCGTAAATTTGACCCTCAGCGAGCGGGGAGCCGATGGAAACCAGCTCATCACCAGTCGAGAAAAACACCACGCGCAATGGCCGATAGACACTGACGTCACCGATGCCCAGCGATGCGAGCAGTCCCAGCTCTGCGGGGCGAATGACGCGACCCTTGGCCAATGCCACTGCGCCCTGTTTCAAATCCTCGCCCGCATAGCGCACATTCTGGGCGCGCTTGACGCCGGGGCTGAAGGTAATCGCCTTGCCGTCAGCGTTCGCTTTCTCCTGCATCACCACTGCGTTGCAGCCCTCCGGCACCACGCCACCGGTAAAGATGCGTACGCACTCGCCCGGACTGACTGAGCCAGCGTAGGGCTGACCCGCAAAACTGGTGCCGACCTCAGTGAGCGTCTTCGCTGGATTGTCGGCCAGGTCTTCGACGCGAATCGCCCAGCCATCCATCGCCGAGTTGATATGGGCGGGCACGTTGACCGGAGAAACGATGTCTTCACAAAGCACTCGGCCGAGCGCTGTGCGGATGGGCAAGCGTGCAAAACCCTTTACCGGCGAAAGAAAGGTGTTGATAAATGCTCGCGCTTTCGCGACCGGCATGGAATTTGGATCGTAGTCGTCGGCGCAGGAGGCTTCGGTGATGGTGAGTGTTTTGTTCATAGGAGGAATCAAGCGAAATTAAGCGGAACAACTTTATCGATACTGATTGTACCGTCTTGCTGATAGGTGACAATGGCAAGCTCCCGCATGATGACGCGCCACTCGCCGCGCAGCGCGGCGTCCGCAGCGCCGTGCATCGTCTGGTAGGCCGCGCCGCTCGGATTCCCGGTCAAGCGTCCGAGCGTGATGTGCGGTCGATATTCCATTTCGGCGCGAAAGAAGGGCTTCAGTACGCTGGAATAGAGTTTGTCGTGCAGGGCGATGACCGATTCGCTGCGGTCGCGCAACATGAGAATCGTGAATTCATCCTGGATCGATTCGATATCGCGAAAGCTCACCGACACCTGTGGCCAGTTGCCAACGATGCGCTTGATGTGTGAAGCCCATTGGGTGGAGGTGAGATTGGTCGGGAACGGGAACACCAGCGTGACGTGCGCCGGAATATGTCTGGCGAGCGGGTCGTGCAGTGCGCGAAAAGCTTCGATCTTGCTGCCTGTGGGCAGCGGGGGAAACCAGACAATCGCTCGTCGGGGAAGCGGCGGCCGAAAATGAAGTCTGCGCACATTGCGCTTCTTGGGCATGGCGCGTCGGACTCTATGTTTGCGGCGGCGATTGTTCGAACGACTTCAGTTCGTCAGCGGTGTTGATGTTCGAAAACGCGGCTTCCTCATCGTCGAATGCGACCTCCACGATATTCAATGTTGCATACCATTTGTCGATTTTGCGTTGGCCACTCTCGAGAAACGACTGTAGGTGTGACGCGAGGCTGGTGTTGACGAGGCAAAAAACCGGATGCGGTTGGTCGAAGGTTTTTGCTACGGCGAGATCGGCATTGGCGGCGTGCATCGCTGTGGACAGCCGCGAAATGAGGTCAAGGGGCAGAAAAGGTGAATCGCAAGGAGCGGTCGCCACTAGCGCGTGAGACGCGTGAGTCATGCCGACGTGCAATCCCGCAAGTGGACCGGCGAAGCCGTCGATGGCGTCGGGGATGACGCGATGGCCGAATGCTGAATACTCATCGATGCTGCGGTTGGCATTGATGAGAAGCTCATCGACTTGCGGTTGGAAGCGTGTGAGCACATGGGTGACCATGGGTTTGCCGTGAAACAGCTGTAAGCCCTTGTCCACGCTGCCCATGCGTGAGCCGCGTCCGCCTGCGAGGATGAGGCCGGTGATTTTGGGGGTCATTCCCCCTCTCCCTCGGTCCCTCTCCCACGAGGGGAGAGGGAAGGTGATTTTTCTGGCGCAGTACACGCAATGACAAACGTCTCAGCGTTACGAAAAACTCTTCGCGAACCTCGTTTAGCCCCTCTCCCTGGATGGTAGAGAGGTGGGGGAGAGGGTGGCAGTGCTTCAAGAATGCGCATCAACACCCCCTCAAGATTCTGAAAAACCTCGTTATTCCAAAACCGCAACACCGCAAACCCCTGCGACACCACCCATTCATCCCTACACTTGTCCGAAGCCGACTCCATATGCTGGCCGCCATCTACCTCAATCACCAGCTTCGCCTCAAAACAAACAAAATCCAGAATATAGTTTCCAATTGGTTGCTGCCGTTTGAACTTATGCCCGACAAATCGATGCGCACGCAGCTGCCGCCACAGCACCGCTTCGGCATCAGTCGGCAGCGATCGCATGCCACGTGCAAAACTCTGCAGCCCCATCATGACAATGCTGGCACCTTTACCAGCCGCTCTGCCCCAGTAAACAACAAATAATGTTTATTAACCGCCCGGCCAATCATGGTGATGCCAGTCTTCTGCGCGATCTCGTAGCCCATCTGCGTGAGCCCCGAACGCGAAACGAGAAACGGGATTCCCATCTGCGCCGCCTTGATGACCATTTCGCTGGTGAGCCGACCCGTCGTATAAAAAATCTTGTCGTCGCCAGTTACACCTTCAAGCCACATCCAGCCAGCGATGGCATCGACTGCATTGTGACGGCCTACGTCTTCCACGAAGGTGAGGATTTCAGCGCCGTGTGCCAGCGCGCAGCCGTGCACGGCACCGGCCTGTTTGTAGATCGATTCGTACAGTCGGACATTATTCAAGAGGGCGTAAAGCGTTTCCTCGTTTAGACGCGCTTCGGGCGGCAGCTTCACGTTTTCAAGGTCCGCCATCAGATCACCGAATACCGTGCCTTCGCCGCAGCCGGTAGTCTTGGTGCGCTTGGCCATCTTCTCATCGAGGTTCTTCAAACCATTGCGTGTGGTGACGGCACAGGCATTGACCGCCCAATCTACCTGCACCGACACGATGTCATAGATCGATTCGAGCAGCCGCTGATTGCGTAAATAGCCGATCACCAGCGCTTCGGGGGCGGCGCCCAAGGTCATGATGGTCAGGATTTCGCGCTTGTCGACATAGATCGTCAACGGATGCTCACCGGCAATCGGTGTTGGTTGAACGATGCCGTGTTCGTCTATTGCGTCGACGGTGAAGGTGGAAGGGCGTGCTTCGTTGGAGAGCGTGGGGCGATAGGACATTATGCGATTTAATTACGTAGATCGAGCATTGGGGCGACTTCTGGCGTTAAAGTGTCTGAAGAAGCTCGCCAATGCTGGAGTTTCGTTATCTAACTGCTTCCCGCAGCCAGACGATCAGCGGATACAAATCCGCAAATTCATCGCCGATGGTTTTGGCCAAGTCCTTCGATAATTTCTTTTTCAGGTTGGTTTCGGTAAAGGCGAAAAAATGCCGGTTCTTGATGACTTCAAGATGCGGGTGGTCAACGGATAAATGCTGATAACCCTTTGGTGGCCGCTGCATGCGATCTTCCTCAGAGAGTCCACCAAAAGTCTTGATCAGCCCTTTGTCTTTCAACAATTTGTCCAACAGCGCGGGTTCGCCGATGATGAAGTGGCGGATCTTCTGCAGCGTGTCGGGCTCGGGCATGTAGATCCCGCCACCGACGCCAAGCACGCCTTTTTCACTGATCTGAAAGTAATACGAGGGTTTCGATTTGTCGGTGGTCTTGCCGCCGATGACGCCCGAAAAATGTGTCTTGTATGGGTCCTTGTTCTTCGAAAATCGCACGTCGCGATAGATGCGGAACAGGCATTTCTTCGGATCAACCTGCTCGATGTCGCTGTCAAACTTGGCGACGCGCTGCACGATGTCGGCGACGAGTTCGGTGAACTCCTCGCGCAGGATGTCGTAGGACGGTTTGTTGTGAAGAAACCAGGGCCGATTGTTGTTCTCGGCGAGGCCTTCGAGGAACTGGAGGAGGGCGGGAATGTGCATCTACTTCCTTTGTGGCCGCAATAAACCTATCAGGAAACGATGTCCGTTTTCACCGTCAGCTGTAACGGCTGTTCCCCGTTTGCACCTGGAACTTGAAGCATGATGGTCTCGCCAGGCTTCTGCTTGATTTTCATTTTCATGGTTCGGGTATTTGATGCACCACCATCAGATGCTGGTGAAATGATTGTCACTTCGTAGGAAGTCAACAATTCGCCAGTGGCTTCAAGTGCTGGCATTACGTCGATTCTATAATCGCGCTGTTGAAGGACCCCAGTTGCCGCGGAAACACTTTTCGAGCCGACAGCGATACTGCCCTTTTCACCGGAAACAACGACGATTTTCGGCGTTCCGATTGTCGTTTCGCCATCTTTCAACTCCATTGTCAGAAAAAGTTTTGAGCCGTCATCCGCCGCATGGGCGAATGTGCTAGCAATAACTAGCAAAGCATAAAATACGGCTTGTGAAATCGATTTCATCGCTGCTCCTTTTGTGGAAAAAAACCCACTAACCCCCAATAAAACTCATCTCAACCTTGCGCGCCTTCGCCGACTCCGCTGTGCGAATTTCCGAATACCGATCCACTCGCTGCTGCCAAATCGCCGCGAGCGCATCGTGGATGACTGAGTCTGCGCCTTTTTCATCACCACCGCGCAACAGCTGTTTCAAGTCATAACCTTTCTCTGCAAACAGGCAGGTAAAGAGCTGCCCATCGGTCGATAGCCTTGCTCTGGTACATGTCCCGCAAAAAGCCTCGGTCACGCTCGAGATCACACCGATTTCGCCGGAGCCATCGGCATAACGCCAGCGCGCTGCCACTTCGCCCTGATAGTTCGCATCGGCAACCACCAGCGGAAATTTCGCGCTGATACGGCGCACGACTTCGGCTGAGGGAATCACGTCATCCATGCGCCAGCCGTTGGTGGCGCCTACGTCCATGAATTCAATAAAGCGAACGATGTGCGGTGAGCCTTTGAAATGCCGCGCCATGTCGACAATCTGATGGTCGTTCACACCCCGTTTGACGACCATGTTGATCTTGATCGGCCCCAGGCCAACGGCAGCAGCGGCGTCGATGGCGTCGAGCACTTTCGCCACCGGAAAATCAACGTCATTCATGGCGCGGAAGGTAGCGTCGTCCAGCGAATCGAGGCTGACGGTGACGCGATTCAAACCAGCGTCTTTGAGGCTTTGTGCGCGCGTCTTCAGCGCGGTGCCGTTGGTGGTGAGCGTCAGGTCAACACCGGGCAATTCGCGCGCGAGCATTTCAATCAGGCGCTCGATACCTTTTCGTAACAAAGGCTCGCCGCCGGTAAGGCGAATTTTCTCCACACCCAGCGAGTGAGCCACTTTCGCAATACGCAGGATTTCCTCGAAGGTGAGCAACTCGGCGTGCGGCAGGAATTGGTAGTCGGCGTCGAAAATTTCCCTCGGCATGCAATAGGTACAGCGGAAATTGCAGCGGTCGGTGACTGAAATGCGCAGGTCGCGCAAACGGCGACCGCGCGTATCGGCGAGCGTGCACGCGTCCACCTTGCCGGTGAGCGCAGGGATACGTAGTGAATTCGTCTGTGCGACGGGAATGATACTGATCGTGTCTCGAATCGACATGTGTATAGGATAACGGAATTGCTGCTTGGTTCTGACGCGCTGCATTCACGCTCACGCGTTGTGCGAAACTAGTCTGTAGAACGCCGACACAAGCTGCGCCGGCGATGGACGGGGCTGAATTGGAAAAATTGTCGTTCGCGATTTCTGTAGTGATGGAGCGCATCGCCGTCAACAACCGCTGGCAAAGTGAAAAGTGGCAATTGGCCGGTGTGTTGCCCGACGACGGCAGTGCGACTGAGCCGCGCATACTCATGGAGCGCGAAGGGTTGTTGCATAAGCTTTATCCTGGCTTTGTGCTGCTGGTATATCGCGACGAGGGCGAAGGCTATTATCTGAACATCACGGCGCCGGAACCAAAGGTTTTCGTCACCTGGCGCGTGGCGGAGGATGGTGTGTCGATCTACCCGCATTTGGTGACGCTGAGCTACAACGAAGCGGCGAGATTGATGGACGCACAGGAAAAGGTGGAGAGCGTGGCGATGCCCGCGGATATTTTTGCCGAGTTGTCAGAGTGGGTGAATGAGAATTATCAGCCGCCGGAAAGGAAGCAGCGCATCCGGCCAAAATCATTTGAAAGCAAGGATGGGCGCTACAAAGGCGGGTTGTCATGACGGGCGACGATAGCGCAAAGAAGAATACCGATGAACCTTTCCTCGCCCGTTGGTCAAGGATAAAGCGCGACCAGACACAGACAGCTTCCCCGCCGGTGACGGCGAGCACGCCCGAAGCTGTCGAATTAACAAACACCAGCATTGATGGGCATCTTCAGCCAAAAATGGCTGAAGATGCCCGCGCAGAGCCGGGTTTGCCGAATTCGACTCAGCCTGTCGCCCTGCCGTCGCTCGACAGCCTTACGCCGCAATCCGATTTCTCCCCATTTATGGCGAAAAACGTCGACGCACAGCTACGCAATCAGGCGATGAAAAAGCTCTTCACCGATCCGCACTACAACGTCATGGATCGGCTCGACATCTACATCGACGACTATTCCATCGAGAGGCCGCTGTCGATCGACGTAATCCGGCAGATGAATATTTCGAAGACGTTGGGGCTGTTTGACGACGAGGAAGAAAGCGTAGCCGAAGCGTCTGCCGCTACCGAGGTAATGGCGGTGATGCCGCTTGACGACAACACCGCCTTGCCCTCGCCAGTCGCGCGCGAGGCCACGCTGCAGCTGCCACAAGGCAACAGGGCCAAAGTTCACGAGAAATGCGAACCCCAAATTGAGCAATCGGCTGCCATGGTCAAGAAAGGCATTGCGCAAACGAATCAGTAATAAACGTATGTATTAAATATTGCCGACTCACGGGCGCAGTGCTTGTAAAATCTGGCGGCACATTGCTGTAGGTACACCACAACATAGAAGTGAGGAGATGGAGTCCATTCGCGAGGATCACGCGCGGGGTGCTGTCGCTGCGATCACGTTGGCGTCTGACACTGCGGGCTACCGTCGGGCGGATACTTCCGTTCCCGGCGATATCGAAACGTCGCTCTTCGAAGCCTCGGGCTGGACTGTTGCAGTTGATTCAGCGCGTGGGCAGGAGCGTATTTCTCTTGACGCCAAAATCGCCGCCCTGGACGCAATCGGTCAAATGCCACACTTTGCCTCCGTGGCAAGCGTCGGATATTCATCGTCGGGACGCTTGCTGGTCATCGCAGATACCGCGGCGAGACTCGCGCAGGCGGCCGAAGGCCTTGATCCACAGTTGACGATCGCAGTACTTTGGACCGGCGCAGATGAGGCCCCAGAGATGGCCGAGACTGAGATCGTTGCTGGCAGGCTGGTGTCACTCAGCGGTTATCTGGGTGCATTCGAGCTGGTGTTCGAATCCAAAGCACTACTGGAGCAGGGACTGCAAACATCCCCGTTCGATTTGGTGCTGGATCTGCGCGCTATCGCTGTCTTCAACATACACCAGCCACCGCAGGGTTACTTTCATGCCATAGACGGCGCGGCTTTGGCCCGGGCGCTGGCCGAGTTGCCGGAGATGGTTGGCGAATTTGAAAAGCCCAAGTTTTTCGCATACAAGGAATCAATTTGCGCGCATAGCCGTTCGAAGCAGGTCGGCTGCAACAAATGTATCGATATTTGCTCCGCCGCGGCGATTTCATCGGCAGGGGACATCATCAAAGTCGATCCGCATCTATGCATGGGTTGCGGCGCTTGCGCGACGGTTTGCCCTTCCGGCGCGATGAGTTACCAATATCCGCAGGTCGCTGATCGCGGCGCGCAACTGAAAATACTGCTCAACAGCTATCGCCTCGCGGCCAAAGGGCAGGGTGATTTGCCGGTCGTGCTGTTTCATAGCGGGTCCGATGGACGCGATGCACTCATTGCCCTTGCCGCCGATGGACCCGGCTTGCCTGCGAATGTGTTGCCGCTGCAGGCTTGGCATGTCGCCTCGACTGGCCTCGATGTTTTGCTCGGTGCCGTCGCATACGGCGCGGGGCATGTGGCGGTGCTCACCACCGCCAGCGAAGCACCGCAATATCTCGATGCTTTACGCGCGGAAATGAAGCTCGGTGAGACCATCCTGCACGCCCTCGGTTTTGCCGGCACGCACTTCTCGCTGATCGCGGCAACGGACGGCACGATTTCCGCGGCGGCTTTGCGACCGCTGGTTCCCGGCGAGACAGTTGCCGTGCCGGCAGGCTTTAATCTTTCCAACGACAAACGAGGCACGCTGGAATTCGCGATTGAACATTTGATGCGGCACGCGAAATCATTGCCCGAACAAATCGTCTTGCCGACAGGCAGTCTGTTCGGTGCGATCAACGTCGACAAACAAAAATGCACCATGTGTTTGGCCTGTGCGGGGGCCTGCCCGGAATCTGCGTTAATGGATGGCGGCGACGTTGCCCAACTCAAGTTCCTGGAACGCAATTGCGTGCAATGCGGCTTGTGCGAAAAAACCTGTCCTGAAAATGCGATCACGCTGTTTCCGCGTCTGTTGCTGAACGACCAGCGCAAATCCGCAGTGGTACTTAACGCTGCCGAGCCTTTCGACTGCATCTCCTGCGGCAAAGTCCTTGGTACGCGACAGATGATCGAAAGCATGTTGGGCAAGCTCGCGGGCCACTCGATGTTTCAAGGCGGGGAGAAGCTGAAGCGCCTGCAGATGTGCGCCGATTGCCGCGTGGTGGACATGATGTCCAACCAGCACGAGTACTCGATTCTTACCGGAAAATCTTCACTGCCGCCCGCACGAAAATGACGAGCACGAGTCAGCCCATTCGCTTTGAACAACCGCGTGCCATCGACGTGGAAGATCAGGCGCGCGCTGATTTTTACGCGTTACTGGCCAGTATTTTTTTTCGCGCCCCCGATGAGCGTTTGCTGCAGGCGATCACGATCGCGCCGAAGCCGACATCGGAGTCAGCGCTTGGTGATGCGATGGCAAAGGCATGGGCTGCGTTGGCCGCTGCGTCTGCCGCAGTCACGCCGGATGCCGTGCAAGAAGAGTTCGATAAGCTGTTTGGTGGGGTGGGGCGTGCGCAACTGATGCCCTATGGCTCTTACTATCAGGCAGGATTCCTGAATGAAAAGCCACTGGCAGAATTGCGGTCGGACCTTGCCCGTATGGGTTTTTCACGGGACACTGCCGCGAGCGAGACCGAAGACCATTTGGCCGCATTGTGCGATGTTATGCGCGCGATCATTCTGGGCGATATTGCAAGCGTTCCTGCGACGCTGGCGGCGCAGCAGCAGTTTTTCAAAAAGCACTTGCAGCCCTGGGTGGTGCAATGCTGCGACGCAACAATAAATAATGAAAATTCAAACTACTATAAGCGCGTCGCCGCGTTTGCTAGGTGTTTTTTCGAGATTGAAATTCAAGCCTTTGACATGCAATAGACCGACTGCATGGCCCATAAACAAATATCTTTCTGCCTGCTCTCAAGACCACATCAAGCATCTCCATCAAGCCAAGGAGTTCCGCCATGAAACACGATTCCAAAACATCGACGCCCGTGCAACCACAAACCGCGCGCAGGAAATTCCTGCTGGGCGCAACGCTGGCCAGCGCAGGCGCGGTGGCAACCGTGGTGGGCGGAGGGAGCGCGACCGACATTGTGGAAACCGCAGTCGCTGAAACAAAGGCTGCGAAACCGAAGGGTTATCACCTGACGCCGCATATCGCGCAGTACTACGAAACCACCAAGATTTAGGCGAGGAGAGAAATCATGCTGCTAACAAAAAAATCCAGCGGACATACCCAGAGCGGCACGACGGGTATTTTGGCGAGTGCATTGAACCGAACCATCGGCACCATGGACCGCAGAGCGTTTCTGCGCAAATCCGGCATGGTCGCAGGGGCTGGCGCGTTCGCGTCACAACTGCCATTTTCCATGGTCAGGAAAGCACAGGCTGCAGCGCCGGGTGCGGGAGAGGGCAAGGTAGAAATCAAGCGCACCGTGTGCTCGCATTGCTCGGTCGGCTGTGCAATCGACGCGGTGGTTCAGAACGGCGTGTGGGTACGTCAGGAGCCGGTATTCGATTCGCCGATCAACCTCGGTGCGCACTGCGCGAAGGGTGCGGCACTGCGCGAGCACGGCCACGGCGAGCATCGCCTCAGATATCCGATGAAACTGGTCGGCGGCAAATACACGCGCATCAGTTGGGAGCAGGCGATCAACGAGATCGGCGACCAGATGATGAAAATCAAGAAGGAGAGCGGGCCGGATGCGGTGTACTGGATTGGTTCCTCGAAGCACAACAACGAACAGTCGTATCTGATGCGCAAGTTCGTGTCGCTGTTCGGCACTAATAATACCGACCACCAGGCGCGCATCTGTCACTCGACCACGGTGGCAGGCGTGGCCAACACCTGGGGCTACGGTGCGATGACCAACTCGTACAACGATATGTCGAACACCAAGTGCGCCATGTATATCGGCTCCAATGCCGCCGAAGCACATCCGGTATCGATGCTGCACATGCTCAATGCCAAGGAAAATGGCGCGCGCATGATTGTCGTCGATCCACGTTTCACCCGCACGGCAGCCAAGGCAGATCAATACATCCGTATTCGTTCCGGCACCGATATCCCGTTCTTGTTCGGCATGCTATATCACATCTTCAGCAATGGCTGGGAAGACAAGAAATACATCAATGACCGTGTTTTCGGCATGGACAAGGTCAAAGAAGATGTAATGAAGAAATGGAATCCGAAGGCTGTCGAAGAGGCCTGTGGCGTACCTGAAGCGGAGGTCTACGCGGCAGCCGAAGCGATGGCCAAGAACCGTCCCTCTACAATTGTCTGGTGCATGGGCCAAACCCAGCATACGATCGGCAATGCCATTGTGCGTGCGTCATGCATCCTGCAATTGGCGTTGGGCAACATCGGTGTGTCGGGAGGCGGCGCAAACATATTCCGTGGTCACGATAACGTGCAGGGTGCGACCGATCTTGGCCCCAATCCCGATTCATTGCCGGGCTATTACGGCCTCGCGGCGGGTGCCTGGAAACATTGGGCCAAAGTCTGGAACGTCGACTACGACTGGATCAAGGCGCAGTACGCTTCGCAGGCCATGATGGAAAAACCGGGAATGACGGTGTCCCGCTGGATTGATGGCGTACTCGAAAAAAACGAGCTCATCGACCAGGAAAGTAACCTGCGTGCGTGTGTGTATTGGGGTCATGCACCCAATTCCCAAACCCGTGGCCTGGATATGAAAAAGGCCATGGAAAAGCTGGATTTGCTGGTGGTTATCGATCCGTATCCGTCGGCGACGGCGGTGATGCCCGACAGGCAGGACGGTGTGTATCTATTGCCGGCGTCGACGCAGTTTGAAACCGTGGGCACCGTGACGGCATCGAATCGCTCGGTGCAGTGGCGTGAAAAGGTGATCGAGCCGCTGTGGGAATCCAAACCCGATCAAACGATCATGTATCTGTTCGCCAAGAAATTCGGTTTTGGCGATCAACTTGTCGGTAAGGCTAACGGCAAGCAAAATATCGCGCTCAACGGTGATGAGCCGGTGATTGAAGACATCCTGCGTGAAATCAACGCGGGCAGCTGGACGATAGGCTACACCGGCCAGTCGCCGGAGCGCCTGAAAGCGCATATGCGCAACATGGACGCCTTCGATGTGAAGACGCTGCGCTGTACCAAGGATGTGATCGACAAGGAAACCGGTTACAACATCAACGGTGATTATTTCGGCCTGCCGTGGCCCTGCTATGGCAACGCCGCGCTCAAGCATCCGGGTTCACCAAATCTGTACGACACCAGCCGTCATGTAATGGATGGCGGCGGTAATTTCCGTGCCAACTTCGGCGTCGACAAGGATGGTGTGAATTTGCTGGCTGAAGACGGTTCCCACTCATTGGGTGCGGACATCACCACCGGCTATCCCGAGTTTGATCATGTTCTGCTGAAGAAACTGGGGTGGTGGGCCGACCTGACCGAAGCCGAGCAAAAGGCGGCCGAAGGTAAAAACTGGAAGACCGATCTTTCCGGCGGCATTCAGCGTGTCGTGTTGAAAGTTCACGGCTGCCACCCCTTCGGCAACGCCAAGGCACGTGCGGTGGTCTGGAACTTCCCGGATGCCATACCGCAGCATCGCGAACCGATCTACAGCCCGCGTCCGGACATGGTTGCCAAGTATCCGACGCATGCAGACAAGGGCGCGTTCTGGCGCTTGAACACTCTCTATAAAACGATTCAGGATAAGAACAAGGACATCAGCAAGGAATTCCCGCTTATTCTGACCTCAGGACGGCTTGTGGAGTACGAGGGTGGCGGTGATGAAACACGATCCAACCCGTGGCTGGCGGAATTGCAGCAGGAAAATTTTGTTGAGATAAACCCGAAAGATGCCGAGGCGAGGGGGATCAAGAACGATCAGTACGTCTGGGTCCATTCGCCGACCGGCGCAAAAATCAAGGTCAAATCGATGCTTACCGAACGCGTCGCATCGGGCACAACCTTCATTCCGTTTCACTTTGCCGGCTGGTGGCAGGGAAAAGATTTGCTCGACAAGTATCCTGCGGGCGCTGCGCCTATCGTGCGTGGTGAAGCCGTCAACACGGCAACGACCTACGGCTATGACAGTGTGACCATGATGCAAGAAACCAAAACTACACTCTGCCAGGTTGCCTTGGCCTAACACCACAGATATCAGGAGAACCAATCATGGCAAGAATGAAATTTATCTGTGACGCCGAGCGCTGTATTGAGTGCAATGGCTGCGTAACTGCATGCAAAAGCGAACACGAAGTTCCGTGGGGTGTGAATCGCCGCCGTCTGGTGACGGTGAACGACGGCAAACCCGGCGAGCGTTCGATCTCGGTGGCCTGCATGCACTGCAACGATGCGCCATGCATGGCGGTTTGCCCGGTCGACTGTTTTTACAAGACTGAAGAGGGCATTGTGCTTCACGACAAGGATCTGTGCATCGGCTGCGGATATTGTTTTTATGCATGTCCGTTCGGCGCGCCGCAATTTCCACAGGCGGGTGCCTTTGGACTGCGCGGCAAGATGGACAAGTGTACTTTCTGCGCGGGCGGTCCGGAGGAAGACAATTCCGAAGCTGAACGCACAAAGTATGGTCGCAATCGTCTTGCCGAAGGCAAGTTGCCCGCGTGCGCCGAAATGTGTTCGACCAAAGCGTTGCTGGCTGGTGATGGCGACGTGATCATGTCGATTTACAAGCAGCGGGTGCAGCGCAGAGGCAAGGGTGATGAAATTTGGGGTTGGGCGATGGCTTATAACCGCAACGATGCGAAGCCGCAGGCAGCGGGAGCGAAAACATGAAAAGCAAACCTGTTGTAGCGGCTATTGCTGCCGTTATATTTGCCGTGGGGTTGTCGGCCTGCAGTGAAGTCAACCAGACCGCCAAAACGGAGAAGGTGTATGCAGGCAAGAAAGATGAGCGGGCTTACGACAACAAGCTTTTCGGAAATGACAAGCAGAAATGGGAAACGGCAATGGCGCAACGCAGTCGCACGCAGAATGAATATCTGCGTACGGACAAGAAATGATCACCAGTCGATCGCACAAGGGGAAAACTGAGATGAAATCAATTGGACTGATTCGTTGCACGCGCGTCTTGGGCGCGACACTGTTGTTGCTCGCAATGCCATTCAGCGTTGCGACTGCGCAGCAGGCTGCGGGCGCGGCACCGGCGGCGGCACCTGCCGCATCCGCTCCGCTCGCTGCACCCGCAGCTGACGCAACGCCGAAGGTTGCGCCTGCCTTGCCCGCGGGCAGTACGGCCAAACCTGGCTGGAATGCCCCGCCTAAGTGGGCTGATGTAGAGCAGAAGGCGCAGTACGCATCTGTCGCAGGGCGAGAAACAAACGTGCTCGTCGAGGACTCGGGGCGTGAATGGCGTGTACTTCGAAACGGCCCGGTAACGTTTTATGGCGGCATCGTCATTCTGGTCGTACCAGCGATGCTGCTGCTGTTTTTCGCTGTGAAGGGCCAGATCAAGTTGAAGGGCCAACCCAGCGGGCGCCTGATCGAGCGATTCAATAGTGCCGAGCGCGTCGCGCACTGGACGATGGCACTCAGCTTTGTGGCGCTCGCGCTGACCGGCCTTTCGCTGTTGTTCGGCAAATATGTTTTGTTGCCTCTGCTTGGCGCCAGCGCTTTCTCAGGCGTCGCCGTTGCCGCGAAACTGGTTCACAATTTTGTCGGACCGCTATTCATGTTCAGTTTGGTCGTCATGATTGTCATGTTCATCCGTGACAACATCTGGCGTACTTACGATATGGCATGGATCGGCAAATTTGGTGGGATGCTATCGGGGGAACATGTTCCATCGGGCAGATTCAACGCAGGAGAAAAAGTCTGGTTCTGGATCGGTGTGGTCATTCTGGGCATAGTCATCAGTGTGTCCGGCGCCATCCTGCTGTTTCCGAACTGGAATACGTCGCGCGAAATCATGGGTGAAGCCAATCTGGTCCACGCGACAATTGCCTGCGTGTTCATCGCAATGTCTTTCGCACATATCTATCTTGGAACCATCGGCATGGCAGGTGCATACAAAGCTATGCGCGAGGGTTACGTTGACGAAGAGTGGGCGAAGGAACATCACGAGATCTGGTACGACGAAGTCAAGTCAGGAAAGCGCGATCAAAAAATGGCCGGGGT
Organism: Burkholderiales bacterium; assembly: GCA_038321965.1. Lineage (GTDB taxonomy): Bacteria > Pseudomonadota > Gammaproteobacteria > Burkholderiales > Usitatibacteraceae > UKL13-2. Next base: position 70,524 of record JBBQFL010000009.1, on the reverse strand, counting down.
TGTTCATCCTGCCGCTGGCGATTAAGGAGCAAAGACCATGAACTTCAAACATTTGTACGCTTGTCTGGTGATCGCATGTATTAGCGCCAGCGCATTTGCCAAGCTGCCACCACCAAAGCCGGCGCCGCCGCTGGATCCTGTCGCTGCGGCGGCGAAGGCGGAAAAGGATAAGGCGACTGCGGAAAAAGCCAAGGTGTTACAAGCAGGTGCCGAGGATCGCGCCGTGAAAAACTTCCAGGCAAATATGAAGAAAGCCGGAAAGCCGATTCCCAAGCCGACGCCTATCGTGGTGGCGGCGGCACCATCGCTAGCGCCGGCCTTGCCGACAGCAAGGGTGCCGGTCCCGACCAGCGACGTAAAAAATCCTGCCCTTCCCAAGAAGTAAAATTAGCGCTCTCCTTTTCGAGGTCACCATCGTGAATTATAAAATTGTTAGTCTCGTAGCCCCGTTCATACTCGCCGGTTGCGCCAGTGTGGCTGTCTCAGGCCCGGTCGCAGTGGCAAAACTTGAGCCGACCAAAGGCAATACCGCTTCCGGGACGGTCACTTTCACCCAGACTGGTGACAAGGTTCGCGTCGAGGCTAACGTCAGTGGATTGAAACCAAACGCTGACCATGGATTTCATGTGCACGAAAAAGGCGATTGCAGTTCCGGCGATGGCCTGAGCACTGGTGGACATTTCAATCCGCTAAATAAGTCGCACGGCGCGAATGACGTGATGGAGCATCACGCGGGTGATCTCCCGTCACTCAAATCGGATGCCGCAGGTAACGCGAAATTTTCAGTGCTCGTCGATGTCATCACCGTATCCCCGAGTGCTACTAGCGTAGTCGGTCGGGGAATGATCGTGCATCGGGACCCCGATGATTACAAAACGCAGCCCACAGGTAATGCCGGTCCGCGTATCGCCTGTGCTGTAATCGCTGCGAGCTAAAATGATGTGTTGGCATAGCGTATATTCGAAACGCCTCGCAGCCCCAAGTTGACTCGGGCGGGACGGTACGGCAAAGTTTGGTAAAAATGGATACGCCATGTGTCCGTTTTTGTCTTACTCGCCGGTGGGCAAAAACACCATTACACTGCACTATGGAAGGCGAGAAAATAAGCTGCTTCGGATTTTTACTGAGTCAGATCGACCCAAATTCTTGCAGTTAATAAGTCCAATTTTCATTTCATCAATACGGAGTTGCCATGACTGTTTTTGCCCAAGTAGCATTGCCCTACGCTAAGGATGCGCTCGCACCGCATATTTCTGCTGAGACCATCGACTTTCACTACGGCAAGCATCATGCGACGTATGTGACTAATCTCAACAATCTCGCCAAGGGGTCGGAGTTTGAGAATCTGACGCTTGAAGAAGTGGTGAAGAAGGCGCCGGCCGGTCCGATTTTCAACAATGCCGCGCAGATCTGGAATCACGATTTTTATTTTCTGGGTTTCAAGCCGGTAAATGCTGGGGGTGGCGGAAAACCTTCCGGTGCGCTGGCAGCAGCCATCGACAAGCAATTTGGATCGTTCGAAGAGTTTCAGAAGCAATTCGACGCCAAGGCGGCGGGCACGTTTGGGTCGGGGTGGGCATGGCTTTGCAAAAAAACTGATGGCTCACTGTCATTGGAGAGCACCAGCAACGCCGCTACACCGCTTACACAGGGGATGACACCGCTGTTGACCTGCGATGTCTGGGAACACGCCTATTACATCGACTATCGCAACAGCCGACCAAACTATCTCAAGGGTTTCTGGGCGATCGTCAACTGGGATTTTGTTGCAGCAAATTTTGCCAAGTAAGTAAATCGGGATAGTTGTTGAGAAGCGGGCCCATTCTCAAAGGAGGATGGGCTTTTTCAATTGGCGGTTCGGTACCGCGCCGTGCAAGGCTGTGACACAAAGCTCGACTAAGGCACACATTACTTGAGGAAATCGCGATGAAAAATATTGAAGTTGCCACTCTGGCTGGTGGTTGTTTCTGGTGTCTGGAGGCGGTGTTCGACGACCTCAAGGGCGTCGAGGATGTGGTCTCCGGCTACATGGGTGGCCGTGATGCAAATCCCAGTTATGAAGCGGTGTGCAGCGGCACCTCCGGTCATGCTGAAGTCGTGCAGGTGGCGTTTGACCCGGCGGTTATTTCCTACAAGCAAATATTGATGGTGTTCTTTGCCATACATGATCCCACCACGCTCAACCGCCAGGGCAATGACGCCGGCACGCAGTATCGGTCGGCGATCTTTACCCACTCGCCTGAGCAGGTGGCTGTTGCAAACGAGAGCATTGCGTATTTGGCGGGTGAAGAAATCTGGGACGCGCCCATCGTGACGCAGGTGGTTGCTGCTGAAACGTTTTATCCGGCTGAGCAATATCACCAGGAGTTTTTCAAACGTAATCCCCATCAGGGTTATTGCATGGCGATCGTATCTCCAAAGGTGAGCAAATTTCGCAAGAAGTTCACAGCGCTCCTCAAGAGCTAGCGAGCGCATTAGCATAACCAGTATGCCGGGACGATAAACACTAGCATTGCAGAGGTTCTCCTGGCAATTTTGGCCTGTTAAGCCCGCCAATACTTGAGTTTTGCCAACGTTTGCGGGCATGGTATTTTGACCTTGCCAAAACCATAAAACTGTATGAATATACAGTTATGCAATCCCAGTCTTCTACCACTACGGTGGCATCACCCGTCTATGACCCCAGCGTATTACCAGGCATTTTCCGCATTGGGGATTTGGGTAGCTGCGTCTCTGCACCTGGTGGCGGTGAGATTCGCAGCGGATTCGATGCACTCGATGGTGAGCTGACCGGTCGCGGCTGGGCCAAACCGGGCCTGACTGAAATTCTGTGCAATCACATCGGCATCGGCGAGCTATCGCTACTGCTGAAGGCGCTTGACTCCTCGGCAAACGTGGTGCATCCCGGTGATGCGATGCATATGCTGTGGGTGGTACCGCACAGTCAGGCGTGGATTCCCTATGCACCGGCACTCGCGCAGTGCGGAATTAATCTCGATCATCTCGCTATTGTGCGGACCAAAAGCACCGACGACGCGCTATGGGCTGCCGAACAGGGATTGAAGAGTGGTGCGTGCCGCTGCGTGCTGTTGCGCATGAACGAGGTCTGGTGCAATCCGCTCTCGCTGCGCCGCCTGCATCAGTCTGCCATGACAGGCAACAGTATCCTGTGGCTGATGCGTCCGCTTGAGGCTCTCAACACACCTTCGCCCGCAGGGACACGCATTGCGTTGCAGCCTGAGAACGGCGGTGTGCTGCGCCTGGATTTACTCAAGCGTCGTGGCCTGCCAGCAGGAAAATCGATACGTCTCTCCACCCGGACACTTGGGTGCCTTACGCGCGAACCTCGCTACGTGGGCACGCCTCAGAAGACAACATCCATCGGCTGGCTAGACAGGATTTTGACAGACAACTTGGCAACCGCAGGTGAAAATCCAGTCAACGTCCGCCAGCGCTCATTCACGCGTGAGCGCGGCTAGGCGATGGTTTCAGATGTTGTGGATTTCCCTTTACCTGCCCGAATTGTCGCTGCAATCCCATACACGAGGCGCGCTCGGCCACATGCTGGAAGTGCCGCTAGTGATCAGCGATGGCGTGGCATCGCGTCCCTTTGTGCATGCCGCCAACGCCTGTGCACGCGAGGCAGGTATTACGATCCAGATGCCGGTGGCGGCGGCGCAGGCGCGCGCCACGCAATTGCTGGTGGTGCCGCGAGAAGCAAGCAAAGAGCAGGAGACACTGTATGAGTTGGCCACGTGGCTTTCACAATTCACCCCCATGGTTTGCCGCGAAAAATCAGGCGCATCGCTGGAGATTTCGACCACATTGCGTTTGTTCGGTGGCATTGGCGCGCTGGTTGGACGTGTCCGCACCGGCATCACGTCGCTGGGGCTGCAGGCCACCATTGGCGTGGCTCCCGTGCCGATGGCCGCATATCTGCTGGCACGTGCCTCACACTACATGGGCCGTATCCGCATGTGTCGTGAGCTCGCGCAACTGCAGGAGCGGCTGAGCGATATTCCACTGGCCCTGTTCGATTGGCCACATGACGTGACGCAATCACTTTCCGCTCTGGGGTTGGTGCGTGTGAAAGATCTGCTTTTGCAGTCACGTTCAAGTCTGCGCCGACGGTTCGGCGATCAGGTGCTGGGGGATCTCGATCATGCACTCGGGCAATCCCCCGACCCACGCGAGCCACATCGCGTCCCGGAACATTTTTCCAGCCATACCGATCTGTTGTTCGACATCATCGATACCGAAAGGCTATTTATTCCCATCAACATGCTACTGAGCCAGATGGAAGGTTTCCTGCGTGCGCGGGGTGCGGCCGTGAATGAAATTGTGCTGGACTTGCAGCACAACCGCACACACGGAACGCAACATGAATTCGGCTCGCGTCATCCACTGCGTAGCGCGCCTGAATGGCTGCGTTTGATACGCGAACGCCTCACGGTGCAGCCTTTCCCGGAAGCAGTTGTGGCATTGAAGCTGTCTGCGCCGTGCCTGGTTGCGTTTGAGGAGTTGAACGAGAGCTGGCTACCCACACCGGATGTTCGCCAGGAAAAATGGCAGACGCTGATCGAGCGCGTAGCTTCGCGTCTCGGCGACAAAAGTGTTTTCAGCATTCGTGAAAACAGCGACCATCGCCCTGAATACGCCTGGCAATCAGAGCGGGAACCCGGCAGGAAGAAAACTGTTCGCGCGACCCCGACGGCACAGGAAAAACCGCGACCGTTATTGTTGCTGACCGAGCCACGCGTGCTGGTGACCGTCAGCGGTGCCCCGCAGCATCACGGTGCACTGGCATTGCTTGCCGGACCGGAACGCATCGAAACCGGCTGGTGGGATGGTCGGCCAGTGGCGCGCGACTATTTTGTTGCCAGTAATCCGCAGAAGGAAATCTGCTGGATCTTTCGTGATTACCGGCACGGCAAGAAATGGTATTTGCACGGCTATTTTGCATGACCCCTCAAGATGAAACTCTCCTGCGCCATCCTGCATTGCCTATCCAATTTCAGTTTTTTACGCGGTGCTTCCCACGCTGAACAACTCGTATTCCGTGCCGCAGAGCTAGGCTACAAGGCGATCGCCATTACCGATGAATGCTCGGTATCGGGCGTGGTGCGCGCGCATGTGGAAGCGAAGGAACACAAAATCAGGTTGATCATCGGTGCCGAGTTTGTCATTCATGATGCCCCCGCCGTTGACCGCCTGATCGTGCTGGCAAAAAGCCGCAACGGCTACGGCAATCTTTGCGAACTCATCACGCTGGCGCGTTCACGTTCACCCAAAGGCGGATATCGATTATTCCTTGCTGATCTTGACGAGCTTGCTGACTGCATCGCCATCATCGTTCCGACTCCGCAGCATATTGACGCGCGAGCCAATAGCGATGCCATCAAACAATATTTTCAAGCGGCCTGCTGGCTGGGTGTGGCTCTCGATTACGGCCCCGACGATGCGGCCAAGCGTGATGCACTCGAGGCACTGGCCGGCATCTGTGGCTTACCGCTAGCCGCATGTGATCGCATCCTGTTCGCAAGACGTGAAGACCAGCCCCTGCAAGATGTGCTGACGGCGGTGCGTCTGAAGAAGCCGGTCGCGGAATTGGGCACCGATCTGAATGCACACGCGGAAAACTACCTTAAGCCGATTGAGCATCTGGCGCGCCGTTATTCGGCAGCGATGATCGCGCAGACGCTCGTCATCTCAGCCTATTGCACATTTTCGCTGAGTGAACTTCGCTATGAATATCCGCGTGAAGTTATCCCTGAGGGTGAAACCCCCGCCAATTATTTACGGCGGCTGACGTACGAAAAAAGCCGCACGCGCTATCCACAAGGTATGCCTGACAAGGTACGCAACCTCATCGAGCACGAGCTGGAAATCATCGCCGATCTGCAATACGAGCCGTACTTTTTGACCATCTTCGATATCGTCAGATACGCCAACGAAAATCACATCCTTTGCCAGGGACGCGGCTCGGCCGCTAATTCTGCGGTGTGCTATTGCCTGGGAATTACCGAAGTGAATCCTGATTGTGCACAGGTATTGTTCGAGCGTTTCATTTCGCGGGAGCGCAATGAGCCCCCGGATATCGATGTCGATTTCGAGCATGAGCGCCGCGAACAGGTGATGCAATATATCTACCAAAAATATGGACGGGATCGCACCGCGCTCACCGCTGCCATCTCCACCTACCGCCCCAAAAGTGCGATACGCGATGTCGGCAAGGCCCTTGGGCTCACGCTCTCTCAGGTTGACGCCTTGTCCAAATCAATTGTCTGGTGGGATGGACGCACCATCGCGCCGGATCGACTTGTCGAGGCAGGATTCGATCCCGAGGCGCCACTCATGCAAACGCTGATGTTGTTGACCGGCGCGCTGATCGGATTTCCGCGCCATCTGTCGCAGCATTCCGGCGGATTTGTCATTGCACGCGACAAGCTGACGCGACTGGTGCCCATTGAAAATGCGGCGATGCCGGAACGTACCGTTATCCAGTGGGACAAGAACGACCTCGATGCGCTCGGGCTGCTGAAAGTGGATGTGCTGGCCCTGGGCATGTTGACGGCGATACGCAAAACACTTGATCTTATTGGCGGTTGGCGTGGCAAGCCAATGGTGATGCAGGATATTCCCCCGGATGATGCGGCCACTTACCGCATGATCCAGCATGCCGATACCATCGGTGTATTTCAGATCGAATCGCGCGCGCAGATGAGCATGCTGCCGCGGTTGAAGCCAGCGTGCTTTTACGATCTGGTCATTGAGGTAGCCATCGTCCGGCCGGGGCCAATACAGGGCGGCATGGTGCACCCGTACCTGAAGCGGCGCAACGGAGAGGAGTTTAAATATCCCAGCGATGCGGTGAAAGCAGTACTGGAGCGCACGCTTGGTGTGCCGATTTTTCAGGAGCAGGTGATGAAGTTGGCGATGGTCGCTGCCGGGTTCACCGCGGGCGAGGCCGACAAGTTGCGCCGCGCCATGGCTGCCTGGAAACGCAAAGGTGGCCTTGAAAAATTTCGTGACAAGCTGGTGGATGGCATGCGCGAGCGCGGCTATGAAGAAGAATTCGCCGAGCGTTTATACAAGCAGATGCAAGGCTTCGGCGAATACGGTTTTCCGGAATCGCACGCGGCCAGCTTTGCGCTGCTGGTCTACGTTTCCAGTTGGTTGAAATGTCATCACCCAGCAGCGTTCACCTGCGGTTTGCTTAATGCACAGCCGCTGGGGTTTTATTCCCCGGCACAACTGGTACAGGATGCGCAGCGGCACGGTGTGACCGTGCTGCCAGTGGACGTGATGATCAGTACTGTCGACTGCGCACTGACAGGGCCGGGAAATCCGCAAATACGCCTGGGGCTCAGGATGGTGAGCCAGTTAAGTACGACTGCAGCAGAACGACTCGTGGCCGCACGTGCCCACGCTGCTTTCATCGACATTGCCGATCTTCAGCGCCGCGCCGGATTGTCCCACTCGGAAATTAAAGCGCTTGCCTCGGCTGACGCCTTTCATACGCTGATTGGCCATCGTCGTGATGCGCTGTGGGAGGCATTGGGGCTGGAGCGTGACACCAAACTTTTCACGGCACCAGCCGACACGGACGTGGCGACATTGATTCCGCCCACGGAAGCCGATGATATCTTCGCCGACTTTCGTAGCGTCGGTGTGTCGCTACGCCGTCATCCATTGGCGCTGTTGCGGCCTGCTCTCGCGGCACAACGCATACGCAGTGCCGAGGAGGTAAAGAATGCCCGCTCCGGCCAACTGATCCGCACCAGTGGATTAGTCACCTGCCGACAGCGCCCCGGTACTGCCAAGGGTACGGTGTTTGTCACGCTTGAGGACGAGACCGGCTACGTAAATGTCGTGGTTTGGTCGCATGTCGCTGCCCGGCAACGCAGCCCATTGGTGCACGCCAAATTGTTATTTGTGGCCGGGCGTGTTGAGCGGCAAGGAGAGGTTGTGCACCTGATTGCGGGGAAACTTATTGACCAGAGCGCGATGCTGGGCGAGCTGGATTTCAGCACGCGTGAGTTTCACTAGCGACTCATCCAAGTCTGGCCAGTGGGACGCGTACCGCCACCTACCAGGTGTACCTCACCGTAAAGCGCACCACACCCTCATCTTCCTTTGCAATAGTGAGCGGAAAATGGACCGTGCGCGAATCGATCTTTTCAAATGCCTGATTCTTTTTCGTGATTGACCAATTCGTCCAGCGATAGAAATTTTCCTTGACGATTACCGTGACCGTTTCATTCTTCTGGTTGCGCACTTTGATCTCGATGTCCTCTTCAATCCACTTGGCGTTGACGTCTGATCGAAAATCGACCTGACGCCGTTCACCGACAACGTCAAACGCGCTGCCCAGCTTGACCTGTATCGTTTCATTTCTGGGCGTGTGATCGATGAGGTCTTCGCCGATGAACTCCAGCGACTGGTCTGTGCTGTCGAGCTTGGCGACACGAATCTTGCCCGCAGGAAGCGGTACACCGAGTTTGTTTTCCTCGCGATTGGCGAAGCGTAGATAGACGTCGACTTTCTTGCTCGACTGGTTACCGAAGTTACGGTCAGTCACCGGGGCGCTGTAATTGCCAAAATACTGTCCAGCCTGGCCGAAATACACGAGGGATTTTTCACAATGCACCCCTTGTGCCGTCGGAAAGAGTTCTATCTGCTTGGTCGAATTGTTGGCGAGTGTGGCGGGGCGGCCCAGCGTGTAAAGGTGATATTCGAAAAACGATTTCTCGGCGAATCCTGTGACTGGCGCCGCCATCGCCACGGCGCCGTTGTAGGCGCTCCTTGCAGGTTCCATGCGTGGCTGTGAACGTTGTACGTCGCCAGCAACCAGTTTGAGTTTGGCATCGGTGAAGGTCGCGCCGGTTTGGTTGACGATTGTCACCCACGCCCCTACGTCGAGTTTGCAGGCGTTGGCGCCGGTACCTTCGGATAGGGTGAGGTTGTAATCGGTCCACCAGGTGATGCCGCCGGTCTGGTAGCTGAAACGCGATTTGTGCAACCCGGGCCGACCGGTAGCGACATCCCAGACCAGCGTAGGCTTGCTGATGAGCCCGCCCGGCAACGCCGCCAGTCGCACCGCTGCGTAGTTGCTGATGGTGCGCACGCTGCCGTCGGCCATACGCACGATCAGGCCACCTTGCGTACCGATGAGCGTCCCAGAGATCGATTCAATGGACGAGCCGCGCACTTGCTCCACAGTCACTTCACGATCCAGGTATTTCTGCAGCAATTTGGCGGTGCTGGTGAGATCGAACTCAAAGCTTTGCTCGAGTACGCGTGTCCCCGCCGGGTCGGTCAGCGACTCAAACAATACGGTTGTAGGATCGATCAATGCAGGTACATCGGAAATACGAATGATCGTTCTTCCCTGAGTCAGGTTGACATCCTGCGACTGTCTGATCACCCCATAGCCCGGCACGCTAAATCCTTCACCGCCGTTTCGAAATGTCGCAGGCGACAGCGAGCCGGGCTGCGCACTCGAGTAGATGGTGACGCTGGTCTGGGCAGATGCAGTCGCTGACACGCAGGCGAGCGTTAACAGTGCGAGGTGAAACTTCATGGTGATCTCCAAACGTATAATGTAGGTGTCCAATTTGAGGCGGCGTTAATCCATGAAGTTTACAGGCAGTCAAAACTATATCGCGACGGACGATTTGAAGCTCGCCGTCAACGCCGCCGTCACCTTGCAGCGGCCATTGCTCATCAAGGGGGAGCCCGGCACCGGCAAGACCATGCTCGCCGAGGAAGTCGCCGCCGCGCTGGGCAAGCCACTTTTGCAGTGGCACATCAAGTCCACCACCAAGGCGCAACAGGGTCTGTATGAGTACGACGCGGTATCGCGTCTGCGCGATTCGCAACTCGGCGAGGAGAAGGTCAAGGACATCAAGAATTACATCGCCAAGGGCACCATGTGGCGCGCGTTCGAGGCCGATGAGCAGGTGGTGTTGCTGATCGACGAAATCGACAAGGCTGACATTGAGTTCCCCAATGACCTGCTGCGCGAACTTGATCGTATGGAGTTCTATTGCTACGAAACCCGTGAAACTGTCGTTGCGAAACACCGGCCGATCATTTTCATCACCAGCAACAACGAAAAGGAATTACCCGATGCGTTCCTGCGGCGTTGCTTTTTCCATTACATCCGCTTCCCCGACAAGAACACCATGCAGCAGATTGTCGATGTGCATTTCCCCGGCTTGAAGAAGGCACTGTTGAAAGAAGCGATGGAAGTGTTTTTCGATATTCGTGAAATGCCGGGGCTGAAGAAAAAGCCCTCGACTTCGGAGTTACTGGACTGGATCAAATTGCTAGTCGCCGAGGATATTCCGCCCGAGGCGCTAAAGTCGGGTGACACCAGCAAGCTGATTCCGCCGATGTATGGCGCGCTGCTGAAGAATGAACAGGACGTGCATCTGTTCGAAAAATTGGTGTTCCTCGCCAAAAGAAATCGATAGTGAGCTGGATTGAACCGATCACGCTGCAAGGCAAGTTTGCGGCGTTGCTGCCGCTGGAGGCCAAGCACGCCGATGATCTGCGTGCGGCGACGGCGGACGGTGAACTGTGGAAGCTGTGGTTTACAAGTGTGCCGACACCGGACAAAACCGGGGCCTATGTGGAAACCGCACTGGCAGAGCGTGCGGCGGGACGATCCATGCCGTTCGTGGTCCGCCGTCTCAGCGATGGAAAAATCGTCGGTTGCACGCGCTATTGCTTTATCGAGGCTGCGCATCGGCACCTGGAGATCGGTTTTACGTGGTACGCGCAAAGTGCGCAGCGTACCGCCATCAATAGCGAATGCAAACTGCTGCTTCTCCAGCATGCATTTGAGTCGAAAGACGCCATCGCGGTCGAGTTCTGCACGAATTTTTTCAACGTTCGCTCTCGCGCCGCGATCGAGCGGCTGGGCGCAAAGCTGGATGGTGTGCGGCGCAATCATGGCCTGATGCCAGACGGCACCATTCGCGACTCTTGCGTCTACAGCATCATCGCGAGCGAATGGCCGGGCGCGAAACGAAACCTGCAATATCATATTGAAACTCCGCGCCCCTAGCGCCTCTTCAGGCAAAAAATCCTGAAACACCGCACCAATAGGCGTTCTACGTAAAATGTTGATCGATTTCTTCCTCTCCCTGAAACAAAGTGGCCTGCCAGTATCGGTGAAGGAATACCTGATGCTGTGCGAGGCAATGGAGCGGGGCGTGATACACGGCAGCGTGGATGACTTCTACCATTTGTCGCGCATCTGTCTGGTGAAAGACGAGGCCAATTTTGACCGTTTTGATCGCGCCTTTGCGGCGTACTTCAAAGGCGTGGAAGCGCTCGACGCCGTGTTGCCGGCAGACATTCCCGAGGAGTGGCTGAAGAAGCTCGCCGAGCGCCTGTTGTCAGAAGAAGAAAAAGCACAGGTCAAAGCGCTGGGCGGCTGGGACAAATTGATGGAGACGCTCAGGCAACGACTTGCCGAGCAAAAAGAACGCCATCAAGGCGGCTCGAAGTGGATTGGCACCGCGGGAACGTCGCCGTTTGGCGCTTATGGCTACAACCCCGAGGGTGTGCGCATCGGCCAGGAGGGCTCGCGCAATCGCAGCGCGGTGAAGGTCTGGGATCGGCGGGAGTTTCGCGATTACGACGACAACGTTGAATTAGGTATTCGCAATATCCAATTGGCACTGCGCAGGCTGCGCAAATTTGCCCGCGAAGGCGCCGAAGAAGAGCTGGATATGGATGGCACCATCCGTTCCACTGCGCACAATGCCGGCTTCCTCGACCTGAAGCTGGTGCCAGAGCGGCACAACAAGGTGAAGGTGCTGCTGTTTCTGGATATCGGCGGCTCGATGGACGACTACGTGCATCGCTGTGAGGAACTGTTTTCGGCTTGCAAGACCGAATTCAAGCATCTCGAATATTTTTATTTTCACAATTTCATCTACGAATCGGTGTGGCGCAATAACCGTTTGCGGCACAGCGAAAAATTTTCCACTTTCGATGTGTTGCACAAATACGGCCACGACTACAAGCTGATCATCGTCGGCGACGCCACCATGAGTCCGTATGAAATATTGCAGCCCGGCGGCAGCGTTGAGCACTGGAATGACGAGACTGGCATGGTCTGGCTCAAGCGACTGACGGATCTATATCGCCGTGCCATCTGGATTAACCCGACCCAAGAGGCCCACTGGCCGTGGACCCAGTCGATCAAGATGGTGCGTGAATTGATGGAAGATCGCATGTTTCCAATGACGGCCAAGGGTTTGGAAGAAGGCATGAAAGCGCTGCGCTGACAGGCGATTTCAATCCCCGTGACCAGCGTCTTGGACTGTGTCAGCATTGTAAAATCAACTTCGGTGGCCGCCGTTGCGCAACAATAGCCTTGAAGGCAAAATTCACCCCGCGGTTAGAACCCACGTTTGGCGGCAACTCAATATGCACATGAATGTTTAACAACGGAATTCGTCATGTTTATTGCAGTACTGGAGGATGATCCCGCGGTCGGTGCTGTCATGGAAAAATGGCTCCGAGACGCCAATCATGAGGTCGCGGTTTTTGTGACAGGTGCACAGTTACTCGCGTACAAATCGCTTCGTGAAATTGATGTGTTTTTGCTCGACTGGGTGGTTCCGGGCATGACCGGATTGGACGTGCTCAAGCAATTGAAAACGCAGTTTCATGTGGCCGCGCCGGTTATGTTCATAACCATTCGCGATGCCGAAATTGATGTCGTCAGTGCGTTGGATGCGGGTGCAGATGACTATCTAGTCAAGCCGGTTCGTCATCTGGAGCTGTTGGCGCGTATCAAGACTGTCACAAGACGCTTGCAGGATGCTTCGATTGGTTCCAGCGAAGAAGTCTTCGGCACGTTTCGATTTGACCCTTCGGGAAGACAGGCGTATTGCTCCGACAAGATGGTCGAACTCACGTCGAAGGAATTTGAGCTGGCGCTTTTCCTGTTCAAGAATGCGGGCAAATTGATCTCACGCGAAATCATCGCGAAAGTTGTTTGGGGGCGAACGGTTTCAGAATTGTCGAGAACCATCGACACCCATGTGTCGCGCATCAGAAAAAAACTGGATCTTGCGCCTGAAAACGGCTACCGCCTGCAGCCTGTTTATAATGCCGGGTATCGGCTGGAACGAGTGCCTGCAGGATAATCTCATGCTGCATAGACTGCGCAATTGGTGCCGTTACAAGGGTAAACTGACTACAATTGAAATCAGTAGATCGATTTGGGGACGTCATGCGAATCGCATTGCTTGAAGATGATGTCGTCGTAGGTACGGCAATGCAGCACTGGCTCGAAGCTGCCGGTCATACGGTGCACAATTTTACCTCCGGAAAGACAATCGTCCGGGAAGCTGCTCGCGAGAGCTTTGATTTGTTCATGCTCGACTGGCACGTACCTGACATGTCGGGTCACGAGGTCCTGCGTTGGTTACGTGAAAAGCAGCAGTCCACGACGCCGGTATTGTTTGCAACCAGTCGCGATTCTGAAGCCGACATCGTCGCCGCCTTGCAGGCCGGTGCCGATGATTACATGGTGAAGCCGATCCGTCGGCTTGAATTGCTGGCGCGTGTGGATTCACTGTTGCGCCGTACGCGGCCCAAGTCGTCGGATATCGAACCCATTTCCATCGGACCCTACTTGATCAACCTTGTCGACCGCGTCGTGACGCTTGCAGGTGAGCCAATCGAAATGACGGACAAGGAATATGATCTTACTGTTTTCCTGTTCCGCAATATCGGGCGTCTGACGTCGCGCGGGCATATCTCGGAAAGCGTTTGGGGCCGTTCCTCGGACGTGCAATCGCGAACCGTCGATACACACATGAGTCGGGTGCGCAAGAAGCTGGAATTGGGTCCAGCACGAGGCGTGCGTCTGACCCCGGTTTATAACTTTGGTTACCGCCTTGAGAGAGTCAGTGTGCCAGACGATACGGCGGCGGAATTGTCGTAGAGGTCAGCCCGTTCAATTTGGCAAAACCGGGAATTTTTCATACTACACGTTGAGATGGGTTAACTTGAAGATCATTCGGACCTTCGCGCCGGCAATTTTTTTTCTGTTGTTCGCCATGTCGGCGCGCGCCGAGGATGCGCGCTTCTACATTCACTCGGCCGAGCGTGGCGACACTTTGCTAAAGCTTGCCAATCGCTATCTGCTTAACAAAAGCGATTGGCAGTTATTTTCGAAGTTCAATACGATCGGCAACCCGCGCGCAATTCCGCTTGGCTCAAAAATTCGCATACCGGTATCAGCGATGCGACTTGATCTAGCGCCGATAGAAGTCATTGCGGCGACTGGCTCGGTCACTTCCGGCGCCGGGTCAATTTTGCCGGGCAGAGAGGTCAAAGAGGGAGATAAGTTAAGGACGGGTGACGACAGCTTCGTCACCATCAAACTCGCTGATGGCTCAACACTGACGGTGCAACCGAAATCGATCATTCGGCTGGAGTTGGCGCGACAGTTGGCCAATACCGGCGGCGTGACCGATACCGTTGTGCGAGTCGATAGTGGTCGTGTGGAAACCAGTGTCGTTAAGCAGAAGAACGCTGCGGCGCGCTATGAGATTCGTACGCCAACGTCCAACATGGGTGTGCGTGGTACTTTGTTCCGTGTCGGTGCTGATGAATCCGGCATGAAAGGTCAGGGCGAAGTTGTTGAAGGATTGGTCGCGGTTTCAGGCACGACGACAGCACCTGCCGGTACGGGGCGTCTCGCGCTGTCTGCCGGGTTCGGGACGTTTATTGAGGCTGGCAAGGCGCCATCACCACCGGTCGCGCTGTTGCCTCCACCCGATGTTGCCTCGCTGCCCGCGCAATTCCAGACACCGGAAGTGGCGTTTGCATTTCAGCCGGTGCCTGCTGCCGGTTCGTATCGAGCGCAGGTCGCGATGGACAAGGAGTTTACCAACCTGATCGCAAACGCTTCTTCGACGACGCCTGCCGTCAAGTTCGTCAATCTGCCCGATGGGCCACTGTTCCTGCGTGTTAGAGGTGTTGACGTCAATGGCCTGGAAGGCAAAGACGCTACTCACGCGTTTGTCGTCAAGGCGCGCCCATTGCCGCCAGTTCTCTCGGCGCCCACCGACAAGGATCGTTTGTTGACCAGCAACGTTGTATTAACCTGGCTTGCCGCGCCAGACGCGGTTTCGTACCGTGCCCAGGTGGCTACCGATGGAATGTTTGCGACGCCGCTCACCGAAGAAAAGGTGGCGTCCGGCGTCTCTCTAACGCCCGCTTTTGCACTAAAAGCGACGACTTATTACTGGCGTGTTGCCAGTGTGAACGCCAAAGGTGAGACCGGGCCGTGGAGTGCTGTGCGTACGTTTGTCGGTGCTGCCGATCTGCCGGTACTCAAGGCCAAGCGTTCTGCCGGCGCGTTGCCGCTTGAAATTGATGCATCGGCGGCGCAAACCCATCAGGTACAAATAGCGCGCGACGAACGATTTATCAATATCGCGTCTGACCGCAATATTGCGGGAAACAAATTTGATCTCGGCAATCTGGCCGTCGGTGCATATTACATACGTGTCCGTGCAGTGGCGGGCAGCGAAAAGTCGGTCGGGCCGTGGAGCGAGCCTCGGGTGCTGGAGGTTTATCCCCTTGGCGGTGGCTGGTGGCTCTCGGAATCACAGTTCCCGACACGCGCGCCTGATAGCCGATAGGGCGGTAGTACTTGGTCGTCGCTGCGCTGCTGCTCAACCCGGTACTTCGCGAATGGTTACTGATCAGTCTGGTATTGGCGGTCGGTTGTGTTGCAGCGTTGCGGCAGGATTGGTTTCTGCGCCTTGATCAGACGCTCTACGACAATGCCATCGAACTTTTTCGGCGGGCGCCTAGCGACGACATCGTCATCGTCGGCATCGATGAAGAAAGTCTGCGGCAAATTGGCCGCTTCCCGTGGTCACGGGCTGTATACGCCACCCTTATCGACAAACTGACGGCTGCACAGGCCAAGGTAATCGGCTTCGATATCGTCCTGACAGAGCCCGATGTCCACAACCAGAATGCGGACCGTGCGCTGGGGGACTCCATACGCAATAGCGGCCGAGTGATTCTGCCGGTGATCAAAACTATTGTCGATGGCGAGATGGTCGGTGAGACTTTACCGCTTCCTGGGTTTTCCCAAGCGGCTGCCGGTCTGGCGCAAATTGATACCGAACTGGACCTGGACGGAATACTTCGCAGCACCTTTCTTCGCGCCGGTGGTGGATCTGCAGTTCATGAACAACTGGCCCTCGCCATGCTGACCAAATCGGACCCGGCAAAATGGCCCCCGGATCGCGCTATTCCAGGTGTCGTGAATCCTCGTCCGCCAGCAGCGGGGCAACACTGGGCCCGCGATCACCTTTACCTCATACCGTTTGCAGGCCCACCCGGTCACTTCAAGCGCATTTCGGCGCTCGACGTCCTTACTGGCGGCTATCCAGCAAATACTTTCAACGGGAAGCTTGTCCTGGTCGGTACGACCGCATCCGGACTGCGTGACGAATTTCCTACGCCGGTTTCCGGGCAGTCCAGCGCAATGCCGGGGATCGAAATTCACGCCAATATTCTGCAAGGGCTCGTTGAGCGCATAGACATCCGTCGTGGCAGTGCTGCCTTGACGGGCGTCGCGACACTGCTGCTGCTGCTGGGCGTCATGTTCGCGTACCTTTGGCTGAGTCCGAGGCAGTCGTTGCTATTGACCGCTACTGTCGCCATCGCGGCAATCGCGGGTGCGGCATTCACATTCAAATTCGCCTTCATCTGGCTATCGCCAGTGGCACTGGTATTTTCACTCTTCCTTGCCTACCCGCTTTGGAGCTGGCGAAAACTGGAAGCGACTCAGCGTTTCTTTGACGATGAGCTTCTTCGCCTTGAGCGCGAGCCGGTAGTTGTTCCCGAAGAATCGGTTCGGCATATTGCGCCCACTACTACTGGCTCTCTGTTTGTGCCGGGCGTAATCGAAAACCGCATTGCCGCCCTGCAAGCTGCCACGCAGCGCATGCGCGACCTGAATCGCTTTGTTGCAGATAGTTTGGAGAATATACCGGAAGCGGTATTGGTCACGGATTTCACAGGGAGAATTCTGCTGGCCAATACGGTGGCTGATCGGCTGTTTGCAGCTTTCGAAAATGAGAGCGAAGTAACGCGCGTCACAACCGTGTTGGAAGGTTCGGATATTTTCCAGGTGCTGGCGCTGTTGCGGCACGGAGAAACGCGCCCGTGGCGGGAAATCTGGACGCATGCTTTCGATGAAGCAACCTCCATTTCGCTAGAGGTGACCGGACCGAACGAACACGAACTGCTGGCGCAGATCGCGCCGTCGTATTCGGCTCGCGGCATGCGCACCGGCTCGATCGTGACCTTGGTGGATGTTTCGCCATTGCGCGAATCTGAACGCCGCCGGGATGAAGCGTTGCGCTTTCTTTCGCATGATATGCGTTCGCCACAGGCCTCGATACTGACACTCCTGGAAATGCAGCGCGAGGAACCTGAACTGATGCCCGTCGAGCGATTGGTGGAACGTATCGGCAAATACGCCAGACGCACCTTGAATCTCGCCGATGACTTCCTCAGGCTGGCCACCGCCGAACGCGCCCGCTCGCAGGATTTCGTGGTAGTCGAGCTAAATGAGTTGATGCGGGATGCTGCCGAGGAGGCATGGTCGTTGGCATCGTCCAAGAAGATTCAGGTGACGGTCGGTGAACAGAAAACTGAAGCGTGGGTAATGGGCGACCGCGACCTCCTCACCCGCACCCTCATCAATCTGCTGTCAAACGCGATCAAGTACAGCCCCCCAGAGACCTGCATATCTATGACGCTGCAGCGCGAAGAGGATAAATGGCGGCTAAATGTCACGGACCAAGGCTACGGCATTGCCGAGGCTGATATGTCCAAACTGTTTCAACGGTTTACAAGATTGAAGCTTGAAGGCCAGCCGGAGGAAGATGGTATCGGTCTTGGCCTGGTTTTCGTGAAGACCGTGGTTGCCCGTCACCATGGTGCCATCGACGTCAGCAGCAAGACGGCCAAGGGCGCAAGCGGGTCGACGTTTTCAGTGACCTTGCCCGCCGTAATGGCACCGATGGAATAGGCTTGCGCCTGTCGGGCAGCTAGCTTGCCGCAACACGTTGAAACATGTAGATGCCGTCGTTGCCAATGGTGCGTTTGGCGCGGCCGGCACGCCACAGGAAATGCAAATGCGCGATCGCCTCGCCAATGGCAAACACCAGTTGGTGCTCATCCAGCGGGCGGCGAAACAACACCGGCAATATTTCGGCCGCGTGTTTTGGCGTTTCAATCGCCGCTTCCAGCTCTGTCAGTCGCTCGGCATGATGTTGCCGTAGTTGCGCAAGGCGCTCGTGCAAACCGAAAAACACGCGATCATGCGAAGGAAGTATCAGCGTTTCTGTGGGGAGTGGTTCAAATTTTTCCATACTGTCGAGAAATTGCTTGAGCGGATTTGCTTCAGGCTGATTGCCCCAAACGCCGACGTTGGTGGTGATGCGCGGCAGGACCTGATCGCCGGAAATCAAAATGTTGCCGTCGGCAGAAAACAAGGTGGCATGTTCCGGTGCATGGCCGAACGCCGTGATTATTCGCCAGGTGCGCGCGCCAATAGTGATTTCATCGTTTTCCATGATGCGGTAGTACTGCCGGGGCACGGTCGGCACACCGCGCTTGTACGCACCAGAACGCACCTTCTGCGCCTCAGCGAAGTCCGGTCTTGCTTTGGCGAGTCCGTGTGAGACAAAAAGCCGCGCCGAGTTTTCCCGATCAAAACCGGCAACATCTTCAGCCGCTGCGTGGGCAGACAGGTATTCAGACGTGGTCATCCATATGGGTGCGCCGGTCTTTTCGTGGAGCCAGGAAGCACAGCCGACGTGGTCCGGGTGGTAGTGGGTCACGATGATGCGCTTGACCGGTTTGCTACCCATGAGCCCGGCGAAATGCTGTTCCCAGAGCGCATGCGTCGCAGCCACGCCATAGCCGGTGTCGACGATGGTCCAGCAACTCTGGCCAGCATCGTCGAGATCCTCAAGCAGCCACAGGTTGATGTGGTTCAGCGCGAACGGCAACGGCATGCGTATCCAGTAAATGCCGGGTGCAACCAGGATGGATTCGCCGGGAGCGGGTGGTGTTTCGTGAGGGTAGGTGATCATGTGTGCAGAGTTCAGTACCGCGCTACAAGTCACAGCGCGGCTTTGGCGGAAAAAGAAATCCGCCATTCCCATTAGTCGAGAATGGCGGACAATTTATTGGATAACGTGTCTTACTTATGGGTAATCGTATACACGCCATCCCAATTGTCGCCCGGCGGATTGGCGCGCAATGTGGCAACACGATCCATGTATTTCGCGTATACCTTGCGTTTAGGGTCTGCCTCGATGAGCTTGGTGAGTGCGGCCTCTGCTTCGTCCCATTTCTGCGATCGAACCAAATCAAGCGCGCGATGGAATCGATCAATTTCTTCGATGATTTGATCTGGGACTTCGCCCTTCTTGCCGATGGGCTCATAAATGGAAATTGGCTCAAGCTTGCCTTTAACGCGCACTCTGTCGAGTTCTCGGTAAACAATATCCTGCACAGTTGCAACAATGTTTTCTGAAACGAGGATACCGACGCCGTATTCCTTGGTCAGGCCTTCAAGTCGGGCTGCCAGATTCACCGCATCGCCCAATACCGTATACGCACGGCGGAAGGTTGATCCCATGTCACCGACGTTCATCATGCCGCAGTTAAGGCCGACGCCGATTTCAAGTTGGGGCCATCCCCGTTTGATGAATTCCGGACCGATTTCCTTCACTTTCTTTTGCATCGCCAGCGCTGAGCGCAACGCATGCTCGGCGTGCTTTTCGTCCCTTAGTGGGGCGCCCCAGAACGCCATGATGGCGTCACCGATGTACTTGTCGATGGTGCCACGATCTTCCTGAATACTCACCGTCATGTGAGTAAGGTAGGCATTCATCATCGCCGTCAATTCAGTCGGCGCGAGCCCTTCGGAAATCGTTGTGAAATTACGCACGTCCGAAAACAACACCGTCATGTCGCGGCTTTCACCTTTGGTCGTGTAGGTACCTGGATCCTTGGCCATTTCTTCGACCAGTTCCTTGGGCACATACGTACCGAAGATGCCGGTAATCTGTCGTCTGGAGCGCGCTTCAATGAAGAAGCCATATGCCATGTTTAGCAGGAACAGTGCGCCAATCAGCAACAACGGTAGCGCCAATGGCAAAACGTAGCCCTGATACCACCAATACATATTGAATGCAGTGACGATTGCGGCGGTAACCAGCACCGTTATCGTTGCAACCATCGGATTCATCTTCACCAGTGCCACGGCGAGTGGCAGGCCGATAAGTAGGATCATCAAAGCCCTAATCGCGACTTCGTACGGTGGTTTGCGCTTGAGGTTGTTGTCCAGGTAACCAGAAAGCATATTGGCGTGGGTCTCAACCCCCGGATACACCTCGCCGACCGGCGCGCTACGCAGATCAAACAAACCTTGCGCGGACGTGCCCACCAGCGCAATTTTTCCGTCCAGCTCGCCTTTGGTCAGTTTGCCGCGAATAACGTCAGTCGCAGAAATGTAGCGGAACATGGGGCTTCTGCCACGATATGGAACCAGCGTCGAGCCTTCGTCGTCAACAGGAATACTCGTATTGCGCAAATCCACACTCTTGATTTTTGTCTTGTTGTCACCCTCGTCTTCACGCAGGATGACCCTGATGGGCTCGTTGTCGAGGAAAGCCCGGTACACCGCCAGCGACAGGGAATCGTAATAGCCATCCTTGTATTTGACGAACAGTGGAAGACGTCTTGCGACGCCGTCGAAATCGATTTGCGGCAATACGTGTCCGGTTGCAGACGCCGCCTCCTGCAGGGATTTCAGGTTGCCGCTGTAGCCGTCAATTTCCAGCGAGCTAATTGCCTTCTTGTTGAATGTCATGGCCGTAAATGACGGCGCCGGGAGCACACCCAATTCGAGTTTCTGCAAACCTGCGCGCTCATTGTTTCCGGCAAACGACAACACGACCGGGTACTTCTTAATCGTTTGGGCAAATTGCGCGTCGAAATCCAGTACCGGGCGCAATTCGGTGAGCTTTTCCTGGAATTCCGCATTGGCTTTGAAGGACGTTTTACCAAGCACCTCCAGATTCGCCAATCCGGAGCTGGTATCTGCCTCGGTGAAGAACACGTCGAAGCCAATAACCTTGACCTTGTAGTCGTCAAACGCTTGCGTCACCAGTTTTGATAACTTGTCCCTGCCCCATGGCCAACGGCCTTCGGCGGCAATACTCTTTTCGTCGATGTCGATGATAACGATTCTTGGATCTATTTTTTCTGGCATCGTCGACAGGAGCCGCGCGTCATAGGCCTGAAGTTCTAGGCGCTGAAAAAACGACAGAGCCCCGCGGCTGTCCAGAAACATGTAATAGACCACAAACAACAGCACGATGCCGACGCCCAGGCCCGCGCGGATGAGGGCGTTGATGGATGAGAAATACTTGGTCCAGAATGCTTTGAGTTTATCCATGGGTTTTAACCGCTTCTCTAGTTTTTGTGCGGAACGAACATTGATAAGGCTGGCGAGTGTGCAATTGAAGCGAAGCAAGTTTGGCAGTTGCCGGATCTTGGGTCAGCTCGCTGCTGGCAAAGTTTACCCCAAAGCCTTCCGCTCGGTGTGGGCTTACTGCGGCTAGGCCGGGGAATGTCGCTGCTTAATCTTCAAGCGGCTAGTACTGGCGGGCAGTTTGGGGCAGAAATACGCCAAGAGCCGCGCCAATGCTGAACTTTGCCAGTTTCGCCACACTGGTTACAGTTCGACAACTAATGCATGTTGCGTTCCGCAGCCAATACGGCTAAAAAGGCATGCGCTGATAGAGTCGGCCAAGACAGCAAGACAACCGTAAAACGTGAAGGGAAAATT
This sequence comes from Burkholderiales bacterium, assembly GCA_038321965.1. GTDB lineage: Bacteria > Pseudomonadota > Gammaproteobacteria > Burkholderiales > Usitatibacteraceae > UKL13-2. The sequence continues at coordinate 48,590 of JBBQFL010000009.1, read as the reverse complement.
GCAATGACGATGAATCTGGTTTCAGTGCGCAGCTTGCTCGCAGCCGCGCTGGTTTTTTTTGGTGTGCAGGCAGGCGCACAAACGCTGCTGATACGCCAGCCAAGCGTCTCGCGCGACCACATCGCGTTTGTCTACGCTGGCGACATCTGGCTGGCGGATCGTGGGGGAAAAAATCCGACGCGGTTGACGTCGCATCCGGCAGACGAATTTGCGCCATTCTTTTCGCCAGACGGGAAATGGATCGCGTATTCAGCCAAATACGACAACAACACCGATGTCTACATTATTCCAGTCACCGGCGGGCAGCCTAAGCGCCTCACCTGGCATTCGAGTGCAGACACCGTGAACGGTTGGAGTATCGACGGCAAGCGCGTGTTGTTTGCATCGTCGCGCGAAATCGGTAATGGCCGTAGCAACCAGCTGTATGAAGTTTCTGTAGACGGCGGCTATGAGAAGAAGGTCATGGAAGCGCTGGCGTTTGAAGGTAGCTGGTCCAAAGATGGACGTCGCATCGCCTATCGCCCCTACCGCTCCGCCCATTCAGGTCCCAGTGGCTGGCGGCAACACCGCGGTGGCAGCACGCCGCCGGTCTGGATCATCGATCCCACGGCCAACACCCTGGAAAAAATTCCCCACGTCAATGCCTCCGACACCAACCCGATATGGGTCGGCGATGACGTCGTGTTCATTTCGGATCGCAATGATGGCGCCGCCAACTTGTTCATCTACAGCAGCAAGACCAAGGAAGTACGCCAGCTCACCAAGGAAACGCTGTGGGATGTGCGTAATGCCAGCGCCTTTGAGAACACCGTCGTTTACGAAGTGGGCGGCAGACTGAAGGAGCTGGATGTCGGCACGGGCAGCATTCGCGAGCTTCCCATCACGCTGGCCGCACAGGCAATTCAGGCGCGCACGCAATGGAAAGACGCGAGCGGTGCCATGACCTCGGCCAGGCTTTCCGCGACGGGTAAACGCGTGGTCGTCAGCGCACGCGGCGATGTCTTTACCGTTCCCGTGAAGGACGGTTCGGTGCGCAACCTCACGCAAACTTCCGGCATTCGCGAAAAGGATGGCTTGTGGAGTGCAGATGGCAAGCGTGTTGCGTACATTTCCGATGCCGGCATGCATCACACGCTGGTGCTGCGCGATCAGGCGGGGCTGGAGAAATCGCAGTCATTCGAATTGGGCAAGAGCGGCTACTTCACGCTGTTGGCCTGGGCGCCGGGTGGACAGACCATCGTCTATCAGGACAACCACCTCAACCTCTACTCGATCAGCCTCGACAAAGGCGGCATCAAGCTGATCGACAACCGCAAGCGGCGTGGCGTATTCAACATCGCTATATCGCAGGATGGCCGTTGGCTGGCTTACACCGTGGCTGGACCCAACTACTTTAACCTGGTCAAGATTTACGACTTCAACACGGGAAAGAGTGTGGCAGTGACCGATGGCCTGAGCCACTCGGACAATCCAGTGTTTGGCGGTACGGACTATCTATACTTCACGGCATCGATCAATTCCGGCCCCTCGCAAGTCGGCCTCGATATGTCCACGCAGGAGCGGCCATTGCGCAATGGCATCTATGCGATGGTGCTCGCGGCAGACGGCAAATCGCCCATCGCACCCAAGCGTGGCGACGAGGAAGACAAAAAGGACGCGGCCAAAGACGGCGCCAAGGACAGTGCCAAAGATGCGCCCAAGAGAGACCCGGAAGCCAAGCCCGAAGCCGACAAAGCCACTGCCGAGAAAAAAGACCCGGACAAACCCGACGCGCTGCCCAAGCCACCGAAACCTGTTCGCATCGATTTCGATGGTTTGCAGCAACGCATCGTTGCGCTACCGGTAGCCGAGCGTAACTACAGCTCGCTTAGCGTCGCATCCGATGGTGCATTATTTTATCTGGAGCGCACGCAGCCTGGCGTAAGCAATGAGCCACCTGACGCCGAGTCAACCGGCAATGGCGAGCTATATCGCTTCAATTTCGAAGACCGCAAAGCCAAATCGCTTAAGCAGCACGTCGCCAATTTCAGTGTCAGTGCTGATGGCAAAAAGCTGCTGCTGCAATACGCAAAAGGCAAGCTGGAAATCGCCGACGCAGCCGAAAAGCTCGAAGCCAAGGCGCTTGATCTGAGCCAGCTTGGCATGACTGTCAACCCGCCCGAGGAGTGGCAGCAGATTTTCAATGAGACGTGGTGGATGGAAAAGGAATTTTTCTACGACGCCAATCTGCACGGCATCGATTGGAACGCCGTTCGCGCCCGCTACCAGCCGCTGCTCAAACACGTACAGCGGCGCGAAGACCTGAACGATTTGCTGGTCGAGATGATCGGTGAACTGCAGGTCGGGCATAACCGCGTCGGTGGCGGCGATGTGCACAAGGAACGGCCAGCGCCGGTGGGACTGCTCGGCGCGGATTTCGCCGTCGAGAACGATCACTACCGCATCAAGAAAATCTACAGCGGCGACCGCTGGAATCCCTTCCTGAAAGCGCCGCTCGCTGCACCCGGTCTCGGCGTGAAAGCCGGCGACTATGTGCTCGCCATCAACGGCAGACCGGTGAGTGGGAAAGAAAATCTATACGCGTTCCTCGAACACACCGTCGGCAAACAAGTAACGCTGACCGTTGCCAGTGAACTAACGGCAAAAGCACCACGCAATATCATCGTTGAGCCTATCGCCAGCGAAGCGGCGCTGCGCCAGTGGAACTGGATTGAAAACAATCGCCAATACGTCGACAAGATGTCCGGCGGCAAACTCGCCTACGTCTATCTGCCCGACACCGGCAGTGACGGCTTCAACTATTTCAATCGCATGTTCTTCTCACAGGTCGACAAGGAAGCGGCAATCATCGATGACCGCCGCAACAGTGGTGGTCAGGCCGCGAACTACGTCACCGATGTGCTGAGCCGCCAATATCTGGCCGGCTGGCAGGATCGCGACGGCATGATATTCGAGACCCCCGGCGGCGCCATCTACGGGCCAAAGGCAATGCTCATCGATCAGGACGCCGGCTCTGGCGGCGACTTCCTGCCCTATGCATTCAAGCGCATGGGCCTGGGGCCGCTCATTGGTAAGCGGACCTGGGGCGGGCTGATCGGAATCTCGGCCAATCCGAATCTCATCGACGGCGGCAATCTCGTCGTTCCTTTCTTCCGGTTCTTCACGCCGGAGCGCGAATGGCGCGTGGAGAACGAAGGTGTCGCACCAGATATCGAGGTTGAGCTCGATCCCGTCGCTGTGAATCAAGGCAAAGACCCACAACTGGACACGGCGATCAAGTCGGTGATGGACCGGCTCGCGAGCGAGAAGCAAATGGGTAGGAAGGTTGCGCCGGCGATGCCGTTGCAGCTGGGGAAGTGACAGTGTGAGTCGGGACCAAGTTTTCTGTCGAGAACCTGATTCGGCGGTGATGCCACTCGTTCAATCGCGGTCGGCAAACTCTAATATTGGCGGGGCTTTCGGACATAAAAGTGCCTGAAAGCCCCGCTGGTGCTAGAGCGTGTCAACATAGTTGACGTTACTCTGATACTGCAATCGATTTTACCTATGTGCCTTCAGACAACGCGGATACCACCCATTCAAAACCGATCCTTTCCTGCTCAAGACGGAGGTTCTTGCGTATCCGGTTGTCCCGCAAATCATCGTAAACCATCGTTTCGTCGAGAGTCAGGTTGGGCAGATCACGCAGTGTCTGTTTTTCTTCCTTGCCCCATTGCGACTCAAACGCCAGCAGTGTCGTTTGGTCCATTAAAAACGATTCGACATGGTTGAATTGGCTGCGGAGTTGATCGAGGATGGCGAATCCATGCGTGTCGATATCGCCCCAATAGTGGATGCGGCATTGCTGTAGCCATTCAATGTTGCGCAACATCTCGAAGCCGTAACCCGCGCCGAAGATGACGAGGCTGTCCTTGACCGGCGGAAACGCAAGAAAATTAATCTCGTTCTCGGTGATAAAAATTTGCGATATTTTCGGGTCAAGCCGCGAAAAACTCGCTGCATCGAGCGTGATGTCCGCACCCCTCGGCCAAGGCAAACTCCCGACCTCAGGTGCGAGTATGCGAAAGCGTATTCGTAGCGGCTTGTCGCGGAAGCCGTAGCGAGAGGCGAACTGACTGATGCCAGATGCGGACACTTCAATCGCGTCAACTGGCAGCGCAATATCGAGCAACGCCCCGAGTACGCCGCGGTGGGTTTCGATGAATTTGCTATGGACACCTGGAAAGTCAACCTGTCGCAAGTAGATGCCGGGGCGAGGATGTGCCTGCAGCCAAGCGACGATGTCGAGCAAGCGACTCCACTCTTCACTCAGCGCCAGCGCATCCAGTGGCCGTTTCGCAAGCCAGTCCAATAGCTGCGGCTGGCGCTCCGTCGTTTCATCGCGCAATGCCATAAAGCGGACGACATCGCGGCGCTTGCCAAGCAGTGCAATGGCGTCGTCGAAGCGATCAATCCATGCTGCCGAGGGAATCGCATTTGCGCCGAACACGCGATGCTTGAATTCCCGCATTTCCAGACGGCAGTGCGGTATCGCCCGCAGTTCGCTGATCCAGACGCGCACGTCGTCGAAGTGGTCGGCCATCTCCGTAGACGTGGGGCATTTGAGCAGCAAGCGCTGCGGGAATACTGACTCGCCAGTGACCAATCTTGCAAGCAGGCCGCCACGATCCCACAGCCTTTGCACCTGCGCACGCAAATCTGCTGCTCGCGTCCAGTTCATCCGGCGGCTATCGCCTTTTCGGCTTGATATTCCTCAATCGAAAGGTTGCGCAATTTGGACGCGCTGCCTTCCTCATTGTGGACAAATCCGACGCTGGAGACGAACGGTTCGATGATGTGGATTTTCTGTAGCGGCGTGACGATCAACAACTGTAGATTGAGTTGCGCAAACAAGCGCAAACCGTATTGCGCCGAATCATCCGAGCCGCGCCCGAAGGCTTCGTCGATCACGACGAATCGAAAGGATCGCGACCGCACTGCGCCCCATTCCAGACCGAATTGATAGGCGAGGCTGGCAGCGAGAATGGTGTAGGCTAGTTTCTCCTTTTGACCTCCCGACTTGCCGCCCGAGTCGGCGTAATGCTCGTGTTCTTTATTGTCTTCGCGCCACCTTTCGCTAGCGGCAAATACAAACCAGTCGCGCACGTCGGTGACTTTGGCCGTCCAACGGCGATCCTGCTCCGATTGCCCGGTTCGCCCTTTGAAGCGTTCGATGATGTTCTTGACTTGCAGAAATTTGGCCTCCGAGTACTGGAGGTCATCCGAACCTGTGAAAGCGCCTTCGGTACAGGCACGCATTTCGGCCTGAAAATCGCGGATATCGACATCTGGCGTTGGCTGCGTTTCCAATACTATGTAACGCCCGGTGTTGTAGTCGATCTTGGTGAGTGAAACATTGATGTGGGCAATCCGTTCCTTGATCGTCTCGCGCTCGCGGGCAAGTTGCGATTGAAAATTCGCTACCTCGCGGATCGTATTCTCGTTCAGCAATTCTTTGAAGCATGCCTCGAAGCGCGGCAGATCATCTGCACTTAGGCTGTCGAGCATTTTCCGGTATTCGAAACCGGCATCGATACTTGCGTCGATCTCTGCAGTCTCCAGTTTGAATTCTTCCTTGTAGGCTGACATCGCTTGAGTGATTTTGTCGCGCAAGGCGTCGAGTTTTTTGCTTGCCGCGTTGATTGTGGACTGCAGCCAATTGCGAAATTCGTGTTCACGGTTGTCGCACGATTCCACGGTGAGCTGGTGTTCTCCCAACACTTCACCCCTCACCGTGTCGAGTTTTGGGAAACAGGCAGCATGAACTGCGGCGGCCGGGTCGTTGACGACTGCCTGGGTTTGCGCCTGCAAAATTTCGGCGTCACTTTTCTTCTGCTCGGCTTTCGCGCGTTGAGCCTTGTGCTCCTCCAGGTTTGTCTCGGTCACCTTTGACGCGATGAGGACCTCGTTTAACCGCACTGTTAACTGTTTCAATACATCCGAAGCCGATTCGAGTTGCTGTTTTTCGTCGATCAGGTGCGCGATTTCCGTTGCAAGTGAACGCCAATCGATCTCGCGAAAATCGACATATTCGTCGAGCCGGGAGAGCGAAGTCAGTCGATCCTTGAGAGTATTTTGCCCAGTCTGAATCGTTGCGATGACGCTGCCAAATTCGCGCAACCGACCTTCGATTTTCTTCGCATTGGTTTCGAGCGTGGCGATCTTTGCGGCATTGGTCCAGCCCAGCACGTAGCGGCTGCGGTCTTCCAGCCGATGCCGGTCGTCCTTTTCATGGCGTTCACCGGGCATTTTTATCTGGCCCGCACGCGTCACCGCGCTTTTCTCGCGACGGAACTGCTCTTGCGTTTCGCAGCAGACCACGGTGAAGCGGTGCGCGAGTTCGCGCTCCAGCCAATCGTAGAAAGGCGAGTCGGATTTGACAGCGAGCTTTCGTGCCAGTGCGTCCGGGCCGAGGGTTGACGCATCTGCACGGGTGCTTTGCTTCACCCGAAAATAGACCAGACGCCCCTTCAGGTGCGTGCTATCGACCCATGCTGCCACTTTTGCGTAGTTTTCATCCGGCACCAATAGCGACAGTCCGAAGTTACGCAGCAGCCGTTCTGCGACGCCTTCCCAAGTTCGTTCCTCTTCGCGCACTTGCAGAAGTTCACCAACAAAGGGCATCACCTCTTCCGGCAACCCAAGCGCCTTGCCCAACGCTGCGCGCATCGCTACCTGCTCGGCAGGAATATTGCTGCGCCGGGCTTTCAGACTGGATATCTCGGCGGACAATTCATCGTGCAGCTGTTTTTCCCGACGAAAGGCAACGCTGTTCTCGGTCAGTGCATTTTGCAACTCGGCTTCGCGAATTTTCAATCCGGCGTCCATGTCGACAAAACGCTGACGAAGTTCGAGGAAGCCTGACTCTTCTTCGGCTGGCGTTTCGCCGACGGCGTGTGCCAGCTTTGTATAGCGCTCGGCTTTTTCTACGCGCTTCGCACGCTCTGTCTCTTTGCTGCGAATGTCAGCGGTCAAGCGTTCGATCCGGTCGCCACCATTTTCGGCAATGCTTTTCCTGAGTTCAGCGTCAATCGCGCGCTGTTTATCGTTTAACGCGGATAGGCGCTCCACATGGGCCTGCTGCCGTGCCCACTCACCGGCAAGGTCGGCGAGCCGTTTTTCCAGCAGGCCTAGTTTGAGCTGCGCAAAATAGGGGCGAAGCGCATCGCGACAAGCGCGGCGTTCCAGCACTTCCGAACTTAGTGATGCATGACGATCACAGTCGGCCGTCAACGGCGTCAGCAGCTCGACTTGCCGTTTGGCCTTCAAGACGGCCTCATGCGCGCGGTTGAGGTCATCAAAGTGCGCAATCAAGGCGGCTACGCGCGGCGCGCTGTCAAATGGCTCCAGCATATGCAGACGCACAAAATCCGTCAGGTTCCCAACCGATTTCATCGATACCGTTTGATGAAACAATTCCAGCGCCTGTTCGCTTTCGATACCGAAGCGACGGCGGAACCATGCGCCATACGGTGGAAACGAGTCAAACAAATGCGCATCGACATCGCGCAAACGCTTGCGCAGCTTGGCGATGTCACTACCGAAGCCGGAAAAATCGTCGATGATTGACATGCCGCTGTCGGCAGCAACAAAGAAACGCGCCGGTTGACCTTGCGGGTCTTTCCAGTGAAAAACTTGCGCCAGCGTGACCATCTGGTCGTAGCCTGCGTTACTGAACACGCCGAGGATGACCGAATAATTATTGTGGCCTCGCAGCGCCACCGGTCTGGCGATGCCGCTCGCTTCGTTTCGCTCCGATTTGTAGTGCCCAAGCACGTAGGAACGAAGCGTGCGCTCTTTGTTTTCCGCCCCGGCGGCTTTGTTATAGGCGACGCGGTTGGCTGGCACCAATAGCGTCGTCACGGCATCGACTAGCGTCGATTTGCCTGAGCCAATATCGCCAGTGAGCAAGGCATTCTTGCCGGCAGGATTCAATGCCCATACGCGGCCGTCGAAGGTACCCCAGTTGAAGACTTCGAGCCGGTGTAGGCGAAAGCCCGATAGCACATCCTGCGGCTCGAAATCGAGCGCCAACGTGTGGCCGTCATTCATCTGACTGCCCTTGCGAGGGCATGGCAAGCTGCGCTTGATACGCTGCCAGGCGTGCGTCGAAGTCTGCCAGGCACTGTGCATCGACGAAGGCTTTCAGGATGCGGCGTACTTCGAACGCCGCCGTTTGCCCGCCTTGCTCCGCCACGCTGACTTTGAGGCGGCGCAGGAAACCAAGATCAACAATCTTGTTGAGGTGGGTCTCGATCTGATCGATCAATTTGGTCTCGTTGTTACTCTCCGGCAAGAACACGCGAACCATCTCGACGATTTCATCCAGTGGCAATACCAAACGCGTGTCGCCACCGCTGGCGTCGAACTCAGCCAATTTTTTACGCAGCAAGGCCAGCAGCAAGCTCACCGGGAATGATAGCGGACGCCGCACCACCAATCGGGGGAGCTTGGCGGCTGTTCCGTCCTGGGCTTCCGGACGGGCGCGCAAAAAAGCGTAGCCCTCGGCCTCGTCAAACACCAGGTCCAGGTTCAGCACGGCGACGTAATCGCGAACCCGCGCTTGCAGGTTGATCAATGCGTTCCAAAGACTGGCGTCGTTTTCTTGATAGATTACGCCTTTGAACAGCACGACGGCGAGTGTCGATAAGTCGTGCGATGCTGCCGTGTTTTCGACTGCCTGTTCGTCCATCATTACCTCACAAATATCACGCGCGGCAACCGCGCATGCTTGGTGACTTGCCTTCCATCCGCGCTTTCGCTAGTCAAGACGATGGACTCAATGGTCTCTTCAACGATATGCGCCTTGAAGGCATCGTCGGCAAGCTGCAAGTACGCCACCAATTCGGCCAAGCCGTATCGCAGTGGCTGCGATAGCGTAAGTTCGCGCAAAGTGACCTGCGAGCGTTCCTGCAGGGCATGGCGTATATGTCGCGTCAATTTCGCTTTGTCGATCACCACCTGCGAGTACAGCGCGGCCGCATCCAGGTCGCCTTCGCCCGCTGCCAGCGTCACATCGGCAATGACAGGCTTGATTGCCGGGGTATACAGCGGCCGCTCCATCGGCAGCTCGATATCCGCACCGATGTCGGCAACGATCATGACCGTTCCGGATGGTGGCGAATCACGCAATGCCAGTGCTTTGCCTTCTATGCCACGCAGGATATCCATGATTCGCCGATTTTCTAGCCAAACTTGATCGTCCAGGAAGCGCCGCAGTTGTTGTGACAGGCGCGCCACCGTGCGTTGTGTATGCTCACCGGCCTCCAGCCAGTCGTAATGCACGCGACGGGTACGGGCGGCGGGCTTGAGGTCTGCAATCGGTGGTAGCGCCAGAACGTGTTCCAGCAAGGTCGATAGCTCCTCCTGGCGACTGCTTGACATGAGGAAATCCCAGAAGGCCCGAAAGCTGCGGCCTTGGTCCGAGTCGGTGATGACATCTCGTTCGCCCATGATTTCCTGGAGTAGCGCGCCCTTGGCGCCATCCCAGAGTGCGATGCGTTCACGTACCCGCCGATCCAGACCGCGAAAGTTGTGCTCAACCTCGCGGAAGTCGGCGAGCAATTCACGGGCCAGCGCCATGAATTGCTGGAAGCGATCCTTCAACGCCGTGTCGTTCAGCGGCGCGATCTCGCCTAGCTCGGCACGGGAAATTTCTGCGTCGATTTCGTCGCGGCGTTTGCGCAATTCCGCGATGCGAGCTTCGGGATCGGTCTCACTCCCCATGTTCATTTGTTTTAGCAGCTCAAACATCGTCAGCAAACGCGATTCCGTGCCAACGAAACTCCGTGCGGCAAGGGTGTCCAGCCATGCAACGGCTTTCTCGGTGGCAGGGGTCAGGTCAAAATACGGCTCGTCCGAGCCCGCGCGATAGAATTTTCGCAGCCAACCTTTTTCGGTGCTCGCCCAATCGTTGAGATAGTCGAGTGCGAGCTTCGGAAATGCCGCTTTGCTGTCGCGCTCTCGCAACGCAAAAAGTTCATCCTCCAACGATTCCGCCAAATCGGCTTGGGGTATTTCCCGCGCGTTAGGCGCGATGAATATGCGTTGCAAAAAGCTCACGACGAGCGCGGCATGGTCCGAGCGCAACAAGCGCCAGGCCGGGTGGCTCTGGCGTAGTTGATCGAGGGTGGCGTAGTCGAGACTCATGCGGACGTTGCCAAGCGAAATGCGCCGTTGCAATGGAAGCAGCTCGACGTCTGAGCAGTAAAAGTTTCGCCTCGCTGATTGATTGGCATGCTGCGTGGATTCCTTGATCGGTTCTTCTGGTCTTTGGTGGATTGATGTTCAATTTTTTGCGACCAACGTCGGGCAAAATGCGGGCGCGCAATTGGGTCGGTGTCTACGATGCATCGATCGGATTCGCAAATGGATTCACTACGCGCAGTTGCTTGTCTACCACCAGTCCATGCTGCATGTCTTCGCTATACAAAGTCGTGCATCCGGCGACTAGCGCTGCGGAAACGATCATCGAATCGTAGACAGTCAAGCCGTAACGCTCGGCCACCTCACGGCCCTGGTCATGCGTTTCCACCGTGAGCGATTCGACAGTACATAGTGAGCGAACGGGCGCGAGGAACTGATTGATCTCCGTCCACGACATGCCGAGCTTGCGCAGAGACACGTTGCTGATCTCGTTCAACACTTGGACACTTATAAAACCACCAGCGCGCAAGATTGCCTCGGCGGTATCGGCTTTTTTTGTATCCGCCGATAGCAGGTAAAGCAATACATTGCTATCGATGAAATTTTTAGCTGCGGCCATTGGCCTCGTCGCGCTCGAAGCTGAAATCCGCCGGGAGTTTTCCGCGGAACTGACGTAGCCGCGCGAGCAGAGTTTCGCGGCCGGGCTTTTTGCCGATGCGTAGTACTCGAGAGTCGGCGATAACGACCTCGATATCATCGCCTTCCTGCAGTTTCAGTGCGTCAACTACGACGGCGGGCAGGCGGATGGCGAGGCTATTTCCCCATTTGGATACTTGCATGGTTGGTTCCCTAGATATACATTATGATAATGTATATCTAGTGAGGCGACTCGTCAACTCGGACCGGCAGATTCTGACCCTCCCAAGTGCAGGCCGGGTATGCGAATACGATCTCAAGCTTCGTGTGGCGTATCAACTCATCGACTGCAAGGTTGGTGTGCTCATTCCCGCCAGCGAGTTTCAACTCTGCCGCATCCTGAGTTACGATGATTCGCGCATCATCGCCAAGCAGCGGGAGGAAGTGCTGCCCTATCACGACATGGAGCGCGATGCCGTTGCGCAACTATAGCGGCGCATGACGGCCATCAAACGCGCTGCAGTGCATTCCACCCTGCGTGTAGTCCGATCCCGGCCGGTCACGCCGCGATTGCTGACGACACATTTGTGAGGTCAAGTGCTCCCGCAATCTCGCTCGAAGACGCCGGCATGCCCAACAGGAATCCCTGCCCCTGTTCGATGCCGGCCTGTTGGCAAAAAAGCTGCTGATCGTAGCGCTCAATACCTTCTACGGTAAGCGTGAGGCCGAGGGTATTTGACAACACCTGAATCGCCCGGACGATGGCGATACCTTTGCGGTCGTGCGGCAAACTCGCCATCAAGGTCCGATCAAGTTTCAAGTGGTGCACTGGCAGGCTGGCGAGATGTCTAAACGAGGAATAGCCGGCACCAAAGTCATCGATGGCCAGCGTGATGCCCCTGGCTGCAATCGACAACAGGCGTTCCTGCGCGCGATCCATCACCCGCACTGCGACGCTCTCGGTAATTTCCAGTTCTATCCAGTTCGGCTGACAGCGCGTCTTGGCAAGTATGTCGGTCAGCTGCGTTTCGAAATCTGCATTCTCAAGCTGAATTGCCGAGACGTTCACGGAGATGCGCAAGGGTTTTGCCGACGCCAGATTCCATAGTCTCGCCTGACGACAGGCAGTGTGCAGCACCCATTGGCCAACGTCGAGAATCCCGCCGTATTTTTCCAGCAAGGGGATGAAGCGATCAGGCGGTACCTCGCCCAAGCGCGGACTTTTCCAGCGCAGTAAGGCTTCGAGACCACGCAGTTCGTGGTTCTGCAAATTGTAAATTGGCTGATAGTGAACATAAAATTCACCGCGCTCGCAAGCGCCGTGCACTTCGTTGAGCATGGATAGTTCCTCGCCGGCGAGTTTCGCACTGTCGCTAGCAGCGAACCGGAAGCCCTCGCCAGCATCGAGACGCGTCTCGTGCAACACCGCTTGTGCCCGATGCAGCATGTCCGCAGGTGTTTCGGATTCGACTTCGGCGAGCGCAATACCAATATGAGCCGAGGAAAAATACGCGCGGCCATCGATCCGCGTAGGTTGGTTGACACGGTTGAGCAAATTTCTGGCCAGCGCCATGCACTCCTCGCGTCCGGTGCACTTTGAAATGACGAAGGCAAATTCATCCTCGCTCAGCGCCGCCACGAACTGGCCCGGCGTGGCCGCCTCGCGAAAGTGCCGACCGGTAATACGCATAAATTGATTGCAGATGGTATCGCCGAAGGCATAGCGCATCGTCTTCACTTCCCTGAGCGAAATGACCAGCAGCGCGCTGGTCAGCGGAGGTTCAGGCGCAAGCGCAAACAGATGTTCCAGATACCAATCCAGCATTGCGCGGTTGGGCAGACCGGTGACCCGATCAGTGCCTGGCTGGCAGTTGCGGGCCGTAGACTGCGCAAGATCCGTCTCCATTTGCTCGTAGACTAGGCGTGGGTGCATAGTGCGGTTATTCGTTTTCATGTTTATTCTCGAGTAAACAAAGGGGCGGGAAATATGACGTACGTGTTAGTGCACTACTGATGCGGAAGAGCCGACGGCAAGCCGCAGACGCGTTAGTGTTCGCATGCCGATGGCGGCCGCCGCGTGAAGCAATGGCGTGGTTTGCGGGCGGCTGCCGTTGAGGACGGCAATACTCACGGCGTCGGCGGCGCGCGCCAATAACGCCTCCATATCTTCATTGCCACCGTCGTACTGCACTACGCCAATGCTCGCGGATAGCGGAATCTGGCACTGCTCCCATAGAAAGCAGCTTTCCATCTTTCGATGGATACGGCTAGTCAGCGATGCGGTGGCATTCGGATGCTCCACGCTGCCGATGAGAATGACGAACTCATCGCCACCCAGATGCGCGACGACGTCTTGCGATCTCGCGCACGCCTTCAACCTGGCCGCGAAGTCGGCGAGCACATTGTTGGCCAGCTGCTGGCCGTAGGAATGACGGATCTCGGTGAGCCGGTCGATCTCGATCATCAGCAGCGCCAGAGGCTTGCCGCTCGCCCGCGTTCGTCGCATCGCGCCCGCCAGCCTGACTTCCAGGTTACCCCTGTTAGCGAGCTTGGTCACGCTGTCGTAAGCCACCAGGTCACCAAGTTTTTCTTCGTTCATCTTGCGTTCGGAAATATCGTTGATCAGCAACGCAACTTGCGACATTGCTCCACAAGACGACACCGTGGCGCGTACTTCCACCGGGTAGGTGCTGCCGTCCTGGCGCACGTTTATCGCCTCAAAATGCAGTGGTGTATAGTCGCCGCGCACAGCCTCCCTGCATAACTTCTGCAAGTCGCTCAATGGATAGTCGGTCCCCAGGCAAGGCAGCGACATCTGCTGCAAATCATTCGCTCTGTAACCCAGGTTGCCCAGTGCGCGCTCATTGGCAAACTGAATGTGATGAGAGCCTGGATGGAGGACAATGATTTCGTCGAAAGCCTCGTGGAGCATCGAGCTCAGTTGTGCCGTTGCGGCAGCCGCCTTGCGGCTCTCAAGCAGGGCCGTGATCATCGTGGCGAGATCCCGCAATGACTCGCGCTGCTTGCTGCTGAGTACGCGTCTCTCATGATCGATTACGCATAGTGTGCCCAGTGCCAAGCCATCTGACGTAATGAGTGGCATCCCGGCATAGAAGCGAATACCAGGCTCCCCGGTTACCAGTGGATTATGTGTAAAGCGGGCATCTGTGCGCGCATCCATCACCTCGAATAGTTGTGAGCCCAAGATCGCGTGGGTGCAAAAACTCGTGCAACGCGGCATTTCCTGTATCTCCAGACCGGCACGCGCTTTGAACCAGTGTCGATCACGGTCAACTAACGAAATCAATGCAATCGGTGTCTTGCAGATATTGGCTGCCTGTCGCACGGCCGAATCGAACGCCTCCTCGGGCGGCGTGTCGAGTACACCCACCTCCTGCAGAACGCGCAGGCGTGCGTGTTCATTGAGCGGAATGGGATAACTCGATCGGAAATTTTCTGTATCTTTAGCGTGTATGGACATGGTCGGCGCTTTCTGGTTGTCAGGCTGTCGCGGGGTTTGCATGAATGACATTATTAAAAACGTCGGCAAGGCTAGCCATCGGGAGAATGCCGATGGATTTGTGCGAAATGCCTTAGCAGTGTGCTGAACACGCTGCCAGCATTGGCGCTTTCCGCTTTCCGCTTGTGGCGCGGAGGCACGAGCGCAAGCATGACGCTGCAGACTTCGGTCGTTGCGCCCGCTACGGTTTATCGCAGCTTCCACTAGGGGAAATCGCAGCCACCGGCTTTGCAGTGGAAGCGCATAATTGGCCTTCACACATACCGGCTCGGATAGTCGACAACGCCATGAAACTGCAGTGCACGCCGCGAATTTGCAAATCTACCAATGCTTGGTGCGTCCGCGCCTCGTGCCAATACCCGTTCTGACATCATGAGTCTCCGCTATCACCTGTTAATGGTTGAAGACTCAGCCGACGACGCCGAGTTGTTGCTGCATTCGCTGCGCGACGCCCCCTTCAAATACACGGCTGTCCGCGCCGAGACAGAGGCCGAGTACAACGCTGCCTTGGCCAATGAACTGCCCGATGTCGTGCTGTGCGACTTCAATCTGCCGCGCTTCAGTACTGAGCGGGCATTGAAAATCCTCAACGAACGAAAGCTGGATATTCCGTTTATTGTCGTCTCCCACCATATCGGCGAGGAAGCGGCCGTCGCGGCCATGCAAAACGGCGCCAGCGATTATCTTCTCAAGAATCGCCTGGGCAGACTGCCATCGGCAATCGAAGCAGCAATCGAGCGGCGGGTATTACGCCAGCAACAGGCGCTGGCCGAAGAGGCGTTGCGCGCCAGCGAATCCATGAAGCGCGGCATTCTCAATTCTCTCAATACGCGCATTGCCGTGCTTGACGGCAAGGGCATCATCGTTGCGACCAACAAGTCCTGGGACAGCTACGGCGACACCCGCAGTCAGTCGTACAAGGTGCCCGCTGCTCTGGGCAACAATTATTTTGATCTGCTGCAGGAGGCGGCCGACCGCGGTGACGCCAGTGCCGAACAAAGTATGAATAGTTTGCGCTCGGTACTCGACCGCGAGACTGCTTTTGCCTCGGTCGAGTATGAACATTCGGTGCCTGGCGGCACCCGCTGGTTCGTCGCACGCGCGATGCCACTCGAAGGCAGTAGCGATGGCGCCGTGATCTCACACGAAGACATCACCGACCGCATGCTGGCGCATCGCGCACTGGGCGACGCAAACAAGCGATTGCAGGCGATGTCCAAACGCGTACTCACCATTCAGGAAGAAGAGCGGCGCAGCATTTCCCGTGAACTACACGACGATATCGGGCAATCGCTCACGGCCCTCAAGATCGGCCTGCATCGCCTCGCCCAGCGGAGCAACGACGAACACAAGGAAATTCTGTCGCAATGCCTGAATACGGCCGATATCACGCTGGATAAATTGCGCAACCTTTCGCTTGAATTGCGTCCGCCGCAACTCGATCAACTTGGCCTTGACGATGCCGTGCATTGGCTGGTGGACCAGCAGCGCACTGCCACCGGGCTTGATGTCAGCTGCCAAATAACAGGGCTTACCGAGAGATTGCCCACCGAACTTGAAAGCGTTTGTTACCGCGTCGCACAAGAGGCGCTCAACAATGCAACCCGCCATGCCAAAGCCAAGCAAATTCGCATTCGTGTCGATCTCGCCGACCGCTTGCTGAAACTCACAATACATGACGACGGAGTAGGATTTGACATGGACACAGCGCGTAGCAAAGCCGTCAAAACGGGTAGTCTGGGTTTGATCAGTATGGAAGAGCGTGCGCAGTTGGCCGGTGGCCGCCTGAAGGTGCGTACCGTTCCCGGTGGGGGCACGACCGTGCAGGTCACGTTTGCACTGGCTGCGGCTGACAAACCCATTGCCTCCGACCGCGCCGATGACCTTTCCGTTGGCACGCCATGAGCAATATTCGCGTCCTGCTAGCCGATGATCACGCGCTGGTCCTCGCGGGCATTCGTGCCCTCGTCGAAGAATTGGGTGGCACCCAGATCGTCGCCGAGGCCAATAACGGGCGCGAAGCCGTCGCGCTTGCAAAACAACACAAGCCGGATTTGGTGATTATGGATATCTCCATGCACGAGCTCAACGGCATCGAGGCTACCGAACAAATAATGTCCGAGGTACCCTCTACCAAGGTGCTGATCCTGTCGATGCATACCACCGAGGATTTCGTGCGGCGCGCGATCAAGGCCGGTGCTGCCGGCTATCTGGTCAAGGACTCAGCGCCGCTGGATCTGAAGATGGCCATCGCGGCGGTATTGCGCGGCGAGATTTACCTTTCGCCACGCGTGTCCAGACACGTTGTTTCTGGCTTCCTGCACGGCAAACCGCACCAGAACGAATCGTCGATGGATGCGTTGACGGCGCGCCAGCGTGAAATCCTGCAAATGATCGCAGAGGGCAAAAGCACCAAACAAATTGCCTTCCAGCTTGAGGTCAGCATCAAGACTATTGAAACCCATCGCGCTGCATTGATGGAGCGCCTCGATATTCACGATGTCGCCGGGCTAGTGCTGTACGCGGTACGGCACGGTGTGATCAGCGTGGATCGGACTGACTCTTAAGCGCCGGCGTTGCACGGCCACTTTGGGCGGCAAATTCTAGCGCTGGTGCGGGTCGCAGGCGGAAAATGCGCCAAAAGCCAGTTAGCGCATGCACCGATTGCGTCGGAAGCGTCGATTGCAGTGGATTCAGAGTTTGTCCTATTTGAAAGTGCGGCGGGGAATCTTATAGTTTGCGTATCCAACTAACCGTGACATGAAAATGAAACATGTCCCCTTAACCACTTACGTCGGTATGCTGCTGGGGCTCCTCGGTGCGGTGGTCATGCTTGGTTGGCTGTTCAAGTCGCCGACCATGGTGCGGGTGTTGCCAAGTTTTCCGCCCATGGTGCTCATTTCAGCGTTTTGTTTCTTTCTCGCAGGCGGCGCTTTGCTTACCTTCGGCCGTGTTGCCGCCCGCAGGCCGCACATCACCAGTTTTTTTGGCATTGCGGTAGCCGCATTTGCATTGGTGGCGCTTACCGAGCGCGTGCTTAACTTGGAGTTGGGCATCGATTGGCCTTCGTTGCACACTTGGTTAAGTAGCGGGCCAAATCCGGGGCGGATGTCGATTTCGACAGCTTTCGGCTTTCTTCTGGTTGGCGTGACGTTAATGCTTTTGGCTCGTCAGCATCATCGACGCTTGAGCCCGGTGTTGCTGCTGACGATACTCGGTATCGGCGCGACCGGCGTGTTTGGAATTGTTGGCTATCTGGTTCAAGCACATCTGTAGTTCCCCGACTATCCATTTGTTGGCGTCGCCTTACATACGGCAATCGGATTCCTTCTGTTTGCTGCTGGCTCGTGGTCCGCTCGGCGACACGTCGAATGGGCACAAGTGCCGCTATTTGCGGGCGAGGATGACCGCGTCACTTTCATCGGCGCGGCTGTCCTCGCGGCGATTGCCGTGACGGCCGGCATAGCGAGCTTTGCGATTCTGCAGGATCAGGTTCAATCGGTGGTCAGCAGCAATCTCCTCTCGTCGGTGACCCGCCGCATTGAGACATTCCAGGATTTTATTCAACTGCGGGAAGGCAGCGCGCGCATTGCAGCCAATCGTCCCGCGGTGTTGCGCAATTTGCGCGTGATACAGGGTGGCCGCGACGATGGCTCCAACGTGGCTAACGTGAAGGCAGTCGTCGACAGCTTTTTGGCACAAGGAATCAGTGGTATCGCGTATGACGATGTTGACGGCAAAACCGTAGCGAGCGGCGGTGTTTTCGTCAGTGCGCCGATTATGGCGGTGTCACTTAATACGGCAAGTCGGGCGGAACTTTTATGGTCGAATGGCTTGGTCTTGCGCAATCGCTTGCCCCTGCAGGATGCCGCAGGCATAGTCGGTACGGTATTGGTCGAACAGCCGTTGCCGGTATTAACTCGGCTCATGCGCGAGACGCCCTGGTTAGGCAACGAGACCGGCGAAGTCGGTCTTTGCTTTGAACGCGACCAAAAACTACACTGCTATCCGACGCGGCAAAATCCGCAGGGGTTTTCGGTGCCGCTGCAGAGTTTGTCTGGCCTTCCATTGCCAATGACGCTCGCACTGCGCGGCCAAACCGGCGTGGGGATTATCCGAGATTATCGTGAACAGTACGTGATAGCGGCGTACGGCCCCGCCGGCGACACAGGCGTCGGCATGGTAGTGAAGGTAGACGCGGCGGAGGCATTCAAGCCAATCCGGACACAGCTGTTAATCGTCCTCGGCTTGCTGGCATTTTTGGTTGTGGCAGGTACGCTTCTGCTGCGATGGCAGGTCAGGCCGCTAGCCACCAAGCTGGTAAATGCCGAAACACAGGCGCGCGCGCAAGAGCGGAAAGCGCGCGGTATTCTCGAATCAGCACCAGACGCCATGATCATCGTAAATCGTCTGGGTGAGATTGTGCTGGTCAATTCGCAGGCGGAGATTTTATTCAGCTACCGGCAGACCGAGCTGATCGACAAGCCCATCGAGTTGCTTCTGCCCGATCGTTACAAGGACATACATCCGGGCCACCGCGATCATTTCTTCGCGGACCCAAAGGTACGATCAATGGGGGTAGGCCTGGAACTGTACGGGCGTCGCAAAGATGGGTCGGAATTCCCGATAGAAGTCAGCCTGAGTCCGATTGAGACGGAAGATGGCGTGCTGGTCTCGAGTGCGATCCGCGACATTACCGAACGCAAGCGCGTTGAGAAAGAGCTGCAGGAAAAGAATGTCGAACTGGAGCGCGCAAGTAGGGCCAGGGACCTGTTTCTGGCGAGCATGAGTCACGAACTGCGCACGCCGCTGAATGCCATCATCGGGTTCACCGGCACGTTGCTGATGAAGCTAGCTGGCCCTCTCCTGCCGGAACAGGATAAGCAACTGCGCACGGTCCAGACCAGTGCGCGTCACTTGTTATCGCTGATAAACGACCTGCTTGATATGGCAAAAATCGACGCGAACAAGCTTGAGATTGAGCCTGAAGAAGTGGATTGCAACAAGTTAGTTGAAGAGGTCGCCGCTTTCCTGCGCCCCGAGGCTGAGAAAAAGGGCATCGCCTTTATATTGGAGTTGCCGCAAGCGGCGCTAATCATACGGACTGATCGGCGCGCCCTCGGGCAGATACTCATCAATCTTGCCGGAAACGCGATCAAGTTCACGGAGCGCGGTAGCGTTCGCATCTTGCTGGAGCGCAGCTGTGCGCAGGAGCACCCTTCGCTGAAACTAAGCGTCGAAGACACTGGCCCGGGTATCAGCGCAGAGGATCAGGCCAAGCTCTTCGAGGCGTTTTCGCGCGTCCATGCGCCAAACCGGCGCAACCTCGAAGGCACGGGGCTCGGGTTGCACGTGAGTCGGAAACTGGCCGAAAAGCTGGGAGGCGTCCTGACCTTCGATAGTGAATACGGCAAGGGCAGCAAATTCGTCCTGGAACTGAAAGCCGCTGAAGCATGAGCGCGCGCGTCCTGATCATCGAAGACGACAGTCCCAGTCGCGAGCTGCTGAAGTACTTGCTGGAGTCTGCAGGCTATGTTGCATTGCAAGCGGCCGACGGTGGAGCAGGCTTAAGTATGTCGCTTGAAACTAATCCTGACCTGATCGTATGCGATTTGCAAATGCCGGTCCTGGACGGTTTTGAGGTCATACGCGGATTGCTGGATAATCCGAATTGGCGACGGGTTCCGCTGATCGCCGTGACTGCATTATCAATGTCCGGGGACCGTGAACGGGCGATTGCAGCGGGATTTGACGAACACATCACCAAACCCATTGCCCCCGAAACGATTGTTTCGCAGATTGAAGTTCACCTGCCGCCTGCTCTCAGGGCCAAGCGTCCGGCGAGCAAATAGGCGGGAGCAACTACGATGGCAAAAATCTTGGTCGTTGACGATCTGGCCGCGAACCGCGAGTTAGTGGTGAGCCTGATCAATGTCCGCGGTCACGAGCCTCTGGAAGCGGCGGACGGTGCGGAGGCGCTGGAGCTGGTGCGCAAGGAACGCCCTGAATTAATTATTTCCGACATCCTGATGCCGACGATGGACGGGTATGAATTTGTACGCCAATTGCGCGCCGACCCGGCAATCGCAGACACTGAAGTCATTTTTTATAGCGCGCACTACCTCGAGCGCGAGGCGCGCAATCTGGCCATGACCTGTGGCGTCTCGCGGGTACTCATCAAGCCGTGTGAGCCGGAGGATATTCTAGATGCCATCGATCAGGCATTGGGGCATGCGCCGCCATTGGCACTCCCGATTGCGGCGGAAGCATTCGACCGGGAACATATGCAGCTGATGACGGACAAGTTGTCGGCGAACGTTGCCGAGTTGGAAGCCGCCAACTGGCGCTTGGCTGCTCTAACGGAACTGAATCTGCAACTCGCCTCTGAACGCGATCCGCGCGTGTTGCTTGAGACGGTTTGTCGCAGTGCGCGTGATCTGATCGGTGCCAAATACGCCGTACTTTGTGTCAAAGCCGATAGTAACGATGGATCGACCATGTTCACCAGCGGCATTGAGCCGTCCGTGGCGAGTACCTTGAAGTGTCCTGACGTGGATCACGGTCAACTCGGTGAGACATTCGCTGGCCGTCACTCACGCCGCGTGGCCAATCCCGGCGGCGATGCCACATTCATCGGACTGCCACCGGGCTATCCACCGCTGCACGCCGCACTGATCGCCCCGGTCATTTCGTTAACACACTCATACGGATGGATTTGTCTGGCCGACAAGTTGGGCACCGTTGCATTCAGCGACGAAGACCAGCAAATACTGGCAATCCTCGCGGCACAGGTCGGCAGGATCTACGAGAACAGTCGCTTGTATCTAGAGGTGCAACAAAACGCGGAGCGTCTGCAGACCGAGGTTGCGGGGCATAAACGGACAGCGCAGGTTCTGCTGGAGAGTGAACGTCGCTTCGCCGACATGCTGCAGAATGTGGAGCTGGTTTCATTGATGCTTGATCGAGATGCGCGGATTACCTATTGCAACGATTACCTTCTGCGACTGACCGGTTGGCAACGGGAAGAAGTCATTGGCCGGAATTGGCTCGACATTTTTATACCTGCCGACGATGCGCACATGCGAGACGTATTTGCGAAGCTCATTGCAGAGCAGTCCTCAGCCTGGCATCACGAAAATGAAATTCTCACTCGCTCGGGCGGGCGTCTATTCATAAGATGGAGCAATACCGTATTGTGTTCGGAAACCGGCCAGGTGATCGGAAGTGCGAGCATTGGTGAAGACATCACAATGCGCAAACGCGTCGAAGACGCATTGCGAACGAGCGAGTTACAGCAGCGGCAGTTGGCGGTACAGCTAGACATTGAGCGATCACGCCTGGTGGCAGCCCAACGCGTGGCTAAAATCGGCAGTTGGGACATGGACCTTCTCACCATGTCGGCTATCTGGTCGGATGAAACGCACCGCATCTTTGAGGCCGACCCTGCCAACTTTCAGCCCACGCATGACGGTATCCTCGCGATAGTCCACCCCGATGATCGCGCCAGCATAAATGATGCCTTTATGCAGTCACTTGGCTCGGGAGTGGCCGACCACTGCATCCAGCATCGGCTGCTCCTCCCCGATGGCCGGATCAAGTTCGTCGAAGAGCGATGGCAGGTACATTTCGATCAGCAAAATCGACCTATACGCGCCATCGGTACGTCCCAGGATATCACCGAGCGCAGACACGCCGAAGATCAAATTCGTGACCTCAATGCCGACCTGGAGAACCGGGTGCAGATGCGCACCGCTGAACTGGAAGCAGCCAACCGGGAACTTGAGGCATTTGACTATTCCATCGCGCACGATTTGAGAGCACCCATCAGGCACATCGAGGGATTCGGCGCCATGTTGATGGAAGATTTTGGCAGCCAACTTGACGCGCGGGGACGCGATTGCGTGCAACGAATTCAGGATGCTGGCAGCAGAATGGAACAGTTGGTCGGCGATTTGCTGGCGCTATCGCTGATATCGCGTTGCGAGTTGAACCGAACGAAGATCGACCTGAGCGCGCTCGCGCTGATGGTGTTCAATGACCTGGAAAGCGCTGACCCAGGTCGGCAAATCGAATTCATCGTCCGCCCAAATTTGACCGTAAGCGCTGATCGCGGCTTATTGCGCAATGTCCTCGAGAATTTGATCGGCAACGCGCGGAAATTTACGGCACGGCGCAGTGGTGCAACGATTGAATTTGGCAGGGTTTCCGAAGTAGGCGAAGCGGCATTTTTCGTGCGCGACAACGGCGCCGGGTTCGACTCAGCATTCGTTGAAAGGTTGTTTGCGCCATTTCAGCGGCTACATAAGCAAAGCGAGTTCAAGGGTACCGGGATCGGCCTTGCCACTGTACGACGGACCATAACGCGGCATGGGGGGAAAGTCTGGGCGGAAGGCGAGGTCGACCAAGGTGCAACGGTCTATTTCACGCTGCCCTCTTGAACGCGTTCCTGAAAAGTCATTTTCACTACACAAGCACTGGTGCGGGTTGTCGGCTGTTTATGGTCGGCGAGGCCCGCCAAATGGCGATCCACGCTTGACAATCACACGACGCATAGTGCCGGCCCGTACACAACGGCACAACCAATAATTCTCGGCGGCGTCGCCGCGCCAGCCACTGGACCATGCCCCCTGCGTCCTATGGCAATGCGTCCTGGTGTGCCGATTCGCGATCCGGCGCGAGCGAAGTCAAAAACCTCGCAACAAAGACATCGCGCGGTACGGGCTTACTGACCAGGAAACCCTGCATTTCATCGCAAGTCAGCGTACGCAGCAGACCCGCCTGTGCCTCGGTGTCTACGCCTTCGGCGACCACCTTGAGTTTCAGCGAATGCGCCAGCGTGACGATGGTCGACACGAGAGCCAAACCCTCCGGCGACTCGGTCATTTCGATGACGAAGGAACGGTCGATTTTAAGTGTGTCCACCGGCAGTTTGGCCAGATAGCTAAGTGATGAAAATCCGGTACCGAAATCATCGATGGCAATGCTCACACCTATCTCGCGAATTGCCTTCAGGGCAGCGATGCTGTGCTTCACGTCCTCCATGATCAGACTTTCGGTGATCTCCAGTTCCAGCCCGTCGGCGGCGCGCGCGTCGATGCTGATGGCCTTGCGAATATCGGCCACGAAGTTACGATCCCGCAACTGCCGTGGCGACACATTGACCGCAATCCGAACTGCGGCCAGACCACTGTTGTGCCAATGCAGGTAATCTGCGACCGCCTGTCGCAAGGCCCATCGGCCGACCTCGTGGATCAGTCCGGTCTCTTCCAGAATCGGAATGAAGCGGTCCGGCGGGACCAGGCCGGTACGCGGATCGTTCCAGCGGATCAGCGCCTCGACACTGGTGAGTTTACCGCTGCCGAGATTCACCTTGGGTTGGTAATGGAGCACGAATTCACTACGGTCCAAGGCCTGCCGCAGGTGATTTTCCAGCGTGAGTTTGCCGACCCTGCTTGCGGTCATACTCTGCATGTAAAACAGAAATGATTCGCCTGTGGCTTTGGCCTGTTTGAGTGCGGCTTCGGCGTGCTTAAGCAGGGCGTCGGCGTCGCTGGTGTCATCCGGAAAGAGCGCGCCGCCGCCTTTGAAGCCGATGCGAAATACGGCATCGTCAAGCTGAAATGGATGTGCCAGAAACGCCAAGCGCTGTTTTTCGAAGAGGTGTGTGATGTCGCCACCCGGTCTGACTCTCGGCAGCACGATTGCAAAAATGTCCGCACCCACGCGCGCCAGAAACTCAGCACCACCTGCGGCGTTTGTCAGCCACTGCGCCACCTGGCGCAGCAGTGCGTCGCCGGCGGCCTGGCCGACACTGTCGTTGATGCTTTTGAATCGTTCAAGGTCAATTAATCCCACGGCAAGTTGGTGCGCACCTTCGCTAGCGCGTTGCATCTGCTGCGTGAGCCGTTCTAGAAACAGGCTGCGATTGGCAAGCCCGGTGATCGGGTCGTAGTAGGCGAGGAAATTGAGCTGGTCCTGCTGGGCCTTGCGTGCGGCGAAATGTTCCGCACGCGATTTTGCTTCGTTCAGCTCGCGTTGTACGGCGGGCAACAGCCGGGCGAGATTGCCCTTCATCACATAGTCGTTGGCGCCTGCGCGCATTGCTTCGACGGCGAGATCTTCGCCGATATTTGATGAAACGATGATGAAGGGCAACTCCTTGCTGCGCTCGCGAACCAGCCGCAGTGCGGCCATGCCACTGAACTGCGGCATGCGATAGTCGCTGATCACCATGTCCCAAGCCCGTTCGTCAAGCGCTGCGGTCAGCGCAGTCGGTGTGTCGACCCGGCGGGTGATGGTCTCTGCATCCAGTCCCTGAAGGCGATGCACCAGTAGTTCGGCATCGTTCATGGAATCTTCCACCAACAATATGTGCAGGGAATCCATCTTACTCAGCAATCGCCAATATGGACGACAAAGAAATCCCGAGATGCTGGCTGGCGCCCGGCGCAGTCCTTGGGGTTGTTCTCCCGGTGCTAGGGGCAGGCTGGCTCCTTCCCCCGCAGTCGCGGGGGAAGGTTGGGATGGGGGTGTAGCCGCAGTAGGCATCGCCCCCATCCCAACCTTCCCCCGTCGCCGGGTGAAGGAGCCAGCCTGCCGCCAGCGACAGGGGGAAAAACGACAAGCGTTTCGCCGACAGCCAGCTAGCGGCAACAACTAGGAATGCGAGCGTGTTGCCCTCGTTCCCGACTGTTAAGAAAGAATCGGCATTCATAAAGGTAGCGTGAAATGGAAGGTGGCACCGTGATCAACAATGCCCTCTGCCCAGACCTTGCCACCATGCCGGGTGATGATGCGGCTCACCGTGGCAAGGCCGATTCCAGTGCCCTTGAATTCACATTGAGCATGTAACCGCTGGAACGGCGCAAACAGGCGGTCCGCATAAGCCCGGTCAAAACCGGCACCGTTGTCGCGCACGAAGAAAGTGGGTACGTTGTCCCGAAGCAAACAGCCGAATTCGATCCTCGCGACCGGTTGTTTGCCGGTGAACTTCCATGCGTTGCCGATCAGGTTCTCCAGTACGATACGCAGCAGGCCGAGGTCGGCATTCACCCGCAAACTGGGTCCGATTACACTCTCGACCTCGCGTGTTGGCTCGGCTTCGTGAAGACTCGCGAACACGAGTTGGGCCAGCGCGCTGACATCGACGTCGGACCGGTTCAGCTCGGAGCGGGATACCAGCGACAAGGCCAGCAGATCACCGACCAGCAGTTCCATCCTTTTGCCCGCGCCTTTGAGCTTCTCAAGGTATTCGCGTCCGCGCGCGTCCAGCTTGTCGCCATAGTCCTCCACCAACATAGTGCTGAATCCTTCGATGTGACGGAGCGGCGCCCGCAGGTCGTGCGCGACGGAGTAATCGAAGGCCTCGAGCTCATGGTTGGCCGCTTCCAGTTCGGCGGTGCGCTCTTCAACGCGGCGCTCAAGATCGGCATTGAGGGACCGTATTTCTTCTTCGACGCGCATACGCTCAGTGACGTCTTGGCTGGTGCCGATGACCTTTACCGGGTGCGCCTGCTCATCGAAACGGACCCGCCAGCGCTCCTCCACAAACTTGATGCGGCCATCGGGCAGCATCAGCCGATGTTGAACGATCTTGTAGGCTGCGGGCGCCATGAGCGACTGCACAAATGCTTCGTTCACACGCGCACGATCCTCGGGGTGAACAATCGCGAGAAAGGCGTCATGCGTGGGGCGAAACGTGGCCAAGTCGGTTTCAAAGATGCGGTAGGTTTCCTCGGACCAGATAATCGCCTTGGTGGCTACGTCCGTTTCCCAACTACCGACCTTGGCTAGACGTTGGGCCGCCACCAAACGTGATCGCTCAATGTCCAACTCACCCGCCAATTGCCGTTGCTGCAACTCGCTCGCTCGCAATGCTTCTTCTGCCCGCTTGCGTTCGGTTATGTCTGTCGCAACACCGCGATAGCCGGAGAAGCGTCCGTCCGCATCGAACGTCGGCTCGCCGCTCGCCGAAACATACCGGATACTGCCATTTTCAAGAACGTGTTGGTACTCGAAATTTCGGAAAGGCTTTCTCGCATCAAGCAGCGCCCTGTGTTGATCCCAGCTGTCGCTTAGCGGCGTAATGCCCGTAAGCTCCCACCGACGCATTCCGAGCAAAGCGCGTTGATCGCTACCCCATTTTATTGACGACTCGCCACCAGAGAACCCGACATATCGGTATTCCTCGTCCTGCTCCCAGTACCAATCGGAAGAGAGTTCGGTCAAGCTGCGGAAGCGCGATTCGCTTTCGCGCAATTCCAGGCTAGCAAGCTTGCGTTCGGTAATATCCGTCCCCACGCCGCGATAACCCGTGAAGCTTCCATCCGCATCGAATACCGGCTCGCCATTCGCGGAAACATGCTTGAGCATGCCATTCCCAATTATGCGTTGGTACTCGAAATTTCGAAAAGGCTTGTGCGCGTCGAGCACCGCCTTGTGTTGCTCCCAGCTTTGGCTAATCGGCGCGGCCCCAGGCAGCTTCCATCGGCGCAGGCCGATCAACATAAATCGATCCTTGTCCCAGCTCCGGTCGTTCTCACGGCCGTTGAGTGCGGTAAACCGGTGCTCCTGATCCTGTTCCCAGTACCAATCCGAGGAAAGGCCAGTCAGACTACGGAAGCGCGCTTCGCTGGTGCGGAGCTCGTCCGTCGCCAGTTTGCGCTGGGTAATGTCCGTGCAAACACCTGCGATTCGATACGGTTCGCCTGCGGCGTCCAGGATGACAAACTCGCGAACGTGTATCCAGCGAATCTCGCCATCGGGAC
Organism: Burkholderiales bacterium; assembly: GCA_038321965.1. Lineage (GTDB taxonomy): Bacteria > Pseudomonadota > Gammaproteobacteria > Burkholderiales > Usitatibacteraceae > UKL13-2. The sequence continues at coordinate 21,482 of JBBQFL010000009.1, read as the reverse complement.
GGATAATGCGGTACTCGTGCCCGAATTCGGCATTGCCGTCCTCACTTACCTGCGTGATCGCATATTGGAGATCATCAGGATGGAGGGCATCCGCCCAGGATCGCGGATTCGCGTACAGGCTTTCGCAGGACCGGCCCCATATGTGTTCGTAGGCCGGACTCACGTAGTAAATTTCGGTGCCGTCGAGATTCTGTAGAAAGAACACATCGCTAATGTGGTCCGCCATTTGGCGAAAGCGCAACTCGCTTGTTTCGAGCGCGTTGACGGATTGCCGTTCGGCAGTGACATCCAGATGCATGACTACTGCCCCGTTTGCACGGTCCTCGGACAGCGGCGTAACCGTCATCAGGAACCAGCGCTGCACCAGTGGGAAGTGGCAGGGATACTCGATGGAAAACCGTTGCGAGCGACCAGACAGCACCGAGCGAATTCCTGCCGCGACCGGTATAGCCTCGCCAGCCTCCTTGGCGTAAATGACATCGCAGACGTCGAAGTAATTCATGCCCACGCCATCGTGGGGACACAGCAAGCCATTGCTGGCGGCAAAATTCCGCCACGATTCATTCACTGCAACAATCACCCCGTGCGCATCCAACACAGCAATATTTGCCGGCAGAGCGTTGAGAATGGCCGCCAGCTTGACAGTTTCGCTGTCACGCAGCGCATCCTGCGACCGCCGCAGCATGAGTGTCCGGCCCTGATGGTTCGCAACCGTATCCACCTCCCCCGCGGTCAGTTCTGCCAATCGGTGCTCGGTTTGAACCAGCGTTTCGATCAGTGCGGAAATTTCCGCAGTCACCTCCAGCAGTTGCGCGGATTGCTGACTCATGGCGCGATATCTTCCAGTCCAAGCGCATTAAGCACGGTTTGCGTCTGACTGAGCGTGCCGATGATTCTTTGAGTGGGTAGCGGTGCGAGCTTGAGGAGCGTCGGCGTCAGGAAAATATCGTCTGCGAGCGCCCGCTTGGGCAGTTTGTACACGTCCACGACTTCGATCTCGTGCCGCTCAGGCAGATAGGTGCGGCAAAATGCACGCAGGTTGCTGGTCGCCAGTGCCGAATTCTGCGCAGCGGCGGCTACATACAGCCGGAATTTGAACTTCACGTGACGGCTCACCGGCTGCCTTTCCGCATAGGAATGACGGCATCCGCGCCACGCAGTCCGTCAACATGCGTTCGATCCCGCGATAATTCCCCTTCGCGGCTCTTCGCGGTGCGTACCAGCAACGCCTTTTCCACCTGTTTCGCCACCAGCTCCACCTGAAGTGACTTGACGCGCACTTCCAGTTCGGCCTCCTCGGCATCGAGCCGGACGCGCTTCAATTGCTCGGCGACTTCAGTGACATCGGCTGCGACCCGTTCGGCACTTTCCTTTTCCCAGCGCAATGTGCCCATCAACACTTCGCCGCCTGCAGAGTAAATATCGGCAAGCGTGACGCCCGAATTGCTCAGGATCAGTTCGCGCACCTGGTTCGAATGCGCCATTCCGCGCGATTTGATAATAGACAGGCTGCGATTACGCTCGCCCGCCTGCACCAGATAGTCGAGGTGAATCCAGGTGTCGGCAAGCATGGAAATCTGATTTGCCGTGGCGGGTTCGTTTTGGTTGGACACCTCGTCCATCAGGCTGGTGCAGAACAGGGTCATGCCTTCAGCTTTGGACCAGTCGATCAGGCGTTCGGTCACGCTGTGCGTGCTGACTCCGTTACCGGATTTGGACCACGTGGATACCGGGTCGATCACGACGCATTGCGCTTGGTGCTCCTTGGCGAAGGCCTTGATGCGCACCAGGAAAGTTTCCGCGCTACCGGTCACAGTCCGAGCCGAAATCATGCGTAGTTGCCCGCTTTTTATTTGCCGGTCCAGCTGGATGCTGACCGATGCAAGGTCGCGAACCACCTCGTTCGATTCCGCATCGAAACTGACGAAAAGCGTACGCTCGCTGCGCTTGCAAGCGGCTTCCGCAAATGCGCCGCCCAGTGTCGTCTTGGCGGTACCCGGTAAACCGGTAATGAGCACGCAAGCGCCGCGATAATAGCCGCCACCCAGCATGGTGTCGCGCCGCGCCACGCCTCTGGACAGCCGTTCTTTGCTGACATTGAGGACGCCACGGCCGAGCGAGCGCGAAACGGCGACTTCAAATCCATTCTTGCCGATGAGGAAGGGGGATTCGTTTTCGTCGAACGCGGACCCGCGATATTTCTGCACGCGGATATCGCGCTGCGACACGCCCAGCATGACGCGATGATTGAGAACAACCGCGCAATCGACCATGAATTGCATGAAGCCAAACGGCTGTTTGCTGGTGGCATTGATTTCGCCGCTGTCATCCTTGGCGGTGATCAGGCCGGTCATGCCGCTGGTTAATAGCCACGCGTGCAGGCGATAAACCTCACGGCGCCTCGTCGCATGGTCGGGTAACAGTGTGAGCAGGATGTCCAGCGCATCGAAGACAATGCGCCGCGCACCCATTTCCTTAGCTTTGGCCCCGAGCACAGCCAGCATTCCGCCAAGGTCGAAGTCACCGGACTGAATCAAATCCGGTGCGGGCTCAGCGTCAAGAAAGAATAATTTTTTCCGCCGCAATTCGGTGAGCTTCCCGCCGAAGCTTTCGAAATTCGCGACGATGCGGTCCGGCCGCTCCTCGAATGCGACGAATATGCCAGGCTCGTTGCAGCGCTCTGCGCGGTGTACCAGAAATTGCATGGCGAAGATGGTCTTACCTGAGCCCGGTCCACCGACCAAGAGCGTGGTGCGGCTGCGTGGCAGGCCACCACCGGTGATTTCATCAAAGCCAGTAATGCCAGAATGTGCTTTGCTCGCTGCTTTCGCGTTGGCAACTTGGATAGTGTTCATGCGTTTTTGCTGAAGGAAAAAGTTGATCTTCTTGCGGCAGCCATCCCCAAATGATCGATATCTACTTGGTGCTTTGCGCGTCTGAACGTGGTTAAAGCAAGGCTAATGTCTGTAAGCCCCGGTGCCTGCAAGGGTTTACCGCAGATAAAGCTGCCAAATACCTTACCCTTGGCTGCCTTGGCCCGCGAATGGAGTCGCTGGATTCGTGAGGACTGATCGGTGCCGATGGCGCATCTGATCGAACAAGCGCATCGTCCCGGTACGGGAAAGCAGCAAAGTAACTGCGTAAATTGCCGGTTGCATGCACACATGGGTCACCTCCTGTCAAAGCATGGAAGGGCCCTGGAGGCAGATCGCGCAGATGCGCTTGCGGGACGAGCACAGAAAGCTGGCTCAGTCAGAAATCCGGACAGCTTTCCTAGCCATCGGTTACTGATGTATTCACTGTACTCGCATTAGCTCCGTGCGTTTGCAGGCTTAACACGTTTTAACATTCCCGGCAGAATTGCGCTGTCAGCGCGAAGCCACCGTCGTCGACTCCGCAATCAGGTGGATCTGCGGCAAGTTCCGATCCCCCAGAGATTGCATTTCACCCAGCGTTTGCGTGAGCAGGTTACCCGTGGTACCGGTCAGCCCCACATTGCCGGAACGGACCGCATAAAACGCCTGGATGGCGATGTCGCACAGGCGCCGATGTTCGTCCGCATAGGCATTGAGCCGGGAATGCAACGTCCGCGCCTAACCCTCGATACGATTTTGGCGGCCAACGCCAAAGGCGGCAACCGCATCTGCGATGGCATTATCCAGGCATCGGTTTAGAGTACGGAATTCATCGGCTGAGATCTCTTCCCCGCTTTCCACTGCGAGCTCGGTCACCGACTGACACATATCCCCATAGTCGTGGATCACCTGATCGATGCTGTAACCCTGGCGCAGCAAATCTGCACCATGCAGGGCGGCGGCGCCATGGATGGTTCAAACCGCGTTGCTACCTTTGTGCGGCAGCGATCGATCAATTCGTTGCGATTGACGGTCAGGAAGTCGTGAAGCATGGCAGTACGATACGCCGCCAGCATTGTTTAATATGTACGATACCGATCTTATGACGATTTAATTTCAACCCCTGTCATTTCGAACTCGGCCTCATCGGGTGAGAAATCTGCTTTCGTATCGGTCTGCACAGCCGAACAACAGATTTTTGGTGTTGCTCGAAAAAACAGGCGCATTCATTTGCCGTTGCGTGACCATTCACGCCGGCACAATTCGCCGCGCCAGTCTTACAAAGGCGTCGCATAAATCTTCCACAGCGTTTGCCTTGCTGATCACCTCCAGCACGCCGACCTCGCCAGCCTGAGCGAGCAATGTCGCGTCGATGAAACCTGAAGCGACAGCCAACGGCAAGTTGGGCCGAATCGTTTTTACTTCACGCGCCACGTCGAGCCCAGACATGCCCGGCATGTTGTAGTCGGTCACGACTAGATCGACTGCGGTGGGATCGGCGCGAAGTGCGTCAAGCGCCTGCTGCTGATCTGAGTAGCCACTTACGCGAAAGCCGCGCCGCTCCAGCAGGCGCTTGACCAGGAACACCAGTGCTTCATCATCATCGATGTAGAGGATGTGCTGGCCGCTGGTCGCGCCGGTTGCCGGTGCCGCAGTGATTGCATCGGGTGGCGGCAGGGTAGCCTGCGCCTGAGCCGTGATTACATCGGGCGGCTGCAAGGCAGCCTGCACCAGGGCAGGCGGCAGGTAGAGCGTGAAGGCCGCACCCTTGCCTGGTTCGCTCTCGACCACAATGGTGCCCTCATGCGCCTGCACGATGCCATGCACCACTGACAGACCCAGTCCGGTGCCTTCGCCGACGGGTTTGGTGGTGAAGAACGGTTCAAAAATCCGTTTGAGTGAGGCCGCGTCCATGCCCGGTCCGTCGTCTGTCACAGTGAGCCGAACCGTATGGCCCGGGCGCTTGGCATGCAATGCGCGCAATGCGGGTTGGGATTGCACCAATGCCGCATCAAGCATCACCGTGTCTACCCGGATATCAATGCGGCCAATGCCCCCGCGCATCGCCTGCACCGCATTGCTGACCAGGTTAATCACGACCTGTTGTATCTGGGTGACGTCGGCGAGTACCGGTGGCACGTCGCGGTCGCAGTCAATGTTAAGGATCATGCGTGCCGGCGTCGTGGCGCGCAGCAACCGCGCTGTCTCTTCGACGACCGGACACAATGCGGTCACCTTGAGCTCGGTCGGCTGGCGGCGGCTGAACGACAATATCTGTTGCACCAGGTCGCGCGCGCGCGCGCCGGCCTTCTGAATCTCGTCCAGACTTTCGAGTGCCCGGGGATTGTTGACCAGGTCCTGGCGTGCTAGTGCGGTGTTACCCAGAATAGTGGCGAGAATATTGTTGAAATCGTGCGCGATGCCGCCTGCAAGCGTGCCGATCGCCTCCATCTTCTGCGATTCGCGCAATTGCGCCTCTAGTGATGCATTTGCGGCCTCGGCCCACCTGCGCTCGGTGATTTCACGTGAAAGGACAATAAAACGGCGCTCCGCCCCGGGTTCGACGGGCATGCGCGCAACTGACAGTTCAAACCAGCGAATGCCATCCGGGACGGACAATCTTATTTGCTTGCCGCGTGATACGCCCGTTTCATTGGCCTGAAGCAGTGCTGAAAGTGTGCACGCTGCGGCCTCGGCAGGGAGCATCTCCGAGACGGTTTTCCCGATGAGAGTATTGGCAGGTACGGCCAGCAGTTCGGCGCTGGCGGAATGGCAGGCGTGAAACCTTCCGTCCAGGCCCATTTCGAATAGCAGGTCAGGGATGGCGGTTACCATGGCACTGAGTTGCGCCAAGGTCTGTTCACTCGTCCGCTTTGCTGTGTCGAGTGCTGCGAGCGAGTTAGAGAGTTCGGTAGTTTTTGCAATGACGCGGCGGCGCAGCGACCCGTTCCACATCGCCAGCACCATCGCAACAAACACGACGCCGAGCAACGCGTAGGCAGTATTGCGCGCGTAGTAAAAAATATTCGATCCTTCTACGGCCGACCCGAGCCATCTTCGCTCGATTTCTTCACGTTCCGCCGCAGTAATGCGCGCGAACCCGTCTTCGACCACTCTCCGCAGCGCGGTATTGCCTTTTCGCACCGCACGGTGCAATTCACCGATGAACAACGGCACTGATTTGCGAAACTCCTTCTCGATACCAAGCTGGTTGAGGAGAAAAACAGCCGGCGGTTGGTCCATGCAGAAGACACGCACATCGCCAGCACCTGCCGCCGCGATCGCCGCTGAGTAACTGTTGTAACGCGTCAGGCTCTCTACGCCGTGTTGTCGCAACACATCTATACAAGCATCGCCATTCTTGACGCCGACGCTGAAGCCTTTGAGAGAAGCAGCATCGACGATCCCGCTGATGCTTTGGTCAAAGAAGATCGGTACATCGAGCTTGGCATACGGTGCAGTGAATTCATAGAGCAGTTTGCGTGGCTCTGTGATGAAAATAGTGTCGATGACATCAGCCTTGCCGGCCCGCATCGTCTGTTGCGCCTTCGCCCAGTCCATGGCCTGTAGGTCGACGGCTATTCCGGTGCGCGTTTCCCAGAGTGCCCAAGTGTCCTTGAGAATCCCCTGAATTTGACCGGACGAGTCGCGGAAAACGTATGGCGGGTAATTGTCGTCCATGACGACTGTGATGGACTTTGGCCGTGGGACCATGCCCGGTGGCTGCGCGAATAGGTTACTTGTTGCGCCAAAAAGCAGACCGGACACAAGCACCAAACACAGCGTCGCCGAAAATTGCCGCCAGTGTTGAAAAATGTGCATTGCCGCTCCAAGGATGCCGGACGCACAGCGCTGAATCCGACCACCCGATACGGGCTGCCATGTAGCGGGAAGAAGTATCGCGATGGGTTTGCCAGTATAGCGGCTCTGGAAGTTGATCCGCATCAGGGCGACCTCGTTTCAGATGCAACCGTAAGCGCCATTCGCACAAACGCGTCACACAAGTCTTCGACCGCGCTGGCCTTGAAGATTAGTTCGCGCACACCCGCGGCGTTGGCTTGTGCGCGAAGAGTCTCATCGATAAAACCCGACGCGATTGCGACCGGCAGGTCCGCACGGATCGTTCTTACTTCACGCGCCACGTCCAGCCCCGACATGCCCGGCATGTTGTAGTCGGTCACGACCAGGTCGAATGCGGCAGGGTCGGCGCGAAGTGCATTGAGCGCTTCCTGCTGGTTGGTGTAGCCGCGGATGCGGCAACCCCGCCGCTCCAGCAGGCGCTTGACCAGGAACACCAGTGCTTCATCGTCATCGATGTAGAGGATGTGCTGGCCGCCGGTCGCACAATTCGTCGGCGCGGCAGCGATTGCATCGGGCGGGGGCAGGGTGGCCTGCACCTGAGCAAGTGGCAGATAGAGTGTGAAGGTTGCGCCCTTGCCCGTTTCGCTCTCGACTACGATCGCACCGCGATGCGCCTGCACGATGCCATGCACCACTGACAGACCCAGGCCGGTCCCTTCGCCGACGGGCTTGGTGGTGAAGAACGGTTCAAAAATCCGCTTGCGGGTCGCCACATCCATGCCCGGACCGTCGTCGTTCACGGTGAGTCGTACGATGCGGCCGGAGGGTGTGGCGTGCAGCTTACGCATGTCCAGTAGCGCCTGAGGCTCATCGGCCAGCACAGCATCGTGCGTCACCGTATCAAGTTTGATGCGGATGTGTCCGGGACTATTACGCATCGCCTGCGCGGCATTGGTGCCCAGGTTGATCAGCACCTGCTCGATCTGGGTTGCGTCAGCTAGCACGAGCGGAACACCGGCGGCGCATTGGACCTCTATTTTCACCCGCGCCGGTAACGATGCACGCATCAAGCGAACGGACTCCTCGACGACCGAGCCAAGTGCCGTCGGCGCAAACTCTGTCGCTTGGCGACGGCTGAATGAGAGGATCTGCTGGACCAGGTCGCGCGCCCGTCCACCAGCCTTGCGTATCTCCAGAAGGCTCTCTCCCACCCGGGCATTGTTACCCAATTCTTCGTGCGCTAGATCAACGTTGCCCAGTATCGTGGCCAGAATGTTGTTGAAATCGTGGGCAATACCACCGGCAAGCGTGCCGATCGCCTGCATCTTCTGCATTTCGCGAAGTTGTTCTTCTAGCGAGTCACGAAGGGCCTCCGCGGCTTCGCGTTCGCTGACATCGCGCAGCGTCACCGTCAGAAAGTGCTTGCCATCGACGAGAACATGCGAAACCGACGCTTCAATCGGAAATTCCTCGCCGTCTTGCCGCAGTGCGCTAAGTCGCGAAAACTGCCCCATCTTCCGCGCCTCGGTGCCGCCGGCCATGAACGCCCGAATATGGCCGTGGTGACCAGCGCGGAAGCGGGACGGGATGAATCGGTCCATCGATTGGCCGATGGCAGCCTCGGCAGAAAGGTTGAAGAGTCGCTCGGCTGCGGCATTGAAAACCAGAATACGCTCGTCTTCATCCACCGTAATGATGGCGTCCATCGACGAATTGACGATCGCCATGCGCGCGGCTTCGGCTTCCTTGCGTTCGGTGATATTGTTGTGTGCAACGACCACCCCGCCATCGCCGCTATCGAGCGCGGTCGCGTTGAGGACGAACCAGCGCTGTTGTTTGGGCGAGTGGCACGGGTATTCCATGGCGAAATGCGGCAGTCTGCCATCGAGCACCGCCTGGATACCATCGCGGGCATGGATGGACAACTCATCCGCTGGCGCGCCGCTGCTTGCCCCGCATACCGCAAGGTAATTCACGCCAACACCGGTGCGCCGCGCCGCGCCGCCATTCACCGGGCTATTTTCGGCGGCGAAGCGCCGCCACGGTTCGTTCACCGCGATAATGGTGCCGCTTTTATCGAGCACCGCGATCTGGGCCGCCATCGAGTCGAGAATGGCGTTTGTGAAAGCCTTGCTCTTGCGTACGGCTTCTTCGGCTTTTTTGCGCAAGGTGACGTCATGGAGCGCGCCCAGCAGTTTTACAACTTTGCCGCCTTCCTTGACGGCGATACATTGTGTGCGGATCCAGATCGTCCGGCCCTTCAAGGTGAATTTTTGTAACTCCAGATCGTAGGGCGTGCCATCTTTAATCGCCGCATCCATGGCCGCTCGAATGACGGGGCGAGCATCCGGCACAAATAATTCCATTCCTTTTTCAAGCGACGGCGCTACCAGCGAATCAGCCTCGTGGATGCGGCAGGTTTCCATCGACCAGAAAAGCGTCATGGTTCGCAGATCCAGCTCCCACCCGCCCACCTTGGCGATCTCACTGACTCGTTCCAATACCGCCACTGTTTGCGCGAGTGCCTGCCTCACCTTGTAGGTTTCAGTGACATCGCTGAACACCAGCACCACGCCGACAATGTTGCCGTCTGGATTGCGAATCGGTGCGGCACTGTCGGAGACCTGATATTCGTGGCCGTCTTGTGAGAGGAGCGTCACGTTATTCGAGACTTCCACAACCTCGCCTTGTTCCATTACCAACTGCACGGGATCGGTCAATGGTTCACGCGTGAGTGCGTTTACGATTTGGAACACGTCGCGCATGGGGCGCCCGATGGCGCTGGACTGCTTCCAGCCGGTGAGTCGCTCGGCGGTGCCATTCATGCGGGTGATCATGCCAAGCGTATCGGTGGCGATCACGGCGTCCCCGATTGACTGCAGGGTGATCGACAGGTTTTCCTCGCTGAGACGCAGTTTTGCTTCAGCGCGCACGCGTGCGGTCACGTCGTGGGCAAGGACCAATCTCGCCGATCGATCACCGAACTGCAGTGAATGCGCGGCAATTTCCACGGTGAATTCGCTGCCGTCCTTGCGGCGCTGGCACCAGAGTCTCGACTCGCCCAGGCCCGGCCTCGAACGCGTCAAATCTTCGTCCAGAAGTCGCAGGTCTTCCCGTTGACGAATGTCGCTAATCGTCATCGAAAGAAACTCTTCTCGGCTATAGCCGTACTGCGCAATGGCGGCGTCGTTGACCGAAAGGAACGCCAGCGTGTCCAAATCAAAAGTCCACATCGGCTGCGGATTGCTCTCGAACAACTTGCGATAGCGCGCCTCGCTTTCACGTAGTGCCGCTTCCGATGACGCGCGAAACGCCCGCGACTCAGCAAGTGTTTGCCGAATCCGCTCTCTTTCCGCAATGGGCTGGCCCTGGCTCGCAGGCAGCGAAGTCGTCGCTGTCAGGGTCGCCACAGCACGCGATAGCTGCCGTCCCGCTCGCCTCCCAGCGAGGATGCTGATCAATGTGGTGGCCAGAATCAGCGCGAGTATCGTGATGCCCGCGTCGATCATCGGCGCGAGATAGATGGCCCGGGGAATCTCCAGCACCACTGACCAACGCGATTGCGTGGATTTAATCGCGATACGCTCAGGCGCGTCGACCGTGTCGGCTTGGGCGGCGGCCTGCAGCGTTCCGCGACGTGCGAGTATGTTGTTACTGCTGTCGAGTATGGTCATTGCCCACTCCGCAGGCAGGTCAAGTTCATCGAGCCGACGCTGCAAGCGTGCCGTTTCAATGAGGTTGAGGAGCAGCGCATGCGCGTTTCCGCTGCGCGTGACCGGCAGGGCGATGGCGACCAGCGGCTCACGCGCAATCGGCCCCACGAACCTGTCGCCGATGGCCGGCTTGCCGCTCGATAGTGCATTCGGCGCCGCTGCGTTGCCGGCAGGAAGTGGCAGTTTCGGCAGTATCGCGCCGAGCGTCGTGCGGGTATGAAAGAGCATCTGCATGGACCGGTCAGCGAAGATGACCTCGCCACCGAAGTGATTGCGAAAAGCAAGGGCCTGCTGGTAAAGCGAAGCCAGTTGCGGCGGGTCGTCGGCGAACGCCGAAGCGGCAAGAATCTCCAGCCCGGAAATCCGGGAAGCGAGGTTATCGTCCAACGCTCTAGCGAAGTTGCGGGCGACGCGTGCTGCGCCTTGGTGCGATTGTTCCCGCAAATCCATCATCCGGCTCCATGCCAGAATGATCGCGAGGAGCACCAGCGGCAACACGCACAGCAAAATCAACCGCTGCAATAGTGCGTTGAGGGTGATGCCCGATTTCATTGCGTCTGCCATGCCGCTATCTCATCCTGAACCTTTCCCCGGCGGGGTAAGGCTATATTACTCAGCAGTCGGAAACTATTGACAGGGTCACATTCGTACATGACGCCGCAGGCTGGCACCTTCCCCCGGCGACGGGGGAAGGTGCAAACCGGCATCGCATAAGATCTACGTCACCCATATTAGCGACCACTGAGTAAATTGTTATTCAACGTTCGAGTCCATGGAAGCTATTCTTACTACGCATCCAGCACTGGCGCAGATTGCAGGGCATTTCTGCCTCGAAAGGCTCGCCAATGCGGGTGTTTTATCGATGTTTTCGACTTTCCCGCAGCGAAAATACAAGCCATCATCCGATTACCGCAACCGGTTCCTCGGGCATGCCGTCCATGCAGACCTTGTGCATCACCCGCACAAACGCGTCACATAAATCTTCGACAGCGTTAGCTTTAAAGATCAGTTCCCGAACACCGGCACCTTCGGCTTCGGCGAGCAATTTCTCGTCGATGAAACCCGAGGCCACGGCAAGCGGCAGATCCGCGCGAATCGCGCGTACCGCGCGCGCAACATCGAGGCCGGACATGCCGGGCATGTTGTAGTCGGTGACGACGAGATCGAATGCGGCAGCGTCCGACCGCAGCGTGGCAAGTGCTTCACGCTGGTCCGTGTAGCCGCTGACACGGTAGCCGCGTCGCTCGAGCGTGCGCTGGACCAGAAAGACTAGCGCTTCGTCGTCATCGATGTAGAGGATGTGTTGGCTGCCGTGCGCTGGCGTTGCCGCCACGGCGTTGTGTGGCTCTGCGTTGTGAGGCAAATCTTGAGAGACTGCGGGCGTTTCGGTGACCGGAAAATAAATGGTGAAGGTCGCACCTTCGCCGGGCTGGCTAGCGACCAAAATCGCACCGTCGTGCGCATGCACGATGCCGTGCACCACTGACAGTCCAAGGCCCGTGCCTTCATCGACTGGCTTGGTGGTAAAGAACGGCTCAAAGATCCTCGCGACGGTCGTCGCATCCATGCCGGGGCCGTCGTCGCTGACCTCCAGCTGCACCAGACGACTGCCGAGCGTGGCACCCATGATGAGCAGACTCGGATGCATCGCCGTCGACGCTTCATCCAACACCGCCGTGCCAAGGCGGATGGAGATGTGTCCCGACATGCCGCGCATCGCCTGCAGCGAATTGGTGACGAGATTGAGCACGATCTGCTGAATCTGGTTGGCATCGGCCAGCACCGGTGGCGTGTCGGCGGCGAAGTGAACATCGAGCGCAATGCGCGGAGGCAGGGTTGCACGCAGCAAGCGTACAGATTCGCCCACCACCGGCGCAAGCGCCGTCAGCTTTCGCTGCATCGGCTCGCGGCGGCTGAACGAGAGAATTTGCTGAACCAGGTCGCGTGCCCGCGCGCCGGCCTTGCTGATTTCGTCCAGGCTCTGCAGTGCCGGTGCATTGCCGTGCAGATCCGCACGCGCAAGTGCGGTATTGCCGAGGATGGTGGCTAGGATATTGTTGAAATCGTGCGCGATGCCGCCGGCCAACGTGCCGATGGCCTGCATCTTTTGCGATTCGCGCAGCTGTGCCTCAAGCGACACTCGTGTCACTTCGGCGAGCTTCCGGTCGGTGATGTTTTGGGCGGTGCCGCGTAGCCCGAAAATGCGGCCCCGCGCCGAGCGCCGCACTTCGCCTCTGATGCTGACCCAGTGCCGTTGACCATCATCGGCTCTACGTTCCAGTTCGAGGTCGTACGGCTCCCCGGTCTGCATGGCTTTTTGTGCAGCAGCACCTAGGAGCGCGGCACTTTCCGGGGTAAATAGCTGCATTTGATTTTCCAAGTTCAGCGTGGCCGAGGACAGCTCCATGTCAAAGATTTTAAATAGCTCATCGGACCATTCGGAGGTGTCGGCGGGACCGTGCCAGCTCCAGCTACCGATCTGCGCCACGCGTTGCGCCTCGGTCAGCGCAACCTCGCTCATGCGTAACGCGTCTTCTGCTTCCTTGGCTGCGGTGATGTCACGAATGGAAATTTGAACCGCTGGCACACCCGCAAAGGTGATTATCGTGCCGCGAAGTTCTACATCGATTGTCTTTCCATCGAGCCTTACAAACTTGAGTTCCCAGAGTGTGTTTTCGGTGTCGCCAGCCGCAAGGCTTTTCAGCCGCGTCAGTATGATGTGCCGCGAGCCCGGATGAACCAGGTCGAGCATGCTTCGGCCAACCACTTCCTGCGCCGACTTTGCGGCGAGCAACTTGGTGGTGGCGGGATTGACAAAAATTATGTCGCCGTCGCGATGGACGAGGATAGGCTCGGGCGCTGACTCAACCAGTGCGCGGTATCGCCCCTCGCTTTCCTGTAGTGCCGCTTCCGCGTGCTTGCGTTCGGTAACGTCCATCCGTATTCCCAGAATGCGGCTTGCCGTGCGGTCTTCATTGTGCTCGAGCACGCGACCGGCCATGCCGACCCAGCGGAACGATCCGTCGGCGTGCTGCATACGCACTTCGTATTTGTATTCACTGTATGAGCCTGCCAACACAGCCCGTATCGTTTCATCCACGAGATGCCGGTCTTCAGGGTGAACGCGATCAAGCCATTCCTCGCGGTCGCGAATGCCATCTTCTGGATCGTCACCCAACATCGTGAAGCATGAGGGCGTAGCGAAAAACGAATCCGCATTGACGTCCCAGTCCCAGACGCCCATCGACGCGACATCGGTCGCGAGTGCTAGACGCTGCGCCACTTCCCGACCGATCGTTTCGACGCGCGCCCTTTGCTTCCACAGACGGTTCACGAACACGCAAAGGCCGATGAGCATCCATGCTGCGATGACCCAGATACTAAGCGCCAACGTGGCAAATTCTCGCCACGGTTTCAGCATCAGCGCAAGCGATTGGCTCACGACCACGACGAGGTCTGGCTGTGTCGACAGCGTGCGATAGGCGAAACTGCGCAAATCGCCTTCAAAGGGGCTTATGTCCTGAAACACGCCGACTGGGCTTCCAGGCAACCACTTTCGAAACAGAGGATAGGCTGCGAAAACGTCTCCCATTCCCGTATCGTTAGTCGGGCTACGTATCATCAGCAAGCCGTCGCGCCGCCAGAGTGCGATCGCGCTGCCGACACCAAGGTCGGCTTGTTGCCAGAAGGACTGGAAGAAACTTGGCTCCAGCGCCGCGACAACCACGCCAGCAAATTTGCCACCAGCCGTATGCAGGGGCCGTGCCATGCTGATCAGCCAGGTTCCAGTAGTGCGGCTGCGAACCGGGCGTCCGACATAAAACGCCGTCTGCGGCTGGGTGAGGTAAATCTGGAAATAGTCACGGTCGGCATAATTCAACCCGCTGTTGCCTGTGTCCGAGTCGAATTTGGAACGTCCCTCGGCGTTCACAACCCAAAATGCGCGCACAAACGGAAGGTCTTTGAGTTGCTTCTTCAGCAGCGTGCGGGATGTTTGTTCACTCAATTGGCCTGTTGCGTCGAGTTGCCCAAGGCCGGTCACGGCTGCCTGCAATCGCTCATCGATGAGCTGAATACTACGTTCCGTCTGCTCCTCAATGACGTGAGCAAATGATGCCGTCAGGCGTTCGCCCGATTGAATCGCCTCGCCTCGAAGGTGAAACAACGCCATTGCCACCAGCACGCCAGAAATAAGGATGAGACCAGCGGCCGCCAGAAACACTGGACGCGTCGTGGAGGCTGGTGGGGGCGCTCCTGGTGACACCGTTGTTTCGCGTTGCGTTGGTTTCATTGTCGGTTTCAATTGCCTGACGAATTCCTAAACGGCCCTTGTGCGAATATTGATGGGATCGCGCCGATTGCGGGAGGATTCGCGTTCCCGTGGTCAGTGCCAAACCCTTTATTTGGCGGGCTTTTCCGAGCATAAATGCCTGGAAACGCCCGCCAATTCTGGGGTTCGCTTTTTTCAGTGTTGCCGGATCTCGAAATCGGATTCTTTTGCGCGTATCCGTATTGTTGTGTAAGTGGCTTGCACGCCCTGTCGGGTATTTACGAAACGTCGGCTGCCAAAAACCTTAGTGGCTGTTGCCGTTACGTTGGTATTCCTGACGGGCTGCATTGAGCGCGGCAAAGTAGGTGTTATCCCGGCAATAACGAAGGTCGATCTCGGGAATCGCCTGATAGCGATTGCCGGTGCGAAGCGTAACTTGGACTCACCGGCTGACCCCCGATTCCCATCACCTAGCGCGTGAGTAGTCCGAATCGGGCCACACCTGAATTCCGGTTGAAATTGCATCATTGACTATGAAGGAATCGCCATGCACACAACGTCGCTTTCGGTTTTAGACCCCACCTTGATAGAGGGTGTCAGGACACAACTTGCTGAAGACTTCGCACGCCGCATTTTCGACACGATTCCCGATATCAGCGAATGCATGGAATTTGAAGCCGAGGCGTGCAATAACGCCACCGGAAAAAAACGCTTTGAACGGGCCGCACAATTGCTCTATGCGCGCCGCCGGGACCTGCAATCGCAAGTGTCGGCTGTGCTTCGCCGGATTTTCGATGAACGGCTGTTTTGCATGATCGATGCCGGCGGTCGCAAAGCGCGCATGTCGCTTGCCGGCATGACGCTGCTTTCCGATGAGCGCTTGAATGAGGAAATTGCGGTCAATCACTGTAGCCGGCGCCTAAAGGAGCAGAGCGAATTCGAACTTTGGGGACTCACCACCCGCATCGCGATTGTGACCGGTATCGATTATCCGAAAGACAACCAAAACCCGGTCTCTCCCCAGGTATTTGCACAAGCTTTGATGGAGGCGATCGGCTCGTTCGAAACCGATGCGGCCGTGCGACTGGTCATTTTCCGGACATTCGGCCCGGTACTTCTGGAAATCGTTCCGGCGGTCTATACCGCAGCCAACACTTCATTCACCGCACGCGGTATCGACGTTGATAGCGCCGAATACTTCGGTCGGCCGGTCGTCACGAGCGAACGGCAGCTGCCAATCGCGCAGGAAGAGGCTGCAGGTGCGGCAAAGCTGAACCGGGAATTGACCTTGGCGCTGACCAAGATTCTGACAAAGTCGGAAATCAAGATGCCGGCACTCAGCGCAACTGCCCAGGAACCCGGCGGTCAAACAACACCGGCGGTGAGCGGCCAGATGCACGATGCACGCTTGGCGCTGCAACAGAAACTCACGCGCGATGAACAGGTGGTCGCCGCGCACTCGAAAGCCTGAAATGAACTGGCTAGGCTGCAACAGAAACTCACGCGCGATGAACAGGTGGTCAGCGACATCATCACCGTGATGTTCGACCGCCTGCTCGTCGACGCACGCATGCCCGGTCAATTGCGCGAAATCGTCCGCCGCTTGCAGCTACCGGTGTTGGAACTGGCACTCAAGGATCGCTCATTGCTCACGCAAGTGCACCATCCAGTGCGTATGCTGCTGGACTTGATCGCCGAGTTCGGTCTCACCATTACCGTCGGCATGGGTGACGAAGACGATTCGACGCTACGCTCGGTGGCCAATATCGTTGATGGCTTGGTCATGATTCACAACGAAGTCCCAGACGCGTTCAGGCTGGCGTTTGATCGGCTAGATAGCCTGTTCTATCATCATGAAGAAGCCGCACTCCTGAGTGACGACGTTTTGCGTGCGCTCGAACGCGCAGAGGCGGCCGAGTTTGCGGGGGGCCAGGCCGACCGCGAAATTGCGATACGCTTACAGAATCTCAAACTCCCGACGGCAATTGGCGCTTTCATCCTGACCGCCTGGCGCGACGTGCTGATTCACGGCTACCTGAAGGGCGGGCAGCGTGGAGATCCGTGGAAACTGGGCTTGGCGACACTCGATAACATCCTGAAGAGCATGCGGGAGTCGACGCCGAAAATGCAGCGGCAGCATCTTGCGGAAACATTGCCCCAAGCTATTTCGTCGCTGTTAAAGGGTGCGGAAATCGCCGGCGCTGAAGATTCGCGTGCTGAATGCTTCTTTGCCGCATTGCAAATTGTGCACGAACTGATCGATGCCAATCGCGCGCAGGAAATCGGTGGTGAGCGATTCGCCGCCCCAATGGCTGCACTGGCGACGCGGTCCGACGTCGCGTCGCCGAGTGCGGCACTTGCAACGCTTGGCCTGGCTTGCGGTGACTGGATCGAAACACGTGACACGGCGGGCAACAGGCGCTGGCGCTTGAATTGGGTTACCACCATTCTGGGTACGTGTGTATTCAAACATTTCGAAACTGGCACCACGCGCAACATGGGCTTGGAGGCATTGCGCGACAGTCTGTCTTCTGGCGAGGTGCAGCGGGTTCGTGGCTTGGGACTCGCCGACGATGTATTCAACAGTGCGTTTGAGACGGTATCGCGCAAGGCGCGTCGCGAGGACAACATTCACGATATTCACCCATCGCAGGTACCAAACCAGCCGCAGCGATCATCGATGCTGCCTCGCAATTACTGAATATAGCCGAACCGAAGTTTCGAGCGTACAGGTGACGCGACGCTTTAGCCCCTGACCACTGAGTCTGGACGAAAATCCATGAAATCGAAAACCGGTCTCCGGCGTACGAATCCGAATGCGGCTTGTTGTACGCTGCTAACGGCTTTGGCACTTTGTACACTCGCAGTACATTCCCAACATGCAAGTGCGGACGCAATGCGCGATTCATCGGTTATCGGTAGGGGGGGTGGTGGCAACTTATGTCGACACTACCGGGCCCACGCGCACTTCAACAACTAGCGTACTGCGCACCTATGTTGCGCAGAGCGGGGTGCGCTTCCAACAGGACGGCATCCAATTTCACGGCCTCCAGCCGGATGGTGATTTCTCCAGGTTGTCCCGGCATCGTCTGCATTGCGTGGGTCACCCGCTTGATGATGATCGGGCGAATCTGGCTGGCATCGACGAGCGCTATCGGCAGGTGCGTAGCGCAATGGACAAGTGAGGGGAGCCGGCTCACCACAGCTTGTGTTTCGGCTTTTGGTTGCTTTGGGTCCCGACCACTGGAGAGCCTTTGACTATTTTCCGGTCAGTAGTTGATGGTCACGACGAGCGCGTCGGCATACGCGCCCGGATATAAATTCTGTCCGGCGAAGATGCGGCCATAAAAGCTATGCGACCCCGTTGCGGCACCTAGCGGCGACAGCAATCGCAAAGTACCAGTAATGCTCGACGTGCCGCTGGAGCCGTCGCCCAGCACGCTACTGCGCAAGGCGTCGCGATAGAGGTTGTAATTGAGTGCATGAGTACCGCTGCTCATGGTGCGCGGCGTATAGCCGCCGCCGCTGCCACTGCTGATGTGGAGTGAATAGTTTACGGTCATCGGCAGACTGTCGAGCGCGGCTTTGGCGCAATCGACGACGATGGTGCCGACAGAATCTAGCGGCGATGCTTGATTGGGGATGTAGCTGCCGAAGAAAATACCGGTCGTGGCGACGTTGCAGCTTGCACCGTGCGCCGGTGCCGCCAATAGCATGATCGACAACGCCGTTATCATCTGATATTTCATGCGGTAGCTCCTTTGCAGGTCAGCGGCCCAATGCGCGGACGCACCTTTGTGGCGTCAGGAACCGGGATACGTACGGTGCAACGTTGAGCGCCCCATTCCACCAGCGCATCGGTTTCGACATCAAGCCCCGTCACCCAAGCCTCGCCGTTTGTGGCGATGGGGAAAAATTCGTCGCGAATGCGCAGCAGTGCGCCGGCAGGCACGATATCGCCGTTTTCTTTGACGATACGCACCAGTGCACCGCGCGTGGTTTTGGCCTTGAAGGTCAGCAATACACCTGCACGCCGTGCGGGCGTGACTTGCCGACGCGGCGTACTAAGCTCAGTGGCCAACGAGAGCTTGAGGGTATCCAGGCTCACGGAATTCGATTCATAGGCCCGCAATCGCGGAATGACGGCAAATCCCGCGGCATCGGTCCGGGCGACGCGTTGATTTTCGTGAAACACATCGATACCCGGATAGCCCGGCACCGAAACGATCGCGAATGCATCGCCAAGTTGTCGCACCGCCTTGATTGCGCCACCGGCCAGCACGAAGCTGCCGTTGGTGCCCAGGCGTACGCTCTGTCCGCTCCTTGCGTGGCTGGCATCGGCCGACCACTGCCCGGTGGCGTTTTGCCAGGTCGTACCAGCGTCCACACGCTGGCCAATTGCATCGTTGGCGGTCACGCGCGCCCGCGTAGCCCAGCCCTCGTCTGAGGGCAGGTTGCGGCGTACGTCAAGTACGTGTTCACTGTTTCCGCGCTGCCGGGTGGACGCAAGCGAAGCACTGGTGAGGGCGTCCAGCGGCATCACCAGTGCGAGCCCGGCAAAGTTTTGCGTTCCATCTGCCGTCCGGGTGGTACTGAAATTCGTCAGCAGGGTGAGCGCTTTGGCGAGCTGCCGCTGGTAGCTAAGCGCGGTAGTCGCAACGCGACCGCGGTTGTAACGCGCTTCTGCCGCGTGAACCGCGCTCACAGTGCCAAACCAACCCAAAGGTATGCTCGCGTTGGTGTTGAGGCGGTAGCGCAGGCCAGCAAGCTCGCCAAGCTGGGTGAATTGACGTGACGCGACCTGACCGCGCAGCCCAAACGAGAAAACACGGGATACGCGTTCCAGCGAGGCCCAAACGCTGGTGCCGGCGCTGTCATTGCCTTCACCTTGGCTGCGCGCAATCGATGCGCTTACCACTGCCGAGGTGCCGACCGCTGTCGTCAAACCGGTGCCCACGACATGCTGTCTGCCGGTCGTTTCTGCTAAGCCCTCAATGGTCAGCTGGGGTGTCATGCCTCTGCGCAATATCCCTCTGGCAAAGCCGCGGCCATAGTGAAAACTAGCGAGACCAAAGTCCTCGCGCACTTTGCCGATCTCGAACCCGGCGTCGGTGAGGCCCGGGCTGAGCAGGGTCGGCGTCACGTAATAGGGAACGACCAGAATTTGCTGCCGGCCTAGCGGGTCGCGCGTGACCAACTGAATTTCACCTGCGCCGTTGATGGCCGGCACGTTGCTGATTTCGAAAGGGCCTGGGTTTAGTTCGAATCGCGAATGCGTCTGGCCGTTGATGAGCAACTCGGCCGCAGTCGGGATGCGCGATTCGCCCGGCAATGCCGGTAGCGCAAAGGTCACCATATCGGGGCGTGTCGCGAAGTTGCTGCCGTAGCTGATGCCGCCGAAACGGAAGGCGCGCGCCAACGTGCCCGAGCGGCTGATCGCATCGCCCGCCACCAGCGACTGAATACGCTCCGGAAAATCCCAGCGCATGCTGGATTCATAGCGGATGAACCGGCGTCCCAGCGTGGAGTTGGAAACGACACCGTCGTTCACGACGGAGAACGAGTCATGGTAGTAGACGCCTTCCAATGCGACGGCAGTCGAGGCCGGCTGACCGCGACCGATAAAATAGGATAAGTCGTAATTCATATAAGCGCCGGTACCTGCATCAAGCACGGGAACCGATGCTTTTTGCAGATTGATGCGCGTGCCCTCGAATGCGGCCTCCGTAGCATCTACGCGTAGCGTCGTTGTATCGAGGCTGGCGCGAACGCCGGGCAATGCGCTCAGGCGGATGTGTGCGATGGCGCGTACAAGCTCGACGGGTGCATCGCGAATCTCCAGATTCCAGTCCGCGACATCGTCCCGGCGCACGAGTATTGCGCCATCGCCGGTAACCACCACCATGCTGGCTTTACGTGCGACATCATTGACGAGTACGTCGACAATGACGACCCTGTCCGGCTTGGCCAGCGCCGCTCCTGCCATCAGCAAAAGCAGCAAAAGACCCATGCGCATTACTCAGCCACGGCGATCTTGGCCGTACCCGCGTCGCTATCGGCTTCGAATATTACTGGCCCCGCGGCGCGCGCACCGGCGATGACGAGCGCCCGGTGCGCGCCGGCGAGCAAATAGCCGGGACCGGAATTTTCGGCCACGACGGCGCCGGTACTGTCGCGCAGGCGCCAGCCATGAATGTGTATGTGCTGACCACCGTTGTTGGCGATGGCTAGGGTATTTTCTGCGCCGCGTTTCACTGCCAGCTTTGAAGGAGCGGGCGAAGCGGGCCGCACAAAAATCGGCAGACTGTGACGTACCGCCACCGCGACGGTGCCGGGCTTGACCGCCGTCGGTACTTCGGTGACTGTTAACCGAAAAGTCTGCTCGTCAGCTTCGGTAAATGCGCGCGTCAGGCCGACTCTCACCAGTTGCGTCGCGCCAGGTGCCAGCCGAAATACTGGCGGTACGGCCACAACATCGTCCGTGGGGTCGAGTTTATGCTCGCCATTGGGTTGGGTCCAGGCGAAAGTTTCGGTCTGTACCAGCGACTCTTCGCTCCCGCTGTTCTCGACGGTAATGGCGGCGATGACCATTCCACCGGTATAGATGAGCCTCAGTGGCGCTACGGAAATCGATCCCGCGTTTGCGGCAGGACTGCCGGTCAAGGCGATGGCGGCGACGCACTTCAGTAGCGCATTTCGCGCGACCGAATATCGTTGGGCGCGCGCTGGCTGGGTATGCATTCGTGTATTCCCTCAGGCCGAATCAATAGGTAACTGTTACGGTGATGGTGTCCGAATACGCGCCTGGTAGTGAATTTTGGCCAAAGGGAATCCGGCCATACA
>JBBQFL010000008.1:0-108935 GCA_038321965.1 Burkholderiales bacterium | reverse complement strand
TTCCGCCATGCCGTTTCCCGCTGCGCGCCAACTGACTCTGATGCTCGTTTGCTCATTTGCCTCTCCGTGTTGTTGATCAGGAGGGCAGTGTGACGGGACTATGATCCGGCGACTATGACGCCGTGGGGTTAACGGTTACGTACGTGCGCATGTAGTACGAACAAAGACTCTCGCCGGTCCCGCGGCGAAGGTCTCTGAGAACAAACAGGATCTTTCTGTAGCCTTGCGGCGCTGTGTGGAAGTAGTACATAGCCTCGTTCCAGACGGTCAGTTTGGCGCTTGGTATGTTGTGTCCGGCGGTCCAACGGTGGGACTTGCACTCAACGAGAACTTTTTGGTCCGAGCAACCAAGATCAAAGGCGTGCAATTTTTTCTTTGCGCCAATACCGACCGGAACGGCATGACAGCTTTGGAGATGAACGTCTTGACGTGCAAAGCATTCCTTCGCCTCGCGCTCAAAGGCTCTGCCGACATGCGAGTTTGAAATTGAACCTACACGCTGAAACGGTGTATCCATTGGCATCTACTATATAGGGAGCACAGACTCTCCCGAACATTCCTGGAGAAGTGCAAAAAAAACGCTTGCAATCAATTGCTTCAGTCTGAATGCGATATATATGTACAGTCATAACAGAGTTGAGTTTTGCGTCAAGTTGTTTTTGGATATGTTGGGGCAATTTCACTGCGCGACTTTTGGCTAATGCGACGCAACGTGGAACGTCTGCATAGCGAAAGGTAACCTGCCGACTGTGCATTCTCCAAGCCATTTCTATCCACGCAACGAAAATATTTGGTGCCCACTTTTTTAGTTTACTAACTGGGAACACCTGCGTCTACTCTGCGAATAACCATCCCGCGACCATGTTTCGATGCATGCAACATAGCTGACATTGCGATTGACTATTACACAGCAGTCGGAAATTAATGCGACAACATTCCGCGCGCATGGTCGTCGTAGGCTGTCTCCTTCCCCCGGGGACGGGGGAACAACCACAAGGGTTGCGCCGGAGGGGGATGGGGGCGATGCCCGCTGCAACGACACCCCCATCCCAACCTTCCCCCGCGATTGCGGAGGGAAGGAGCCAACCCGCATCACATGAGACTTCTGTTGCCTATATTAACCACTGCTGAGTAATATGATCGTTACCTAAATCCAATAAGCCCGCCCGCTACAAAACATTAGAGCCAAACATGAAAAATCCCCCCAAAGGCTGGCCGCGCATCTCGTCGGGAATCTATTATCGCGAGGCGGGCAAGAAGATCGACTGGCTGTGCGACGCCTTCGATTTCGAAGTGAAGCTGAAGGTCGAGGGCGACAACGGCCACATCGAGCACAGTGAGCTGACCTATGGCGATGGCTTGGTCATGGTGGGCGAGGAACGGATTGGCGAAGCAGCGGCGCGATGGGGTGTGGAATTCAAGAGTCCGCTATCGGTTGGTGGTGCAAACACACAGGGGATGATGATCCATGTTGAGGACGTCGATGCCCATTGCGCTCGCGCCCGCGCTGCCGGGGCAAAGATTGTCGATGAACCCGCTGTGCACGATTATGGCGAAGATTATTGGGCCGACAGTAGTTATGGCGCCGTCGATCCTGAAGGGCATTTCTGGTGGTTCACCCAGCGCATTCGCGATCCGCGCGCGTGACGACGAGATCAGCGGCAGCAGCGACCAGTAGTGCAGCGATTGACCGCGCGTTGTCCGCACTCTCCGACCCAACGCGGCGGGCCGTCGTTGACTTGTTGCGCACGCAGCCGCACCGCGCCGGGGAACTCGCCGACGCACTGGACATGAGTGCACCTGCGTTGAGCCGCCATCTTCGCGTATTGCGCCAGAGCGGCGTTATCACCGACGATGCCGTTGAACAAGATGCACGCGTGAGGCTGTATCGATTGCAACCTGAGACATTCGCCACGCTGCGTGGCTGGCTGGATGAAGTGGAAACGTTTTGGGGCGAGCAATTACAATCGTTCAAGGCGCACGCCGAAAGTAAAACTGCGAGCCGCCGCAAATGAGCAGCGCACGCCGCACCAGCGATCAAGCCACCGTGACCGTTGCGGTCGACGCGAATCCCGATGAGGCCGTCATGTTGAATAGTAAACGTAGGTAACCATGAAAGACCTCACGCAAGGCTCCATCCCCAAGCACGTCATCACGATGGCGTTGCCAATTGCCATTGGCATGCTATTGCAGACGCTCTACTTCGTGGTCGATCTGTATTTCGTGGCCAAGCTGGGCGATGCCGCCGTGGCTGGCGTGAGTTCAGCGGGGAACGTGATGTTCATCATCATGGCCCTCACGCAAATGGTCGGTGTCGGCGCGGTCGCGCTGATCTCGCACGCAGTGGGACGGCAGGATCAGGCGGATGCGAATCACGTTTTCAACCAATCGGTAGTGCTGTCGATCGCGTGTGCGCTATTGACGCTGGCCGGTGGTTACGGTCTGGCGGAAGCGTATATGGGTCTGCTCGGCGCCGATGCCGCGACGCGCGCGGCTGGCGTCACCTATCTGTACTGGTTTACGCCCGGTCTCGCGCTGCAATTTGCGCTGGTGGTGATGGGCTCGGCCCTGCGCGGTACCGGCATCGTCAAGCCGACCATGGCCGTGCAGGCGCTCACGGTAGTGCTAAACGCCATCCTGGCGCCGATTCTCATTGCCGGATGGGGTACGGGGCATCCGATGGGCGTGGCGGGCGCGGCGCTGGCGAGTTCGATTGCGGTGGGCGTAGGTGTGGTGATGCTGACATTCTATTTTTTGCGGCTCGAACATTACGTGGGCTTCGACCATTCGCAATGGTTGCCGAAGCTTGTCACCTGGCAGCGCATGCTCAATATTGGTTTGCCGGCCGGGGGAGAGTTTGCGCTGTTCGCGTTATTCACGGCGGTAATCTACTGGATCATCCGCGATTTCGGCGCCGCTGCACAGGCGGGATTCGGCATCGGCTCGCGGGTGATGCAGATGGTATTTTTGCCGGCCATGGCAATCGCCTTTGCTGCAGCACCGATCGCCGGGCAGAACTTCGGCGCGAAGAATGCGCTCCGCGTGCGCGAAACGTTTCGCTCGGCCGCGCTGGCCAGTTGTGTGGCAATGCTAGTGCTGACGCTCTTCTGCCAATGGGAAGGGAACTCGTTGATCGCCTTTTTCACGAACGATGCTGAAGTGGTGCGCGTGGGCGGACAGTTCCTGCATATTATTTCGTGGAATTTCGTTTCCGTTGGCTTGGTATTCACTTGCTCAAGCATGTTTCAGGCGCTGGGTAATACCTGGCCATCTTTCCTCAGCACGTTCGCGAGATTGTTTCTCTTCGCACTCCCGGCCATCTGGCTATCGAAGCAGACCGGCTTCACGCTGGTGCAGGTCTGGTATCTGTCGGTGGCGACCAGTACGCTGCAGGCGTTGTTGAGTCTGTGGTTGTTGCGTGGGCAGTTGCGACGGAGACTGCTGTTTGCGTGATGGTGGGCGAAAACGCATAGCCCACAACAACTAACGTAGAACGCCATTTGGCGAGCACTTACAGGCGAAAAGCGCTGGAAATGCGCACCAAATATTGAGCTTGGCCGAAAAGCAATACAACCAGATCGTGCGTTCAGAGGCGCACGACGAATGTTGTTGTCAGCGCAGAAACCGCCGAGCGATTCAGAGCACTGTTCAACCAGATCAAGGCAAAACCTGCTTCGAAAAAGTCTCCACATCCACATTCCCCCCGCAAACCACCAGCCCGACACTCTTCCCCGCCAGCCGCTCCCGCAGCGGAACCATCAACGCCGCCAGCGTCGCCGCACCCGCAGGCTCCACGATAAGCTTGGAAACGCGAAAATGCAGCCGCATCGCGTCGCGAATCTGCTCGTCGGTGACGATCACGACTTCATTGACGAACATTCGATTGATCGCGAACGAATAGGGCTCACAGCGCGGCGCGCCCAGCGAATCGGCGATGGTGCGCACTACGTCGATGGACTGTGGCGAGCCGGCCTTGAAGCTGCGACTCAGACTATCGGCGCCTTCCGGTTCCACCGCGTAGACTGCGGTTCTCGGGCTCAACTGCTTGAATGCGCAGGCGACCCCGCCGCTCAGTCCGCCGCCGCCAGCTGCGATGATCACCGCATCCAGCGATGCACCAACGGCGCGTATCTGATCGATGAATTCAACGCCCACCGACGCGGTTCCCAGCGTGGTCTTTGGGCCTTCGTAGGGATGCACAAATGTGCGCCCCTCGGTGGCTTCGATTTCCTTCACGCGGGCGAACGCGTCGTGGACCGTGTCGACCAGCTCGACGGTCGCACCGAATTCGCGGCAAACCTCGATGCGGAACGGGTTGGCGGTTTTTGGCATCACCACTTTTGCGGTGGTGCCGAGAATGCGGGCAGAGTAGCCGAGCGAGATGGCATGGTTGCCGGCGGATACGCCAGTCACGCCGCGCGACAGTGCAGCGGCATCCATATCCATCATCACCGAAAGCGCACCACGCGGCTTGAAGCTGCCGGTGCGCTGGAACAGCTCCTCTTTCAGCCATACCTGAGTCGACGCACCGACGACGGCTGACAGTGCGTCGTCGACAATGCGGCGGACCGAGGTAGTGATGACGAGATCGCCCAGTCTCGCGCGGTTCGCGCGGATGGCTTCGATGGTTGGGGCATTGACTTCGGGTGTGTTCACGAGGAGCGCTTTCTTAACTGGTCAGGGCAGAGCACTCATTTTCGCAGCCTGTTCGGCTGGCGCCAACACTTTATCGCGACCGCCACAGCGTTTGCTGACTAGGAGGCGCGCACCAGTCGTAAATGCGTAATCTCGGATGGCGCCCCGAAGCGTTTCGGCGGACCCCAGTAGCCAGTACCTCGGCTCACGTAAACCCAAAGATTCTCCAGACGATGCAGCCCGGCAGTGAAAGGCTGCTGCAGCGGCACAAAAAAATTCCATGGCCAGAATTGGCCGCCGTGGGTGTGGCCGGATAGCTGCAACTGGAAGCCTGCGTCAGCCGCTGCTTGTGCGCTGCGCGGTTGATGAGCAAGCAGCACGCGAATGAGTGCGTGGTCGGGGGCATCGGCAATCGCGTCCTGCGGGCTGCTCAGATGCGTCAGGTCGAAGTGATGTGCGGTCACATCGGTGACTCCTGCGATCAGCAGCGCGGCGGCGCCATGTTGCAATACGACATGCTCGTTCAGCAGCACACG
The DNA here is from genome assembly GCA_038321965.1 of Burkholderiales bacterium. Classification (GTDB taxonomy): domain Bacteria; phylum Pseudomonadota; class Gammaproteobacteria; order Burkholderiales; family Usitatibacteraceae; genus UKL13-2. The sequence continues at coordinate 103,764 of JBBQFL010000008.1, read as the reverse complement.
CACGCCGAGCCGCCGCAGCTCGGCAATCCAGGCATGCGCACCGGAGTAGTACTCGTGATTGCCGGTCACGAAAAACGTACCGTAACGCGAGGTCAATTCCGCCAGCGAAGAAACGTGTTGCGCGAGCTCTGCCACACTGCCGTCAACAAGGTCACCGGTCACAGCGACCATATCGGCGTCCAGCCGATTCACCGCAGCAACAATGCGCTCCAGGTACGGCCCCTTGATGGTCGGGCCGACGTGTATATCGGTAATTTGCGCGATGGTGAAGCCGTGCAACGCGCCGGGCAGGCTGTTTATCGGCACGTCGATCCGCACCACGGCTGCGGTGCGACGGGCGTTCCACATGCCGACGCTGGTGATGACCAGTGCTGCCAAAGGAACGGTCACCGCGGAGAAAGTGGCGAATTCCGGCAGTCCGGAAATGGGCACCGCCAGCGAAATCAGCGAGAGCAATAGAAGCAGCGCATCGCGCACCAATGTGAGTATGAGCAATGACGAGAACAAGCCCATCGCCGTCATGCTGGCCCAGGATATCTGATCGGCAAAACGATGCGCGTGCCGGCGAAATTGCCATCCCAGCGTCAGCAGCGATAACGACAACATCAACATCGTTGCCAGTGCTGCGATGGCCGACGGCCATGTGACAAGCGCGGACGCAAGCCGCCAGCCAACGTAAAAATGCAGTAGCGCAGCCAGTACGACAGGAGTGATTCGATTCATGAGTGAATCTAGATGGGTCTCTTCGCGTCGAATTCAACGGCGCAGGCAGTTAAAGAGGAACCCGCAAAAAACGGCCCCGCAGGGCTGACTATTGAACTTCAGAAAAGCCTGATTGTTACTGACGGGGATGCCGTGGCGATTGACCAGAATGGTGCTGCCAGGCGGCGAACTCATCTGGATGCGATGCTCCATGCCGCGGTGCGTGTCGAAAACTTCCCACTACGCTGGCCGGTCGCTGCCGACGTTCCTGCAACGCTGCAAATCCCGGTCGTAGGTGACCCTCATGGCCGGAGAGCCCGTCAATGTTGGTGATTCACTTTTATGTAGGTCTTATTGATGGGCAAATATTTGTGGTGAATTTCCAATTGCGGTCAACCGCCGGGCCGGCGAATACCGTAAATCAATAAAATCGAGGAAACTATCGGCATGGATAAACGAATTCTTCACTGGGTACTCTTTGTCGCCGTTGTGACCGCAGCAGGATGTGCCACGCGGGAATCGTCGCCGGGTGTATCACCTGAAATCGTCAGCGTCTCGCAGTGGGGCGGCACGCCCGCGAACGAGGTACTCGCCCGGAAACATGTGATCCGCCACATCACGCTGCATCATCAGGGCCTCGCGTTTCCACGGGGTAAGGACCCGCAGCAATACTTGCGCGATCTGCAATCATGGTCGCGCAACACCAAACAATGGATCGATGTTCCCTATCATTACGTGATCGATCTGGATGGGTTGATTTACGAAGGGCGTGATATTCGATTTGCCGGTGATACCAATACTTCATATGACCCGGCAGGTCATGCCCTGATTGAAGTGGTCGGCAATTTCGAAGAGGTCGAGCCGAATGCCGCGCAACTTGAAGCGGTGGCCAGCCTTATGGTCTTGCTGGCCACCCGTCATGGCGTTGCGGTCGAGAATATTCGCGGCCATCGCGATGTTGCGCCAGGGACAGAGTGTCCGGGCAAGAATCTGTATCGCTATCTTGAGAATGGGTATTTTCAGTCGCAGGTTCGCGCACGGTTGGCGCGCTAAGGTTTCTTTCTGCGCCGTGCCCCGACTTTAATGTGCGGGCTGCGCTCTGGCGGACTTCAGGTCGCGGTTCGTTTCAGAGCAGCTCCACTTTGTGGCCCGCGGCAGACAGGCTGGATTCAATGAACTTCTTCCAGGTCGGGTTCGGCATCCAAACGCCAGTGAGTTTGCGGCGGGATTCGTCTTCGCCGGCGCCCTCGTTGATCACACGATGCAGATAGCTGAACGATGAGCCGCGCAGGTTTATCTGGCAATGCACCAGTACATTTTTTTTCGCGACCGATTTCATGATGTCGCTGAACAGCCGAAAGTCCTCGGCCGTCGGATTGCCGAAGCGAACCGGAATATTGACGTACACGACGCCTTGTTCGGCGAGAATAGCACCTTCGTTCGGCACCGCTTCCTCGTACTCCGGTGGCGCGAGATTGATCACCACCTCAAAACCCAGCGATTTGACACGCTTCAGGTAGGCGGCATTCGGCTGAGCGGATGAGGCAAGCCCCGCTCGCCAACTCACCAGATTTCCCGGGTCGCCCGGTGCTGCGGCAGCGATTGTTGCAAAGACCATGGAACAGGTAAGCGCGAAGCGATTCAAAATGATGCTGATTTGGTGCATGTCGGGCGTCTCCAAACGAGTTAGACGCCACAATATCGCGGATTGTGCTGGTCTAGAAAATATCGCCGGCAGCGGGAACTTCTAATAACCCTTAATCCGTTCGTGGTGAGCTTGTCGAACCACACGCCCGCTCCATGAATTCAATGCTTTGCATCACTACCCTTCGACAGGCTCAGGGCGAATGGGGGTTATTAGAAGTTGGCGCGAACTCAAACCCGTCGATATACCTGTTGAAAGCGCGCGTTTTCCACCACACCATAATCGCCTGGCGCGTATTGCAGCACCCAGTCGTCCGCGAGTCCAGCCAGCACATCACCGTCGGCGCAGCGCGCGATCGTGAACGGCGACTGCATTTGCCTGGCCCACACTGTTACCGGTTTTGCGCGATAACGGCCAGGCTCCACAGCGCTTGCGGCTACGGCTTCGTATTTGGTGTCGAAGCGGTCCCGGCTGACGGCCCAGCAGTCGCCGGTGGATCCGGTAATCAATGCATCGCCGATGCGATAGCGGTTGAGACCTTCCCGGCTTCGCAACGAGCCCTCCCGGTCGGCAAATATCACGTCGACAATTTCATCCTTCATGTATTGCGCGGCCATTGCGTCATTGGCCAAATCGGGTTGCAAAAGCATCTGCATGGGATTGTTGCCGATTCCCTTCTTATTTCAGTCTTGATCAAGCGCGGCGTGGATCGAACAACACTTTTCGCATATGCGGCAGCAGAAAGCAAACAACTGTCTCTTGTCGATTTCCCGCCCATTCTAAGGGGGCTTTTCCGATATCATTCGATGACTGTCGTCCCGTCCTTATTGAAGGAGTACATGAATTATCGGTCAGCCGTCAACGCGTTACTCCGCAGTGTCGTGCCTGCAGTGATGCTTTTGGGATGGACATCGGCATTCGGTGCCGAAGAGACGAACACGGTTGTGGCGGTCACTCGGCACCCACTTGAACTTCGCGCCCTGATAGACCCTGCTGGCGTGCTCAGAGAACTCCCGCCGCTCATTGAAAAAGCCACCGCCGCCAGGGACTTCAAGGAGCTTGCGCTCTTACATTTGGCGGAATCGAACGCCTGCCGCGTGGTTGCGGATTGGCCTTGTCAAAGTAACGCCGCCGCGCGCGCGCGGCTTGCCGCCGATTCCGCGCGCTTGCCGGAATTGCAGGTTAGAGGCTGCATACTCGAAAGCCGTGGTCGCATGGCCATGCAGGATTTCAGCCGGGCCGGTCGATTGCTCAATGATGCCGAGAAAATTCTCAGCCAGAATCCGTACCCGGATCTAAGTGCCGATGTCTATCTCGCTTATTCCTCACTCAGTTACACCGTCGGTAAGCATGCGCTGGCGGCTGAATATGCCGAACGAGGGCTTGCCGCCCTCGCCGACCGCCCCTCATTGCTGATACGCGTCCGGCTGATGCGAAATCAGGCGCGCGCCATTGCGCAGCTCAACGACACAACCGGTGCGCAGAATGTACTAAAACTGGCGATCAAGCTGGTTGAACAGATCAAAGACCCAAAGCTGACAGCGGAGCTACATCTGGAGGACGCACGCATTGCACGCCTGACCGGCGATATACCGACGCAAATCGCCAATGGGCGCCGCGTTCTGGCGCTGGCTGGCCAGATACGCAATACCCAACTGACCGGACTCGGGCATGAGGTACTTGGCCTTGCAGCATCGAACGCGGCGGACAACACCACGGCAGAGAAGGAACTGCGCCAGGCCTACGATTCGTTTCGCGAACTCAAGCTCGATCGCGATGAGCGTCGCGTGCTGCGCGCACTGATACGCAGCGTGCTGGGCCGCGGCTTGCCACGTGCCGATCTCGAAACACTGGTGACGCGCTCCCTGGCGCTGGAAGCCTCGCTGGAAGCCGACGACCGGAACATGGCGGCCGATGATTTCGAAGCCCGCCTCAAATATGCTCAGCAAGAACTGGAGGTGCAGCGTCTGGAAGCCTCAGCGGCACTCGCGGCACAACGCGCGACGGCGCTCGCCGATCAGCAGCGCTTCACACTAATTGTAGCAGTGCTCAGCATCATTTTGCTGCTGGTGTTTGGCATGCTTTTCATATTACAGCGCCGCTTCAATAGTCGCTTGCGGCAGGTCGTTGCGCAAGTCCAGGAAAGTGAAGCCCGCTACCGCATGCTCGCCGAGAATTCGCGCGATATGGTGGTGCGTATGCGCCTGGACGGGCAGCGACTCTATGTTTCACCCGCCGCCAAGGATCTGCTCGGGTTGGAGCCGGCCGAATTCGCCCAGCCGCGCTGGGATCTGGTGCATCCAGATGACCGTCAACGGCTGGTCGCGGCATTCAAGGAGCTGGGTGAGAAAGGAGGTTCAGCGACCGTTGCGTATCGTGCCAAGCATGTCAACGGCGATTACATATGGCTGGAGGCGCTGGCGCGTTTGGTACCGAAGCCCGAAGACGGTGGCCCGCCAGAGGTGGTCTATGCAGCGCGCGATGTTAGCGCCCGTATCCGTGCCGAGCAGGCACTGTCAAAGAGTGAACACAGCATGCGCGCGATCACCGACAACATTCCGGCGATGATTGCACGCCTCGACCACGAACAGCGATACACGTTCGCCAACGCCCATGTGGGTAAGGTTCTTGGCGTCGAGCCGGCGGCAATGATCGGTCGCACCATGCTTGATGTTCGCGGTGCTGATTTCTATGGCGCCTTCAAGCCGCACGTAAAGGCCGCATTGCGCGGTGAGGCTTCGAATTTTGAGCTTAGCAGCCGTGTAGGTGAAAGACTTTTCCACTTTCAATCCAATCTCGTCCCGGACCGAGATACAGATGGCAATGTCTGCGGCTTTTTTGCGCTTACTTTTGATATTACCGAGCTCAAACTGGCCGAGGCAAAACTCGAACGGCTGGCGCGCATCGATAGTCTTACCGGTGTGGCCAATCGACTGTACTTCGAAGAGCGGCTCGCTGCCGCCCTCGCCCGTAGCCGCCGACAGCAGGAAGCGTTGGCGCTGCTGTGGCTGGATATAGACCAGTTCAAGTCGATCAATGACAACTATGGCCATCCGGTTGGCGACGCGGTGATCGTCGAATTTGCACGCCGCGTTCTTGGCTGTGTGCGTCAAGACGATCTGGTCGCGCGTATCGGTGGCGATGAATTTGTGTTGCTGCTCGAAAGCCCGGAGCGCGAATCCGGCGAGAGTGTCGCCAGAAAACTGTTGATCGCCATGCAAGACCCGGTAGTAGTCGACGGCGTCGCGCTACAAGTTACCACCAGCATCGGGGTCGCCTATAGTCCTCAGCCTGCCTCGGCAAAGGCACTGATGGACCTCGCCGATCGCGCGCTGTACGCCGCAAAGACGGCGGGCCGCAATACCTTCCGGACCGTCGAAGAACCGTGGTGACACAACGCGCCTTAAAGTAGTGGCGGAGCGCTGCGCGGTTTGCCCACTGCGCTAAGTCTCTAGCGCGCGCATCTGCGCATTGGCGTATCGCAACCTTGTTGTTAGCACGCTTGCCACGCCTTCCAACAGATTAAGTGCAGCCATTTTGTGTTCAACCGCCAGCTTGTCGAAGCTCTTGCGCGGCAACACAAACAGGTCCACATCATTGTGTGCAATCGCATCCGCTGACCGCGTTGCACCATCGAGGAACGCCATTTCACCAAAGAAATTCCCGCGGCCGAAGGTGCTTAGGTGAAGGCTCTGACGGTCATTGATCGGCAGCATGATCCGCACCGCGCCGCGGCGGATGAGAAAGATCTCGTCGCCGGTATCGCCGCAGGCGAATATACGCTCACCCATTTTGACTTGTCGCTTTTCCATGCACGTTTCAAGCGCAACCATGGTTTCTTCCTTGCGGCCCTTGAACATATCAATCTCATGCAGGTCCAGCAGACTTTCACCCTCGCGTTCGGGCGTCGCATCAGTGATGATGCGGTCCTCAACCCATTCAACCGCTTCGTCGAGGTCGCCGAAAATTTTTACGTGACCTTGTGTCGGCACAAGACCCGCGATGTCGAAGTATTGCTGCATATCCTGCCCGCTTGGAAGATTGCTGGGAAGACGGCTGAAAATCAAGTAAGCATTATTTTCTGCCAGCATGTCCTTCACGCGTTCCAGCATATGCGTTGCCGTTACGTCCACTGACTGTACCCGTCGCATATCGAGGATAAAGTACTTGCGTGACTTCAATTCGGGTTCGAGCGCCGTGTAGAGTTGATCAGTCGTGCCGAAAAACAGGCTGCCCTGCAATTCAAAAATAACCGAAGCATCTCCATGCGTTTCCAGCGTCTTCATTTCGGACTGTACCCGTACCCGCTTGGAGAACGTCTGATTGCCGTAGGTTTTGCGGCGCACCACACTACCGCCGATCTGCTCGCGAATGAACAACAGGACTGCTAACGCGATACCGGCGGCAGAAGCAGCAATCAAGCTGAACAAAAGTGCAACGGCAACCACGGCAGCAATGACGGCAAAATCAAGGACCGTGTCGCGCGACTTGACGAAGTGTAAACAGCTGCGATCAATCATTCGCACGCCAATCACGGTGAGTATCGCCGCCAGCGCCGCCACCGGTACCCAGGCGATCAGGCTGCCCAACACCAGAAAGGCGATCAACGCGAGAATGCCTTCGATCAATCCGGACAGCTTGGTTTGTGCGCCGCTGGACATATTCACCAGCGTCGCACCCATGGTGCCTGCGCCCGGCAGGCCGCCGATCAATCCCGAGGCAATATTGCCCAATCCCTGACCGATCAACTCCCGATTCGAATTGTGGCGACTGCGCGTGAGTGCATCGAGTACCACACAAGTCTTGAGCGTATCGATGGAAAGGAGCACAGCCAGCGTCAGTGCGGTCATGATCAAGTTGCTCAATTGTGTGACTGACAATTGACTCATGCCTTGCCAGCGAGCCACAAAACCACTGACCAGCCCGCTGCTGCCGCTGTCGTCGCCACTACCACCGAGCGCGCCGACCACCAGGGAATTGCCTGGCAGTCGCAGCAGGCTGGCATCGAAAATCGATAGTCCGAAGTACGTCAATACTCCCGCGAGCAGCGCCAGAATCGCGGCCGGAACCAGCTTGGTGACGCGCGGCGCATACACCATGACGACAGCGGTCACCGCTCCGACCACAATGCCCTGCCACTGCCACAGGTTTGGCGTGGTGATTGCGCGCCAGAGGGAACTGCCATTTGGGGTGCCGAGCAATTTAGGCAGTTGGCTACCGATGATGATGAGACCCACGGCCGACAAATAACCGCTGACCACCGGATAGGGCATGTATTTGATCAAACGCCCGAGTCCAACCAGGCCAAAAAGTAATTGCAGCAGGCCAGCCGACACGCTCAGCACAGTCAGCGACAGCAGTATCGCTTCCGCCGACGACCCACGCTGAATTTGCTCAATGGCAAATGCGGAAAGCACGGCCGCTGCCGGGGCACATGGTGCCGTGATCAGCCGATTCGTACCGCCCAGCAGAGACGCGACCAGGCCCAACGCAGTTGCACCCAATATTCCAGCCAGGGCACCGTAGGCCGCGTAGGAGCTCCCGAGGGCTGAAAAAATAGTGACGCCGAAGGCGATTGCAGCAGGCAACGCCACCAGCATTGCCGCCATGCCGCCCCAGAAGTCCCCCGCAAGATTATTGGTCTTAAGATTTGTCATCGCGAGCGCCGGTTATCAAAGAGTTTGCGACCAATTACATCATATCTGCGCGCCGGGAGTCACAACGACTCCGTTTGCAGCATCGCGGCCTCTCTGCGCGGAAGAGAGTTCGGCTGAATCGTGCCTGTTGACGTCAGCGCACTTTGACAGTGTTTGCCTGCGTTGCGGGAAGCGCAGACAACAACGCTATCATGGCTGTTGTCCTCACAATCTCCGGAGTGTTCATGTCGTCCGAACCTGGTTTCATCCGCCGCGCTTTTAGCCGCTTCTGGTCGTTTCTAGATGCCAGCCGCCGCGTTACGTTAAATCTCATTTTTCTGTTGATACTGGTCGTCATCGTCGTTGCCCTCGTCAAAGGCAGCCCGAAGATTGAAGAAAAGACGGCGCTGGTGCTGGACCTGAAGGGACCGTTGGTAGAACAGCGGACGGCAGGTTCTCCAGATCGTTTGCTGAGTGAACTTCAAGGCGGCAGTTCGCAGACGCAGCTGCGCGATGTGCTTGCCGTGCTCGACGCGGCTGCCAAGGACGCGAAAATTGAGCGCGTGGTGTTGATCCTCGACGAATTTGACGGCGGCGGGTTGGCGTCCCTGCGCGAACTGGCGAGTGCGCTTGAGCGCTTCAAAGCCAGCGGCAAGCAAGTGGTGGCATGGGGCGGAAACTATGACCAGCGCTCTTACTACCTGGCGGCGCATGCGAGCGAAGTTTATTTGCATCCGATGGGAGCGATGATGCTTGAGGGCTATGGTCGCTACCGCAATTATTACAAAGATGCGCTGGACCGACTTGGCATTCAGGTGAATGTCCTGCGCGTAGGCGCGTACAAAAGTTTCGGCGAGCCCTATGTCGCGAATGCGCCCTCGAAAGCCACCATCGAAGCCGACACGTATTTGTACACCGACCTGTGGGCAACGTATACAGGCGGCGTCGAAAAGGCGCGCAAACTGCCTGCCGGCGCAATCAACAAGAGTATCGAGGCTTTGCCGCAAAGTCTTCTCGCGGTCAATGGCAACGCTGCCAAGCTGGCGCTAACCGAAAAGGCAGTTGACGGCCTCAAGACGCGCGACGAGTTCCGTGAACTGATGATTCAACGCGGCGCCAAGGATGACGAGACCAAATCCTTTCGGCAAGTATCGTTTGATGCGTACCTCAATACCGTCAAACCGCAACGCAGCGGTGATGCCGTCGCCATCGTTGTGGCGGAAGGTGAAATCAGCGATGGGATTGCGCCCGCTGGACGGATCGGCGGTCGTTCTACTGCCGAGCTTATTCGCAAAGCGCGTTACGACGAAAAAGTGAAGGCGATCGTGTTGCGCGTTAACTCTCCCGGCGGGAGTGCGTTCGGTTCGGAATTGATCCGGCGCGAACTGGAACTGACCCGTAGCGCCGGTAAGCCGGTCGTCGTATCGATGGGCAGTGTGGCTGCGTCGGGTGGCTACTGGATTTCCATGGCGGCTGACGAAGTCATCGCCGATGCGGCGACCATTACCGGCTCCATCGGTGTGTTCGCGATGTTGCCGACCGGGGAAAAGGCGATGGAAAAACTATCCGTCAGTACTGGTGGTGTGACGACCACCTGGCTGGGTGGCGCCTATGATCCGCGCCGTGGTCTCGATCCCCGATTTGCGCAGATGGTGCAGAGCGTAATCGGCAACATCTACAGCGAATTCACCACCAAGGCCGCTGTTGCACGCAAGACGACGCCGGACAAAATCAACGAGGTTGCCCAGGGCCGCGTGTGGACGGGCAATCAAGCCAAAGAGCGTGGCCTGATCGATCGTACCGGCAGTCTGGGCGATGCGATCAAGTCCGCATTAACAAGGGCCAAGCTTGCCGATGACGCCAGAGTGACCTATGTGGACGTGGAGCGTACGCGCTTTGACAGGCTGCTCTCGCAAATGGGCGGTGCCGATCTGGAAGCCTGGATCAACGCAAAACTGGGGATGGCAGCAAGCAGTGTTTTGCCAGCGTCGCTCGTCCCCGGGTTTGTCCGCGACGCACAACGCGACCTGACGTGGCTAACGAGCGCGGCCAATGAGGCGAAGCGCAGCGGCAATCCATTCGCGGCATATGTACATTGTTTATGCAAGATCGAATGACTTGGACGGCTAGAATTGAGAATGTTATTTCCCTGACAATCGAACAGCCATTGCGCAAAGAAACCGGCTGATGGTATCGAGCGCCGTTGCGGACTCAAAGAGGCCATCGCGTGCATTCGCGCGACTACATTCCCTAAATTGTTGAGGTCTGTAATAATCAGTTGAGGCTCAGTCTGCGCCTTGAAAAAGCGGACCGCTCCCCTATCAACTCTTGACGGAGACAGTTCATGGAAGTTGGACACCACATCGAAAGTTACCGGATCTGGGATGTGATCTCGCAATGGGGTCGCGAGACGCTGCAGCATGAAATCATCCTTGCGAGAGTGATTGCGAAGGCGGTGATTCGCGATGGATTTCGGGTGCAGAGTGTCGATCCCCGATGGATGACCCGCGGAACATTCGAGTTGCACGGATCCCCTTTCGTGGGCTATGTCGCACGCGATGGCGCGCTACCGATCTTTATTCGCACGTCGGCGCTCAAACATTTGATCAATATTGTCGAGCACGCCGCCATGCCGGATCAGCAGGCGCTGTTCGATGAATGCGTCACCAGGCAGGATTTCAAGGTCTGGCTAGAACAGGCAGAAATACCTCTGCCATCGTTCTGGTTTTCAGTCGCCGAGCAAAACAGGGTTGTGGATGCGATGCCGGCTGCGCACCAAAGTACCGTGAATTAGCAGATCGGCATGTGACGATCTGTCAAGATTTTCGGTTCAGCGTGTTCAACTACTTTTCGCAATGAGCGCGGGAGCGGCGACGTTTCCAGCGGTGACCAACTAAAATCTCCGGAAAGACTTATCATCGCTTTCAGCAATACCTGCCCGATATTCGGTCAGCCGGTCCGTCTACGAACATTAACAAGGAGTCATCATGAAAATTCGTGCAACCCTGTTTTCCATTTTGATGTCTGCCAGCTTCGCAACCTTTGCGTTTCATTGCCCTAACGATATGAAGGCAATCGATGCCGCACTGGCCAAGAGTCCGAAATTATCCGACGCACAAATGACTGAAGTGAAAGCGTTGCGCGCTGAGGGTGAAACGCTGCACAAGGCCGGCAAGCATCAGGAGTCGATAGACACGTTGGCCAAGGCGATGAAAATCCTCGCGATTTAAGTTTCTTCTTCTGTGGCAGGCCTCATCTGGGGCGGCCACAGTCCTCGCATCAGGAATGCGGCAACTTCGCCAGCGTTTGGGAATCGGTGCGTGGGGCTTTCGCCATTAGTCTGTCAATCAGTGGCTGATAGTGGGTAAGCGGGGTCGGTAGACACGGAGCGCGGCGTCCACATTCAGCCGCAAGAGAGCTGCCAGGTTGTCGGGCAGATGGTTTTGTTCACTTGGTAAAGACTACCAACGCCAACACGCCCAAGTAATGGCGGTCACGTTTACTACTCAATGAACAGTTGCCCGCGCAACTGCTTCTGGCTGCGATCGACGAGGTGCTCGGTACGCGGATTGGCAAACACGATTCGCGAATCCTGAGCCACCGGTATCCCATCGCTAAAGTCATTGATGACGTACGCCTGACGCTGTTCAGTCTGGTTGAAGTATGTCGAGGCAAATTGTCATCCTGCAGCAGCAGGCATGACCGAACAAATATCTATTGTCATACGCTACGGGCATTGCGTAAAGTCGCCAGCATCGGCTGTCCGGCGTGAAACAGAGAAAGTGCAATGCGAATAATCCTGAAAACAATAGCAACATTGTCACTGCTGTTGATTCTGCTGCTGGCCGGCTTTGTGGCCGCCTTCTGGGCGCCGGACCGCAGCGTCGCAAACTTGCGCGAGCGTTGGGCACCGCCGCCTTCCACATTTATCGAAGTCGCGGGCATGCAGGTGCATATGCGCGACGAAGGGCCGCGCGATGACCCCAGCCCTATTGTGCTTCTGCACGGCACCTCGGCCAGCCTGCACACCTGGGATGGCTGGGCAGCGGGACTCAAAAGTACGCGTCGTGTGATTCGGTTCGATCTGCCGGGTTTCGGCCTGACAGGCCCCTACCCGGACAACGACTACACCGTGGGGCACTACGCAGCATTCATGCATGCGTTTCTGGATCGCCTAGGCGTTCCACACTGCGTTCTGGTGGGCAACTCCTTCGGTGGACACGTTGCTCTGGTCACGGCGCTGGCCAGGCCGGCGCGCGTTGATCGTCTGGTGCTGATCGATAGTTCAGGATATCCGCTGGCGCCGAGCTCGATTCCACTGGGGTTTCGCATCGCCCGCCTGCCGGTCCTGAACCAGATTGCCCGCGTGACACTGCCGCGTCGCATCGTCGAAGAGAGCATTCGCAATGTGTATGGTGATCCATCTCGGGTGACGCCAGCACTGCTGGATCGCTATTTTGAATTGACCCTGCGCGAAGGTAATCGGCAGGCACTCGCGGAGCGGCTAAAGCAAGTGCCGATCGACGCCATCACCGCGCAAATTCCCGCGATAAAAGTACCGACGCTAATCCTCTGGGGTGGCCGGGACCGGCCTATCCCATTGGAAGCCGGCCAGCGCTTCGCCAATGATATTGTGGGTAGCCGGTTGCATATATTCCCTGAATTGGGCCATGTGCCGCATGAAGAAGACCCCTTGCAAACGCTCGCGGTAGCGACGAACTTTCTTGAAGCGAAATTCTGCGGCGGTCAATTACGCTGGGTTGACACTGGCGCTGGTGTGATGCCCGCAGACAGCAAAATGCGCAAAGAATCGGTGTTTACAGCGCTCTTGCAAAATTGATCCACATGGACCCTCGTACTGCACTGATTGTTGCGACGCTGATGATGCTACTAAATGGCGGCGTGCTCGGCTTGATGCACCGCGGGATGTCGCGGGACGTCCAGCCCAGCGCCGCGGATTGGCGTATTGGCACCTTGCTCGCCGCTGGAGGTAGCGTTTTGCTAGCGGCGCAGGACGGCTATGCACCGGGATTCATATTGCCCATCGGCAACGGCTGTCTGTTCCTTGCCATGGCCTTGTATTGGCGTGCCGTTCGCCGGTTTGATGGGCATGCCGACGCCTGGTGGATTTTCCTGCCTGTTGTCCTGGCGAGCATCGGCATATTCTGGTTTGCTGCGGTCAAGCCCTCTCTCGAGGCGCGGGTACTCGTCGCCACAGTTGCCTGGGCGGTTTGCCTGTTCCCCGCCGCTTGGAGCCTGTTCAAAGGGCCTAGCAGTGATGCCACCGTCAGTCGTCGGGTGCTCGCCGCCATGATGCTGATGCTGGCCGCCTTCATGCTGCTTCGCCTCGTTTACTTTGTGGCGCGATCGAGCGAGGCTACGTCGATTCTCGACACCGCCAACTGGATCAACGCGGTCACGCCGCTGATGGTGGCCATTTTGCCGGTGATCGGCACGACGGCTTTCCTGATGATGTGTTCCGAGCGCATCCGCAGACAATGGGAAGTGGCCGCGACAATCGACTACCTCACTGGCCTCCCCAACCGCTGCACGATCAACGCCACCGGCGAGTCGCGCTTCAATGCCGCGCATCGAAGCGGCAGCAATTTTGCGGTGGCGATCATCGATATAGATCACTTCAAATCGATCAATGATTGCTTCGGCCACTCGTGCGGCGACCAGGCACTCAAGCACGTGGCGGGGCTGCTGGCGCAAAATTGCCGGGGTCCAAGCCTGGTCGGCCGTATGGGCGGGGAAGAATTTGTAGCGCTCTTTGAGGATGCAGGTGCGTCCGAGGCATTCGCTACCGCGGAACGGCTGCGCTCGTGCATCGAACAATCCCTGGTCACCTTGAACGGCGAGTCGCGGCAAATTACCGTATCAGTCGGTCTCAGCCTGATTGCAAGTAATGACACTGAATTCGACGACGTACTGCGCCGCGCGGACAAGGCGCTCTATGCCGCCAAGTCTGGCGGACGCAATCGTTCGGAGACGGACGTTAAATCATGACGCGGTTTTGTGCGGTGATTTGCATCACAATATCGAGACAAAAATAATCAGCTTTTATCTGGAGGATGCTTGGTCATGTTCAAACTGTCACCGTTGATATTCTGTTTTGGTCTCGTCGGTACTAACGCTGACGCTGTCGTTGTTGCGCAACCAAGCCCCTTGAGTTTTCCAGGTGCGGTTGGCTGGGGCGCGCAAACACCCGGCGGACGTGGCGGCAAGATCATTCGCGTCATCAATCTGAACGCTGACGGCCCCGGTTCGTTCAGGGAGGCGTTGGAGACCAAGGGCCCGCGTATCGTCGTCTTTGAAGTTGGCGGCGTAATCGACATGGGTAGGAAGGAGATCGATATTCGTGAGCCCTTCCTGACCATCGCAGGACAAACAGCGCCATCGCCCGGCATCACCATCATTCGTGCAGGCATGAATGTCCGTACCAACGACGTGATTGTCAGACATGTCCGCATTCGCACCGGCGTCGACGGCCAAGCCAAACGCAGCGGTTGGGACCCGGATGCCTTTGGTACGGTCGGTGCGCACCGTGTAATCGTCGACCATTGCACGTTTAGCTGGGCGATTGACGAAAACATGTCCGCCTCTGGCCCACGCTTCAAAGGCAATACGCCGGACGAATGGCGCGCCAACACGTCTCACGACGTGACATTTTCATACAATCTCGCCGCGGAAGGTCTGGCCGACGCGAGCCACCCAAAAGGCGAACATTCCAAAGGCTCGCTGGTACACGATAACGTGACCAACATTCTTTTCTACCGCAATATCTGGGCGCATAACGCCGAGCGCAGCCCGTTGTTCAAAGGCGGCGTGCGCGGTAGCGTGATCAACAACCTGATCTACAACCCTGGTAAGCGCGCCGTGCATTACAACCTGATGGCGCTGGAGTGGGGCAGTCACCCCTATCTCAATGGCCAGCTTTCGGCCGTTGGCAACGTGATGCGAGGCGGGCCGTCCACCGACGAAAAATTACCATTCCTGATGCTGGGCGGTGACGGTGATCTCGAATACCACGGCCGCGACAATGTTGCGGTAAATCAGTACGGTGTGCCATTGCCGATGTTTGGCCGCTACGGCCAAACGCGGGCAAAATTGATCAATATGGACACTCCAGTTGCCTGGCCGGTAGGTATTTCGGTGATGCCCACAATCGACGTGGAAACACATTTGCTGGCGAGCGCGGGTGCAAGGCCTTGGGACCGCGATGCTGACGACATTCGCGTGCTTTATTTCATTGCGGAGGGACGCGGAAAAATTATCGATGACGAAAAAGAAGTTAGTGCCTACCCCGTGCAACAGGAAACGCGCGCACCGTTCGTTGATGCTGATTGGGATTTGGTGACGATGGAGCCGAAGTCGGGCAAATATCCAGTGCGTCAGAATAAGCGCTAAGTAGTTGCCCTGGCTGTGATGATATTTCGTGTCTTAGTAGCGCTTCTATTCCTCGCCTGCGGTTGCCTTGCGCACGGTGCCAGTGGCGCAGAGTTCGAGCCACAATTCGAATCGATGACCATCGGCAAGACCCGCGTGAATCTGCAATTTGCTCCGGGTGTGGACGGGCAGGCGGAGCAGCGATTGCGGTCTTGGATAGTCAGCTCGGGACTGGCAGTCACCGATTATTTCGGCAGCTTCCCAGTCCCGGAAGTTACGATTCTTGTGATCAGCGGCGAGGGCGCTGCAATAACCTCTGGCGCCACATTCAGCGATCCTGAGTTGCGTATTCGCGTCAAGGTTGGCCGTGATACTTCTCCCGCTACGTACCTTGCCGACTGGATCATGGTGCATGAGATGGTTCATCTGGCGATTCCCGAGTTGCCGCGCAATCAGATATGGTTTCACGAGGGCGCTGCCACTTATGTCGAGATCGTCGCCCGTGCCCGCGCAGGCCTGTCGGGCAGCGACGGTGGCTGGGCCGAGTTGCTGCGCAACATGGGAAAAGGTATGCCGCAGAAAGGCGATCGCGGTCTGGATCACACACCGACGTGGGGGCGAACCTACTGGGGTGGCGCGATGTTCTGTCTGATGGCAGATGTGGAATTGCGTAGGCGCAGCAACAACCGAATCGGCCTGCAAGAAGCCTTGCGCGGCATCGTCGTCGCCGGCGGCAATTACAGCAAGACGTGGCCGCTGGAGAAAACGCTAAAGATCGCTGATGACGCGACGGGCTTTACGGTGCTTACCGAACTGCATACGCAATTGAAAGGTGCTGGCGATGCACCGGCGCTTGCCGCATTGTGGCGCGACCTTGGTATATCGGCCGTCGAAGGCAGACTGCGGCTGCGCGACGATGCACCCTTGTCCGCGATACGCAAGGCCATTATCGATAACCGCTGAGCGCAAGTTGAAGCGGCAACAGCCAGCACCCAACCTCACTCGATCTTGATGTTCGCGTCCTTGATCAACTTGCTACCGTTCGCGACTTCGCTCGTCATTTATGCGCCGAACTATTCCGGCGAATTTATCATCACCTTCGCGCCAGATGCGATGAGCTTCAGGCGAAAGTCAGCTAGTACCGCCTTGGCGCCAACACGTGTCGGTTGCACTAATTGGCGACGCCGTTCAAGCGTCACCGTCGACCGCCGTGGATTTTTGAGGTGCGTTGGCGAGCACTCTTGTTGGTTCTGTCAGCACGCTTTTGTAGGTGGCTTCTGACGCACGATTGCGCGGCAAGTCACGGTGCTTGCCGGGTCGCTGCCTACATGGACTGATGACGGTTCTTGCTAAGCTGTGACCATGAAATCAACAGCCCATTCGTGGCGTGTGTTGACAACGAGGTGCACCATGAACAACGCCTTCTTGAACGCCATCAGCTTAACTATTTTCGCCATGCTCGGATTGCCAGCTGCGGCAGTCGCAGAGGCGCTGCCGAGAGGGACCCTGCCATTAACGGTCACGCCGACGATGATTCAGGATGCTGCGAAAGTGACGCAGCTGTCACCTGCTGCGGGCAGCAGCATCGTGCTGCGCATGGCCAACCAGGGCGAAGAGCTTGTGTATGTGGCGCCACGAGACAGCGAACGTATTCCCAATGGTTGCGGTAAAAATCCGGGCACACTTTGTTACGACTACCGGTCGGGCAATGCCGTTTATAAACCAATGCGCAGTCTGCTGCCGCAATTGCCTGGCATGACACCGCACAACCTTTCCATCCGCCGCAGCAAGATCGTGGCGCAATACTCATTCAAATAACGAAGGGTGCCGGGTAAGGTAGCTGTGTTCCAATGACTGGAAAATGAAACGACAGCATTGACGGGCGTTTGCGACCAAAAACGGCTGAAGCGCCGCGCCAAATGGCGATCTACGTAAAGTGCCGTGCGCCGCTCGCACAGTCATCCTGGTTCGTGGTTATCATTGCGCCAGCCCGCGCCCGCTACCGCGCGCCTGGTCGTTTAACCCATCAGGAAATCAATATGCGTTTTTCTCACGTCGCACCATCATTGTTAACGTTGCTCATGCTGTCGTGCAGCGCGTTTGGTGAAGTTGTTGTGTATACGTCCACAGCGGTTACCGAGTAAATGCTGTTCTCGGATGACCCGAAAGGCTGGGCCAAACTACGGGTTGTGGTGCCGCCGGAATTCCCCGGCGACCAAGTGACTGCGAACGCGCGTGGCTATGTCGATGTAGACCTCTAATGCTTGGAAGCGCGCGTCAAATGGCGTTGTACCTAAGTCATTCAGCCAGAAACAGGGTGAGAAAAGCGCAGCGTACCCTCCATCGGGATGTCGCGTCGGCGCGCCTCGCTTTACCAACCCTGCGAGCTCGATGGGTGTCGTTCAGGAACTGCACGACAGGGCCGAACACCCCGCCTTATGACGTGCCCATTCCGGACGCCGCGCGGCCAGATCGCGATACGCGGGCTGTTCATCGTAGGGATGTTGCAATACTTTCATCAAACGGTTCATCACGCTTGCATCCCCCGCGGCGAGCGCATCGATAGCTTGTTGCGCGAGATAGTTTCGCAGTACGTATTTCGGATTGGCCATATGCATTCGTGCGCGCCGTGCGTCATCGGGCACGTCATCGCGTTTGACCCGCTTGCTGTATTGCCGAAGCCATTTAATGAAGCGATCACGCCTGCCGCCTGACAACTCCTGCGGAGCGTAGAACGCCTCCGCCAGCGGTGCGATCATCAAATCGTCATCGACAGCATCACTCAGCGGCACATCGGCGAGGCCACGGAAAAACAAAGTCATGTCTGTCTCAGTCAGTTGCAGCACCTCGAGTAGTTCGGCTAGCAGCGCCTCATCGTCTGGCGAACCGATAGCCTTCCAGCCGAGTTTCTCGGCGAGCATCTGGCGTGCGCTTAAATCAAACGTTTCTTCAAAAACTTCCAGCCCGTGAATCAACGCCGCTTCATCGTTGATCAGCGGATGCAATGCACTGGCGAGGCGCGTCAGATTCCAGCGCGCGATCTGCGGCTGGTTTCCATATCGATAGCGGCGCGCCCCGGCGTCGGTGGTATTGGGCGTCCAGCCGGGATCGAAACCTTCCAGCCAGCCGGAGGGGCCGTAATCGATGGTGAGTCCGAGGATGGACATGTTGTCGGTATTCATGACGCCGTGCACAAAACCCACCCGCATCCAGTGCGCCACCATGACTGCGGTGCGGCGGCAGATTTCTTCAAACGACATCGAATAGACATCAGGGTTCGGCGTCGAAGCGAGCGCCGGAAAGTGGGTGCGAATAACGTAGTCGGCCAATTGTTTGAGCAGAGAAAATTCTCTTTGCGCCGCGAGAATCTCAAAATTGCCGAACCGCACAAACGTCGGCGCCACGCGGCAAACGACGGCGCCAGGTTCGGCTTCGGGATTGCCGTCGTAGAACATATCTCGCACGACCGACTCACCGGTACCGGCAAGGCTTAGCGCGCGCGTCGTCGGCACGCCCAGGTGATGCATCGCCTCGCTGCACATGAATTCACGTACCGAAGAACGCAATACTGCCCGACCGTCCGCGGTGCGCGAGTACGGCGTGCGGCCGGCACCCTTGAGCTGCAGTTCACGGCGAACTCCATCCGGGCAGATCAGCTCTGTCAACGTGATGGCGCGGCCATCGCCGAGCTGTCCCGCCCAGTTCCCGAATTGATGTCCGCCGTAGCGCGCCGCATAGGGCTCCATTCCGGATAGCACCCGCGAGCCGGCAAGTACCTGCGCAGCTGGCGCGTCTACAGATGCCGGCGCAGCGAGGCCTAGCAATTCGCCTACCGCGTCCGACCATGCCAATAAACGCGGCTCACGCACTGGGGTCGGCGCGACCCGTGTGTAGCTTGCGTGGCGCACCTGACGAGGCCCGTTTTCAAGCAACGGATCACCGGGGAGCTCACGGACAAAGCTATTTTCAAAAGCGATGTCAGAGAGATCGCGCAGCGTTGCTGGCTGATTGGGCATGTCAGGCATCGGGCTGCATGTAATCGCCAAAATTCTTGATATAGCTGTCGATGTTCTCGTCGAGCATGGCCCGATACAGCTCCAGACAAACTGCGATTCGCGCCTGCTTCGCGTCGTGCAATTCCTTGCCGGTCTTACAGCCGGTGGCGCTGATCCACGCGTTAAACCGCGCCGAAGCGTACATCATGGATCCGCTGACCATGTTGCGCTCGGTGTCGCGGACATTTTCGTTTGCGAGATCTATGAACGAATCCGCACGCGTGTAAAATTTTTCGTCTACAAACTGCTCCATCTGGCGCTTCTCCGGTTGGGGTGGATTGATATGCGGCGCGAAGCGACGCGGTGAGAAGTGGCGGCTGAGTCAAGCGTGGGTAGACAAGTATCGACAATCTACCATCCGGGGCAATGATGAGGGCCATGCCAGTGTTTTTTGGTGGCAGCCAAACGACAGAATTACACACATTTGACGACGGACGGTTAGGCTCGTCAGTGATACTCAGCGCGATTGCTGCAGTTGTCCAAACGTTGAGCGGGTTCGCGGCCGCAGTCGAATCCGCCTGCGGTCAAATGGACCGCAATATGACGCAATGGCAATTGATCGCGGCGAGGAAAACAAGGCGCTGAAAGCGTATTGTGACAAACTGCCAATAGGCGCAAGTGAGGTGCGCAATCTGCCCAAAACCATGATCAACGCGGCTGACATGCTCCCTGTCAATCGCGGCTACTTCAGGTTCGACGGCTCGCTGGCGGCGATTGATATAGACGTTTCCGGTTGTAGTTGACTGGGTGTCACCCAACGTCCTGATGGGCACGCAACTGTAACCACAGCCTGTTGTGATGTCCAGCGTGAACCACGCGCGCAGGCTGTACTGCCCCGGATGATCTTTTGCCGACCATACCGGCCTTGATCACCAGCGTATCGCCGTCGGGTTGATCGACGGACAATATCAACACGGCGCGACTGCCACAACGCCTGCTTCATGATGCCGCGCAATCCATGATGTTAAAAATTTGTGAAACCGTTAATATGTCCAGTTCGTAAGAACACCAAGGTCGGCCAGCTCCCGGCCCTATTTGCACCAACCGTTCGATCAAATAACTGACAAAAGAAAAGATCGACGGCCTGTCAGCGCAGGCATTGCATTGGCCAGATAAGCTGCTTCCATTGAAGGGCTGCTGGTCCCGTGTACGACACTCGCAGTATCAATCGCTTAAGGGAGCTTATGAAAATCATCAACAGAATCGTTGCGGCACTCGCATTTTTGCTCGCGGTATTTGTACCGTTTACCGTGCACGCGCAGGCGGCAACGCAGGCGTGTTTGGACAGCAATGTCAAAGCACACGCGGAAGTATTGGCTTTATTTCAGGTGGCATCAGTTCCGAAGGGCACCTTAACCGCGCCGATGACCCAGTCGGCATTTGACAACGGCGTCGGTTGGCTTAGCGCTGCAATCTTTGAACATACAAAAGCGATCCGCACATGGCCAAACGTTACTGCCGCGCAGTGCGCCTTCATGACGACCTACATCGAGGACTTGCGTAAGCTGGTCACGGCAACGGGACAGGGCTACTTCCAGTTTTTTAATGTCAATGGGGCTGCGGCTAAGGGATCAGCACTTAATGGACCAGCAGCGGTAGCAGTTGAGGATCCCGCACGCGTCCTGGCCCGCAGCCAATTTGAGGTCGCTGGAGCCGGTGTGGAAAAATACATTGCCGAAGCGAAAGCAGCAAAGCAATTGACCTCGCTTGACGAGGCGGAAATTGCCGCTGCAAAGAAAAAGGCCCAAGACCGTCTACTGCTAGAAGTAAAGACCCGGACCAATGCGAATTACGTTGCGCTATATAACGGCTGGCGCGACGACTTCATCGCAATCCAACGCCTCATTGCGTTGATGGTAAACAAAACCAACACGCCGGATGCATCCGGGCTCGATTACGTCTATTACGCGTACAAATATCCAGATGTCCGGCAGGCAATGGGCGTAGACAAAGACAAAATCGCCGCCCACTGGGAGGCCTTCGGGAAAAAAGAAGGACGCTGGCCCAACAAGCTGACCGAAACCCTGAACACGCCAGCACCTCGTTCCGGGCAAGGTCAGAGCATCATGCGACTGGGAGACGTGCTGCGTTCTGGCGAATACATGCGCTCGAACAACGGCCAGTACATCCTGGTGTTGCAGCCTGACGCGCAGTTGGCCATACATCAGGCAGACAGTTTGGCAACATTCAACGGCAACAACCGCCGCTGGTTCATGAACAATCGTGCATTCGAAGTCGGCCCACAATATAAATACTACATGCGCATTCAGGCGGACGGTCATTTGTGCGTCTACCGCGGTAGTTCGGAAGCCGATCAGGGGCAGGGCATCAACTGCGCACCGCCGGGGGCCGGCGGACCGGTTGGACGCTATTTCCTCGCGTTGCAAGATGACGGCAATCTGGCAATCTACAAGGGCGGCGGTCCGGCTGACAATCGTGGCTGGATATGGGATCGCATTACGACCAAGCCATCGAGCGGCTTCAACTTCAACGCCCTCGTAGAAGATATTGGCCACAAGGTTGTCGACACCAGTGTTTACGCCGTGAATAGTCTGGCCAACGTCGTTGTCAAGGCAGCCAATACCATTGCGGCCAATACGGTCATGGTCGCGGGCTCTGCTTACACATGGGCCAAGGAAGAAGGCCCGGTATTTCTCGCTGGCGCACAGTCTGCACTGAAGGTCGTACAAGACAACAGCAAGAAAGCGCTGAACGTCGTCGGTGAGCGCACGCTGGATGCAGGCATGACCGTTGGCAACACCATTTCCACGGGTGCCCAGGGCGCGACGCGTGAGTTACTGGTTAACGGTCGCGTGGTGGGTCGGGTACTGGAGCAAGGCGGCAAGATCGTCGCCACACAAGTCGTTGCCGGTTCAGACGCTGTCGATTTTGCGGTCGCGACCTACGTGCCCGGCGGCAAATATATCGTTGAGGGCAAAGACATTGTCGGGCGTGAAATCATCGTCGGCACTCAGGTCGTCGGCAAGGAGATCATCAAGGCAGGGGTTGTCGTTGGTCACGCAGTGGTCGAGGGCACCGAATACGTAGTTGAAGCCGGCAAGTTCATCCTCAATGCGGTGAATAATTGCAGTGCACTCGCAAAGCTTATCCCCGCTGCCACCAACCTGATACCCAACAAGGAAGCCGCCGTTGGCCTAGCCTGCTACGGACAGGTATACGCCGGATTCCTCTGCGAAATTCCGAAAATATTCGGTCAGGTGAGTGCCATTCCCGCAGCTGCTGAGCAGATCTTGGCGCAGTCGGTCACGTCAGAATGTGCGCCAACGTACGCGTTGGTCCCATTTTATCCTGGGGCACCGCTGGTCTGTGGAATGGGCAAGATTGTGGTGGAGGATGGCGTGAAGGTGATTCAGTGTTCGATCTCCGCTGAGCGAAATGGCGTATTCAGCCGGTTCTTCAGTTCGTCTGACGGCGGTGGACTCTCTTGGCCAATAATTCCGTCAGAACCCGCCTGTACTGGCCTGGGCAAAGTTGCCTATAAGGTCGCAGAAACCATTCTCACCAAAAAAATTGGTGCTGAGGTTAAGGCGTTATCGGCCGCCGGCAAATTGACGACGGGTGCACGTGTTGCCGAGCAAGTGCTGTTAGCCAAGAGCCTCTCGGGCAATGCGAAGACGTTCAACAAGCTAACGGAAATGCTGAACACGCTTCCTGAATGCAAGTAACCACAGCGAGTTAATGGTGTGGGTTCTTTCTGCCGCTGATGCAGCGGCAGAAAGAATTTTGATTGCCAGCGGCAATTGCGCGACTATGCGTCCGCCTGATTCAGGGGGCGCATTTTTTTTTGCGCTTAGTCGAAAGCGAGGACGACGCGCAGTCGCCTTCCGGTATGGCTTTCATTGCGGTCGCGCTCCGCGACGGCATCGTTCTGTCCAGCGGCTGCCCTGGAAAGGCCGCGCCCCAAAACGTAGTTCGCATATCCGAAACACACACGCCAACTTTCTGATGGAGATTTTCAAGAAGCGCGTGAGTTGGCGCTGGAAGAACAGCAGCGGCTGACAGGAAGCTTTTGAAATCCCCTGTACGTGCTGAGCCATCGAGAAATCCCCAATTGAGGAACTTCTATTAACCCTTGTTCCGTTCGTGGTGAGCTTGTCGAACCGCAGCCTCACTCAATAGAGTCAATACCTTGCATCACTGCCCTTCACCAGGCTCAGGGCGAACGAAGATTATTTGAAATCCTTATTGGCCAAGGTCCGCCAACGGCGGGCAATCCCAGCCAATTTTGGCCTGCGAACCGCGCCAGTGCTGGATTGATACCGTCGATGTTGCCGCAATAATTGCGGCTAGAGCCTCTGGTACTTCCGCACGGCATTACATCACGGCAATGCAATTCCCTGCACTAATGTCGCGTTTTCAGGAGCACGCAAGGCCTTGTCCAGCGCCTGAATGGCGCGTTCATGCTCTTGCATGAAGTACATCGTGAAGTATTGACCGATGAAATAATATTGTGCAATTGGTGCCATGATGGCGCGTTCCCACGTCGGCGTGACTTCCTGGAGATTGAGCATGCGGCCGGGCAGCCACTTGTCAAATATCATGCCGGCGTTACCGCCATTGTTGAGCACTGTGTTCTGGACGACAAAGGCGAGCTGAACCAAGTGCAAATCGTCCGGTTCGTGAATCAGTATCGTGTGCTGGGGTATCGCGCCAGTCGATTGATTCATATCCCAAAGAAGGCGTCGCCACTCTTCACGGTCCGCACAATCAACCAGTGCGATCGTGGGCAATGGTTCGGCGAACAAATCTTCGGCGCGGGCGGAGTTACGCGCGAACCGATAGGTGAGCGCGAGCGCCTTGCCCTTGTTCTTCTTGAAAAAACTCATGTAGTTTTTGCCGTCGCCGTAGCGCGCCAGCAATTGCACGAGCGTAACTGGCCGCTGTTCGTTGCTGTCTCCCCGGCGTTCGAACAGCATGATGTTGTCGATGTTGATCGCTTTTTCGGAGTCGATCCGGTCAAGCAGTTTCGACATCATGCCGGAGACAAAAATAAACTCGGCCGGTATGCTTGCCCCCGCAAATTGCGAGAACGGTGCGCGGCTTGCCGCCGTTGGATCGCGCTCAATTACCTTGTTTGCGATGTCGCGGTAGGTGAGGAAGCGCCGGTTGAAACGGATATACGAGCTGGAAAGGAGATCCTCTGCACGAATCCGGTACTGTTGTTTAAAGAGTGAAGTCTCGCTTAGATCGAAGCGATCATCATCACGCGGATACTGCGCTTTGGTGAGCCGAATATTCTCCGTCACGACTGACGGCGTGAGCACGATGATGACCTCGCGCTTCCTGTCAACCGAGTTCTCGTGGCCGAATAGTTTACCCAGCAGTGGTATTTCACCGGCGATCGGTACTTTGTCTGCACCGGAAATCTGGTCGCGGCTGACCAGGCCGCCGATGATGAGCGGCATGTTGTCGGCAATTCTGGCGTAGGTCTGCACCCGTCTGGTTGAAATGGTCGGCGCCGAAGCCAGCGTCACCCTGGTGGTCGGGTCAAGCACCCTGAGGTCCTGGTTGGGTACGGTAGCTGACACGGTTGCGTCGATCAGCATGCTGATTTCCGCACCGTCTTCGGAAATCCGGGGGCGAATGTTCAACAGGATGCCGGTTGGGAGGTATTGAAACGAGAATGCCACGCGACTTGATCCCGTGCCCCCTGCAGAAGCGTCCTTGCTGGTTGCCACCGGAATGTCGGTACCGACCCGGATCGTGGCCTGACGGTTGTCCAGCGTGAGCACAGATGGACGTGACAGAACTTCCGCTTTGTTGGTAGACACCAGCGCGTTGATGCGCGCCATGATCTGCGACGGCGTTACGTTGAGTGCGTTGTCGCGCAGGAACGAGAGCGCCGTATCGCCTGGCGAAAAAGGCGTCAGGGTTCCCAATGAAAGTGATTGCGACCCGCGTTTTTCATCCCACTTTACCCCCAGATCGCGTAGCGCCTCGCTGGATATTTCCAGTACCAGGCCTTCGACGTATACCTGGCGCGCAGGCCGGTCAATTGTCTCGCGGACAACTTTGCGCAACCGCTGAAATTGTTCCGGATAGGCCGGGTGATACATCACCAGCAATTGTGCGGTCCCGCCGGTAATGGTCTCGGTCAGGTTGGCTGCCGCCTGCGGTATCACGGTAAGGCCAAGTGAATCGCGTGCTGCTGCACCTGCGCCACCACTTTCGGCACCGACCAGGCCCATATTGCGTTGCTCGGTTGACGGCAGGCGCACGACCAAGGGTAGCCGATCAAAATTGATGGAGGTGGGCAAATTCTTGATCGCTGCAAACTTAGGACCGCCACTGCTTGCAGCCCCGAAAGGAGAAGGCGAAGCGCCGCCAAAACCACCGGTGCCAAACCCGCCGGGGCTAACGGGTGCAAACGGATTCGCACTGGGAAACGCGGGTGCTGGTGTGCTAAACGGATTGGCCGTCGCAGGCGTCCCAAATGGATTGGCCGCTGCACCCAGGCCTGGGACAGTTGAAGGTGCACTCGCGGACACCAGCTCGGCACCTTTGTAGCCGTCATCAGCTGCCAGCGTCTCGGTATCCGTAATTACCGCGTAGCCCATCGCGCGGAGCGCAAATAGTGCTGCGTCCGTATCGACATAGCTCAAGTTAAGTACTTTTGACTCAAGGTCACTGAGCGACAGGCTCGACAAAATGCGGTTACGCTCGGTAAGCAGAGTTTGCACGGATCTGGTGAAGTCGCCCGAAAGCAGCGGCTGCCACGGCATCCGCAAATTCACATCGCCGCGCCAGGCCGTCACCCACAACTGCGGCAAACGACGGGCAGGCGTCACAAAGCCCATCACGACCACGTCTGCGTTGGGGCCCGTACCACGCGTCATCGCCGCTACCAGTTGCACACTGTCAGGCGCGATGATTCCAGCGGTCTTGGCGTCCTTTTTTCGAAATCCCGCGACCAGCCGATATTGATTCACGATGTCACTAATGAGCTCCTGAATCTGGTTGCTCGAAAGCTTAGGCAGCGGAATCAACGTGGCGTCAGTAATCTCGACTCCGATCGATGGTGCGGCTGGCGTGTAAACGGTGGATGCGATCGCGGGCTCACTCGATGCGTCGGCTGGTATGTAAGCGGGCTGCACCCCGGTTGTGCCTGACGTCGGCGGTTTAGCAGTCGGCTCGACGATATAAGCCCCGGGCGGAATATACGCTGGTTGCGATGGTGCGTTGCCGGGTGTGGATGGCTTGGCCGGCGAGGTCGCTGCGGGTTCAACGAGCGGGGGGCCGGGTGGAATGTATGGCGGCTGCGGCGGGGCAACGCTCGGCAAAGGTGTCTGCGCGAGAAGCGTTGTTGTGACCAACAGTGAAAGTGCGGCAACGCGACATGCTCTGTGTGACGAAGGCATTTTTTCCCTAGCGTGGCGCCGAATAAGCATTGATTGTATATGAACTGCCGGACGCAGGGCCCGTTGCAAAAGGCAGTCCGCTAATGCTCACTTTCAATTTTGGCGCTGTCGGCGCGAGCCGTTGGCAACATCAGGCCCATCCACGCGTCTCTTTGGTACCAAATTGCCAAGTCTGTAGGCTGCAACTTGCCGCGCCGATCTGTCCACCCTTCCCGGTCGAAAACGGTTACAAACCGGCACTCACAGATTGGCATGAATGCCACTAAACTATGCTCCGGTCAGCAACAGGAAAGCGCACGCTGGCGAAAAGCGGTTTGATGAATTCCCACAAATCGTCGCGATCAATCTACTGAAAAGGTTTTTCCACTCATGAATTTACGCGTCGCATTCCGGGTATTTTTGACGAGCATCCTTTGCAGCGAGTTTGCTGTCGTCCACGCGGACGAAGGCATGTGGACTTTTGACAATTTACCTCGCGAAGCCCTCAAATCAAGGTTCGCTTTCGCCCCGGACACGGCATGGGTCGATCACGTCATGCGCGCTTCCGTCAATCTGGGCGGTTGTTCAGCATCGATGATTTCTGCGGGGGGGCTGGTATTGACCAACCACCACTGCGTCGCAGGTTGCCTGCAGCAACTCTCCAGCGCAAAGAAAAATTACCTGCTGGATGGTTTTCTTGCTCAAAAGCGCGAAGAAGAAATGAAGTGCCCAACAACTGAGGTTAGTCGGCTGGAGCAGATCACCGACATGACCAACGAAATGAACGCCGCCACCAAGGGTTTGACCGGTGAGGCTTACAAGAACGCCCAGAATGCCATGAGTGCCAAGCTGGCGGCAGACTGCGTTGGCGACAAGAAGGACACGGTACGCTGCAATGTCGTCACGTTGTATCAGGGCGGGCAATATCAACTATATCGGTATCACCGTTTTTCAGACGTGCGACTGGTTTGGGCACCTGAAGATGCCGCTCCCAATTTTGGCGGCGATCCCGATAATTTCAATTTCCCACGTTTCGGTCTGGATGCGGCAATGTTGCGCGCCTACGAAAATGGCAAGCCGGCTGCGGTGAAACATTTCTTCCCGTTCAGCGCCAGGGGCGCAAAAGAAGATGAGCTGGTTTTCACGACAGGCAATCCCGGCCGCACCAACCGCCTGCTGACGCTTTCGCAACTGGAAACAGTGCGTGATATTCGACTCATCAATGGCATGCGTCGCGGCTACGAGTTACGCGGCGCGCTCACCCAGTACCGCAAGCTCGGGTCCGAACAGGCACGCATCGCCTACAACGATTTGTTTTTTCTTGAAAATGGATTAAAGGTTCTCACCGGGCAGTTGAACGCGCTGCAAACCAAAGACCTGATCGCGCAGAAGAGCAGCGAAGAGGCGTCACTCAAAGCATTTGTGGGCGCGAATCCAAAATTGAAGGCTGAAGTTGCCGGTGCCTGGGATGCAATCGAACGTGCGCAAGCGGTCCAACGTGAAATCACCAACGAATACGAGACGGTCGAAAATGGCCGAGCGTTCGCCACGCGATATTTTGCCTTGGCGCGATCATTGGTGCGCGGCAGTGTGGAAACGGTAAAGCCCAATGGTGAGCGGTTACCGGAGTTTGCCTCTGCACGCTTGCCACAAGTGGAGCGGCAGCTATTTTCGCCGGCACCGATCTATCCCGAATTCGAAAAAATGAAGCTCGAATTTTCTCTCACCAAGATGCGCGAATCGCTGGGTACGGATGACCCATTTGTCATAAAAATCCTGGGCAGGGAATCGCCCGAGCAGGTGGCCAAACGCTTAATTGAAGGCACAAAACTTGGCGACCCCGCCTTTCGCAAAGCCCTATGGCAGGGCGACCGGTCTGCCATCGAAAAATCGGATGACCCTTTTCTGAAGCTGGTGCGCGACATCGACACTCATGCCCGTGCGATCCGCAAACGCTATGAAAATGAAGTCACCGCGGTCGAGCAGAAAAATGCAGAACTGATCGCCAAAGCCCGATTTGCCCAGCTAGGCACCAAGGTTTATCCGGATGCAACCGGCACATTGCGCCTCAGCTTTGGCGCTGTCCGCGGCTGGACCGAGCGCGGTAAAGCCGTGCCACCGTTCACCGATTTTGCCGGTGCGTTCAATCGCAATACGGGCGCTGAGCCGTACGCGCTTCCCGCGTCCTGGCTGGCCGCGAAAGATCGGGTAAACCTGATGCAAAACTACAACTTCGTCACCAGCAACGACATCATCGGTGGTAATTCCGGCAGCCCAATGATCAATCGCAATGCCGAGATTGTCGGGCTCGCTTTTGACGGCAATTCACACTCTCACGGCGGCGCTTTCTGGTTTGATGACAAGCTCAACCGTTCAATTGGCGTCACCAGCGGCGGCATCCTCGAAGCACTGAAAAGCATCTACGGTGCTTCTGACCTGCTAGCGGAAATAAACCGCAAATAAGGTGAGCCGGTGACCACTGAGTTGCGATGGGCAAATCGCCCGGCTTGACGAATTCCTGGTCTTAAATGGGTGATAACATCATCGTGGATTAGCCGAAACGTCACGGAGCCATCATGCTGAAACCCGAAAAATATTTCGCCTGTCTGGCGGTCCTCATTGGTATGTTGACCGGTCAGGCGCAGGCCGCGAGTTCGGCTGCTTCGTCGGCCTCCGACAGCATCACCACCTCGGTCGGCAGTGCATCCGGTTCCGTGCAGACATCCAGCGGTAGCTCGACCAAAGGCCAAACACTCGCAGAAGGCGACTATAGAATCGTCGCTATCGTCGCAGCACCGGGTCGCCCGGGCTCTGTTCGAATGAAACTGCAGGCTGTTGCCGACAACAGTGAGGTAAGCGCGCTGTTTCTGACTCTGCCGCAAGCCGCGTTCGACAATGGCCGTCTAGCCCAAGGCGCCACCGTGACGGCGCAGAAACGATCCTATGGTGCCGAGTTCGCCAACGCCGAGACCCATCAGGTCTTCTTCCTTGTGCTGGACGACGACTGGTATCGGGAATTGCGGGCCAACGCTGTCGCGCTCTGAGGGTTGCAGCGGCCGACTACTCGCATCCAGCGTTGCGATGGCCGGATGGGTGAGAGCGGTCGTCTTTTCAGGCTTGTGCGTCTCGTCATGTCTGTACGGGAGTCTCTGCCAGGCCGGCTCCTTGCGCTACTGTGATCAGCAGGCCGAGCTCAGCGCCAGTCAGCAGGACACGCTGTTTCGTTTTGCCGGCATCGTCAAGTCAGAACTCGACAAATCCAGCCAAGGCGTGGCCTTGATTGCGCGCTCCGGACTGGACCTGAGCTGGCTGGGTGCGCGATATTCCCATGCAGGTATCAGCCTGAAGGACAGCCCCAACGGCGCGTGGTCGGTACGTCAACTGTACTTTGCTTGCGATGAACAAAAGCCACGGATATTCGACCAAGGCATGTCCGGTTTTTTACTTGGTACGGATAACCCGCACACCGGTTATGTGTCCCTTGTGCTGTTGCCGGCAAGTGAAGCCGCCAGTCTGGCGCGTGCGGCGCTGGACAATCGCCGCGCAGTGCAACTGCTCGGATTGGCCTACAGTGCTAACGCTTACGCATTCAGCACGCGCTTCCAGAACTGCAATCAATGGATGCTGGAAATGCTGGCAGCGGCATGGGGAGATCTCGCGGATGCGGACGACCTGCGTTCCGAAGCGCAACGATGGTTGAAAGACAAGCGTTACGTGCCGACCGCGTTCGAGATAGGTTTCCGCCCGCTGATTTGGCTCACCGCCTTCATCCCCTGGCTGCACAATGACGATCATCCAGACATTGACATCAGCAGCAATATTTACCGCGTCAGCATGCCTGCGTCTATCGAGTCGTTTGTAAGAGAGACAGTACCGGGTGCAACGAGAATCGAGTTTTGCCACGCCGACCGGCGTGTCGTTATTCGACGTGGCTGGCAGCAGATTGCGGAGGGTTGCAAACCGGAAGAGTCAGACACGGTGGTCCTGCTGGACCAGTGAAGAACTCAACATTCGGAGCCGGTGTTTCATGGTAAGAAACTCGTAACTCAGTGTGCGAGTCGCTGAGGGAACCTACTGGCAATTCGCGTTGCCGTAGTTAATGCGCAAATGCTGTCTGAACGTGCTTGCCAATGCGTTGATGTTCCGGACACTTCGTACCGATGTTAGCGGATTGGAGCGTAGCTCATGCCTTTACGGCAGTACCATCGAGGAATATGTGTGAGAAATTTAGTGACAGCTAACGAGAGGGAAATTTGGTCGCAGTCCGCCACAACCGGTCGTAGTAAATCGATGGCACGATGGGCACATGACTAGAGTTTTTCTACAGCCTCGTTAGGCGGCCACACATGCGATTCGCACTATTCCACTGTATTCCAACAATTATTTTTTCAGGATGTTCCCATTTTGCGCAATTGCCAGCCACTTGGGAGTCAGCGATTCCAAGCCAAGCAGACTCGTGCCCGAGCGTGGACGGCACATATCTCGACAAAGGCGAATTATCGAATGGCAGTTGGAACCCTTCACTTATCGGTTGGCTTTGTCCAAAGCCTTCAGCTGGGAAGAAACCTGACAGAGTTCAGCTAAAACTTACAGGTGATACTTTGCAGATTCGTACTCTTGGCGCTACCAAGAACGAGGAGTTCCTTTTGAGCCGACAGCGTGGGGAATTTAGGTGCAGCGGTGGATTTCTGCAAATTCCGTTTAGCGAAACATTGAGGCGTGAGTATGTTTCTGCGATCGGCTCTGGAACTTTAGAATTGTCGCGGACAGAGCATTTTCTTGTCGTAAACAGATCGCATCAAAGCGCATCCCTAGTCATTTTTGTTCCCGTCGTTGTCATTGGAAACAACTATGGACGCTTCGCACTTGTAGAATGAGCCGCCTAACACGGCGCTTAACGTCGCTCCCTTCAATTCCGGGACGCGCCAACAGCGGCGCGCCTTTTAGCTTGCTCGGTAAACCATGGTGCTGCAAATCGGGTTGGGTCCGTTGACTGCTTTTGAGCGTATTGGGTAGCCGCCACGAACGGCTGCAATGGATTTACGACGGTCGGGCAAATCCGTGGAAACGACAAAATGATTCGGCGGCTCTGACATCGCCAGACGAAATGGGGGCAATCCGCTTGGCTACAATTTGAGGGCATTGGAGAATCGTGCGCCAGACCTCGAACCCGCATCTCGCGCTAGATAGAGATCTTTGCTATGTTGAGTAATAATTGCTCGCGCGATGAGTATTAGGGCCAAATCTAAAATTTCCGCTGGCTTGGTCTTGGAACCCCCGACACTGATGATTCTGCCGGCGCGGCATACGGTGTACAGCGGCAATTAATATTACTCACGAACTGACTCTCAAACATGCAGATCACAAAGGCAAGTGTAGCGACGCACGGTGCGTCGACTGAGCCCACGCTCACCCCATTTTGGTCGCGCATTCCAAAGTTCTTTCTGTGGCCCATTCAGTTCGATCCGCTAGTCTTTATCGGCATGTGTGCTGTTGGCATGATTGTGGCGAGCATTTTGCCGATCATCGGCGGATTGCTGGCGATGGTGATCTGGTTCTATTTTTTTCGCTATGCGATGAACGTGTTGGTGCAAACAGCGCGTGGCAATTTCAATCCCGAAGCCGCTGACCTGGCGCAAGAGAGCGGCGACCGCCGCCCGATAAAGCAAGGGGTTTACTTATTCGTTGCATTTTTGTCGGTGGCGCTTGTAGTGGGTTTTGCTGGGCGAGTCATCGGCATCTTGTTTGGTCTCGTCGTTACCCTCGGCCTGCCGGCCGCAATCATGATTGTCGCGATTCACGACAGCCTAACGGATGCACTGAATCCGGCGCAAGTCGTGGGGGTCATGAGCGGAATAGGCGCGCCGTATTTCCTGCTTTTTCTGTTTTTGATACTACTCGAGGGCGGCGATGTCGTATTGTTCGGATTACTTGGCCCCCTGATTCCGGATGTAATTGAGTACCCGGTCGCTGCATTTTTCTCGATGTATTTCTTGCTCGTGATGTACAACATGATGGGCTACGTGGTCTATCAATACCATGAGAAATTGGGCTACAGCGTCGACAAGACCTTCGACAAGAATGCCGCCGAAGAATCCCCCAAGGCAAAAGTAGGACCGCCGCTGTCGCCGCGGGATCAGCGCATCGCCGATTTGATGCGCGATGGCGATGTCAAAGGCGCGATCGACGAAATCAAAGATGACATGCGCTACAACCGCACCGACATTAACGACAACCAGAAACTGCACAAGCTATATCTTGCACTCGGTGACAACGACAAGACGTTACCGCACGCGCAACAGCTCATCACATGGTTATTGGCTGCCGATCAAGGCTCTGTGGCGCTGGAGGTGATGCAACGCATGCGTGGTATCGATGCCAAATTCGTCGTTGCTGATGCCAGCGCGGTGCTGCCACTTGCCGAGGCTGCCAAAGCGAGACGCAATGTGCCCTTGGCGATGGAAATGATCAAAGGCTTCGACAAGAAGAATCCCAATCATCGCGACATTCCAGCTGTGTATTTTCTTGCTGCCCGTATATTGTCCGAATCGCAACACGATGACGCACAGGCAATGCGCATCCTGCAGGCGGTGGTAACGCGTTATCCGGAAGCAGACGTTGTGAAAGAAGCGGCGACCTACCTGGCTGTATTGAAGCAAACTTCAGCGACAGCCGCGCCCCTGCCCCAGGTTAGCTAAACCAGAATTTGCCGCGCGAGCTTCAGTTCCTCGCTTGCCGGGAAGCGTTGTTCTAGCAAGACGAAGTAATGTTGCGCACGGGTTTGATTGTTTCCGCTTCCGGTTGATTGTGCATCGCGCCGATACGTGGCAAGCATGGTCAGCGCCACATCGGCCAGATTCACCTCGCCCAACTTGTCCAGGGGCATTTTTGTCAATGTCGTTGCAGGAAGCTCGGCTGCATCGCTGAAGCCTTGCTTTGCGAGCAGTTTGCTCAGCTTGGCCATGCTGGAGGCGGAGAGTTGTGGGGCGGGTTGCGCGAGCGACCAATAGTCGATTAAGGTACGCGCGAGCAACGCTGCATGCTCCGGGTGGCGCGATGCTTGTTGTCCCGTCAGGCTCAACAACGACAGGGCAGACGAGTGAAAGCCGTCGGCTGCCGGTTGCATGCGCGCCAGTCTATAAACCTGTTCCGCGAAGCCGATATTGCTGGGTTCCGTCTGAGCGAGGGCCACAAATTCGCGCCGCGCCGCATCCCAGTTCATTTGCGCGAGGTACTGCCGCGCGCGCCGCTCTTTGGTGACCAGTGGATTTTCTTCCGACGCATTCTCCGGTGGCAACGTCAGTGCCAGTTTCTTCCGTGGCCAGCTCTTGTACGCGAATGCCAGGGCCGCACCGACAATCAAACCGCCTATATGCGCAAAATACGCCACATTGGTTTCATGCCGTAGTAGAGCCCACTGCCAAAGCTCATTGAGAATCCAGACTGGCAACACGACTATCGCGGGTAGCATGATGAAGTCAAAGTAGAAGAGTACGTGATAAAAAAAACGCACTTTGCGTAGGCCAAACAATGCGGCCGCCGCCCCCATCAATGCCGCAATCGCACCCGAGGCGCCCAGCGATCCCACCCAGGCACCGGAATGAAAGGGTAACTCAAACAAGAGTGAGCCGAACCCGCCGAGCAGGTACAAAAGCAGCGTCGGCCAGGCGCCTATTGCTTGCTCGACCAGCATCCCGATCAAAACGAGCATCACCATATTTCCGAGCAAATGTCCAAACCCCGCGTGCATGAACATGTGGGTGAGAAATGTGATCGGCTCTGCGCGCGCAGGCACAAACATGTAGTTTTCGGTGAAGTTCTTGTGCCAAACCGCATCAACCGGCGTACGCGCTTCACGCCATTTTGCAAACTCATCCTTGCTCAATGCAATCCGCTGACGCCGCTCCAACTGGGCCAAAAACTCGCGATCCGATTGCATCCGTAATGCAATAGCACCGGTTACTCGAGCCGCGTCGCCATCGCTTCTCGCATTGCTGTCTTCTACATATATGCGCAAATACTGGGCCAGCCGATTGTCGCCCTTCTCCTCCGCCCAACGACTGAATTGCGGGAACTCAATTGGTGCCAGATTCGCACGCACATACGCTTCTTGAAAGCTGTTCTCGACCTTTGCGTCTGGTATTTGCAGAAACAGGAACACGAATACGTTGATGAAAAGCAAACACAACGTCGCCACCGGAAGTGTGGCCCATGTCGGCTTCTGCGCGAGCGGGACGATTAGCATGGCGTGGGGAATGCAAGTTGTCGTTAGTACAAATTTTACGATAAGGAATTGATTTGCGTTCCATCTCGTAGAAGATGGTTTGAACTGCAGAATGGATCAAGACCGAGAACTTGGTTGCCGAAGACTATTTGTTTCCAAGTCGGATCGCGCGCTCGCCACATCTCAGTACACGGCAATACGCGCGGACGTTGTGGGTCTCCGCCAACCAAATTAGTACGCCTCAGTCACAGCTTTTTTCAATTCGGCAGGACAGGCAAAGACAAGACTCGACCCTGTTGGCTATGATTTCGCTATTTCAAGATCCATTTTTGTTCGGCTGCGTCTTTCTCGCATGTCCAGATGTGGAGCTTGGTGCCATCTTTTGTATTGCCGTCGGGCACGTCAAGGCACTTTCTTCCAACGCCGACAACCGCACCGCCCTGGAAGTCCCACTTCTGCTCCGGTACGCCCTTTTCACAAGTCCATATCTGCACCTTGGTGCCGTCCGTTGTTGCGCCGCCGTTAACGTCCAGGCACTTGCCGCCAATGCCCACGAGTTTGCCGTTCGCGTGAGTCCATTGTTGCTGCGGACTGCCGTCGCAGGTCCAGAGTACGACTTGTGTTCCGTCCTTGGTGTTGCCGTCCGGTACGTCAAGGCATTTGCCACCGATGCCAACGAGCGTCCCGGCCGCTGCCTGGGCGGCAAGACCGGCTAACGAAATAGCAAGTAACAACTTCAACCATTTGTGGTCCATGAAAGTGCGTCCGATCTATTTGTGTAGTTTAAATTTGATCCGCTCGTTTTCAGCTACGCAGAGATCACCCTATATTATCAGCCGAACAATTTGCCAGCGTTTATTATCACGAAACAGCCAGCCAGACTCTGAAACTTACGCGTATCTACTGTGGCGCTTGCAGCGCACTCGAAACGAAGTTGGATGTGAAATCAGTTGTCGGCTCGGCGACGTCTTCGGCAACCAGTTTCCATTTCGACTCGAACGGCTCCCATTTGAACAAGACCATCGCCTTGCGCTTCCCGGTCATTGATTTGCCATTGTTCATTTCTGCTGAAACTTCCGCGAATGGCGATTTCATCTTCGCCTCGTGCGTCACCATGAGCAGGCGGTATTCGTTCACGCCGATTTTTTTCTCTTCGTTCTTCACGATGCTCGTCACCGTAAACAGCCCCATTTGGCCTTTCAGGCGATTGGGATTGTCGCGATCAACGAACTTTATCCCCGCTGGTCCAACGGCTACATCGATCTTGGCCTCGATTGCCGGATCCCGTGCTTTGCCCGTTGTTTCCCAGGCGGAATCGCGGGTTATTTTGATAACGCCGAATTTTTCATAGGCCTTGTAGCTCTTGTAAGCAATTTCCGGAATGGTGTTTTCGCGCTGGCTACCATCTTTGGCAACGTCGAACTTGCCCATTGGCAGTGACCACGACAGCGCATTCCACGACTTCTCCACCAGCGCTTTGGCCTCACGATCACTTAGTGCAGGCGCTGCGGTAGCCGCGAGGGCAATGGAAGCGAAACAAAACAGGCAGAGTTTCAAGAGTGTTTTCATGGACATCCTTCTAGGCTCAGTTGTGCTGCCTGGCAAAAACATGGATTTATGTTTCCGTGAGAAACTAGCTGAATCATAAACGGTAAGGGGGACGCTGTGATGAAACTCGAAGACCTGCTGATTTACCAAACTGATCTATTAGTTCTGTCCGCCGGTGAAACGCTTTTCAAGGAGGGCGATGCCGGTGATGCCATGTATGTGCTGATGTCGGGCACGGCAGACATCAGCGTGAAAGGACGTGTTGTAGAGCTGGCCAATGCCGGCGCAATCCTTGGCGAACTGGCGCTGATCGACAACTCCCCCCGTTCTGCCAATGTCGTTGCGACCAGCGAATGCAATCTGCTGGCGATCGACGCAAAGCGATTTGCGGAACTGGTCCACGAGGTGCCCGGCTTTGCGATGTATGTGATGCAGAGCATGGCGGCGCGACTGCGCAAAATGGGCTCGCTCCTGTAACGTTTGCGCTTGCCGGTGCAAATGCATATGCATGCAGTCGCGTGCGCGATGTTGGCGTTCATTTGATCCCCACCACCGCTGACGTCAGGTGTAAAAATGAAAAACGACCTGCGTGAATTGACGCTTCTGATTCGTTCGCATTTCCCGATTGTCGTCTCAGAGACGCCAGAAGAAGTCCGCTTCCTGCACCTGGTAGAACAGGTGTGCAATCTCGAATCACACGCCCTATTTGTCTGGAGCATCGTCAACGGAATCCGGCGCAACAATCGCACCGACGGCGTCGTTCAGACCAATGATCTGCTTGATGCGCTAAAGCACATCAACAAGACCCGGCAGAACGGTGTGTATGTATTGCTCGATGCGCAGCCATTTCTCGACGATCCGGTCAATCAGCGGCTGATCCGGGAAATTGCCCTGGACTACAACAATGTGCATCGGACGCTCGTATTCGTGAGCTCAGCGGTAAAGCTGCCACCGGACTTGCAGCGGATGAGTGCAACCTTCAGACTTTCGTTGCCGGATGCCGAAGAGCTGCGTACCGTCATTCGTGAAGAGGCCCTGTATTGGACGCAGCAGAATGATGGTCAAAAGCCGACGGGTGAGCATGAGGCGCTGCAAATGCTGAGCCAGCAGCTGATCGGCTTTACAAAGGACGATGCGCGGCGGGTGGTGCGCCAATGTATGGAAGACGGCGGCACCATCAACATGGATGACATTGCCAGAGTGATGCGGCACAAGCACGAGTCACTGGCTTCCGGCGGCATCCTGGCGCTATCGACCGATTTTGCAAAATTCAGCGAGGTTGGTGGGCAGCGCAAGTTGAAGAAATGGTTGGAGCGCAGACGCGCGGCCTTCGCCGGCGACGCCAGTGCTGCCATGCTGGATCCTCCAAAGGGGGTGTTGCTGCTGGGTGTACAGGGAGGCGGCAAGAGCCTTGCTGCCAAGGCGATCGCCGGCTCGTGGTCGGCACCGCTGCTGCGCGTGGATGTCGGCGCGCTGTACAACAAGTTTCATGGCGAAACGGAGCGCAATCTGCGCGACGCACTGGAAACCGCGGAAGCGATGGCGCCGTGCGTATTGTGGCTGGATGAAATTGAGAAGGGCCTATCCACCGGCGGTGACTCCAGCGATGGTGGTGTTTCCAGACGCGTGCTGGGCACGCTACTGACATGGATGAGCGACCGCAAAAGCCGGGTCTTCATGGTGGCAACCGCCAATGACATTTCGCGGCTACCGGCCGAGCTGATGCGCAAGGGTCGATTCGACGAGATCTTCTTTGTCGATCTGCCGACGGAAGACGTGCGCGCCGAGATTTTTCGCATTCATCTCAGCAAACGCACCCAGAACCCGGCGCAATTTGATCTGGCCAACCTCGCAAGAATTGCCCTGGGGTTTTCAGGTGCCGAGATCGAGCAGGTTGTAATCGCCGGTCTCTATGAAGCGCACGCAAACGGCGCGTCGCTTTCAACAAGCGTTCTGGAAAATGAAATACGAATCACGCGGCCACTTTCGGTCGTGCGTGCGGAGGAGGTCGAGGAACTGCGTGACTGGGCAGCGGAGCGCACCGTCATGGCGGACTGAGCGGCCGGTGTTTCATTTAGGCGCAATGGCGCCGGCTTCCAGCGCTAGCAGGTTCGCCATGAAGCCGTGATGCGCAGAAAGCCTGCCAATGGCTGTATCAAACATTGCGGCTAGCTTGCCCTCGTAGCCGAACACTACAACTTTGCCAGCGATTCGAGCGCGATCTACTTTTCCCTCCAGCACATCGACGAGTGAGATCACGTCGTATCGTGGTGACTTGCGCAAATCAACTTTCAACGACCCGCTGCGATCTCCAGCGGGCAACGGTTTGCTCGCCATGGCGAGCGCACATCCGTAAAGGCTCTTCACCGCGCGATCCTGATATCGCTCCAGCAGTGGAACCACTTCAGCGACCGGCTGATCGATGAAGCAAACGTCGGCGGCGGGCTTCTGCAACTTCGGTAGCGGAATCCATCCAGCCTTGCAGGCCGCACCAAATAGCATTTGCGAAGTTACCGCCGCTGAGAAACGGGCATCAAGAGGATTGGGTTTTGCCTCGGTGTCGTCGCAGCGGGCCTGCAGGACAACTGGCAGTTTTGTCATGGTATCAGCGAGCGCGTCGTCGCCTGCGCCTTTAGGTTGATCAAAGAAAAACTTCACAACGACACCTTTGGCGCCGAGCTTTTCAAATGCGATCAGCGCCTTTGCCGTGACCGCGCGGTCGTAGGGAAAAGGGCCAAGACGTGCCTCGGTGCGCGCATCGATAAATACAGGCGCGAATGCCGATTCCGCCTGGGCGGCAGTGCAGCCAATTAAGGCTAGTGGCAAAAACATGGCCAGGAAGATGGTTCGCAAGTCAGATGTCTCCAAATGTTGTCGTGTGCCCTAGTTGCAGCGTATCCGAAAAAACCGGCATTGGGTCAAATGCATCCTCGACCAAGTTGGTGCAATATATATATCCGCACACATACTAAATTCATCACTTCTGAATGTTCTATCCATGTCGACCAACTGCCGTGTCACGAATCGGCGCATTTGCGCAGTCCTCGCCGTTGTCGCCACTGCGATACTCACTGGGTGTACCAGCATCAGCCCAGTGACTTCGAGCCCAACACCAGACGTCGTCGCGCAACTTGCACCCTCGGGCAAGTTACGTGCGGCGATAAATTTCGGCAACCCCATTCTCGCCTACAACGACACCGCCACCGGAGAAACACGCGGCGTATCGGTCGATCTCGCGCGTGAATTTGGCAAGCGACTCGGCGTCCCCGTGGAACTCGTCACCTATACGGCAGCCGGCAAGGTTGTCGAAGGCATCAAAACGGGCGCATGGGATCTAGCCTTCTTCGCCATTGATCCTGTCCGGGGCGCGGATACCGATTTCACCGCCGCTTATGTAGTCATTACTGGTTCCTATCTGGTGCTTAACAACTCGCCCATTCAGCGCAATGAAGATGTCGACCGCGAAGGTGTACGTGTGGTGGTCGCTCGCGGTAGTGCGTATGACCTCTATCTCAGCCGCGAACTAAAAAAGGCCACGTTAGTGCGCGTGGCGACGTCGTAGGCAGTAACAGACGCCATGCTCGCAGAAAGCGTCGGCGTGGCAGCGGGTGTCACACAGCAACTGCAAGCCGATGCCAAACGCGTTGCCAATGTGCGCCTGCTGGACAGACAATTCATGGTAATCAATCAGTCGATGGCTGTGCCGAAGGGGCGTGCCGCGGGGCTCGCTTACGCGTCGGCGTTTGTCGAGGAGATGAAGGCCTCTGGCTTTGTAGCAGATGCATTAAAACGACACGGCATTCAAGGTGCGGCTGTGGCGGCGGCGCGCTGATTGCCGCTGCCTACAGAGAATTCAACATCACCCAAAAGTCAGTAATGACTGGCGGTATTCATGGACACAAGACAAGGGAGAACGAACGTGGCGACAGAAGTAAAAGCAGGTGGCAGCAAGCGGGTTTGGTTGGTGGTGGTGCTGGTGGCGGCAATAGCGGCGATTGGCAGTTGCGCTGTGGGTGTCAATTCGTTTTTTGAAGAAGACCGTACACCAGTGCAGCGGATAACTGCACTCAAAGTCATTCCGCCGACGCGACTGGAAATCAGTGCCAAGACAATTTCCGCAGATCCGATTCGAGGTCTGATGAAAGTCGAGCTTGAATTCCATCCGAAAGGCGATCTCCTCGAAAGCAATGGGCATGACATGGCGCGCAATGTCCATGTGATCACCAACAGCACCATTGCACCCAGCGAGATCATCTTGAAGAAGCACCATCAAGCACATTCCAGGGAAATAACCTTGAGCCTGGTCGATGGTGATGTGGCACTTTACCCGATCGACAAGTACAACACGTCGTTGCAACTGGAAGCGTTTATCGAGCGCGGCGGGGACGATGAACTGGCGGTTCCGCTAGTCGTGCTTTTTTCCTCGCACAATCACCTATTGCATGCAGAGGCTGCTCTCGGCGCCGATAGCGAGCCCCATGAGCTGAATGTTCAGATGAAACTCTCGCGACCCACAGCCGTCCTCGGCTTCGCCTGGTTCATGAATGCCATCATGGCCATGCTGGGCATATGTGCTGCCCTGGTGACTTACAACGTAGCCTATCGCGGCAAGAAACTGGAGCCAAATCTGATGGTGTGGATGAGCGCGCTGCTATTCGTCTTACCGACGATACGCAACAGCCTGCCGGGCACGCCGCCTCTGGGATCGTTAACCGATTTTATGGTGTTCTTCTGGGTGGAGGCAGTGATTTCGATCTGCCTGCTAATCATGGTGCTGACCTGGTATCGTCGGGCACCGGACAATTAATCACCAGGTGCGTTGCGGCGCTATTTGCGAGATTTCAAATACAAAAACAGCGCCGCAAACAAAAGTGCCTGACCAATCAGCATACCGATATATCCGGGCCCCGCTGTTAGCATGACCAGTACCGATACCGCCACCGACGACAGCAGAAATAGCTGGGTCGATGCTTTGTTCACATTCGCAAATTGATAAGCCAACGCAGCTGCCGCCATTGCAATCCACAGCTCCAGATCCAAGTTCATCGGTGACTGCCTTTCAGATGTCGTGTGTATGCTGCGCTATTTGCGGGATGAGGCTCGAAGCGCCATATTACTGATCTGGCCGGGCAATGAATAGCCTTATATGTTTCGGATCGGCCCGTGATTCTTTGACAAGCAACAAGTAATGGTGCGGCTTCTGGAGGTAAATCGCCTGTAACGCCCCGCCATTGCTAGGGTTTTAAATATTTATGCTCTGAATTCAAGTGCCTCACCACATCGATTCTGATGCACACTTCCATCGCAATAACCATGAATGTCAGCGAGCCTTATATGAACCTGAATATCGCCTGTGCGCGTATTGCACAAGCTTTTGGCTGCTCCCTGCTTTGCCTCGCCGTTACCTTGCAGGCCGCGCCCCTCACCGTGAAGCAGATTACCTACAAAGGCACCATGCCGTACGTGCAATCTGACAATGCCAAGCTCGCACAGCGCATCAACAACTCGCTATTTCTGGAAATGCTGGAGCTACCCGCGCCCGCCAGGCTGCAGGACGGTTTGAAAGAGAAGCAAGTGCAGGAAGGTATATCGCCAATCGCCGATATCACCTTCGAGGTGGGACGCAATGATGAACGCATCCTCGCACTCTCGGTGGGGGCGGAGGGC
The DNA here is from genome assembly GCA_038321965.1 of Burkholderiales bacterium. Taxonomy (GTDB): domain Bacteria; phylum Pseudomonadota; class Gammaproteobacteria; order Burkholderiales; family Usitatibacteraceae; genus UKL13-2. The sequence goes on along the minus strand of JBBQFL010000008.1, from coordinate 61,540 downwards.
TGCGGCGCGTACTGCGAAAACTACACCACCTTTTTTAATTTCGACGCTGCAACCGGCCGTCGCGTGGTGGCTGAAGACATATTCACAACTGTAGGCGGCGCCAAACTCTTTAAGCAATTGAATGCGGCACGCTTGGCGCGCGTAAAAGCGGAGATTGCGAAGACTCGCAAAGAAGCCAAGGCGGAAAACGGCAAACCGCAGTCGAAGGAAGATCAGGAAACCTTCAGCAACAAGATCGAAATGTACCAACGTTGTATTGCGGCCATGACCGACCCGGAAATGGCGAAGTACTGGAACTTAGGGAGCGACAAGATGAAAATCGGCAGCGATGCCATTACCTTTGTCCGCGGACGTTGCAGCAACCATGCCTTGCGTGCACTCGACGACATTGACGACATGGATAATGCATTCCCGATCAAAGATCTCACCCCGCATTTGAGCGTCTACGGAAACGCGTTGCTGCTGGGCGGCGGTAACGCCGTGCCAGGCGGCGGCCCGTTCAATCAGGTGCTTGTCGGCAAAGTCGGCCAGTCGCCGATCACTATACGGCTTGGCCCGCGCAATAGCGATGACTCGGTATCGGGCATCTATTATTACGACAGATATCGCACGCCGATTGCTCTCTTCGGCAAGCTCAGTGGTGGCGTGCTGACCTTGGAAGAAAGCGACAGCAAGGACAAAGTCCTGCCGGTGATTCGTGTGACGATCAGTGGTGAATCGCTGAAGGGGAGCTGGATCGGCAGCGGCAAGCAGGTACCGTTTGAGGCGGGGACTTGACGCCGCTTTAACTTGCACTGCCAGCGGATTCGCACCGACGAAAGCGGTTGGCAAGTCGATCGACAGGAAGAAGAAAATGAATATTGGCCGACAGATCGCCTGGATTTGTGTCCTCACACTCGCCGCTTGCGCGCACCCGCCTGAGGTAACGGCGGTGAAGGCAGATAAATTCTGGTTCATCTTTCTGGAAACCGGCAAAAAAACACCCGCCGACAAGGAGCTGGTCGGGCAGATGCAGCGCGGACACATCGATAACTTTAAGCGATTGCATGGTGAGAACAGACTCTTTGCCGCCGGACCGTTGCAGGACCCCAGCACTTTGAAGCGAGGCATCGTAGTGGTAAAGGCGCCGTCGAATGAGGTGCTGAAGTCGTATTTCCAGCCGGATGAATATGTACGTGAAGGCTATATGACGCTCAATGCAATGCCCGCAATCGCCCATAAGTCGCTTGAGTCGGAAGGCATCGACCCCAGCGGCATTGAAGAAGTTCGCATCATCCAGATTCTGCCTGTGAGGCCGGCGGCGACTACGATTGACGCAAAGGCCAATCAGGAATTTTTGCTGGCGCTGATCGAAAAGGGCACAGTTGGCGCATGGTACAGCGTTGAGAGCGGATCGCTATCGGAAGTGCTGTTCAGCAGAACGACCGATACCAAAATGCTGGAGGACACGTTTGCGCAATACCCGGCAGCGAAGTCGGGTGACGTAACTGTTGTGGTGTGGCGGCAATGGCTGGGTAAAGGGGTGGTGAAGTAATTCTGTTTCTGAAAATACACAATAAGTTTCGCCGGTCACGCAGATCAAGTTTGATTGCAAGTGTGCCGGTGAGTTCGGTTTGATTCATAGGAAAAACCGGGTTTGGACGGCCCATGTCCAGGTCGCGCAAGTCGCTCGACAAGGAGGAGCGCTCAAATTTCCGACAGCAACGCAGCACGACCGACAACGGCGTTGCGATCGTTACCGCCACGGGCTGCGGTATCGGCCACCGTCGTCGTGATTGCCCTACACCGTGTGACGACCAAGCGCGGATATCGTTGCCGTTGCGGCCATTTTGAGGTCGCCTATGCGCTGATTCAGTTCGTCGAACCTATTCGCTTTTGCGCTTGCCTCGAGGGCGCCGCATTTTTCAGTCAGACGCTTGGCACCAAGCATACCGCTCATGCCGCGAAGCTCATGGCCCAGGGTACTCAATGCGCTTAGATCTTGCTTGAGAACCGCCTGTTCCAGTTGCAGGACCAGGGCGGGTGCGCGCTGTTGGAACGAGGTAACGACACCTCGAAGAAACGTGCCGTCCTGATCGATATCGCGGATTGATTGCAGTTGCGTTTCATCCAACAAACCTTCCACCACGTTCTGAGACACTTCTGAAGGCTGGGTCGTCGTTTGCGTGAGTTGGACGGGCTGCGCACTGGAAGTCACTTCAAACTTGGTCAGGTTTCCCGCGTCGCCCCGCGTACGGTGGCCCCAGCGCTCCAGCGAAGCGCGCAGACTCGCGGCCGCAACCGGCTTGGTCAGGTAATCGTCCATACCCGAAGCCATGGCAAAGTCGGCATCCTCACGCATGGCGTTGGCACTCAACCCGATGATATCGGGTACTTGCGCAGGGGGAAGGGTGCGACGAATCTCATGCATCGCCTCGAAGCCGTCCATTTCCGGCATTTGGATGTCCATGAACACGATGTCGTAACGCTGGCGCGTCACGGCCGCAACTGCTTCGAGCCCGTTTGCCGCGACATCGGCTTGATAGCCGAAGGCTTTGAGCATACGCAGCGCAAGCTGCTGGTTGACTTCATTGTCTTCGGCAACCAGGATGCGTCGAGGCTGCCTGCTGGCGAGACTCGCGTCGAACTGGGTGGCCCTGGTGGCTTGCAACGCCGGCAAATGCTGATCAGCATGAAACGCGTGCATCACTGCATCCAGAAGTGCGGATTGACGTACCGGTTTGAGCAATGTGGCGACGAAGAGCGCTGAGTCTTGTGAGTGTCTCATGCTTACCGATGAGAGCAGAATTGCGGGCAATGAGGGAGCCAGCAAACGTAGCCGACGGGTGAAGTTCACACCGCTCATGCCGGGCATTTGCATATCGGTAATCACGAGGTCAAAGCGTTGGCCGGATTCGATGTGCCGCAATGCATCCTCTGGCGTGCTGGCCGTGGTGGCGCGAAGCCCCCAGCGCATCGCTTGGGCAGAGAGTATTTTCAGGTTTGTTACGCTGTCATCCACAACCAGCAGGTGCCTGCCGCCAATTGCCGAAGAATTCGCCGCCTGGGATGAGGGCAAGCCGGGTGCCATCGCGGTCGGAAAGGTGAAGCGAAAGCGTGTCTCGCCGCTTTGCTCAGGCGTGGCAACACGTGAGTCCACTCGAATCGTTCCGCCCATCGCTTCGACCAGGCGCTTTGAGATGGCGAGGCCCAAACCCGTCCCACCGAAACGGCGAGAGGTCGACGTATCTACTTGGGTAAACGGCGAGAACAGCAGGGGCAGCTTGTCCGTGGGGATGCCTATTCCTGAATCGCGAACACAGAATTCAATCTCACAGGGTTCGTGCACAGCCAGTGCGGGCGCGTCGCCACTCGCCGGTAGTACGCGGGAAACAGTGATCAAAATTTCGCCCTGCGAGGTGAATTTGATCGCATTGGATAGTAAGTTGACCAAGACCTGCCGCAAACGAGGAAGGTCTCCCATAATCCATTTGGGAACGTCGGCGTCGATTAAGTAGAGCACGTCGAGTTGTTTTTCCTGGGCGAGCGGGGCGAGCAGCTCGATGGTGCCCTCGACACCCTCTTCCAAATCGAAGGGGTGCCTTTCCAGGTCCATCTTCCCCGACTCTATTTTTGAATAATCGAGGATGTCGTTAATCACCACCAAAAGGCTTTCGCCGCTCGCCCGGATGACCTCCGTGAATTCGCGTTGCTCCGCGTTTAGCTCGGTATCAAGAAGCAGGCTGGTCATGCCGATCACGCCGTTCATCGGCGTGCGAATTTCGTGGCTCATGGTGGCGAGAAACGCCGACTTGGTGCGAGCGCCAAGCTCGGCTTCGTCTTTGGCTTGACGTAACGCTTCTAGCGTGCGCACGCGTTCCGAAATATCCGCAGCGATTGCAACGTAGCCCGTGACGATGCCGTTGCCGTCGCGGAGCGCATTGATCGCCAGTGTTACCGGAAACCGGCTGCCATCTTTACGCACGTAAGTCCAGTCTCTCTCCTCTCGATGACCGTCGCGCAGCGGCGCGATGAACACGTCGAGACCCGGCTCGATGGCTCGACCTAGCTCGACCGAGAGTTCGTTGGCGCGATCAATGATTTCCTTGCCGTCATGAAACTCGCTGACAGCAGCGCGGCCCAACATTTCATCTGCCCGGTAACCCAACATTTGTTCGGCGGCGTGATTGAAACTGGTGATCTTGCCATCGGGTGTAACGGCGATCACCGATTGCTGCATGCTTTCCAGGATGGTTCTACGCAGGCTCCCAGCACGTTCAAGCTCGAGCTCGCTGGCGCGGCGTTTTTTGTGTTCGGCCAGTACCATAATGGAGAGCCAGAGGATGATGGCAAGTGCAACCAACAGCTCCACCGCAAACAGGATTTTAGTCACGGCTTCTGTAGCCGCAGTAGTTTGCTTTCGCTGACTTAGTAATTTTTCTTCTATGTTGCGCATCTCGCCGACCAATGCTCTGATACGCTCCATGAGGATTCGGCCTCGCTCCAAATTTACGGGCGAGGGCGGAAGGCCCTGCGATGCGCGTGCAAGCGAATCCTTGAGAACCAAAATTCGGTCACTCGTGAGTTGGTAGAGCGTTGCCGCCCGCACTAATTGCTCGGGATTGTCCTGAACGCGCGCACGTAGAGAATCGCGCGAAACATTGATAAGTGGCAGTGCAAGCTCATACGGCTGCAAGTACTGCTCGTCCTGACTAAGCAAGAAGCCGCGCAAACCGGTTTCTGCAGCCGTGGTGTGGTCGAGAATGTCTCGCAAATCCTTAATTACTGCGATGGTATGCGTAACCGAATCGGATGCTGCGGATTGCGCCCGTTCGTTCCGCGCAACGCCGCCGCCAACCCCAAGCAAGAGCAACACCGCAATCGCAAACCCGAGCTTGATTTTGCGCAGGAACGAGCTCTGCTCCGTATCCGCTGGGGTACGCTCCTCGGCCATGGCCCGAATTTGCCGACGCGACTCAAGGTGCTGCATGACCTGCCGGGCGAGAATCTGTAGCGCGGCGGTTTGCGATGGGCTGAGGGTGCGCGGAACGCGATCTATCGCACACAACGTGCCGAGCACATGGCCGGCAGGCGTGACCAGTGGAACCCCAGCATAGAAGCGGATGTTGGGATCCCCCGTGACGAGTGGATTGGTCGCGAATCGTTCATCGAGTTTGGCGTCCCCGACCACCAACATTTGCGGCGGATCATTGATTGCGTGTGCGCAAAACGCGACGTCACGTGCTGTTTCCGTGGCTGCCAAACCTTGATTCGAGAGGAACCATTGCCGCGATTCATCGATCAGGCTAATTAACGCAATCGGTGTTCCACAGATTTGCGAGGCGAGCAAAGTAAGCTCGTCGAGAAGCGCGTCGGGTGCCGTGTCGAGTATGTGATAGGCGCGCAACTCGGCAACTCGAGCCGCTTCGGCCAAGAGAATGGGCTTTGCGCTGGGTTTTGTCATGAAACTAGTATGCCGTAAATTTTTTGCTGCGGAAGCTACTGCGCCATTCGGACGAATGACGGATTCGGCAATCACAAACCAAAATTTAAATTCGTAAAGCGAGCTAAGCGCGAAATTTGGACGGCCGATACCCCGTTCGCGCAAATAGCTTGATAGAGTAGGACGCTCAAACTCCTGACAGGCGCTCCCAATGAACAACAAAGGAATTGCAATCATTACCGGTGCTGGCAGCGGTATTGGCAAGGCAACGTCACTCGTATTGTTGAAAGCCGGATACGCGGTGGTGCTGGCCGGGCGCCGCGCCGAATTGCTCGCGCAAGTCGCGCTGGAATCCGGTGCGGGAGATCGCGCATTGGCGGTGGAGACCGACGTCGCGAACCCAGATGCGGTGAAAGCGTTGTTTGCACGCACGCTATCTGTCTTCGGCCGGCTCGATCTACTGTTCAACAACGCCGGTACCGGGGCACCGGCTATCGGCTTGGAAGATCTCGAAATTGCGAAATTGAAATCGGTGATCGACATCAATCTGCTAGGGCCATTCCTCTGCACGGCCGAGGCGATCAAGATCATGAAGGCGCAAGATCCGCAGGGCGGGCGCATTATCAACAATGGCTCGATATCCGCGCACGCGCCGCGACCCAATTCCGCGCCCTACACGGCCACCAAGCATGCGATTACGGGCCTCACAAAATCAACCTCGCTTGATGGCCGCAAATACAACATCGCCTGCGGTCAGATCGATATCGGCAACGCAATGACGGACCTGGCCGCGCGCATGGCGTCTGGCGTGCCGCAAGCAAATGGCGAGATCGCCATCGAGCCATTAATGGACGTGCAAATTGTTGCCGACGCGGTGCTGCATATGGCCAGTTTGCCGCTGACCGCCAACGTTCAGTTCATGACGGTCATGGCAACCAAGATGCCTTTTGTTGGACGCGGTTGAATAAGGTCTCGATTAAGGCGCAAGATGGGTAAATCGCAGCGCAGCATTAGAGCTCGGCGCTGTTTGTCTCGGAGAATTTCATGAATGACGGTTCCTATTGCGTAGTTTTCAGCTCGAAAATGGACGATGCCTATCACCAGTTGCTTGAAGGCTATTTACAGTCGGTGCCGACCACATCGGCAGCCCCGTTGTTGTGCGCGTTTTGTTCCTCAGTCGAATCGGTGGAGCCGTTCGTGCACCTGCGCTTGACGCAGCTAAGCGACCCTGGCCACATCTGGAGCATCCGCATCCCCTCGACACTGGTGGTGGCCATCATTGACCAGAGCGAGGCCAAGAACCCGATATTTTTCCAGGCCAAGGTTGATCAGCTCGCGTAGTGCAGAGGTGCGCTTGCGGCTGGCATTTGAGAGCGACCTAATGGCAAAAATCACCATGACCACTTGCGCCCGCATTGCACTTACCGGTTCTTTGGCATTTCTGGCGACACTGTCTTTCGCTGCCGATGTGCCAGATTCGGCAACAGCGACCTCGCGTGGAATTTCAATTCAGCAACCTACCCACAAAGGAAAAACGATGCCGCAACAAGTCACCGGCGCCTTCGACGTAAAAGTGCTTCCGCAGCCTGCAGACCCTGCGGCGGCAGGCAAGACGATAGGTCGCATGTTGCTCGACAAGAAATATCATGGCCCGCTTGACGCCACCGGCAAAGGCCAGATGCTCGCCATGCGCACTGTTGTCGATGGCTCGGCGGGTTATGTCGCAATGGAACTGGTGGAAGGCAAACTGGATGGGCGCAGCGGCAGCTTCGTGTTGCAACATAGCGGCACCATGAATCGGGGAGCCGCGCTTTTGGCGCTGGGCGTAGTTCCCGACTCTGGGACCGGTGAACTGATTGGGCTGTCGGGCATGATGGAAATCATCATCACCGGTGGCAAGCACAGTTACCGGTTTGATTACAGCATCACTGAGCCACACTGATTTCATTTTCACCTTGGGGATTGATATTGAGGCATTGAACGATAGCTACTCCTCAGAGGAACCCACGCGGTCACAGATTGACCTATTGGCCGGACCTGCGCTGATCGAATTTGGCAACGCCTGGTGCGGCCATTGCCGACGCGCACAGCCACTGATCGCCGTTGCGATGGTCGGCCACGCTGAGGTGCGGCACTTCAAGATTGCCGATGGACCGGGCCGTCCGTTGGGGCGGTCATTCAAGGTGAAGCTATGGCCTACGCTCATTTTCCTCGATGCTGGCGCAGAGGTCGCGCGACTGGTTCGGCCCACCGAATCGAATGAAATCACCCAAGCGCTGCTGAAAATAGACCCGGTCCGGAGTTGAGTCCCACCCTCTCGCGGGAACCGGCCAGACCGTTGGCGTACCGGATCGGCAACTGGCGCGCAAACACCCCTTGTCGGTCGGATATGATTTGGCGCGACGGCAGGCCATCTGCAAACTGCGGCCATCTACCACCCACCGAGCAACTGACTATGGACCGCGACGATTATTACCCCCCCGGCACACCCGAACGCGAAATCGCCATTCGGCGGCGCGTGCATCGACTTGCCGAGTTTTATCGGCATCTCTTTGTCTATGGGACTGTCATAGGCCTGCTGTGGTGCGTGAATGCCTACCTGCTCTACACCGGTGCCGTACCAACCAAGTGGTGGTCGTGGTGGGTGATCTGGCCGACGCTGGGCTGGGGCATTGGACTGATCTCGCACGGCATCACTGTCTTGCCCGTCTCGGGTGTGTTCTCGCCTGATTGGGAAGACCGCAAGGTCAAGGAGCTGTTGGAGCGTGAACGTAAATGACAGCGCCAGGCAACTCCTACGCAGACCCGCTTCATCAGGAGGCCCTACGCCGAGCGCACAAGCGGGTGCGCGAGATTCGCGCTTTCTATGTCTCGGCCACGTCTTACGCGATCATCATCCCCTGCCTGTGGATATTTAACCTTGCCGGCGGCGGAAAGTTATGGGCACACTGGGCGACGATAGGCTGGGGTATCGGCTTGACGATTCACGGTTTGTCGGTATTCGCGGGAAAATCTTTCTTCGGCGCCGAATGGGAGGATAAAAAAGTCGACGAAATCATGGCGCGCGAAAACCTGAAGGTGGTGTCGCGCGAAAAGCAATTGGTGCAAGCGCAGATGCGCATGCTGCAGGCACAAATTGAGCCGCACTTCCTGTTCAATACGCTGGCTAATATCCAGAGCCTGATCGCCCGCTCACCCGACAAAGCCAGCCTGATGATGGACAACTTCATTGCCTACCTGCGCGAATCTCTGGCTGCCAGCCGCGCGCAAGAGGGAACGGTCCAACAGGAGTTCACACTGATTCGCCATTATCTTGATTTGATCAAGATTCGCATGGCCCACAGGCTAACTTACACGCTCAATCTGCCCCCGGAAATTGCGACGCTGCCGATGGCGCCGATGTTATTGCAGCCCATCGTCGAGAACGCCATCAAACACGGCCTGGAGCCGAAGGTCGAAGGTGGGTCGGTCAATGTGGCTGCCAGGATTGAAGGCGGGCGGATGCTGGTGGCCGTGGATGACGATGGCCTGGGCTTCTCTGAATTTGCCGACAGCAAAGGCACTGGTGTGGGCCTGGCCAATCTGCGTGAACGCCTCGCGGTACTCTACGATGGCCGCGCGACCATCGATATCGCCGACGCCAATCCCGGCACCCGCATTCTCATTTCCCTACCACTACCAGACAAGTTGACATGAATATAACGACGACACTTAGCGCGATCATCGCAGACGACGAACCCCTGCTGCGCGAGCATCTTCGCGAAAAGCTGGCCGCGTGTTGGCCCGAACTGAACATCGTCGGTGAGGCCGGTAACGGCAATGAGGCGGCCGAAATGATCGCCAGTATCGCGCCCGATATTGCCTTCCTCGACATCAAGATGCCCGGCCAGACCGGCATCGAAGTTGCACAGGGGATTGAAACAGAGACCCGCGTCGTATTCGTCACCGCGTTCGACCAGTACGCTGTCGATGCGTTTGAAAGCGAAGCGGTGGACTACGTGTTGAAGCCGGTCGCTGACGCACGTCTGGCGCAAACGGTAGCCCGACTGCGCAAATCGTTTGCTGAACGTGTTCCTGCGCCGGATATCGTGCAGTTGCTGAAACTCCTCACGCGACCGGGCGAAAGCGTGGGAGCCGCCGCCAAGCTCCGCTGGATACGTGCCAATCGCGGCGAAGTCACTTATCAGATTCCGGTCGACGACGTGATGTTTTTTCAGAGCGACGACAAGTACACCGTCGTGCAAACCGCAAGTGGCGAGCACCTGATCGGCAAGCCGCTATCGGAGCTTGCGCGCGCGCTGGATCCCGAATTCTTTTGGCAGATTCATCGCGGCACAGTAGTGAACTTGCGGTTTGTGACGTCCACCCGGCGCGAGGGCGAAGGACGTCTGAGCGTCAATCTCAAGGGCCACACCAAGGCACTTGCCGTTTCACGCGCTTACCAGCACTTGTTCAAGCATATGTAGGCGGTCGAAAAGTGATTGTTTGATCTCACTGCGCTGCCCGATGATTTCGGCTCCCTCTCACCGCCTCCTCAGCGGGTCAAGTAAATACGACAAACCGTTGTGATCGATTTCGCGCATCAGATTGAGTAGCCGGCCAAGCTCGCCCTCAGGGAATCCCCGACGGGCAAACCAGTGCAAATAATTACCCGGTAAGTCGGCGATCAGGCGGCCTTTGAATTTGCCGAACGGCATCTGCCAGGTCACCAGTTTTTCCAGGTCTTCGGGGTTCACGGGTTACGACAACCGTAACGAAACCAAGTGCTGCTGAAACGATGACTGCGTTCAGTTGGCCGACGGCTTCTTGCCCTCGACCTTAGTGGTGCCAAAAGCAAAGCTGACGCGCACAACCTTGTAGCCCATGTCTGCGAACAGTTTGGGCAGCGCTTTCGGTCCCACCATGTGTAACGAGCCCACCGCAGCGAAAACGGGCTTGCCCTCTCGAATCAATTTGTCGATACCTTTTGCGAGGCTAGTATTGCGATCATCATTGAGCCGCTTATAAAATGCGCGGTCAAGCTTTGAACTCGCACAGTCACACCACTTCTCGTATTGCGCCAGATCGTCGAGGTTTCCCGTTGACCAAGTCTCCAGCAACCGGCTGGTAGCGGCGTGGCCCTTGCCGCTATCATATGAAGCCAGTCCGTCGGCGATCATTTCCGTCAGTTCTGCGGGCTTGCCATCAAGCAGCATGTGCATTTGCTGTGCAGGGGTTTCGAGCCCAACGATCAATTTGCCGCCGGCTTTGACCAGGCTGCCGATAATCACTTCAGAGCCATAAGCCGCTTCGGCGCCTTCAAATCGCGCATCGAGCAACGAGAGAGTGACAAACTGGATCATGGGGTGCATCTGGGCAAGTGCGCCCTCCGGGGCACACACCTTGCGGCCAAAGGCTTCGATGCGTTTTTTCAACGGCTCGGGGAGCGCAAAACTCTTGATGCCAAAATTGGCCGGATCAGCCATCTGCGATTGAATTTTCAGGTCAAGGATATCGAGCTCGAACGCAAATACGTCGCTCGCGCGAATCGCATTTCGCACCGTTGGACCAGGCAGCATCCAGTCAAGTTTGTTCACGTGAATCGTTCCGTAAAGATGTGCAGTTTTCCCATCCTTTTCAATTTTCCACAGGAAGCCGCGATCAGTTGAGGACTTCATGAGCGACTCGATCTTTTCGCTGGTCAGTGCTGCAGGTGGGGGAGGGCAACTCGGAGAATCCTGCTGGGCAATCGACGTCAGTGGCAGAAGCAACCCGACAGCGAGGGCAATCCAACCCAATGCATGATGGAGGACTGCGCAAATCAATTTTGGCGATGCCATGGCGTTCGTTCCGTTCGTAGTTGTTCATTCAATATGAGCGCCTGCCGCCAGCCAGTCCCACACTTGCAATAACTTGGCGTAGCAGCGCGCGGTCGCCGTGCTGATGATGAAGCTGAAATAAATACTCACATCGCCTGCGCGGCAGCTACGCGACAATCTAAGGCCACAACCACATGAATACCAGCGCGCTGATGATGCTGAAGATTAGCGAATCAAGCAGGTCCTTGGCCACCGCGCTCCAAGGCTTCCCCATCCAGATCGCCATCTGCACACTGCCGCCGAAATAGGTCAGTAGGCTGATCATGCCCACGAGGCAGCCAGCACTTTGGCCGTTCGCTTTGCCTACCGGAATCACGCCGATGGCGATGCAGCCGGCCAGTGCGGCAACGGCGAGGCAAAAGACGAACCACATGCCGAGCGCCTTGCCCATATTCGGCGTACCGCTTGGTCTAACGGTCAGCAGGGCGACCGGACCCTCGCGGAATTTTTGCAGCATCGCCTCGCCGGCCATGTCTTTCATGTCCATGCAGTGTGGAATCACATACTGGCCGGGAGCCGGCGCTACCGCGCGGATCACGGCGCGCACATCGTCCTCTTTGCCGAGTTTGCGATAGTCGCTGTTGTGCCACTTGAAGACCATGTGAATGAGGCTGCTTGCGAAAAAAATCAACACCGCAGTCACCAGTATCGGTAGCCAAATCAGGGCAATCGTATTCATGGGTTTCTCCTATCATTGTTGTTTGTTGATGCGCGAGAAACGTGCGGTGCGCGGCGAAAGTGTAGCGCGACTGGCGCGACGTTGCTTGGATGCAAGGCGCGATGTCGACGATACGCTAGCCTCGTGCCGACCTGAAGGCGATAAGTGTGAAAAGTACAAACACTAGCACTGACGCGGTATTTGGAACAAAAAGCGATGTGAAGGTGCATAAATGCTGGTGTTTGCTATTGTTTTGCTGGTATGGCGTTTCTTCCCGCAAGCCGATTGTTGCCATTCCGACGAATAGTCGCCAATCGCCATCGAGCCACGCCCGGCGCCGACGAGCGCCACGAGCGAGAGGATTAAGCACCGACGCCTCATAGCGCAAGCGCTGCACGCTTTTACCAGCTGCGATTTTGCCGCGTCAAGCCACACTGGTATCGTGTCGCGATGACATCGACAAACACCTCGACATTGCGTGACGATCTGACGCGCGTTTTTCATTGGCGACGCGTAAAGGTCATGCTCGTGACTTGCTTCACATTGCACTTGCCGATTTTCGCGACTTGGCTGGCATCGTATCCGCTCTTGGTCGGGCGCGTCTTGTTTATCGGCTTCGCGGTCCTGCTTGCCTTCGGCTTGTTTGAGCGTTGGCCGGCGCGATTGCCGGGCTGGATTTCGCGCTGGGGACTGCAGGTGGTTGCAGTTGCAGCGGCGGTTCCATTCAGCGCAGCACTCGTTTACGCCATCACCACAATTGGCGAGCCGCAACACTGGTGGCTGACTCCAGGCCGGCTGGCCGGCTTCGGTTCGATGACGGTGCTGGGCCTGCTAGTGTCACCGTGGATCGCGGTGGCTTCGCTGTTGCGGCAGATCAAGGATGAGGCCCACAAGCAGGCGTTGACGTTCGAGCTCGATCGCAGCCAGTACGAGCGCAACGCACTCGACGCGCGTTTTCGCTTGCTGCAAGCGCAGGTTGCGCCGCATTTTCTCTTCAACACGCTGGCCAATGTGCGCGAACTTGTCAGCACCGGCTCGCCGCGCGCGGCACCGGTGCTGGAGAGCTTGATCGCTTACCTGCGTGCCGCCGTGCCGCGCCTCAACCAGCCTTCCAGCACGCTCGGACAGGAGCTTGAGTTGGTGCAGGCATACCTTGAGGTCATGCAGATGCGCATGCCTGATCGACTAAAGTTCAATGTGGAGGCGGACGCCGCTGCCCGCGAAGTGATGTGTCCGCCGATGACGCTGCTGACGCTTGTTGAAAACGCCATGCGCCACGGAATCGATCCGGCGGAGGAGGGCGGCAGCATCGAGGTGCGCGCGTTGGTCAGGGATGGTCGGGTTTGTGCGACGGTGAATGACACGGGCATGGGCCTCGCCCACAGCAGCGAAGCCATGGCGGGCTTGGGCACCGGGCTGGCTAATTTGCGGGAACGGCTGCAGTTGGCGTTTGGCGGCGACGGCACGCTGACGTTGAACGAAAATCAGCCACATGGTGTGCGTGCTCAAATAGACTTCCCGGTAAAGGCAGGCGCAGTATGAAACCGGCGTGTGAGCGCGGAAGAAAGCAATAACTGACGAACCATGACGAACAAACCCACTGCACTAATCGCCGATGACGAGCCCCTCCTGCGCGAATCCCTCACGCGCCTCCTGGCGCAAACGTGGCCGGAACTGGAGGTCGTCGCGCAGGCCCGTAACGGTCGCGCCGCAGTGGAAAGTTTCGAGGCGCAGCGGCCAGATATCTGCTTTCTCGACATACATATGCCCGGCTTGTCAGGCATCGAAGCGGCGCGTTTTATTGGCCGCCGTGCGCACGTCGTGTTTGTCACCGCTTATGACCAGTATGCGGTTCAGGCATTCGATCAAGGCGCACTGGATTATTTGGTGAAACCCGTCGAGCTTGCGCGATTAATGGATACGGTGGCGCGGCTAAAAGAACGGCTGCGTGCCAAACCGGAAATCCTCGACAGGGACGCGCTCCTGGATCAGCTCGCTGCGCGGTTCCACAAAAACGCGGTGCCCGTTTCGCCACCTGGCCTGCGTTGGCTGCGCGTGTCGGTAGGCCAGACGCTACGCCTCGTTTCAGCAGACGAGGTTGATTTCCTGCGCTCGGAGGACAAGTACACGCTCGTCGCCTGGCACCATCAGGGCGGTCAGTTGGCCGATGGGCTGGTGCGCACCCCGCTAAAGGAATTGATCAATCAGCTCGATGGTGAACAGTTTGTGCAAGTACACCGTTCAGTGGTGGTCAACCTTCGTGCGATCAAACTGGTCCTGCGCGGGCTTAACGAGACCGCCAATATTCACTTGAAGTACCGCGCTGACGTGTTGCCGGTTAGCCGCACCTTCCTGCACCACTTCAAGATGATGTGAGGCTATGGTGGCAAGCGGCGTGCGTTGCTTCGTGACGATAAACGACGTAACTCGATTGCTGGCTTTGGCGACGATTGATCGCTGTGCCGGTTTGTACTGACCAGCGATCAGTGGTGGCTCTAAACGGCTAACTTGACCCGCCACCTAAAGCAGACGCTCGCGGCTGTTTCCCAATTTGGGCGAAATCCTCACATAAGGCCGTCTCGTCGCGTGCTTAACGTTGGAATCGGAGGCCACCGACACGCAAAAAGCGCCGCGAAGCGGCAGTGTGTTGTTGCGTATCCGCGTACGATTGATTAGACCTCAATTCGCACCTCGCAGGCAGGAACCGCCCTGGCTATTGGTCCGAAGCTTGTAATGTTTGTGAGCGTTTCGTTGTGGTGTACCGAAATTTGTGCAGCCGACAGAATAGTGTTGTCCATGGTCGAGTGCCCATCGGCAACGAGTACGACCGGGTAGCCGAGAGCCAGGGCACGGCGGGTTGTGGTGTCGACGCAGAACTCGCTTTGTAAACCACAGATGACCAACTTGTTGACGTCTCGTGCCAGCAGCACGGATTGAAGTTCGGTCTGATGGAACGAGTCGGTCGCTTTTTTCCTGATGTATGTGTCGGTGGGCAGTACCTCAAGCGCGTGGGCCAACTTCCAACCTTCGGTGCCGGTCGAGTGAGCCACCTTCAGACTCATGCTGAATTACAACGACCGGCGCACCGGCATCGCGGAACATGCGGGAGACAAGATTGATGCGCTCGACGACGCGTTGCACCTCAAAAGCTTCGTACTTGCCTGAACAGAGTGCTTGCTGAACATCGATGATGAGAAGGGCAGTTGTCATTGGGGTTGAGGTCTAACGTGAAAGTTAGCGAACAGCGCTGCTTTTCGCGGCGGTCCGCTCGATCAAAGGTTTGGTTTCGCTGTCGACGGTGAAGCGATAAAGGACCGAAGCATCATTGTGGATGACCTCGTTGGAGACCGCGACCTCTGATACACCAACCCTCTCAAATGCGGTTGGCCAGAAGCGCGCAGCTGCCTCGTTCAGCCCAAGATGGTAGACCTCCCATAGTCCCGGGAAGCGTGGCAGTAGCGCCGAGAACGCGGCGGTCGCGATACCCTGCCCGCGATACCGGCGAGCAACAAAGAAGTAGCCGAGGTTGAATGCAGATTCAGGATGAACGTTTTCGTGATCAACAACGGCAAATCCGGCAAGACTATCGTTGACTCGTATGAGGTATGGAAGCGTGCGGGGATTGGCCCAGTACTCAGCCTTTGAACGGATCTTGTAGAGACCGCCCACGTCAAACTCGATCGGGTACCACTGGCTCAGGTCGTAGTTGTAGAACTGCATCATGTTTTCGATGCAGTTCAGATCGAGCCCGTGGGCTTCGCAGAGCGTGACCTGAGGGGGATCAGTTGGCATTTGGACAGCCTTACTTTGTTTTCGGGAGACATTATTGCGCCGTGACGCCAGCGCCCGCTCCCCAACTCGGCAGCGTGGATCGCCTTCAAAGCCGCATGTAGCTTGGCTTTTGGCCATGAAGCAGCGGGTTAATGCGGTATTAAATAATCATGATTTTGCCGTGCTGGTGTTGACCGATGGTTCTGGACGCTCAATTTGACCGGCAGCACATAACCCAAAGCCGTCTTTCGAGGGCAGCTCCTAAATCGCTCGAAAGCAGTCGTCGAACCCAACCTGATCTGCAGCATTGTGGTTTAACAATTTGGTTAAGCGGTCGGCCACGGCGCCCGTGCCGCGCCCAAGCGCGGACCACGACGCTTGGCAGTCCGCTCGAACGTGTTGCTATACCACTGCATTCCATTCCTCTCGGGCGGCCTTGAGGTGATCTTGATACAACCACGCAGGGGGCGCCGTGGCAATAATTTCGAGGAATCGCGCGATGACCTCACGTTCTTTTGTAGCGAACGCGAGGACCCGCTCGTCATATTTGCGGCCCATTGAAAGGGCATACATCAAGCTTTCGACCATCTGGCTCTCGGGATGAGAAAGTGCATGATCAATGCATCGGGGCATGAAGTAGCGAAAGGCCGTCTCGCTAAGGACGGGAAGCATTGCAACAATCTCATAGTGCTCAAAGACGTTATCAGGCACTTCGCGGGCAACATACGGCGCGAGCAATTCCGTGACTCTCTCCCGCTCAAGATCACCCAAACTTCCAGTAGCAATGTTGGCGGCAGTCGGTCGTGGTGCATCTGCGAAAGCCGCATAAACCTGCTCGATCACCTCCACGGATGCCTTGCCGCAGTATAACGATTAAGGTAAATGGCGACGCGCTTTTGCGCCGTCCCAAATGGGAGCCCAAGCGCCACGGCAAATAGTATCCCTCCGGCTACATGGAATCCCAACCAGAAAGTGAGGCTAGCCATAAGCATCAATACGACAAGTATTGTAAAGATGGCCTGCGATTGTTATCGAAGACTCAGATTTTTCACTTTATGTTATTGCAATTCACTAAATGGTGGGGCCTTGTAAATTGACGGCTGTCGACCCTTAGGCGCCCTTTGCGCAAGGAGTCTGCTGAGCATTCTATTAATTGAATAACTCGGCATGGGTGCCAACACGCACAAACATAATGGCGTTGTCCTCAACCTGATAAATCAGCAGAAAGTCGCCACCGACGTGACATTCTCGACATTCGGCCCATTCGCCTTTTAGCGGGTGATCGAGCCACTCGAGCCCCAGTGGGGCGTCGTTTGCAATCAGCAACAACATCACATCTTTGAGTCGCCCCATATCGTAGCGACCTGAGTGCGATACGCGCCACCAGTCTTTGAGAAATGATTTTGTATAGTCCGACGCGCGCGGAAGCGTCGCCCGCTTACTTGCGGCGGTTCTTTTTGAGGTCATCGAACAAGGCGTCAGCGTTCGCAAATCGCAGTCGGCGGGCGGCCATCTTGGTACGAGCTTCTTTCATCGCTAGGCGCGTTTCCGCGTTTGGCACTTTGAGCTCGATTGGAAATGCCTGGTCTGCGACGACCCGATGCAGAAATAGGCGCACTGCATCGGACACAGACATGCCCATCGAAGCAAGGGCCTCCGTAGCTTGCTCCTTGGTGTTGTCATCGACGCGAATATGAAGCATTGAAGATTGAGTAGCCATAGCCCTGCCCCTAATTAACAGAGGCCATTGTGTCACTCAAATGCGATACAATCAAGCCTCGAGGCAACTTCGATTGCAACGCCACATTGAGGCAGCGCCCGCAGCACTTTGACTGACCACTTACGAGAAACTTCTACGACCGCTCCTAGCCTATTCTGTTGAAAAACTAATTGAACGCAGTTTTTCGCGATTTTCCGAGAGTGATAAAGCGCCAACCATTCGATGATCGTAACTTGTAGCGCGTTCTAGCTAGCCGAGTTGTCAAAGTGCTTTGTCATCCGCAGCTCGTATGGAGATTTTCAACAGAATAGGCCGTTAGCTGTCATTCAAATTCTCGCACAATCGCCGCGATTGTACTGCCGTGTAGGGTTGGGCTAAGCCCCTATTGGCCAACACCAGCTCGTAGCGTCCGGAACATCAACGCATTAGCAATCTCGCTCGGACGGCTAGCAGACTCTACCGCAGCAATTTGCCATTGTGTGTAGGTTCCTTTGCTGATCCCCAAGGCGAGTGTCGAGTTTATTTTCACAAAACCTGCATCACGCCTGAATCAGCTGCGTGACCCATCCACGCCGCCCGTGTCTCGTCTCTCTGGCCCGTAGCTCATCACATCGGTCTTGCCGCTCGTTGGCTGGCACGAATACCCTACGTGCACCATGCAACCGGAGCACGTCATGTCGAAGAAATTCAGGGTTTGGTTTTTCTTGTTGTTCACCACCAGTTCTTTCATGTTATTGCCGGTCTTGGCGGCAGACGCTGGCAGAGGCAACCTCGTAAACATCCAATGGCTGGAACAGAATCTACATCGCGAAGATGTGCTCCTGCTTGATGCCTCGCCCGGCCAACTCTATGTGGCGAAGCACATTGTGGGAGCGGTCAATGTAGACGTATTCAGCTTTGGTGGTCGCGAGAGTTCAGTCGTAGAGATGGAGCAGCGCATTCAGTCATGGGGCGTCAGCTCTGGCAAGAAGATCGTTATTTACGATCAAGGTGGTACCTACATGGCGACCAGCCTGTTCTTCGATCTTTACTTTCACGGCGTGCCACTGAAGGATATTTTCGTACTCGACGGCGGCATCGCCAAATGGCAGGCGAGCGGCGGCGCAGTCACCAAGGACATGACCGCCGCGCCTAAGCCGGGAACATTTCGTGTAACCAAACTTAACGATGACGTGCGCGTGAAGTTACCGGAGTTTTTGGTCGCCTCGGGCGACCCGGTGAATAACGCGCTAGTCGAGGCGCTGGATCCAGAGCAGCACTTTGGCGCCGCCAAATTCTTCGACCGCGCAGGACACATCCCGAATGCCATCATGGCGCCCGCTGCGGATTTCTTTAACGCCGACAAGACGTTTAAATCTGCGGAAGAGATCGGCCGCATGTTGGCCTACCTGGGCGTCAAACCAGAGCGGCAGATTTACAGCCATTGCGGCGGTGGCATTGCCGCCAGCGTGCCGTTCTTTGCCGCGAAGGTGATGCTGGGCTATCCGAAGGTCAAGCTCTACAAGGAATCCCAGCTTGAATGGCTGCGTGACGACCGGGGACTGCCATTCTGGACTTACGACGCACCAAATATGTTGCGTGAAAAGAGTTGGCTCAATGGCTGGAGCAGCCCGATGCTGCGCAACTTCGGCGTGACAAAACTGAATGTCGTCGACGTGCGCACTGCAGAAGCCTACCAGTTGGGGCATGTGCCGTTTGCCGTCAATATCCCCGCCGAGGTTTTCAAACGCCACCTCGCTGCGCCGGCAAAGCTGGCAGATGTGTTGAGCGCCGCCGGTGTCAATTCGGCGTATGAGGCAGTCATCATTTCCGAGGGTGGCGTGAATGCTGGTTCGGCGATGGCCTACCTGATGCTGGAAAAGCTGGGGCAAAAGCAAATTTCTTTGCTGGTCGATTCGGTAGATGACTGGGGCCTTGGCGGCTTCACGTTGACCAAGGAAGCGACGACAGTTGGCCCGAAGAAGTCACCGAAAGACTTCGCGGTGCCAGCGACAACTTACCCGGCAAAAGTTCGCCCGGGACTGGTAACCAGCGATCCCGCACAGAAACCCGGCCCATACGCCAAGGTATTTATCGCCTCCGGCAAAAACATGCCCGTCAAGGCGCTAGACGGCAAAGTGATTCACGTGCCCTATACCGAGCTGGTCAACGCAGACGGCTCGCCGAAAGCGGCAAAAGACATCTGGGCCATCCTGGTCAAGGCAGGTCTGCCACGCTATGCGGAAATCATCTGCTATGCCGATGAGCCCGGGGAAGCTGCCGCCAACTATTTCATCCTGAAATTGCTTGGGTATCCGGATGTGAAGGTGTTGGCGTCGTAATGCTGCGCCCGGCCCAGCCGCAATCGCAGTTGAAGCGGTGTGGCCCCGCGCGATGAATTCCATGCAAACTGTTCGCTATTTGCATCACGCGGGAGTCGCCAACGTACTTGTCAGACGCTTGCTGAGTTGGTGCCCGGCGTCTCGTTTATCGCCATCTGGGTTGGCACTACCAACATCTTTGTCATCTTCACCAGTTGTAACGGCATCCTCGCCCGTTCCGGCACCGGAAATGGCACCAGATCAAACGCGGCAAACCCCAGCTTCGCATAGAACGGAAACAATTCATCGCGTATGTTGACGACGGTGATGTCGAGAAAGTTACAGCCCGCGGCGCGGCAATACTGTTCCACCGCAGCAACCAGCGGGCGCGAGTGTCCCTGTCCCTGTGCGTCGGGGTCGACCGATAGCAGCCCTAGGTAGCCACGCGAGTTCTCGGTCGAACAAAAAACCGAACCTAGCAGGCGGGAGCGATCTGCGGGATCGTCGATGACGAAGAATTTGCCGATCTCAATGCGTTGGCCGATATCGGTGACATCTGTGCGATCACCCGTCACGCAAAATTGCTCGCAGAGAAATGCACGGTTGGTGATACTCACGATGGCGTGAAGGTCCTCGCTGGTGGCGTTACGCACACGTGGAGTTGTGAGGGAGACTGATGCAGGCGGCATGGCGGCACTCTAACATTGACGAGTTGTTCAGACCAGGAGGTCTTCTGCCGATTACAATCACCCTACCGTCAACAAGCGAGCAGGGAGCTGCCATGAACGACGCTGCCATCGAACCAGGCTATTTGAATTGTCCGAATTGTGCCGCCGCAATGAACCGACATCGCTTCGCTAGCACCGATGTCAGGCCGCTTGAAATCGACGTCTGCTACGCCTGTCACGCCATCTGGTTCGATGCGCACGAGAGCGCGCGGCTGTCGCCGGATGGTGTGGTGGATTTGTTCAGGTTCATCCACGAAAAAGGTGGCGCATCGACTGCGCAGCTTTCTTCCCGGATGAGTTGTGCGCGCTGTCCCTCGCCACTCGCGCAAACCAGTGACATTGCCCGCAATAACCGGTTCTCCTATTACCGCTGCACCCAGGGTCACGGGCGGCTGACAACGTTTCTTCATTTCCTGCGCGAAAAACAATTCGTCCGCGATCTGACTGTGGGTGAACGGCATAAGCTCGCGGCGCATGTGCGACAGATCAAGTGCACCAGTTGTAGCGGGCCGATCGACATTGCCGAGCACGCCGCCTGCACCTACTGCGGCGCTGCCGTATCGGTACTGGACAAGGATGCGACGCAGAAGGCGCTGGACCAATATCTGATGGAGCGCCAGCGGCAGGGGAAGCCAGTGCCGACAATCGTCCACGCGCCGGTACGCGAGAGCAACCTCGGTATGGACTATCTGCTGTTCGACATCGGCACGGACATGGTGGGCGCGTTTGCGCGCATGGCCGCGCGTCCCGCTAGTCATCTCGCCGGTATATCAACGGGTGCCGACATGCTGGCCGGCGGTGCATCTGTGCCCGCGTTGTCCGATGCGTTCGCGCAAGCGGGGCTCGGGGACTCCCTATCGCTGGTTGATTCCGGGCTGGGTAGTGGCGCGTTGTCGGGCGACATCGGCGCGTCGCTCGCAAATAGCGCCGGCTCGTTTGCCGAAGGACTGACGAATGCCGGAGCCGACGTCGCCGGCGATGGCGGGCTGGTCGATCTGGTGACGGATGGAATCGGCGCGATTGTGGAGGGGATATTTAACTAGCCACGATTGGCACCGCGCCGAGCGGTTTCTCTGGCCCACGACTATCGCGCCATCGCCACGATTCCCTGCCTGGCCAGAAACGCGCGAATTGCCGCTGATATGCGAAGCGATTCGGCGGGCGGAAAGCCGCCGTGTCCACCGCCGGGAACGGTAAGCATTTCGTTGGGCACGCCAGCCTTGCCGAGCGCTTCATGCAGACGAATCGAGTGTGCATAGGGCACGAGCTGATCGGCATCGCCATGCACCGTGAAAATCGCCGGCATGCCTGCCCGCACATACTGCATTGGTGACATGCTCCTTGCCAGCGCTTCACGGTTGGGTGCGGCGCCCAGCCATTCAATGGCGTAGTGCTTGGCGTTGGGGCCGCTTAGCATGTCCTCGACATCCGTGATGCCGAAATAATTGATGATGGCAGCCACTCGCAGTGGCGGCTCCGTGCCGCTTACCCAGCGGGTGCTATCGTCGGTCGCACAGGCGCGGTCAAACGGATTGCCTGCCGGCAGCAGGCCGGTGATGAGCGCCAGATGGCCGCCCGCCGAGCCTCCCGTGAGGACGATCTTGTTAGTGTCTACCTTTAACTCCTTTGCCTGGCGTGTCAGCCAGCGCAGTGCGCAGCGTGTGTCCTCCACCGCAGCGGGCGCCGGTGAAACCCGGCCTAAACGGTAGCCGACGTTGGCTACTGCAAAGCCCATTTGCATGTATCGCATCAGCCCCAACACCGATCCCTCCTTGCTTCCCTCGACCCAACCACCGCCATGGAAATTGATCACCAGGGGAACCGGCCCGGTCGCATTGCGTGGCACGTACAAGTCCAGCTTCAAATCGACATTGTTTGCCGTCGAGTAGGTGACATTGGAGCGGATGCTGTACTGGCTGCCGATCAAATCGACGAATTGAACTGCAGTTTCCGGCGCACTTGCCGGCGTGTCCGCAGCAGCCGCGAGGGTGGGAGACAGACCGAACACGGTAACAACTACCAGCCCTGCGAAACTTGAGACTAGACGCGACATGATGACCTCAATAAGTAATTGAAGAAAAACAGTCTAGCAAAGCTGGCGCAATCGTCGCGCGAAGTCGTCATGCGCTTGGCGAGCTAGAACTTGTATTCGACACTCGCCCCGATATTCATCGCCGACGGATTGGTATTGGTCGACGTGGTGCGCCCGGTTGCGTCACTGTAAGTCGATGAATTGATCGTATCCTGCCGCAGAATATTTGCCATCCGCAAGCGGAACTGCAGCGTGGGCGTGTATTTGTAAAGCACGTACATGTCCAGGTCACGTTTGGGTGTCAGGGTGCGGCTCTCGTTTATGCTGGCACGCACATCGCCGCCGCTGCGAAAAGTGGCGCTGGCACCCGCGACGATCATCCCACCGCGCATTCGATAATCGAGGCCCAGCGTCGCGTTGAACGGAACCTGCTGATCAAGCCGGTTGTTCGGTCCCGGGACTTCATCCACGCTTGAATAGTTGCGCGCCATGTTGAAACGGAAATCGATGGGTGGCGCTTCCTTGTAAAGCGTTTGCAGCGGAAATTTCGCGTCGAATTCAATGCTGCGGCTGGTCGCCGCCCCTTTGTTCACTGGCTTGTTAACCCAGCGCCCATCCAGGAAGAGCGTGCTGCGGCTATTGTAATTGGTGAGGTTGCGCAGGGCGGTGCTTAGGCTCATCGAGGCGCCCTGCGCCCAGAAGTGTTCGTAGGCCAAATCGATGCCGGTGGCGAGTTCCGGTTTCAAACTCGCATTGCCGGTTTGAAAGTCAGGTGCCGTCGAGGTATTGACGGTGGACTTGAACACCCGTGGAATCAGACTCCGCGTTTCGGGCGCTTTGTAAGTACGCGTGAGGGCAAAACGAAATTGACGCCCCGATTTGTCGGGGAATTTCCACAGCGTTTGAAACAGTGGGCTCGCTACGCTGGAGCGGTTCTTCACGGTATCGATGCTATTGCCGCTGCCGGTGGTTTCGATGCCTTCCCAGCGTAGCCCCATGTAAACGGACCAGTTGGTCAGCACATTCCACTCGTCCTGCGCGAAGAACGCCATTTTCTGCACCTTGGCGCGGTACTCCTCGAAGCTGTCGATGGCCGGTGCGGCGATATTGGTCTCCTGCAATTTCGTCGATGAATTGTTCTTGGTCAAGCCGAGGTCCCAGCCTGCCAGCAGTGAATGCCCCTCGACGATGGGTGTGGAGTACTTGCCTGCGAATGAAAAGCTATTGTCTTTCGATGGACCGAGTGTGTTGCGCTGTAGCGTTTGCAGATTGCTGTTGTCAAATGAATTGATAAACGAATTATTGTCGCTGTCGCTTACGTTGACGTTGAGTTTCAAGTCGAGTTTCGCGCCCTCAGTGAGTTTCAGAATCAGGTTGGCATTGTTGCTGAAGGCGTTGCCCGCTCCCTGGTTGCGGCCGCGAGAGATCGGATATGGCGTGGTCTCGCCAAGCTGGTACTCGGTCAGCCCGTTCGAATTATTGTCGTAGCGGTAGGCGTTAAGCGATGGCCGCATGGTGAACGAATCGCCCCCAGCGAGAGTCCAGGCGAACGTGGAGAAGAGCCCAAAATATTTGCTGCTGCCATCGCTTTTGCTTTGGGTAAACCGTTCGAGGATTTTGTTGCCCACCGGGTCGAATCCGACCGACGTTCCTTTGGAATTGAAATCGTTGGTCGAATTGCCGCCATAGGCTCCCACGGAAAACGCCAGCTTGCCCACCGAGTCAGCGACCTGAGCATTCAGATTTCGTGACGTGTAGCCGGTGCCGCTATACCAGCCGGCGTTGATGGTGCGTTGTGACACGCTGTACTTCTTTTTCATGATGATATTGATCGTGCCCGCAATCGCCTGGGTGCTGAATTCGGCTGTTGCCGCGCGCAGGATTTCGATACGCTCGATCAAATCAGGCGACAAGTTTTCAATCGAAAAACCCGGCGGCGGTTTGTCGCCGTCAATGAGAATTTGCGTGTAACCGTTTCCCAAGCCGCGGAGGCGAATGCTGTTGCCGACCACCGTCACCCCGGGAAGGCGCTTCAGTACATCGAGTACCTGGGTATCGCCGTAGCGTTTGATCTCCTCGGCGTTGACGACGATCTTGGTTGCGGTATCGTCCTGGCGTGCGTCGTAGTCGGATTGGGACGCGGTGACTTCGATCTTGTCGACCGACTGTGGTGGTTTTGCCGCTGGACTGCTTTTTTCGGCAGGCGGCTTGGCCGCCGCGGCGGGCTTTTCTTGTGCGTATGCGTGTTGGAAAAAGCTTGCGGCGAGAAAGCACAGTGCAGCGATGGTGAATGCGTTCGCGCGACATTGGCGCGGTCGCCGTATGGAATTATTCATTTTTACTCTTGAGGGATAGTGGCGACAGCCTCAGGAGTTTCGCATGAAACACGATGACTGGCGCGGCTCTCAGAGCATTTTCTGCCGGAAAGGTGCGTCAGTGCTGGTGTTTGTCGCGTTTTCTCTATGATTGTGACGGCGCGTAACGGCGCTTGTCTGACTGTCGCCAATCGCAATACGCGAGCTACTCCAAATTGCCCGTAGCTATTTTCTCGTCAAGCCGCTAAGCCGCATGCGCATCGCGCACGGATTCTTCCAATTCGACAAACGCCTCTTGCACGTACTCACCCAGCATCGCGAGATTCGGCAATTCGTCAGTCGCGATCAGACCGAAGAACAAGTCGCCCGCGTAACTGAAGAGCGTGATGTTGAGCAGGTTGCTAGGTGGCAGCGTACTGATGGGATGCATCTCCTCGACCGTTGCCCCTTTGATGTACAGAAGCTCCTTCGGGCCGGGCACGTTGGACACCAGTGTGTTGCCCATCGGCGGCAGCGTGTTGGATAGCTTCAGCAATTCGGCAATCTGCGCCACCAACGCGGTGATGATGGTGTACGACTCGATGGCTTCCGGCGCGACGCTGTCGATCATGGTGCGCACATTGCGAAGCGAGAAACCGATGTTGCGAAGCCGCACGTAGGGGTCGTCGGTCGGCGGTGATAATTCCACGAGTACGATGCCGAGTTTGTTGCCGGCCGATTTCTCACCATCCTTGCGCAGGTTCACTGGCATCTGAATAATGATCGGCCGTTTGAGTTCGACGCCCTGGTCGCTCAGATAATGACGCAACGCGCCATCGAGGCAAGTAAGCGCTACGTGATTGAGTGTGGAACGTGTGCGCTTGCGAATCCGGTCCACACGTTCCATCGAGACACCAGCAGTGGTGAATTGGCGCCCGGAAGTCACCTGCCCGGTTAGCGGCGTTTTTGCGCTCGATACAAACGGCAGCGCGATCGCATTCTTGGTCAGCTTCACGCCCTCGAGACACAACATCGCGGCCAATCGGCCGATGCCGAATAATCGCCGACTTATCCCGCCTGCGTCGGACCACATCGATTGCATCATTTCCTGGCTGCGCTTTTTGCGCTTCGCGCCATGGCCGCCATGTTTGAGGGTCCACACCGGTGTGAGCTCAAGATCGTCGGCAGAATGCGCCATGCCTTCCTCGGTCCAGCGCGTCATGGTGACACCGTCGGCATAGGCGTGATGCATTTTCTGATACAGCGCGAATCGTCCGCCCGCCAGGCCGTCGATCACATGGATCTCCCACAGCGGACGAGTGCGATCCAGCATCGGTGTGTGCAGCGCGGCGACAAAATCATAGAGCGACTGCTGGTCGTTTTTGCCCTTGGCAAGCTTGTGATAAAACACATGCTGCTCCAGATCGACCGCATCTACATCCTGCCAATGCGGCATCGCCGTGGCTTCGAAAACGATGATGCGATTAAACGGCGGCTTCACGTCGGTAAACGTTAGAAATTCTCGGTATAGCGCTTTCACGAAGCCAATCGTGGATTTGGCGGGTCGCCGGCACACCAGCAAACCGGCCACGTGTTTAGGGCTGGCTTCGGTCTCGGCGATGAAAAACCCAAGGTCAAGTAATGACAATTTGCTCATGGCGCTCCGGCGAGTGTGGGTGGCGGATTGGGGAAACGTCATTTTGCGCCTTTGTGCCGAACTAGGGGGGTGGGGTATTGGCCGATGCGGTCCATCGAGGCAGAGCTTGGGTACCGCGAACATGCCAAACTCGATGGATGCAACCCGCCGTTTCCGTGCGCCTCAATGCATTGCAAGCGCTCAATCACTGGGTGCCGGCCGTCTGGCTCGAGATCGATCCCTGCGCTTATCCGGCGCCCGTAATTGCGCACGCCATCGACATCGCGCTGTGGTCTATCATCAGCTGGCTTGCTGCCCCCGTGGGCGCAAGGCGGGCCGCGCAAAGGACCACAAATCGGATTGATTTACGCGCAGAATGGGTAAGCACGGCACATTAGGCCGCAAAAGAGAATCGTTTCACCTTTTGGAGGTTCATCATGCATATAGATGGCGCCTGCCACTGTGGGAAAATATCGTTTACTGCGGAAGTCGATCCGACTCAAGTTTTGTTGTGCCATTGCATTGACTGCCAAGTCCTGTCCGGCTCGCCTTTTCGAGCCGTCGCGGAGGCGCCTATCGATACGCTCAAAATCCGCGGCGCGCCCAAAAACTACGTCTTCACGCAGCACAGCCGCCACATGGTGCTGTTTTTTTGCCCTGATTGCGCAACGCCTCTGTACGCAAAGGACCAGGGGAACCCCAACGCAGTCGTGATACGACTGGGCTGCGTCGCGCAGCGTGCGCAACTAAAGCCGTCCGTTCAGATCTGGGAGAGCTTCGCGCTACCGTGGCTGGCGGACCTGGCAAGTGTACCGACGCTTTCAGTGCCGGAAGGCACTTTGCCAGCGCCTTTCCAATGAGGCGAGCGCAGTGGGACTTGGCCCAAGCGGGTGACGTTCAGGCGAAGCCCGTACACAATTCAAATTGAATTTCGCGCAGAATGTGTAAGCGAAAGCGTGTAGGCGCGACCCATTGGGTTACAACAGCGATTCGCAGTCGAAACTTTGGTCTCCCCTCATTTCGCCCGTTTACAGGAACGCACATGAAACAAGTATCCCGAGTGGTCGTTAGCCTAGCCCTTGGTGTCACCACAGCAGGCTTAATGCAGGTCACTGCTGCCCAAACTCCCGCCCCAGACAAACTGGTCGATGCCCTCGAAGGCGTTTTCGGCAAGCACGCTGCCCGGCGATCCGGCGCAAAGGGCGTTTGTGCGACTGGCTTTTTTGTCGGATCACCGGAAGGACGCAAGTTGACGCCTTCCGCTATTTTTAGCGGTCAGGAAATTCCTGTGGTTGCACGCTTTTCGATTGGCGGCGGCAACCCCAAAGCGAGCGACAAAGGCAAAAGCGTGCGCGGTCTGGCGCTGAAATTCGACGGGCCTGGTGGCGAGTCGTGGCAAATGTCGAATATTTCCGCCCCGGTATTCTTTGTCAATAGCCCGGAGAATTTCGTCAAGTTCCTTGAAGCGCGTCGTCCGGACGCGGCCACTGGCCGCCCCGATGCCGCCAAGGTAAAGGCGTTCAATGACAGCCATCCTGATTCGAAGCCACAAATCGACTGGCTGGCCAAAGCACCAGTTCCGGCGAGCTATGCAACGGTCAATTACTGGGGCACCAATGCGTTCACATTTACCT
The DNA here is from genome assembly GCA_038321965.1 of Burkholderiales bacterium. Lineage (GTDB taxonomy): Bacteria > Pseudomonadota > Gammaproteobacteria > Burkholderiales > Usitatibacteraceae > UKL13-2. Next base: position 33,487 of record JBBQFL010000008.1, on the reverse strand, counting down.
CGTTGTCGGGAAAGAAAGTATTCGGCAAATGGATGTTCGAGCCCGCCAGAGGGCAGCAAGGGCTGACCGAGGATGAGCTCAAGCAATTGCCAGACGATTTCCTCGCGCCCGAATTGCGCAAGCGCGCTGCCGGCACCAGTATCGCGTTTGACTTCAAGATACAGATCGCTGAGCCCGGTGATGTCGTGAACGACGCAACGGTGCCATTGCCCGCGAACCGCAAAGTGGTGACCGCCGGCCGTCTCGTGATCGACAAGATTGAAGCGGGGTCTGGTGGTGCATGTGACCGGATCGTTTACAACCCGGCAGTGCTTCCAAAAGGCGTCGGCATGTCTGACGATCCGACGCTGACTGCGCGACCGACAGCTTATGCAATCTCGTTTGGTCGGCGCTTGAGTAACTAGACGGCGGAGCCTGCAGCCGCAGTAGAGCCCACTTTAAGCGCAAGATGCTCCGCGAAATGTGCAGCCACCATCGCATATAGCATTGGCGATGGATGAAAGCCGTCCTCGGCCATCAGCTTTGGATGGGTAAATCCATCCATTGGCACATGGGAGACGAAGGCGGCGCGGCGTGTGTGTGCCGCCCAGCGCGCTTGCAGGTCATTGTTGCGCCGCGCCTGCGCGCCGCCGTACCAGGCCAGCGGTTGTGGAAGCAGCGGAAAGCGTTCCACGGCGGGTAAGCCCGGAAACAAAATGTGCTGCACACCCGTGCCTGCCCGCAGCATTCGAACGATGCGGTTACGTGCGCGCAAGGCGTGGCCGATAGGCACGTTGTGGGTGATATCGTTCACACCGACAATGACTACCGCGATGTCGAATGCGACCAGTGTTTGGCCGCGCAAAAGGTCCAGCAAACCAATCGACGTCAAGCCTGTTTGCGCAATCAGATGCCAATGTACATCGCGTTGAATGCGCTGGGCGAGGGCAGCGGCCAGTTGCGATGCCAACGCGTTGTCCTGCGTTTCTGCCCCTACGCCAGCAGCCGAGGAGTCACCGGTGATCAGCAGCGATAGCGGACGCGAAGTTGAATCTGCATTGGCACTTACCACCACGCCATGACGCTGTCCCGTCGGCTCCGGCAACTCAAGCGCAACCCTGCGTAAACGCTTCGCCTGCGCAATCAGTACCGGAGCCAATACTGGTTTGATAAGCCGAACAACCATGATGAGTGAGCCTGACGTTGACGAGATTGCCGAATTGGATAGCTGAAATAACGCAAAGTTCGCGCCATGGCGCAGGCGTTGGGTCCGACGTGAGAAAAGTGCCGGAAATCAAAACACAAGCATTAGCGGGGCCCTCAAGCCAAAATTATCTGAAGAGTCTCGCCGATGCTTGAGTCGGTTTGTCGAACGAAGGTCAGTCCCAACTACTTTGCCGCAGGCGCGGAATTCGCCATATGGCCCTCAACCGCATCCAGAACCTTCTCCGGTTCGTCAGCATCTGCTTCGGTTTCATTGTTGAGGGTGCGTTGCAAACGGGCGGTGTCGAGTTCACCACACCACTTGCCGACCACGACGGTGGCGACGCCGTTGCCAATCAGATTGGTGAGCGCGCGCGCTTCGGACATGAAGCGATCAATACCGAGGATCAGAGCCAGCCCGGCAACCGGAACCTGGCCCACGGCGGTTAGGGTTGCCGCCAGCACGATGAAGCCGCTACCGGTCACGCCGGCCGCACCTTTGGAGGTCAGCAGCAGCACCGTGAGCAAGGTGAGCTGCTGCATCAGTGTCATTGGCGTGTTGGTTGCCTGGGCAATAAACACCGCGGCCATCGTCAAGTAGATCGAAGTACCATCGAGGTTAAAAGAGTAGCCCGTCGGGATCACCAGGCCAACTGTCGATTTCTTCACGCCCAGGTTTTCCATCTTTGCCATCATCCGCGGTAGCACCGATTCGGAGGAGGATGTTCCCAGCACAATCAGTAGTTCTTCCTTGATATAGGCGATGAATTTGAGGATGCTGAAGCCGTGTATGCGCGCGATCAGGCCGAGCACGACGAGTATGAACACCAGGCAGGTGAGGTAAAAAGTGCCCATCAACTTGCCCAGTGACAATAGCGATCCCACGCCATATTTGCCGATGGTGAAGGCCATGGCGCCGAACGCGCCAATCGGTGCCAGCTTCATGATGACGCCGACGATGGCGAACAACACGTGCGAGACCTTTTCGATGAAATCAAACACCAGAGTGCCGCGGCCGCCGAACTGGTGCAGTGCGAACCCAAACAATAGTGCGATCAGCAATACCTGCAAAATTTCGCCCTTGGCGAACGCATCGACGATGGTAGAGGGAATGATGTTGAGCAGGAAATCAGTCGTGCCCTGCATCTGTCCTGGTTTGGTGTAGGCCGCGATGCCTTTGGTGTCCAGCGATGCCAGATCGATATTCATACCGGCGCCCGGCTCCACCAGATTGACGATCACCAGCCCGACCACCAGGGCGATGGAGCTGACGATTTCAAAGTAGAGCAGTGCATAACCGCCGGTCTTGCCGACCTTTTTCATGTCCTCCATGCCGGCGATGCCAAGGACCACGGTGCAGAAGATGATCGGCGCGATGATCATCTTGATCAGCTTGATGAAGCCGTCGCCCAGCGGCTTCATGGCGGCACCTGTTTCAGGATAAAAATAGCCCAGCAACACGCCGATAATGATCGCGGCAATGACCTGGAAATAGAGTGACCGGTAAAGCGGCTTGCGCGTCGTCAGCATTTGAAGTCTCCTCGCCGCCAGAACGCATGGGCTTGTTGCGCCATGTCGATGTGCGACACGGTTATTCTACGCCGTGACCCAGCCGTCACGATCCTGCAACACGTCGAGCCGCCATTGCCCCGCAGCCATCGCGCGACCGCAGTGCCGGACTAACCGGTGGTAGAGACAAAAGAAATTGTTGGTGTTGGCCTGCGCATACCAAAGTCAATCGGGCGACGGCTTATGCGTCCGACCCCATCGTGTCGTAACATCTCGTCAATAACCCAAAGGAGAAAACAATGTTCAGCCACATCATGATCGGTGCCAACGATATGTCCGCTTCAAAGACGTTTTACGATGCCGTCCTGGGCGCACTCGGCATCCCGCCTGGTCGGGTCGACGACAAGGGGCGCGTTTTTTACAGGACCAAAACCGGCGTTTTCGGGCTGAGCAAACCCATCAACGGAGAACCAGCATGTGCGGCCAATGGCGGCACCATCGGCTTTGCTGCCGAAAGCCCTGAGGCAGCAAATGCCTGGCATGCAGCGGGGCTCGCGAACGGCGGGGCAGTGTGCGAGGACCCGCCGGGCATACGCGAAAGCTTTGGGGTGAAGCTATATATCGCTTATTTGCGCGATCCTGCGGGTAACAAGATTTGTGCGCTGAAGCGTATGGAGTGAGTTGTAGTGCGGATTTGGCATATTGCGGTAGCCCTTCGCAGCCGCTCACGTCAGGCCGCATGAGAACACTGGCCGCATCAGGCTGCACTCTTGAGCCACTGGTTACCGCGCATGCACACGAAATGTTCAGCGTGCTCAGCGATCCGGCGATTTATCAGTTCGAGAATGAGCCTCCGCCATCGGAAGATTGGCTCATGCGTCGGTATGCCAGGCTGGAAAATCGCGTGTCGGCTGATGGCACCCAGACCTGGCTCAATTGGGTCATCCGTCTGCCAAGTGGTGAGCTCGCAGGCTATGTGCAAGCTACCGTGTTCAAGTCTGGGGCAGCGTTGGTCGCGTACGAATTGGCAAGTCGCCATTGGCGCAGAGGAATCGGTCGCTTGGGACTATCGGCGGTACTCGACGAGCTCAACCAAAACTACGCAACAGCACTCTTCGCCGCCGTCTTTAAGTCGGCGAACTTCAGGTCTGAAGGTTTGCTCGTTAGCCTTGGTTTCGAACCCGCCTCTGCGGAACAGACTGCACAGTTCGGCGCCGAGCCCAACGAGAAAGTCATGGTCAAGCGAGCGCGTCGAACCGAGGATACGGCCTAGACCCTGTCATTCAATCTACGCCACAATAAAGTTGTCGCGCAGACCTCGTGCAAATGTCGGCAGCCACGTCGGCAGGGTCGTGATATCGAGCAGACCGTCGCGGTCGAGCAGAACGATGTCGCGCAGGCAAACGGTGATCAGGCCGAGCCGGGCCAGGCGCGAGAACGCGCGACTGACGGTTTCCAGTGTCAATCCGAGCATGCTGCCGATCTCCTGGCGGGTGAGATGCAGTTGCAGTTTGGTCGCAGACAGGCCGCGCGAGGCGAAGCGGTATGACGTCTCAAGCAACAGCGTGGCGACTCTTCCCTCGGCTGAATAGGTGCTCATGCTGAGCATCAGCTCCCGGTCACTGCGAATTTCTGCGCTGAAGGCCCGAAGAAGTTCATGCGCCAATTCGGCGTTACGCTGGCAATGCTGCAGTACCGTGTCATACGGAACAGTCAGCACCTCGCAGGCATCAAGCGCGATGGCATCGCAGCCGTGTGTCGCCGTGGCAATCGCATCCATGCCAAGAATATCGCCGCACAAATGCACGCCAGTCGTTCGTTCGCGGCCATCCTCGGTGACATAGCAGCTCTTGGCGAAACCTTCTTTCAGTACGTAAAAAAAGTGAAACGCGTCGCCCGCACGAAACAGGTAGTCGCCCGGTTTGCGACGCCGTTGCGTGGACGCGAATGCGCCAACTATTTCCGCGAGACGGGTTCCAGGTGAACGTGGGGTTAAATCGCATGACGTGGGCATAGCCGCTACCGCATTACTGGCAAGACCGACCCGCAATCCGCAGACATCAATCATCGCGTGCGCGTCTGAAGTCACTGCCGCTGCGTCCCGGTTTACCACGGGCGTGACCACGCGCTAGACGAGTCCGGCAATGCACTTAACGGTAATGATGGTATTTTGATTGCGGTTCTCCTGCAATCAGGGTGCGCGCAACCGACCAGGAAAGTCGGTGCGCTGCCCCACATAGCCATGTCATCCACGCTGCGTAGTCCCCTCCTCGCGAAGCGAGCCAAACGTGTGCGCATAAACCCAGGTGAATTCTGCACCGATCAAGAAGATCTGCGCCGAGTAGTAGACCCAGACAAGAATGATGACGAGCGAGCCGGCCGCGCCGAAGGCAGAGGCAACGCCGCTTTTGCCGATGTAAAGCCCGATCAGAAATTTACCGATGGTGAATAGCGCGGCGGTCACCAGCGCACCCATCCAGACATCTTCCCAATGAATTTGTACGCGAGGCATGAATTTGTAGATCATGGCGAACACGATTGTCGTCAGGCCAAATCCGACCAGCGCGTTGACAAACTGCGCGAGCACTTCCCAGCCGGCAAATGCGCCGCCCCACCACTTGCCCAGCGCCGCGATCACGGCGCCCAGGGCCAATGACACCATCAACAGGAAAGCGATGCCTAGGATCATGCCGAAAGAGAGCAGACGCGTGCGCAACAGACGCCAGAGGCTGCTCGATTTGTCGAGTGCCGGTGCGCGCCAGATACGGTCAAGTGCGCTCTGTAGTTCGCCGAAAACGGCGGTCGCGCCAACGATAAGAACCGCAAAGCCAATTAACGTCGCGGCAATGCCTTCAGCCGGTTTACTCACACTGACCAGAATGCCTTCGACCGCTTTGGCCGCATCCACACCCATCAGCCCGCGCAGTTCACCAAAAAGCTCGCCCCGCACGGCGTCAGCACCGAAGAACAATCCGGCGACCGAAATGACGATCAAGAGTAACGGTGCAAGCGAGAAGATCGTGTAATAAGACAGTGCCGCGCCCATACTCGGCGCGTAGTCGTCCATCCATGCCGACGCGGCACGTTTGATGAGTGACCACCATGGTCCCATTACGATTCCCTTTTTGCAGAGTGACGATAACGATAACGATCAAAGATACGCGCTGCGCGCCTTTGCGACAACTGCGCGTAGCCTGAAACCGATATAGACGTTACGCCATAACGATGTCGGACGGCGCCTACGTGCCAACCATGTCGAAGTGGCTGTGTTTCGCTCCCACATGTTCAGACGTGAACGATAGAATGGCGGGAATCACTACAGTCTAGGAACCTCATGCAACAGACGGAATCATTGAAGCTTCGCGTTTTCAACCAGGCTGGGCAACTTGTCGGACCGATCTCGGTGAACCCCGTCGTGAAGACAGATACCGAATGGAAGCAGCAGCTCACAAGCGAGCAATTCCAGATCGCGCGTGGGAAGGGTACAGAAGCGGCATTTTGCGGAACGCTTCTCGACAACCATCGCGACGGCGTTTACAGCTGCGTTTGCTGCGGCTTGCCCCTCTTCACCTCCGTCCACAAATTCAACTCCATGAGTGGCTGGCCGAGTTTCTTTCAGCCGATCGCGACCGAAAATGTGAAGACGCATACCGACCGCAGCCACGGCATGGTCCGGGTTGAAATCCTTTGTGCACGCTGCGATGCACATCTGGGACATGTCTTTAGCGATGGCCCCAAACCGACCGGAGATCGCCATTGCGTGAACTCGGAGTCGTTGACGTTCACCGACGCGGCGGGGTTGGCGAGTCTGGCGGACCCGGCAGCGGGTTGAGGACTCGGTGCGGAGCCTCCTGCCCCAGCTCTGAAAATGGGTGAGACCGGGGAACGTGCTGCGCTTGCTCCGTGCAGGAAGAACGACCTTCTGCTGCAGGGCAATGCGCGCCCTGCAAGGGAGACCGACACGCCGGCAGATTGGACGCGGCGCGGTGAGCCACGGACACATCAACATTTCATTCGAATACAAGCCTATGCGTCCACCGCCCCCAGCATCACTCCCACATGCACGCCCACGCTGCGCGCCAACGCAGGCAGCGCATAGCCGCCTTCAAGTACCGAAATAATGCGACCCCCGGCATGCCGGTTGGCAACTTCGACCAGCCGTGCCGTGAGCCATGCGTAGTCGGCCTCCACCCAGCCGAGGTTGGCCATGTCGTCGTCGCGATGTGCGTCGAACCCGGCGGAGATATAAATTATCTCGGGCCGAAATGCGTCCAATGCCGGTAGCCAGCGCTCTTCCACTACCTTCCTTAGCACGTCGCCACGGGTGCGCGGCGCCAGTGGCACGTTCAACATATTGGCGCCCTTGGGTACCTCGCCAAGATAGGGGTAGAGCGGATGTTGAAACGCCGATACCATCAGCACCTGTTCATCACCCGCCAGGATATCTTCGCTACCGTTACCGTGATGCACATCGAAGTCGACCAGCGCCACGCGGGTAACGCCGTGATACCGCTGTGCGTGCCGAATGCCGACGACAACATTATTGAAAAAACAGAAGCCCATCGCCGCATCGCGCTCGGCGTGATGGCCGGGCGGACGCACGGCACAGAAAGCGCGCGTCACCTGGCCCGACATGATCAGGTCCGTGGCTTGTACCGCCGCGCCGGCTGCGTGCCGGGCGGCCGTCAGCGAAAACGCATTCATGCGCGTGTCAGGGTCCACTTGCCGATAACCGCTAGTCGGCGCGAGATTTTCGATTTCAGCAAGGTGATGCGCGGTATGCGCGCGCAACAATTGTTCCCGGGTGACTTCAGGTGCGGTGTAGGGCACCATGAAATCGAGATAGCCTTGCGCCAGCAGATGATCATTGATCGCGTCAAGACGCGAAGGACATTCCGGATGATCGTCGCCCATCTCGTGTTTGAGGAAGGACGGATGGGTGATGTAGGCGGTGAGGGACATTTGGCGCGATGAGTCTCTCCATTGTGCCCGCATAGGGTCGTGCCGGGGTTGGTAATATGCAGTTTGTTGCGGGTGCGCGATCGCCACTGTATTTGCTCTCACAATTTCCAGGCACGAAATAGCGCTTGTCCTACAAGCTAAATTTCATTGGACACTGTACGATTTGGTGCAGTGCAGCAATGAGCTGCGGCGGAGAGTGTTGATGGGCATTTCGATGAGTGAAGTATTGCGGGCGACAGGGCTGACCCGCAGCGGTCGTGTGTTTGACGCGACGCGGCTGATCAAACGGATGCTCGGACTGGAAAAGCCTGGTCCCAGGAAAGAACCTTTCCAGTCAACACGACCAGATGTCGCCATTGCTCCGCCACCAGAAGCTGTTGCCTTCGAAGCGCCGACTGTTTTCATCCCGCTCCAGCCGGTTGCGCCGGCCCGTGCGCCGAGCTTCACGAAGCATGAATTCGCCTATGCCAATGAGCTGTACTCCTACCGTCTCTATCTACCTGGAAACAGCAAATTCGTGGCATCGTCGCCATCGCCGCTGCCGGTGGTAGTCATGCTGCATGGCTGCAAGCAGGATGCAGCAGATTTTGCGGCAGGCACGGCCATGAACGTGCTGGCCGAGCAAAGAAAATGCATCGTGCTCTATCCCGAGCAGCGAACCAAAGCCAATGGCATGCGCTGCTGGAACTGGTTTGAGACGGCCCACCAGAAGCGGGACAGCGGTGAACCCGGCATGATTGCCGCACTGACGCGTGACGTGCTCGCGAACCCTAGCAATAGGGCCGATCCTGCACGCATCTACATTTGCGGCCTCTCAGCAGGCGGGGCAATGGCCGCCGTCGTTGCTGGCCAGCATCCCGACTTGTTCGCCGCCGTGGGTGTACATTCCGGACTTCCCTCCGGTGCTGCAAGCGATGTGATGTCGGCATTCAGCGCAATGCGCAGCGGTCCGACACGAACCGCGCTCGCGAAGGGAAAAGACGTGGCAGTGCCGACAATTGTGTTCCACGGAAGCGCCGACAAAACGGTTCATCCCGACAACGGCGATCATGTTGTGGCTGCCGCACTCGCTAGCCTCGACGCATCGGGTATACCCTTGGAAAAAATCCAGGCAGTTGATGGCGATGCGGCCCGCGATCAAGGCGTTCGAGCAACACAGAGGACCATCTACCGCGCCGCAGACGGAAAATCGTATGTCGAACACTGGGCGATTGCGTCCGGGCCACATGCCTGGTCTGGCGGCAGCCCAACCGGTTCATATACAGACCCGCAAGGCCCTGGCGCGTCATCCGCGATGCTTGACTTCTTTTTACAGCATCACAAATAAGTCGCTGCACCGGGGATGGAGAAATGCGCGCTTTGGTGTTTGCAATAGCGGGCCGCGCCAATAATTTGGTGCGCTGTCAATTGTCTCAACCCGGCTTCGTCGGAATATCAAGCCTAAAACACGCGCCTCAGTGCTGATATTTTTGCTACGGTTGCCGAGTAAGACGAACTTGGCCCTTTTGCCTGCTAATGTTACTTCGCCGCACAAAGCCTGAGATTAGTCCGCGTCGAACGCACGATCGGCATCACCGATTCCAGATCGGTCGGCGGATAACTTTCCTGTAATTTCGTGTCGCTCATGCGCGCGTCCTCGCTCAAGGGCTTGAGCACATCACGGCATGCCGCAAGATCACCCAGCTTGTGCAGCGTCACCGCGAGGTCGTTGCGGATACGCCCTTCGTCAAGCCAATAAAGCGTTCGCGTGCAATCGTTCAACAGCGGCTCCAGCATGGCCCGCGCCTCGGCAAATTTCTTGCCGTCGTAAAGGCGTTTGAAGGTATTGCGTGTCGTCATCACTGTTTTCTCGCGACACGCTGGCGCAGGCAGGAAATACGTCGCGTCGAAGGAGGCGCGGGCGCCGCAATAGAAGCGGCACGATCCTGAATCGCCGTCCTTTACCTCGATACCGGCCGGGGTCGCCGTCATCGTGACGATGCAGGGATCTTTTGCTTCCATCGCCTCCAGCGTGGCGCGGCCCCGGCGAAGCTCCCGTTCCACTTGCAGTTCACCTTCCAGCGAACAGGTATGACCATTGGCGCCCACCGATTCAAGCGAAAACAACATCGCACTGCCCTTGCCGGGCTTCAGGGAAAGCTGGCCTTGGCTGTGCTCGCTGATGTATTCGCCGAGCCTGAGGGTCGCTCCTGCCTGCGCAACGGCGGGTAGGCTAAACAACATTGTTGCGACAATGGCGAAGGCTGTCGCTGCTGCTGCGAAAGGGAGAGAGCACGGGGAAGTTTTACGTTTCATGTCTTCGACTTTACAGGTGATTACTCGCCGCGTGAGTGGCAAGATACAATTAAGCTTCGCCTTCAAACGGAAAAACTTCGTAGAGAAACTCAAGCACTAGCGCGGCTGCTGGCGGTAAAAAGCCTGGAAAAGTCCGCCGAATGGCGATCCATGTGCGAAGATGCTGGTGCTAGACCAGCCATTAAATATCAGCGCGCTGGACAAGCGGGCAGCTTTCCCGTCGTGCGCCAGGTCTTGACGACAGCACCGTCATCAACACCCACTACATTATTCGTATACGCGCAGCCATAGTCGGGGGCGGCAACTTCACTCGCGGTGATCACGTCGTCTCCGGCTGGCTTGACACCGGTTTCCACCCACTTCGCAAGATCAGCAAACGCGGCAACCTGCTCGGCGACCGTGAAATCGCAATGGCCAGCTGCGCGGATGGCGCGCTGCACGAGGAGGTCACTGTTGCCTTTGGCGGCAGCGCGCTGGCGATAGACCTGCTCCATATTGAAAGGCACATATATGTCGCCCAGCGTATGAAGAGTGACGACGGGCACGCTGAATTCGCCATTGATTTTTGGAATCCAACGCACCCCATCGGCACGCAGTGGATTGGCATCCGCATCGGCGGTGGCGCGCGCGATGGCGGCGTTGAAGGTTTCCACAACCGGGTCAGGTGCATCGAAGCTAAAGCGGATGCGATTGGTGTCGGCGACGTTCTTGCCGGTCGCAAGGATGCCGCTGACATCACCGCTGGTGCCGAATACAGACCACACGCCGTTGTGCCATGTATCGAAACCAAAACCCTCATTGAATATTGGTCGTGGACCGCCCGTCAGGTTCATCACGATGCTCTTCAGACGCGTGCCCTGCGCGGTCGGCGTGGCAAATGTTTTCGCACTGTTGAAGAACGTGGACCGCGCATCATTGGCGATAACGCTGTTCCATTGGTTCGCTGGAAACTTGGTAGCGGGCAAGCCAGCCAGTTGCTGCGCCGCGAGCTGATAGGCGGCGAAGTAGTCGAACAACTCGGTATCACCCAATACACCGCACATGGGCACAGCACCGTCGTATCGCGCTTTGTTACGCGCAGTCGCGAGCGATTCTGCCTCGATCGCTGCGGCTGCAATGTGACCGCCCATCGAGAAGCCGATTACATAGGTGCGCGAAGGTGCGGCGAGGGTACGACCGTTGGCCGCAGAAAGATTATTGAACGCGAGCGTCAATGCATTGGTATCTTCCACGCCCGCACGCACATCGTAATAATTCTTGCTGTAGCTCGACGCTGCCCACGCGTAGCCGCTCTCGATCAGGTAGCGCCGGATCGGCGGGTTCTGCACCGTGAGCGCATTGCCGCTTCCCGCATAGCCATGCGCCCACAGCACCAGCTTGCCGTTCCATCCGGACTTCGGCACCTCGATGCGATAGCCCGCACTGCCCAGCACGCCGGCCCAGCGATCCGTATCGACATTCAGGTCCTGCATGGCGGCGAACGTCGTGTCCTTCGGGGGTACGAAGCTATTTCGTTTGTCGTGCTCGCGTATGTCGGATGGGGCGGTCGGGATTTGCGCGCATGCAGCGATTATCAGTGTAAGGGTAGCCGCGAACAGCGATAGACACGGTTTCTTCATTGCGCAGTTTTCCTTGTGGTCGCATTGGTAGCAGCGGGTCAGGGTGACATTGTTTTCAGCAGTTGAGTTTGACGCTGAATCCTTGAAGTGGCTTCAGTATTTGCACTACGTCCGGGGTGATTGTAGTGGGAAAACAGACGCGACCAGAGTCGCGCTGATTTCTATCCACGACTTGCCTGCGCGGGTCTGCGATGGCCGGATGATCAAGAGTTCCGGGCCAATTTTCTCGACCGTCATTTTCGCGGTCAATAGCAGACATATTGCCGGACCTACAGAATTTTTCGCGGGGCATACTTACCAATGGGCACTTAGGGCGTTTCTACTCTGATCGCGTCCCGATATCGAAAAGGAGTTTTACCATGTTGAGATTGCCGTTCGCGCTGGTCCTTGTTGTGGCCGTCGCCGCCTATGCCGCCGAGCCTGCTGCCCCAGCCAAACCCGCCGTACCCCTCGCCACCGCTCAGGCGGCACAATGCCCCGACCCGGAGTTTCGGCAATTCGATTTCTGGAAGGGCGATTGGGATACTTTCGAGTCGGATAATTCTGTGTCCGAGTCGATCGCGCGGGCGCGCATCACCCCCATCGCCGCCGGCTGTGCCATCCACGAACTTTATGAGCAGACTGACGGACTTATCGGCGACAGCATCCTGAGCTACGACCCTGTGCGGAAGGTCTGGCAACAGACCTGGGTCGATAACCGCGGCTCGCTGATAGTGATCTCGGGTGCGTTCAAAGACGGCGCCGTAACCATGGAGGGCGAGATGCGCCTGCGGAGCGGCAAGATGTTCCTGCAGCGCATCACCTGGAAGGCTGAGCGCGAAGGCGTGCGGGAGTTCTCGATGCGGTCGAAGGACGGCGGCAAGATTTGGGAGCCTTTCTTCGACGTGCTGTTCAAAAAGCGCAAGTGAGGCGGCTAGTGGGCCTGCAGCGGCCCACCGCCTTACTCGAGGTTACTTCACGGTAAAAGCTTTCGTACCGGCCGACTTGTCGTTCACGAAGATTTCCACTTGGTAGTCGCCTGATGGCCATCCGTCTGGCTTGCTGATATGGAATTCGCTGCTGGCTGGACCGGTTGGCGTGATCGTCTGTGACTCTTCCTTCACGAGGCTTTCCTGGCCGCCCTTGCGGTAAGTCCACTTCGCGTGGAGCTTGGCGGTTCCTGTGCCGGTCGTATCGACCGTCGCATAAATCGTATCTTTCTTGCCAAAGCTGTCTGCTGCCTGGGTAACTTTCTTGCTCGCGCTGATGGCGTTGCCGAGGGTAATCGACCCAACCGTGACCCCCGCAATCACCGGTGGCGGAACGGGCGCAGTCGGCGCCGGGTTGGGTTGGGGCGTCGGCACCTCCACTTTCTTGCCACAGGCATTGAGCGTCAGGGCAAGTGCTACGAGCATGATGGGAACGTGTTTAGTGTGCATTGGAATTCTTTCCATTGTTCAAGTTAAAAGAAAGGCACGCGTTAGAGCGCGGGAATCTTCAGCTTCTGTCCGGGATAGATCTTGTTCGGGTCACTGAGAATGTCCCGGTTAGCGTCGTAGATTCGGTTCCACTCGCTGGCGTTGCCATATTCGCGCTTGGCGATCTTTGACAGGCTGTCGCCCGAAACGACTTCGTAGATTTTCGCTGCCGTCGAGCTTGAGCCGCCTTCCACATTCGAAAAATCCGGCATATTGTCGGTCATAAGTTTCTCCTTGGTGTTTAAAACTAGGTCAATGATGATTTCCTGGATGCGATGCGACACAACATCACGTACAGCGTGATTTTTCTACTGGCTTTGTTTGTTCATCCGGCTAGCAACCCCGGCGAGCGCAATCGCCAGCGCGGCGCTGCCGAGCGTTTTGACAAGCTGCGGATGTTCGGCATAAAAACCGCCAACCTTGTCGAGCACACCGGGATCATGCTTCTCCGCCTTATTCGCGATGTCCTGCACCTGCTCCGGCGTTACCTGCGAGGCCTGTTGCGGCGTCAACTGAGGCGGCGACCCGTTGGACGGCGCCGAGATTCGGCCGAGAATGCCGCCGGCCAGTGCGGACAATACGCCCGGCCCAATCGAGCGCAGCAACTGGTTTAAAACGCCGGCCTGTTGCTGCGGATTCGATTGGCCAAACATCTGGCCCACCATCTCTCCGAACGGAGGCGTACTGTCGGCGCGGAATGCGTCAGCGACGCCCTGGCCTAATATTTCAGGCGGTGCAGCCGCCGACACCTCGTCGAAATGCGCCTGTGCGTTGCTCGGCGCGGAGCCCGCATTATTGTTGACGTACTGCTGCAAAATATCCATCAGCCCCATTACAAACTCCTCGCTATCAGCATTCGAAAATCACTTTGAAAATCTACTTCCTAATCGGCAAATTCAAGTTTTCGGCCTGACGAGGTGATAAACCACGAGCAGAATGATCGCACCCACTAGGGAACCGAAAAATCCTGCCGGCTCGCCCGCGCGATAGAGCCCCAGTGCCTGTCCACCGTATGTGGCGAGCAGCGAGCCGGCGATCCCGATCACAGCGGTAATGAAAAAGCCGGATGGATCGCGCCCCGGCGTGAGCATCTTGGCGAGTAGCCCGACGACAAATCCAATAAGAATTATCCAGATGATGTGCACTGTAGTACCCCTCTCTGATTTCAGTTTTACGGAGAATAGTTATCACTCAATGAACCGCGATACCGACCAGCTTCCAAACGTCACAATGCAGCTCACCGGCGTCTCCAGGCGAACTGACTTATTACGTCTGATGGCTTTTTACCGCTAAAATATTTTCAGGTCCGTGCGCTCGCGCACAGATGCCTAACTGCGCTCGCGCACAGATGCCTAACTGCGGGAAGAAAGATTCAATGAAGTTCGTCTGCACCGTGAGATGCTGTCTGTACCTGCTGCTACTGGCAATGCTTACCGGTGCCCAGGCACTCTCGTTCGATGTCAACGCGGTCAAATTGAGCGCTGACCAGCAGGCATCGCTGAAGCGCTTTCTGGCAGACTCGCGGCCGGCACTCACGTTTGATTGGAAATCACTCGAGGCATACTCCACTGCCAGCGGAGGCCTGCGCCAGCCGTTATCGGTCACATTAGTCACGGTGCCGGTATTGGTGGCGGCAGGCATCTGCCGCAGTGAGCAACAGCGTTTTTATCTTGAGGCCGCGGAAGGTAAGCAGAAGGGACGCTGGCAGTCCAGCGATGACTTGACCAGCTTTCAGGCATGGATCCCTCAAGGCGGGGATTGCTCCCAAGAATCATCAGCCATTGACGTCGACAAGACCTTGTCTGATACAGACTTCCTGTTCATCGATCGGCAAAAAGACGCGCTGCGCGGTCGGGCGGCGGGCGTCATCGGCGGAAGCGATTGCGCCCGAGTCCGGTTTTGCGAAGTGACGCTTCGTCGTATCAGTCGAGTACGTCAGACGAGCCCCTCCAGAATACTGACCAAGCTCACATTTTCGCCGCTGAAACCAGGCCCTTCGTGTCTGTACGTGATGGAATTGTCCTTTGTCGGCACCGTAAATAATCTGCTGCCGCTCGGCGCGAGTTGTCCGTTGCCGTAGTCTTTGAACGGAAGGTGCTTGGCCTTGTTGGCTCCGCTGGGTCTCTGCGTCAGCCACACGCTTCTGGTTGGGAGCCTGCGTCGCAGCAGCGAAGGTTTGATTGGGTGAATCTATGGGAAAAATAAAATCGAGTATCGGTGCGGCGTTTGAGGAAAAAATGGCTGGGAAGGCGCGCCAAGTGGCGTTTTAGGATATTCCGTTCTGGGGAAACCGTAGTCTGATTTCTTCAGAATGTATCAACCAGGCCCGTTTGGTTCCCTGATCCTTAGCCTTTTGCATTGACAATCGTAGTACGATCACGCTGGCGTGCATGGGAGTTTCCAACAACTATCAGGGAGATGAATTCATCATGAAAATGCGTCCAATTACCAAGGCTATGCTGCTGGCTTTCCCTTCCAGTTTGGCGATCAGCGTAGCGAACATTGCAAGTGCTCAGGAAACACAGCCGCCGGCCAAGCCGGGTACCGAGCAGCCTGCCAAGGCGGCCACCCAAGTAATCGAACGCGTCGTCGTGACGGCGACGAAGCGAGAGACCACCGTGCAGGATGTGCCGTTCTCGATCAACGCGCAGACTGAAGAGGACATCCGGCGGTCCGGCGCGGTCACGCTTGAGGATCTGTCGCGCAATGTCGCCGGCCTTGCCATCCAGAATCTTGGACCCGGGCAGAGCCAGGTGTCGATCCGCGGCGTATCCTCTGGGCAAATCGTTCGTGACCAGCCCGGCGTCAAGGAACAGGTGGGCGTCTATCTCGACGAAACGGCTATTTCGCTGTCGCTGTTCACGCCCGACCTCGATCTGTTCGACTTGAAGCGCGTCGAGACGCTGCGCGGTCCGCAAGGCACGCTCTACGGCTCCGGCAACATCGGCGGCACAATCCGCTACATCACCAACGAGGCGAAGATTGGCGTCAGCGAAGGCACCATCGAAACCAACGTGAACAAGATTTCCGACGGTAGCAGTGGCGGCGGCGTGAAGGCGGCGTTGAACATCCCCATGAGCGATGCCGCGGCCATGCGGGTGGTCGGCTATTACACCAAATTCGGCGGCTGGATCGATGCGCTGGGACCTGGCGGCGGCAAGGACGTCAATAGCGGCGAACGCGCAGGCGGCCGGGTGAGCTTCACCTTCCAGCCGACCCGGGACGTGACGATCACGCCGCGGCTGATTTCCCAGAAGGTAACTGCGGACGGCTTCAATCGCCAGGAAGCATTCAACCTCTATGCAAACCGGTTCACCACCACGGTAGCGCCGGTGACTTTCCAGGATCGCCAGCAATACCTGCTGCTGCGCGAGAAGTTCGAAGACAAGACGACGATCGCGGATGCGACGATCAAAATCGGCTTCGGCAGCTGGGACCTGACATCGGTGACCACCTATACGGACCGCAGCATTCTGGTCAGCAGGGATGCCAGCGCGTTGACTGGTTCGGTGTCCATCGACTTAGCCTTTCAAAATGCAGGCGTGCTGCTGCCGTCGCGCCTCAACGACACCACCAACTTAAAAGGTTTCACGCAGGAAGTGCGCATGAGTTCCAAGGGCAAGGGCCCGCTGCAATGGCTGGTCGGCGCCTACTACGCCGATACCGACCGCAAATACGCCCAGCGCCTGCCGACGCCCGGCTACGATGTCTTTACCAACGCGCGATTCGGTGCCGGCACGGCGGCGGCTGTGGCCAATGGCTTCCCGCTGGATTCGCCCTACAACGCCGACCTTCCCTACAATTTGAAGCAGACCGCGCTATTCGGCGAACTCAGCTATGAATTGACCAAGGAGCTAACGGCGACGGCCGGCGCGCGCTACTACGATTACAAGGAAGAGCGCACGTTCAAGTCCGGCGGCCTGTTCTCCGACGGCAACAACAATTTCGACAAAACGAAATCGGACGGCTTCAACCCGCGTGTGCTGTTTGCGTACAAGGCGTCGGATAACGTGACCTTCAACGCCCAGGCGTCAAAAGGATTTCGCCTCGGTGGCGTCAATGATCCGCTGAATGTGCCGCTGTGCACGGCCCAGGACCGCGCCATCTTCGGTGGCTATCAGCGCTTCAGCGACGAATCGCTGTGGAACTATGAGGCCGGCGTCAAGATGCAGCAGCAGGGGTTCTCCTTCAACGCGGCAGCGTTCTATACCAAGATGAAGGATCTGCAAGTCACGCTGGATGCGGGGTCCTGTTCGTCGCGCGTGGTGTTCAACGTGCCCAAGGCGCACTCGAGCGGGATCGAGCTGGAGATGACGATGAGGCCGGCCGAGGGCCTCGAGTTGTCGCTGGCCGGTGCGGCGGTGAATGCAGTCTTCGATTCATCTGTCAGGGACGGCTCCGGGGCGGTGCTCGGCGGCATTCGCGACGGCAACCGCCTGCCTTCCGTACCGAAGCTTCAGTTCACCGCCAGCTTCACCTACAACTTCAGCCTGGCTGGACGCGATTCCTATATCCGGGCCTCGGCGCAGCACGTGGGCAGCCGCTTCACGCAACCCTCGGACCAGGAAAACAACCCGCGCACTTTCGTGGCCAACCTGCCTTTCCAGGGCGCCCCGGCGAGTGCGGCGACAACGCTCAATCTCGAGCTGCCGAAATACAACCTGGTCAACCTCAGTGCGGGGATGGACTTCGAGCGCGGATTCTCGGCCGTCCTCTACGTCAACAACGTGACCGATGAGAAGGCACTTCTCTCCTTCGATCGGGAACGGGGCGGGCGCGCACGGCTCGGATTCGCGACCAACCAGCCGCGTACCATCGGCGTGACCCTGCGCAAATCGTTCTAAGCCGGAATCGTTCGACAACGCCGTGGGCCTTGGCTCGCGGCGTTTTTTTTCGTCTGGCGCGGGCTCACACTCTTGGGTGGAAGCCGCGGATCAAAAAAACAAATAGCAATCAAAAACGGTAAGGGTGATTTGACTTTGAGCGCAGCGATATCCATCGTTCGTGAAAGTAAACAAGAGGGGTATGTCGCACTTCCGATTTGAGCCGGACCACTCAATGGCCACTGGCAACTGGTAACGCAAAGCCAAGCTGTCGCGCCACCGCGTCCAGCCGCGCATCCCGCGTCCAAAGTTTCACGCGACCAATTGCCGTGGACGCCAGCAGGTGAACATCGACGTAGCCAATACCTTTGCCGTGAAGTTTGTGGACCTCGATGAAGCCGAGCACTTCATCCGGTTCCGCGACGGTGACCATCGGCAATTGCAAGAGCAGCTCCAGAACTGCCGCGCGATTTGTCAGGCTGCCACAGGCAATTTCACCCACAACGAATGGGTGCATGATCACTACATTCTGTTCCAGCGCTTCAATCAACAATGCATCACCTAGACGGAGGTGATCGACCCAGACCGAGGTATCGACAAGGATCATTTCTTGATCGGTTGGCGTCGACGTGGCGCAAGAGTCAGTTTGGGTTGGCCTCCGCCGAGCTTCGCCAAACGCTTAGCGCTTTCGCGCGCGATGAGCGCCTTCAGACTCTCGTGCAATAGAGTCGATCGGTCAATCGCGCCAGTGAGTTTGATGGCTTTGGCGATCAGGTTTTCGTCGAGATTCACGGTGGTTCGCATCTGATTTCTCCAATGAGGTATCTCAATAGTAACATCACTAATTGCACCACATGATGCGCATATTGATGCTGTCGGCATTTTGCCGCTTCGGCTATTACTCATGGGTGCATTGTGGAAGCGTCTTTTGTCGGCCCGTTAGACAGTCTGTTGCCGGTCGGCGCAAGTTATCCATTGCCGTAGTCTTTGAACTGAAGGAGCCGACCGTGTTGGTTCCGCCGGGTCATCTACATGCTTCTGGTGCGGACCCTGCTTCGCAGCAGTGAAGCTTAGGGAACCTCTGATCAAGTCCTTCGACAGGACGAACGGAAACTCGTTGAATCCGTTCGTGGTGAGCTTGTCGAACCACACAAAACAACCACTTGATCAGAGGTTCCTCAGATTGGTGACCCGGCGGCAAAACCAAACTCAAGCACTGATGCGGTGCTTGGGGAAAAAATGGCTGGAAAGGTGCGCCAAATGGCGACCTGCGCGATTGCGCGTGAAGCGCACCGCTTCGCTATCCACGTGCCAGCTGTTATTTTTTACCGGAAATGCCAGGCAACAATGCGGCTTTTCTTTTGGCCTTGCGCCATGGCAATGGTTTCAACCCTGTGCGCATGAACCACTTTCAGCGCGGCATAAATTTCGGGCAGATTTTCCTCTCTCGACACCAGCGTGCTGAACCACGCCACCCGCGCGCCATGCGCTGCGCTTTCCGCCACCATGCGAGACACAAACCCGGCCTCGCCGCCCTCGCACCACAGCTCCGTCGCCTGCCCGCCAAAATTCAGTTTGGGATTTGACCCACGGTTGCCGCCTTTGCCCAAATTTTTCCATTTGCGAACCGCTCCCTCTTCAGCTGCCTGCGCGGAGGCGTGGAAAGGGGGATTGCAGAGAACAAAATCAAAGCGATCATCCGGCGTGAGAATGCCATCGAAAATTTTCTGCGGGGATGCCTGCAAGCGGAATTCGACCGCCCCGACCAAGCGCGCGTTGTTATCGACGATCTGTTGCGCCGCGCTGAGTGCGGCAGTATCGGTATCGCTTCCCACGAACTGCCAACCATATTCGTGATGGCCGATCAGCGGATAAATACAATTCGCGCCGACACCGATATCGAGCACCCGAATATCCGGCCCACGCGGGATCGTGCCGTTGCGATCTGAGGCGAGCAGATCGGCCGCGTGATGCACATAATCCGCGCGACCGGGAATGGGCGGGCACAGATAGCCCGGCGGGACACTCCACGAATCGACGCCATAGAAAACTCTCAACAACGCGGCGTTCAGCGCCATCACCGCGGCGGGATTGGCGAAGTCGATGGTCTGTTCGTTGGCATCGAACGGGTTGGCGACAAGGAAATCCTTGAGCGCCGGAAACGCCTGCGCGAGCGCACCGAAATCGTAACGACCGCGATGGCGATTGCGTGGGTGAAGGCTCTGCTTTTCCAGGACCGGCGTGCGAATTTTCTTCGTTGCGTTGCGGGCGGGCCGTGCGATCTTTGCGTGCATGATGTTTTCAATCAAAAGGACTCAGCGTAATTTGCTTTTGCCGCGAGCTGAAAACAAATTACCCTGGCCCCTTTGATTGTTGCGGGCGATTGTGGCGCTGGTAAAACCCGAAACCAGCACCGCGTAAATTAACGCTGTGAGGGAACGAACATCGGGGCGGCGGGAAACGTGATTAGTTTTCAAGGCTGGGCTCCATGGCGGCGGGGGACATTGGGGGCAGACCACCTTGGGGACAGACCACCATTCTTTTTCAAAATCTCGAAAACAAATGTGGTACGTCCCCTATTGTTGTTTCCCTATTATTTCAACGCGTGGGTCTAAATCATTTGCGCCACGAAACCAAAATCACTGTCATCGGGCTGCATTTGTGCGAAGGCATCACAATCGGTGTGCTGCTTCGCTAATTCGGCAATGCGTTTAATGTCGTCTTGGGGGGTTCGCAGACCAAAAATAATCCCCTGCAAAGTCGCTCGCGGAATTTCCATTGCGCCAGACGTCGTTCGGATGATTCTCACTTCTTCCTCATACCGCCACGCCTCTGATTTCGCGGTGAGATAGAGCCTCCCGAGTTCTTCAACGAAACTGTTGGGCTTTTGTTGGTCTATGGCAGCGGACTGGAGATATTCAGTAACTGCGTTCTGCCCATACTTGACAAAATCAAGGCCAACTAATTTGTGCGACGAATCCGAAAAAAGGCTCTCATCGAATTGGTAGGTCAGCACTAAGCCACGATGATTGTCAGCGTAATGCGTCCAAAGTAGCTCGCAGGCTGAAGTTTGCGAAAGTGCGAAAACGCCGAAATCCGCGAATTGCTTGACCCATGCATCCAGCATCCCGTCTTCGCGCTTTAATGCGGCCCTCAAGAGATCTGCTGGTAAACCGGAAGCCGAATTGGCAGCCCGAGTAAGGGCTTTACGAATATCTACGCGACAGTCGAAAGGATCATTTAGCGTGTCGGGCTTTGCAAAATACCAAGTTGGATTGACCATCGAATCTATCAATCGTGGATTTATCGCCCGATACTTGAACAACATGGATTCCACACTCATGGCTCATCGTGCCATAACTTTGGTGTGCAGGTGCCGACGAATAATTCGGCGGTAACATAATCAAAGGGGCCGTGGTCGATTTCTCTGCCAGCAATTAAAGTGGCCGTAGTCGATTATTTCGCCAATTCACTCGACCGAAATTACCAGCCGCTTCCCCGTCGCCCGCACAGCCTTATCTAGTAGTTTCAATGTAGGCCAATGGCTCGGATCGCCGAGCCGTGATGCAGCCGCCCATGACGTATCCATCGCCCGTGCGAGCTGCGCCATGGTTTTGACATTCTTGCTTGTACTGAGCGATTCGTAGAGTGCCAGCGCTGCCTGCGTTTTAGCATCCGGCAAAATCAATACCGCGCCTTTTTTGGTTATAGGTGCAGGTAGCGCTTTTTTGAAGGCTAAATAGCTTTCGAGAAGAAGAGAAAGCACCTCGCAGGCATTGTCCCGCGCCTCGGCAAGCGTATTGCCGTAGGTAAACCCTTCCTTGAAGTTCACGAACTGAACATCGTACGTGCCGTCGCGGGATTTCTTGATGGTAGCGGGATAGGCATAACTCTTCACTTGTAACTCCTTTGCTATTTGCTGAATTTCACGCCAGTGATCCGGGCAATCTTGGCGAGTGTTCCGCTGGCGATGTCTGACATTCCGTGAACCGGGACCGGACACATTTGGCCGTCTTTATGAACCATATGGTGCGAGCCTTTTATGCGCACCACAACCCATCCAGCCGCTTTGAGTTGGCGTAGTACCTGTTTGCCGTTCATTTCAAATATGTATCAATAATGATATATCAATATTGGATAGCACGCATCAATCCGTCACCGCCCCCTTACTAGCCGTCCCCACCAACTTGAAATACTTCCCCAACACCCCCCGCGTATACCGCGGCTTCGGCTGCACCCACGTCGCACGCCGCTTCGCCAGTTCTTCATCATTCACATTCAACTGAATCAACAACTGCTTCGCATCGATGGTGACGGAATCACCTTCATTCACCAGCGCGATCGTGCCGCCCACAAATGCTTCCGGCGCCACATGACCCACCACCATACCCCAGGTGCCTCCAGAGAATCGTCCATCGGTAATCAGTCCCACCGTTTCGCCGAAGCCCTTACCGATCAGCGCTGAGGTAGGCGCAAGCATTTCGCGCATGCCGGGGCCGCCTTTGGGGCCTTCGTAGCGCAACACGATCACGTCGCCGTGGTTGATTGCATCTTTCATGATGGCTTCCATCAATTCCGGCTCGGAATCGAACACGCGCGCGGGGCCGGTGATGACGGGGTTCTTCAATCCGGTGATCTTGGCTACACAGCCCTCTAGCGCGAGGTTGCCCTTGAGGATGGCGAGGTGGCCTTGTTTGTAGAGCGCTTTCTCGATCGGCATGATCACGTCCTGGTCGGCGCGTGGGACCGATGGGACATCTCTTAATGTTTCCGCGATGGTCTTGCCGGTGATGGTGATGCAGTCGCCGTTCAGGAGGCCGGCATCGAGCAGGATCTTCATCACTTGCGGAATGCCGCCGGCCTTGTGCAAATCTACGGCAACGTACTTACCGGATGGCTTTAAATCACAAATGACGGGCACTTTTTTGCGCATACGCTCGAAATCGTCGATGGTCCATTCCACATCGGCTGCGTGGGCAATGGCGAGGAAGTGCAGCACGGCATTGGTCGAGCCGCCGACAGCCATGATGACGGCGATGGCGTTCTCGAGAGATTTGCGGGTGACGATGTCGCGGGGGCGGATGTTGTTTTTCACGGCATCCAGCAGCACGCGGCCGGATTCGGCGGCGGATTCTTTCTTCTCTTCATCCTCTGCTGCCATGGTGCTGGAGTAGGGCAGCGATATGCCGATGGCTTCGCAAGCGCTGGACATGGTGTTGGCGGTGAACATGCCGCCGCAGGCGCCCACGCCGGGGATGGCGCAACGCTCGATGCAGCCGAAATCTTCTTCGCTCATCTTGCCGGCGTTGAATGCGCCAACGGCTTCGAACACGGATACGACTTGCAGGTCCTGGCCCTTGTAATGGCCGGGCTTAATGGTGCCGCCGTAGACCATGATGGCCGGGATGTTCATGCGCAGCACGCCGATCATCGCGCCCGGCAAGTTTTTGTCGCAGGCGCCGATGGCGATCACGCCGTCCATGAATTGCGACTGGCATGCAGTCTCGATGGAATCCGCAATCACCTCGCGCGAGACCAGCGAATACTTCATGCCCTCGGTGCCCATCGAGATGCCGTCGGTGACGGTGATGGTGCCGAACATTTGTGGCATGCCGCCGGCTGCGCGAATGGCGGCGTCGGCAGCATCGGCGAGAGGCTGGATGCCGGCGTTGCAGGGGTTCAACGTGGAGTGGCCGTTGGCTAAGCCGATAAACGGTTTCTTGAAATCGTCGTCCTGGTAGCCGATGCCGCGCAGCATGGAGCGGTTGGGCGCGCGTTCGTTGCCCTGGGTGATGGCGAAGGAGCGGTATTTTGGATTTGTGGGGGTGGTCATGATTGGCTCTGGATATTTGGTACAGCGGTGATTGGCAACGACTCCCCCTCTCCTGCCCTGTCGGGCATCCTCTCCCACGAGGGGAGAGGAGCTTATAGCGTGGAGAGTCGCTCGTAGTTATTTTTTGCGGCCTTTCCGCAGTGAGTTTGCAGACAGCGTACTTCGCTTAAGCTCCTCTCCCCCCCGTGTGGGCGAGAGGCTGGGAGGGAGGGGTACTTTCTCTCCGCGTGACGGCGCCCCGGTAGGGACGCAGAATTGATTATGATTCTACCGGATGCACGGTATTTGACTTGCGATGAGAAACGACAAACGATGAGGAGCAGTATGAAAAGAATAATCTTGGCGACCTGTGCGGTACTGGTTGCGGTATTGTCTGGCGCGGTCTATGCGCAATATCCCAACAAACCCATCCGCTTGCTGGTACCGTTTGCGCCCGGCGGCAGCTCGGACATTGTCTCGCGTTCGTACGCGGCGGAGATGGGCAAGGCGCTGGGCCAGACTGTGATCGTCGAAAGCAAGCCAGGCGGTGCCGGCAATATCGCCATGCAGGAAGCCAAGGGTAGCGCACCCGATGGCTATACGATCATCCTCGGACACGTCGGAACGCTGGCTGTGAACCCGGCCATGTTTGCAAAGCTTCCTTACGACCCGGTGAAGGACTTCGTGCCGATCACGCTGCTTGCAAAGGTGCCTAGCCTGTTGGTCGTCAACGCGGACAAATTGAAGGCAAAGAATCTGAAGGAGCTGGTCGAGTACGCAAAGAAAAACCCCGGTGCCGTGAATTATGGATCCGCCGGTAACGGCAGCTCTGGGCATCTCGCCATGGCCTACCTCGCATTGACTGCAGGCTTCACCGCGACTCACGTACCGTACAAAGGCACTGGCCCGATGATGACCGATCTGCTCGCCGGCCGTCTTGACGCAACGTTCACTGGTGCGCCGCCGCTGATGGCGCACGTCAGGGCCGGCACGCTGCGCACTATCGCCGTCGGCACTGCCAAGCGCTCCCCCGCGATGCCCGATGTGCCCACTGTGGCTGAACAAGGCTATCCGGGTTTTGAGACATCGCAATGGTATGGCTTGATGGCACCGGCAGGCACGCCCGATGCGGTGATCCAGAAGCTCGCACAGGCCGCCGCCGCTGCAGGTAAATCGCCGTCGGTGGTGGAGCGGCTTTCGGCTGAAGCTGCTGAGCCTTCGACGAGTACGCCCGCCGAGTTTGCTGCCTTCATCAAGCTGGAAGCGGCGCGCTGGAGTGATGTGGTGAAGAAATCAGGTATTAAGGCGGATTGATTCTAATTCGAAATTGAAACTCAAGCACTGACGGGCATTTCAAGACAGAAGCGGCTGAAACTCCGCTCTGGTGCTGGAGTTTGCGAATTTTTTTACACCCCTTAGACGACAGGATCGACGACTGCGTAAAAGTAGGCTGGGGCACGACGCGATTCAATGCAATGCGATAATCAGCGCATCATTCACCGTTGCCCACTCACCCGCCGCTTAGCGTCGGCCTCTCGCGGTGAGAGGGTTGGCGTGACGGGTAACCACACCACCACGCCCACAAATCAATTCAATCCATGCTCATCCACCCGCAATTCGACCCCATCGCTTTCGCTCTCGGCCCCGTCGCAGTCCGCTGGTATGGCCTCATGTACGTCGCCGCATTTGCGCTGTTCATGGTGCTAGGCCGACTGCACTTGAAGCGGCGCCCCGACATCGGAATTACAAAGGATAATCTCGACGATCTGCTTTTCTACGGGATGCTGGGCGTCGTGCTTGGTGGCAGGCTTGGGTTCGTGCTGTTCTACAAACCGATGGAATTTCTTGCGCACCCAATTGAGATTTTCTATGTCTGGCAAGGCGGCATGGCGTTTCATGGCGGCTTTCTTGGCGTGCTGGTGGCGATGTGGTGGTTCTGCCGAAAAACGAAACGCAGTTTCTGGCAGGTGACCGATTTCATCGCGCCACTGGTGCCAACCGGCCTCGCTGCGGGACGCATGGGCAATTTCATCAACGGCGAATTACCCGGGCGCGTAATGGAAGCGCCGCTGTGGCCATGGGCGATGTGGTTTCCGCAGACCGATCCTGCTGGTCCAATCGCGCGTCACCCATCGCAGCTTTATCAATTTGCGATGGAAGGCATCCTGCTGTTCGTGATTCTCTGGCTCTATTCCAAAAACCCGCGTCCAGTTGGCGCTGTCTCTGCTGTGTTCCTCATTGGCTATGGCGCCTTCCGCTTCCTAGCCGAGTTCACGCGCGAGCCGGATAGTTTTCTCGGTTTGCTGAAATTAGATATGTCGATGGGTCAATGGCTTTCGCTGCCGATGATACTGGCGGGTATCGCGTTGTTCGTCATTTCGAATCGCAAACAGGTTGCGTAAAACCACGCGACAGAGCGAGAGAAAAACGTTTAACAACAATTTGTTGCAGCGCATTAGCTTCCCAACTTGTCGCCAGCCAAGGTTTTATTGTGCAATGCACAATTAACCTTGCTCTTCGGCGCAATAAATCTGAGGGACACGCATGAAATTCTGTATCGTCGGCGCTGGCGCCATTGGCGGATTTGTAGGCGCAAAACTGGCGCACGCAGGTGAAGATGTCACCTTCATTGCGCGCTGGAAAAATCTGGATGCCATCCGCACCCGCGGCATGACTGTGAGAATGAATGATGGCACCGTGCTGGAAGCAAAAGGTGCCAAGGCCACCGACAGCTTTGCGGCGGTAGGCCATGTCGACTGTGCGATCCTGGCGCTGAAATCGCATCAAGTCGAGGCTGTGGTGCATCAGTTATCACCGCTGCTCGGGCCCAAGACCACGATCATCACCATGCAGAACGGGATTCCGTTCTGGTATTTCCACAAGCATGGCGGAGCGCTCGCAGGCACGACGGTTGAAGCGGTCGATCCGCGCGGCGTCTGCAAGGACGGCATTCCCGCGGAGCGCATCATCGGCTGTGTGGTTTATCCGGCGACGGAACTGGTAGCGCCGGGCGTCGTACGGCATGTTGAGGGCGACCGCTTTCCGCTCGGTGAGCTCGACGGCTCGATCAGCAATCGCGTGAAAGATTTATCTGACGTGTTTGCGAAATCGGGATTGAAGGCGCCGGTACTCGAACACATTCGCAACGAAATCTGGTTGAAGCTGTGGGGCAATCTCACGTTTAATCCGATCTCGGCACTCACGCATTCGACGTTGCAGGACATCTGCCAGTTTCCGCTGGCCCGTGAACTGGCCGCGAACATGATGAAAGAGGCGCAAGCCGTTGCCGAAAAACTCGGTGCATCATTTCGCGTGAGCCTGGAAAAGCGTATCGAAGGTGCCGAGAAAGTCGGCAGGCACAAGACGTCGATGCTGCAGGATGTCGAGGCCGGCCGCGCCATCGAGATCGACGCGCTGGTGGGATCGGTCGTGGAGCTTGGGCGGTTGACTGGTGTTCCAACGCCGACGATCACGGCGATTTACCAGGCTTCAAAGTTATTGGCGCACACCATCGACACTGAAAAAGTGGCAGTACGCGGCATCGCAATTCCGCAAGTGTAGTAATTCGCGATTGAGGTGTGCAGTGTGGCGGCTATACTCGCGGCCATGCAGAAATACTATGTCCATCGCCAAATCGGCACGCAAAGTTTGATCGCGCACAGCATCGGCTTTATCATTCTCGGCTGGATTTTTTTTCGCGTCGAGCTGGTCGGCGTGTCGGTGCCGATGTTTGCAACGCTCGCGTTGCTGCTTGTCGCATCTTCCATCTCGTTTACGACGATGACCTGCACCGTAAAGGACGGAGAATTTCGCGTCGCGTGCGGTTTGCTCGGGTGGCCCGGCAAGAGTGTCCCACTCAATGAAATCGCCGGTGTGTTGCCTACTAAAACCGCCCTGGTCAGCGGCTTTGGCATTCGCATCACGACACGGGGCTGGCTCTATAGTGTGTCCGGGCGCGATGCCGTGATTGTTGGCTTGCGCGATGGCAAACAATTTTTGCTCGGCACCGATGAGCCCATCGAATTAGCCGACGCAATCAATCAAGCGCTTGGACGGCAACCGAACTTCGCATTGATCAAAGGCGCGATGGCAGAACGCATGACATGAAGCGCGTTTGATGCAACCATCGCGATTGCGCTAGAATATTTTCAATACATCGGGGATGTAGCTCAGCTGGGAGAGCGTCGCGTTCGCAATGCGAAGGTCGAGAGTTCGATCCTCTTCATCTCCACCAGAAATCTGTAACCTATTGTTCTTGCAGAAGCATTTATCGTTTTCCATTCGATGTGGTCCGGCATGTCACAAACCGGTGTCACATCGAAACGGGAAACAATGATAAAACTGCCTTCCTACCTCCTCCGGAATCGATTCAATTGCTTTTATTTCCGCAGGGCAATCCCACCAGACTTGCGGCAATACTTTGCCGTTCGTTCACTTTACAAATCTCTTGGCACATCGGAACGTCGCGAAGCCGTCAGGCTTGTCGCACAGTATGTCGCGCTCGCAGAACAAGGTTTTGCAAGATTGAGGCTTATGTCAAAGAAAAAGAGCGACCTGATTCAAACGGAGATGGTCGTATCAATGGACCTAAAGGACCTTGGCGTCTTCACGTTGGATTTCGAGCCTCACGAGGTGGAACAAGGCAAAGAACTAATCAAGGCCGCCATCAATGCAGCAAGTGCGCACGTTGCACCATCGGCACCGACAATCTCGGCACGCGCACCCAAAGCACTGACGTGGTGTGTGGAAAAGTATTGTGCTGAACAGTTGAAAATTGGCAACTGGAAAGCTGCGACCGCCGCTGACATACGTGGCGACCTTGGTCAGTTTGTTGCTATCGTAGGCGACCAATCAATAGGCGAACTGAATAAAGCGAGGCTGGTTGAAGCAAAGGACACATGGCTTAGTTTGCCCGCGAACATCAACAAGCAATCAAAGTTCAAGGGCTTGTCTGTAAGCGTGATTCTGGCGTTGGGTCTGCCTCCGCAGTCTGCGGTCAACGTAAGCAAGAAGTTTGAACGGGTAAAGGCATTCCTCACTTGGGCGAAATCAAATGACTACGTCGACAACAACGTCGCCACAGATATTCGAATCAATGCGAAGGGTGGGTCGTTCGAAAAATTCAGCCCTTCAGACTTGCGGTCGTTATTCCAAAGCCCTGAGTATACGAAGCATGAATTTGCGGAGACCCATCAGTATTGGCTGCCTCTCATTGCACTATTCACTGGTGCACGTCTGGAGGAAATCTGCCAACTGCACATATCCGATATTCGCGACAGTGCCGACGGCCCTTTTTTCCATATCACGCTCGAATCTGACGACGACACAATAGGACACACCAAGCAGCTAAAGACGGAGGCATCCAACCGCACGTGTCCTGTTCATCCTGAGTTGATTGCACTCGGTTTTCTGAGCTACGTTGCCGAACTCAAGACACAGGGTTGCGCCCAATTGTTTCCCGAACTCAGGCCGGAGGCTAGTGGCAAGATGGGCGCGCGCGCGAGCGAATGGTTCACAACCTATCGCCGCAAGTGTGGTGTCGGCGCATTGGCCGGTCGTTCTCGAAAAGTGTTTCACAGTTTCCGGCACACCATGAACGCCGAACTCCAAAAGCTGGGAGTAGCGCAGGAAATCCGCGAATTGCTTTGTGGTCACAAGTCTGCATCGGTAAACGTAGCGGTCTACGGAAGCAAGGAGCTTGACCATCGATTGGTTGAAGCAATCCACAAACTCAACTACGGCATTGCCTTCGTGCCATTCAAACCGAAAGTGTCACATGAGCAGGCGAGAGTAAAGGGCTCAAGGCACTGACCCGACGGCCCCGCTGAGGGTGTTGGTTTATATAATGAGCATTTGTCAACCCAGACCTTTGTATTGGAAATCAAAATGGCAGCAAAAATCGTTCGCTTCGGGTCTTACTCGACGCCCGCCTCTGCAATCGCAATTGACGCGTTCGCTAGTCGCATTGGTGTCGCAAAAGGCGCGATGACCGAAATTTTAGTCCTAGGTATCAACGAACGCGTGTCAGAGGCAGAGCTGGCCAACATCGTCGCAGCCGGCAAAAAGAAAATGCTTGAAACCAAAGGACCGGACGGCCGCACCGAGCGAGGTGCAGTCATGAAGCGGCTTTTCGCACTTGACCTCGAACAGCTTGCGGCACTTGAGAAACTGGCGATGAAAAAGCCAGAAGCAAAATCATGAGTCGTTGGCACCTAACGCAGTCAATCTGTTCTTGGCACGTTGCACCTGCACAAGACTCCACCTACCGTCCTTCGCCGTTTTGACGCCCAACATATTGAGTTCGGCAGCCATCTGGCGCTGACTCAGTTTCCTCATTTCGAATCCGTCGAACACACCGCGCATACGGGCGACAAACGCATCAGCCTCCACGATGCGCGCTTCCGTATTCGGTCTTAAGTTGCGGGCACCAGCGGCCCCCAGGACGACGCCACGGGCCTTTGCCTGTGCAAGCGCGGCTTTTGTGCGCGCACTAATTTGGTCGCGCTCGTTTTCTGCCATGACTGCGTATATCTGAAGCATTGTTTTGTTGGCGTTTGGCATGTCAACAGCGACGAACTCCACGCCCGTCTCGATCAATCCCGAAATAAAGTGGACGTTACGTGCAAGCCGATCAAGTTTGGCAATGACCAATATCGCGCCTTGGCGCTTGCATCGCTCAAGAGCAAGTTTAAGTTGTGGGCGGCGATCCAATGCATTGCTACCTTTGCCGGTTTCCACCTCTGTGAATTCGGCGAGAAGTTTCCAGTCTCCACCATTCAGATAGGTCTTCACGGACGCTTGTTGCGCGCTCAGGCCAAGTCCCGACTTTCCCTGCTGTTGAGTGCTTACACGGTAATACGCGACAAAGTTTCCGACTGGCATGATTTTCTCCTGAATGTTCGCGCAGACAACACGACTAGACGAACGTTTAATATGTAGTCAGTGTAAGTGCGGCGCGGTCGAAAGTCAATAATAAATCAACACTAATGTTGATAAAGTGAATTTATGTGATTCTATAAGGTTGCAAACCGTTTGTCGGTCTGTCATACTCGGGGCATGGAAAAACCAACACAAACGACAGACAAACGCATGCGGGCGATTTTCCGGGACGGCCATCGGCTTGGCATCCGCTTGGAACCCGAAGCTTGGGTTGCTGTAGACCTCATTGCGAGCCGCCTTGGCACCAAATGGCAAGAATGGGCAGGCTCAATTTTGGATGGTCAACCCGATGCGCCAAATGCGACCGCCGTCATTCGTAGCGCCGCAATGCAAACGATTCTGGAGTTTATGGCGACAGGAAGTGAATTTGCGCCCGGTGCGGAAATTGAGCACCCAATGCTAAACGATGTCGTTCCTGTTGACCGCAATAGATTGGTTGAGGAGTTAGCCGCATCCACCATAGAGTATTCGGCAGACCTTGGCTCCTTCATCCTTCACGCCGTTCACCGACACGTCGGCGGCCCCGCATTGATCTTCGAGAATCGAATGATCGACCAACTTTCTATCATCATCAGCAAGGACCAATAATGACAACGGTAACAGCCTCCACATTCAAAGCAGTGTCTGCGTCACGCATGCCCGGTGTGAACTTTATGAAGTTGATCAAGCTAACGACTGACCTCGATGTCGCTTTAAGAAATCACGGTGTAAGCGACGCAGAGCGCAACAGATTACTTGCGCCGATCTGGAATCGCATTTGTCCCCCCAAGCGCCACTAATCACGGCGCGCATACAAACATTCAACAGGAGGGCGCAACAGGCAAAGAAAATCAGCGCAGCAGAAATATCTTCGTGCTTTACCGGCATCCAAACGTTCGGGCATGAGTGAGCAGCGCAAGCTGCAAAGGATCAGAAGTATCTGGCGTAAATCCAACGGTGGAGTAGACCTCAAAAGGGTTGTCCGCAGGCCGTGCCAGTGAGCAAGAGTCGATTGTGCCGAACCCTACCGGATCGATTCTCGCAACACATAGCTGTGGCAACGGTTGGGACGATACCGACACCCAGGGGCATTGCTTGGGGTAGGTGAGGCTCCTACCAACTCACGCCGTAATAGGCTTGGGTTGGGGGAGGTATGTGCCTTTCCTACCCCAGGGTTTAGATTCAAAACCTAACCCAAAGGGAAGAAAGAGAAGTCAGGAACGGCGACCCACGCCGTCATCAACAGCAGGGCCAAACAAAAGAAAGCGTAGCGAACCGTATGGCAGGCAAAAGCACAACACCCGTCGAAGTCTCTCAAGCGCTCGCGCTGCGGGAGGTAGGCTATACCGTCCTGTCGATCAGCCAGCGTCTCGGCATCAGCACAAGGACGGTCCAGCGCCATCTAGCCACCCACGGCGCAGCTAAAGGCACGCTCAAGGAAGCAGTGCTGACTCAAGCCCGTGCTGACCTGTTGAAGCGCATCACGTCGGACGATACGATTCGAGAGGAGGCAGCAAAGCTCATCAACGATGACTTGGCACACGCGCACCATCTCAGGTCGATCCTCATGGAAGCTTCGGAACACCTGAAGGCAACCAACCTTGACGATGCGGTGTTGGTTATGCGTGCGGCTGTTGCATACTCAAGCGCCATGAAGAACACGTCAGACACACTGCGCCAGTCCTTGCGTCTCGACAAGGCACCATTGATCACAGAAGATCAGCTACCGCAGTTGGTAGTGCGCGAACTTACACTGATGGAGGTCACGGCGCTAAGGTTAAGTGAATGTGAAGAGCAACCAGACGATGTACCCGCCTTCCCAGCGCCTCCAGAAGGCGCAGTTCTGTCATAGTCTTGGCAGAGGGTGCATGCCTTAGAGCGCGGTGAAGACATTGAAGCCCATCCCAAGAAATATTTTCGATTGGAATTGAAAATCAACCATACCGGACCATCCGCATTGGCTGGCACTATTACTTCGGCAGCCTAAGTAGACCAGTGTCTGCGGTTTACTGGCAAGGGCCAAAGATTTCTAACACCGCATGGCAACTTGCAGTATGCACTGACCCGCTTCATTCCGTGCTACTTAATGGCTGAAAGTAGCTCACCTTCCAGAATCCCCGTGGACACGCATTCGGCAGCAGAGCCCTGTGCATTGGTAGGAAATGACGCGCCTGTGCCGGAGTTGAATGAAAGCGTATCGCTCGTTGTTCGGGGAATACTGTTGTTGTCTAAGGAGCTTAGAGCGATTTGCGTCCGCGTCACCACATACCGAGTATTCGCAGTGACGCGAGTTGTTGTCGGTCCGATCTCTTCAAATATCAAGTTCACTCGACCTTCTAAATTCATGCGACGATCGATTGTGTATAGCGCCATCCTCATTTCATTAGAGCTCATGATTTCATAAGACTGTTGCGCCTTGGCACCAGAGAAATTATATGTGCGTTCCCCGCGCGCGTTCTTCACATAGGAGGTAATCGTCCCGCAATCTATGTAGCGTTCTGGGTCTCCTGTGTAGCTGACATTCATGAGTCCGGAGGACTTTTCGAGATTATTGATGATGAAAAACCGCTTGCCCAGTTCCGGTATGCTGCCGTTCCAAACGGCGTCTCGGGAACGCTCTACTACTTTGACATTGGCAGAAGGCGCGACTTTAGACGCTGGACGCATGTAGTCGACTTTACCCGCGCAGCCAACGACAATTAACGAAAGTGCAACGACGACTAAATTGCGCATGTGAGTCTCCCTTTATTGTTGAGGCAGTCTAAACGACTATGCCTCGCGCCGTGCCTCTAGTTGAAAGATTGATTTCGACGCACTCGCTGCACACCTGCCGACATTGTGGCGACCAATTAGCGTAGCATCCGAAGCTGATCCAAAGGAGCTCCATGAAAAAAATTATCGTTTTCTCAT
>JBBQFL010000007.1:0-145934 GCA_038321965.1 Burkholderiales bacterium | reverse complement strand
GCATTCACTACAGACTGTTTTTTTGAGCGTCGAACAAGCGTGATGACGCGCGCCTTTGGATCGCCGAAGATGCCGCGCACCGTCGGTTGCGGGCGAAAGCCGTCGAACACATATGCGTCAGACAGTCGCCTTTGTCGCTTGATTGAGTTTGCCATCCATACATGATGCCAAATTCAAACAACATTGAAAATGCCTAAACCCCAGCATCCATGAGCCTTTCAGACGATTTCAGCTAGGAATTTACCCACACGATTTCCCGAAGAGCCTAAAAAATTACAGTGCCGCGAACGGCCTGGTTGCCGGCTATACATCAAAAGCCGGGAAACGAATTTTGTTTCGCGGAAAGTACCTTCCAAATGGTGGAGTCGCGATCCAAATACTTCACTATGAACCTGCGACGGGGCGCCTCGAGCACGTAGTCGGCCGTTCGCAAGCGGTTGACGAGCAACAAAGGGTTATAAAGGACGTTTCTGTCGCAGGTGTGGACATGGGTGCCTTTCTCCGCTCCGGTCGAACGAAATCAAACGGGTTCACAGACAAGCAGCAGCAACTAAAGAGCTTTGCTGCCAGTGAAGCCGGGCAGGCACTTTTAGAGGGGGCGCCGGCGCTCTTGACAGCACTGGAATTTCAAGACCTCGACCCCGAGGTGAAAAAACTGATCGGGCCAATCGGACTGGTTGCGATGGGCCTACAGTTGGCCACGGGTGATCGTGAAGGGCACCGCAGCGTGGACAAAATTTTAGCGCCGACCTAGGCAAGCGCACTAAGGGACAGCTGCGTCGGCCAGACTGATTGCATGTTTCGTGGCAAGGGATTTACTATTACTTCAAGCGGATTCCTAGATGTGCTGACGAAGCGCCCGGAGCTGAAAGCGGGCGCTGCTTCATTTTATGATGTGGTGAAATCTAAGGGCACCTCCGTGCTCAGTAAGCAAATGGCGTTGTTGTCAGGTGGAGCCCTGCTTCGCCCAAAATTAATGGATGGCGATGGCTCTTGCAGTGTAGAGACAAGGCAGCTGCCATGGTTCGGATATTGCGGATACGGCCAATTTGTTCTCCTTAACACCTGGACTCCGGAGTGTGAAGGACACGACCTTTGCGTCTGTGCGTGGGGTCAAGGCGCGTGCCTAGCCAATGTCGCCATCAATTGTACAAATAATCCGGCTGACGAGTGCTATTCCTTCTGGGATGCGGCGGCGAGCTTCTTCGAATCGGTTTGGAACGATTTTTGGGACTGGGTTATAAGTTGGTTCGATGATCCCCCACCTGAACCATGCCCGCCAGGCGAATATTGTCCCAGTGGGGGTGGTTAGGTATGAACGTACATTTATATAAAGGAACTCTTTCGAGCCAAGCAGCTTTTGCCCGGACAGTTTGCTCAATTGCGATGGTGTTCTCAGTTACGGCGTGCGCATCGCTGGGCACTCACGTCGTCGATATGGACGTGGACGCCAGCCTCAGTGTTCGCAGCGCACCAAACGGTGCCTGGACTCCGATTGCTGGGGAGAATGTGAAGTCGCGTGATTCTCGATCCGTAGCCCTTGTACCGTCAACTACATTTCGAAGCAAGCTCTTGGATTGGCGAATACTAATGAGTCCCCACTCGATGGGCTATTTCATAAAGAGCAATGTACCCGGCAAGCTGTGTCTGCGATTCGACGAAGCGCGCATCAGTTCCAACATGCACGACGGCGAGTTGCCCTTCCAAGTTACTTATGTAGAACATGGATCAGGTCCGACTATTCGCAATACCAGCGGCATACTTCCAGAAATGAAGCCCGCATTTAGTGCTCCGCCACTCTGTTTCGCTGAAGGAGAAAACACAAAATTTGGATTTATTTTGCCCGTAACAAAATTATTTCCAAGCGGAAAGCTCTTCAATCTCAACTGGGATGGCAACAGCATCATTTTGCTAGATAAAGGAATTGGGAACTCGCTGAGGATGCGGGTTCCGATTGAGTACGACGGCAAACGGGAAGAGCTCGAAATCACGTTGAAGTTAAAGGATGCGCGGGCAAGATTGATTTATCTTTGATCTAACAGAGGCAAAGTTGGACGTGACTTGACAACATGGCGCCAGCTAAAAGGCAACATCCCGGGGATCACGGATAAATTTTGAACGCAAAAAATTT
This sequence comes from Burkholderiales bacterium, assembly GCA_038321965.1. Taxonomy (GTDB): domain Bacteria; phylum Pseudomonadota; class Gammaproteobacteria; order Burkholderiales; family Usitatibacteraceae; genus UKL13-2. Next base: position 143,803 of record JBBQFL010000007.1, on the reverse strand, counting down.
AGTTCGGTGACGGTTCGCGAAGCATTTGAAGCCGCGTTTCGGATCACCCCGCCTGAGCTGATCAAGACGCTGACTTATGACCAGGGCTCGGAGATGGCCGAACACGCTAAGCTCGCGGCCAATGCCAACATCAGCATCTACTTCGCTGACGCACACAGTCCGTGGCAAAAGGGGGCCATTGAGAACGCCAACGGATTGCTGAGACAATACTTGCCAAAGGGGACCAACCTGGCCAAGCATACCCAGGCGCAACCGGATGTGATCGCCGAGAAGCTCAACAACCGGTTGCGTGAGTGTCTCGATTGGAAAACGCCTAACGAGGTCTGGGCAGAGATGGTGAAGAACAGCGTTGCACTTAAATCTTGAGCCCGCCGGGGTCTCCCGCTTACGCTAGCACTGGCGCGGCGTTTCAGGCATTTATGGCCTGAAACGCCCGACGAATGGCGATCTTCGTTCCCTGCTTAGGGTGCGCACCGCGCACGCGTTCACTGGCGACGTGCGCGGTGCGCACCCTACGAAAATGACATTGCATTGTATAGACACGCGATCATCGACGCCAAGACTCAGCCAACCTAACACCCCTCGATTTGATCCATATCAAAACGCATTTTTGTCGCGGTGTAACCATGGCGTTATCGCGAAAAACTCCTTCAAGGGACACAAAAATGCAGGCAGAGGTAGGAACGTACAACTACAAAGTCGTCAGGCAATTCGCAGTGATGACCGTCGTCTGGGGCATCGTCGGCATGCTGGTCGGCGTGTTTATCGCCGCGCAATTGATCTGGCCGGACCTCACTTTCGGTATTCCGTGGCTATCGTACGGCAGGTTGCGGCCACTGCATACCAACGCGGTCGTTTTTGCGTTCGGTGGCTGCGGATTGTTCGCAACGTCCTACTACGTGGTGCAGCGCACCTGCCAGGTGCGGCTGATTTCAGACAATCTGGCCGCGTTCACTTTTTGGGGCTGGCAGCTCGTGATCGTGCTCGCTGCGATCACGCTACCGCTGGGTATCAACTCCAGCAAGGAATACGCTGAGCTGGAGTGGCCGATCGACATTCTCATCACCATCGTTTGGGTCGTCTACGCGATTACCTTTTTCGGTACCCTCGTGCGACGCAAAGTGCCACACATCTACGTCGCCAACTGGTTTTTCGGCGCGTATATCCTGACGATCGCCATTCTGCATATCGTCAATAGCGCTGCTGTTCCGGCGAGCTTCTGGAAATCCTATTCAGCCTACGCCGGCGTGCAGGACGCGATGGTGCAGTGGTGGTACGGGCATAACGCCGTCGGATTTTTACTCACCGCCGGCTTCCTCGGCATCATGTATTACTTCGTGCCCAAGCAGGCAGGGCGCCCCATTTACTCCTATCGCTTGTCGGTAGTGCATTTCTGGGCGCTGATCTTCACCTACATGTGGGCGGGCCCCCACCATCTGCAGTACACCGCGCTCCCCGATTGGGCGCAATCGTTGGGTATGGTGTTCTCGCTGATCCTGCTGGCCCCGAGCTGGGGCGGGATGATCAACGGCATCATGACGCTATCCGGCGCATGGCACAAACTGCGTGATGATCCGATCCTCAAATTCCTGGTCGTCTCACTGTCGTTCTACGGCATGGCCACCTTCGAAGGGCCAATGATGTCGATCAAAACGGTGAATGCGCTCTCGCATTACACCGACTGGACCATCGGACACGTGCATGCCGGCGCGCTCGGCTGGGTGGCATTCATCACCATCGGCGCGTTGTACTACCTGATTCCGCGGCTGTGGGGTCGCGCCGAGATGTACAGCATCCGGCTGATCAGCCTGCATTTCTGGATTGCCACGCTGGGCATCGTTCTCTATATCTCCTCGATGTGGATTGCGGGCGTCATGCAGGGTCTGATGTGGCGCGCCGTCAACAGCGATGGCACGCTGACCTACAGCTTTGTCGAGAGCGTGAAGGCGAGCTATCCGTATTGGACGATACGGCTGATCGGCGGCGCGATGTTCTTCTCCGGCATGCTGATCATGGCTTACAACACCTGGAAAACAATTGCGCTGGGCAAGGCCGTTGACGCGCCGATTCCTGCCATTGACAACGCACCGCATGCCGCTCCATCGGTTGCCATTGAGCAAGGAGTCTGAGATGAAATTCACCCACGAAACAATTGAAAAAAATATCGGCTGGATGGCGGTGCTGGTGGTGCTGTTGGTCAGCGTCGGTGGCCTGGTGGAAATCGTGCCGCTGTTCTTTCAGAAATCGTTGACCGAACCTGTCGCTGGACTGAAACCGTACACCGCGTTGCAACTGGCGGGCCGCGACATCTATCAGCGCGAGGGCTGCTACAACTGCCACTCGCAGATGATCCGACCGTTCCGCGCGGAGACGGAGCGCTATGGACACTATTCGGTGGCGGGCGAATTTGTCTATGACCATCCGTTTCAATGGGGCAGCAAGCGCACCGGGCCGGACCTGCACCGCGTCGGCGGCCGCTACAACGATGACTGGCATCGTCTGCACCTGCGCCAGCCGCGCGACCTCGTACCCGAGTCGAATATGCCCGCCTACCCGTGGCTGGCAAAAACGATGCTCGACCCAAGTGAGTCGGCGCCACACATGACCGCGCTATCGCGCGTCGGCGTGCCTTACACGAAAGCAGAAATCGACAATGCCGCCGACGACGTCAAAGGCAAGACCGAAGAGGATGCAATGGTCGCCTATCTGCAAATACTCGGCACCGCACTGAAGAATGTGAAATAGCCATGGACCTCAACGACATCCGCGTATTGTTTACCGTTCTCTCGTTCATTGTGTTCGCTGGTATTGTTTACTGGGCTTACAGCAGTCGGCAGCGGGCGCGTTTCAGTGAGGCCGCCAACCTGCCGTTCCTCGATTCGGACCTGCCGGGCGAATCTGCCGTTGCCTCAACAGAAATTCGCAACGGAGAACGCACATGAGCGATTTCATTTCGGATTTCTGGCACTGGTATGTCGCGGGCATTTCGCTGGTCAGCATCCTGGCTTGCGCAGCACTGCTGCTTTCACAAAACATCAAGCGCCCGGTCAAAGGTGAAAAGGTGGAGCTGCACGGCCACGTCTGGGACGGTGACCTCACCGAGTACAATAATCCGCTGCCGCGCTGGTGGATGTGGCTCTTTTACATCACGATCATTTTTGGACTGGTCTATCTTGCGCTCTATCCGGGTCTGGGAAATTTCGGCGGCAAGTTCAACTGGACTCAGGTAAACGAATACGAAGCCGAGATCAAGCAGGCCGATGCCGAATATGGACCACTATTCGACAAATTCCTCAAAGTCGATGTCGCGACCTTGTCCAAAGACGCGCAGGCCAATGCGATGGGGCAGCGCCTGTTCCTCAATTACTGCGCGCAGTGTCATGGCTCCGATGCCGGCGGCGCCAAAGGTTTCCCGAATTTGCGCGACAAGGACTGGCTCTATGGCGGTGACGCTGCCACCATCGAGACCACCATCCTGCACGGCCGCAACGGCATCATGCCCGCGCTCGGCGCAGCGGTCGGCGGAGAACCCGGCATCAAGGAACTGGCAAACTATGTGCGTTCATTGTCGGGCTTGCAGCACGATGCAAAGCTGGCTGAAGTCGGCAAAACGAAGTTTGGCGTCTGCGCAGCATGTCACGGTGCTGAAGGCAAAGGTAATCAGGCCATGGGTGCACCCAATCTCACCGATGCGGTCTGGCTGTACGGAAGCTCGGAGGAAACCATTTCTGAAGGCATTCGCGATGGTCGCAACAATATGATGCCCGCGCAAAAGGAACGCCTCGGCGAAGCGAAGGTGCATTTGCTTGCGGCCTACGTTTACAGCCTTGGTGGTGGCATGCCTGCGCTTCCCGCTGCGCCCCCTGCCCAAGCACCGCCAGTAAAGTAATTCTATTGCTGAACTATTGGTGTATTGATTCTCGCCGCGTGTTGAGTAACGTTAATTGCTAGCAAGTTGGCGATCATGGTTTGCTCCTTCCCCCGGCAACGGGGGAAGGTAGGGATGGGGGCGATGTCTCACATTCACGCCCCCATCCCAGCCTTCCCCCACAACTGCGGGGGAAGGAGCAAAGCGCCCACCTCGAAAATTGGAGCACGCAGTTGACCACCCGTCGCGCCAAGGTCGTTCCCATCATCGCTGTTCCTGATTTCGATCAGGAACAAACGCTCTATGAGGTACGCAAAAAAATCTATCCGCGCGCTGTCAGTGGATGGTTTGCGAAATGGCGCTGGGCGCTGGTGTTTCTGACGCAGCTGGTGTTTTACGTTTCGCCCTGGCTTTCGTGGAATGGCCGGCAGGCGGTGCTTTTCGATCTTGCGGCGCGCAAATTCTATATTTTTGGCATCGTTTTCTGGCCACAGGACTTTATTTACCTGACGATCCTGCTGATGATTTCGGCGTACTCGCTGTTCCTGTTCACCACCGTGGCGGGGCGGCTCTGGTGTGGTTATGCTTGCCCGCAGACGGTGTACACCGAAATATTTCTGTGGGTCGAGCGCGTCGTCGAGGGTGATCGCGTGGCGCAGATGCGGCTCGACAAGGCCGGGCTTTCGCCGCGTAAAGTTGCATTGAAAACGGCCAAGCACGCCATATGGATCGCGATATCGTTGTGGACGGGTTTCACTTTCGTCGGTTACTTCACACCGATTGGCGATCTCGGTCGCGAAGTATTGTCCTGGACACTCGGGCCATGGGAAGCCTTCTGGCTGTTTTTCTATGGGCTGGCCACTTACGGCAACGCCGGCTGGATGCGCGAACAGGTTTGCAAATACATGTGCCCCTACGCACGATTCCAGGGGGTGATGTTTGATCGCGATACCCTCGTGGTTGCCTATGACGAGGAACGCGGCGAGCCGCGCGGTGCACGTTCAAAGAGAACCAACCCGCAACTTGCCGGTCTCGGCGACTGCGTGGATTGCGAAATCTGCGTGCAGGTCTGCCCGACCGGCATCGATATCCGCCAAGGCCAGCAGTACGAGTGTATCGGCTGCACCGCGTGCATCGACGGCTGCAATCAGGTGATGGACAAGATGGGTTATGCGCCAGGGTTGATTCGTTACGCCTCACTTAACGGTGTCAGCCAGCGCCTGGGTTGGCGGGAAATGATTCGCCGCGTATTCCGTCCGCGCGTCCTGATTTACGCTGCCGTGCTTTGGGCGATCATCATCGCCGCGAGCATCAGTCTTTATCTTCGCGTACCGGTGAAGGTCGATGTCATTCGTGATCGCAATGCACTCTCGCGCGAAGTGGCGGATGGTCTGATCGAAAATGTCTACCGCTTGCAGATCATGAATACTGAAGAGCGACCGCGCCGACTGATGGTCACGGCAACCGGCATCGATGGACTCACCGTCGGCGGTGTCGCCCTTCCCGTCGACATCGGTGCCACGTCTACGCAGATGTTTACACTGAATTTGCGTGCACCCGCCGACAAGATCCAGAAGGGATCGAACCGGATTGAATTCCACATCGTACCGATCGATGCGACCGGCACGAACGACCCCAACGACTTTTCGTTGCACGAGAAGTCGGTTTTCTTCAAACGCTGAGGAACCGGCACGACGTAATTTTGGGCCGGTTCCCCTCACCCCAGCCCTCTCCCAAGGGAGAGGGTGAGAAATGCGGAACGGTCATCGTTCCGAACACAAGGAAATATTATGAACATCGCCAATACTGCAACGACAAAGCCCTGGTATCGCGAACCGTGGCCATGGCTGCTGATGGCGGGCCCGGCCATTGTGGTGGTTGCCGGGTTTGTCACGCTTGGCATGGCGATCCAGAGTTCTGATGGCCTGGTTGCCGACGATTATTACAAGCAAGGCAAGGCGATCAACATGACGCTCACGCGCGACGCGACCGCGAAAGCGCTGGGCTATCGTGCGCAACTTGCGATGACGGCGGCCGGTCAGCTCACACTCAGGTTTGCCGAGGCTGCACCCATATCAAAAACATTGCGCCTTACCTTGCATCATCCGACCCGCGCGGGATTCGACCGTCAGGTCCTGCTGGCACGCGCGGCAGACAGCAGCTTTAGCGCAGCGATGCCTGCCATTGACGCCTCGCGCTGGAGCTTGACGCTCGAAGACGAGGCGAATACCTGGCGTCTGACCGGCGACTGGCATGCTGGCGAGAAAAGTGTCGCGCTAGGCGGCAAGGCGCTGCCGCATTGAAGCAGACACCAGCAAGGACGAATCATGGCTAGATACCTGATGTGGGTGCTGTGGCCGTCGTTCATCGCGGCCGGCCTGGGTGTCGGCATCATTTTCACCCTCGTCGATCCGACCGAGCTGGTGATTCTTGGCCACCCCTTGCATGCGAGTCGTACGGCGGTCTATACGCTGGGATTTTTTATTTTGTGGGCCATCTGCACGGCCGCCAGTGCGTTGAGTTGCTTTTTACAGGCGACATCTCAACATGATGAGACGTGAAACGCCAAGGTGACGGCAGTTTCATTGTAAAGTTTGAGACTAGTTCTGCTTGGTGCGAGACGGGAAGCGCACCCCGAGCTTACGCAATCCCAAGCTCCGTGCGTAATTTCCGAGTGAGCTTCATTGCGACAAGCTCATATGAACGCTTAATCAGCGTCTTCAACTCGGCATCCGAGATTTTCTTCAGATTGATGATCTGCACCCACTTCGCGCGTGCCATGTACGGCGCGGGGATGAAACCGTCACGATCGGAGTAGGACAAAAACATATCGTCATCGACTTTAAATGAAACGCTGGACTGCTTCTTTGAATCGACGCAGGCGACGCAGAACATCCTGCCGCCGATTGAATAAACCTGATCCACGCCCCATTTGACGTCACCGGCTGCGTGTGGGAGTGCTGCGCAGAATTTCAGGATTGCAGGTACGTTCATGAGTAGTGTTATGGGCGGCAACGCCGCGTCGGTGCTCGATTTCGTGGCTTCAATCATCGCCTTTAACTCGGCGCTCAGCCTGCAATTGACGTTGGTCTAACGCATTTTATCTAAAACGGTCGTGGCTAGGCCTGAACGCGGGCGGCATTGACGTCACGGGTCAAAGCTTCCTCCCGGCAGTAACCCGCCGACTGCGCTATCCGGCGTCAACGAGATGAAAGCGAATCAAAGGACACCGCGCAGCGTGCGCACCATCGAACTCAATCGATAATCGCCTGCATAACCGTGTTGTGAAATCCGTATTGCAGCTCGAGGTCGGTCGGCGAAAACGCCTGCTGGGTGAAGAACAGGAGAATGAGTTTTTCCTGCGGATCGATGCGGAAGTAGGTGTTGTAGCCGCCACTCCAGCCATAGGCGCCCGGCGAGCCGATCAGGCCGGATTTGCCGTCTGCATTGCGAACGGCGACCCCCAGACCGAAGTACTGACCTGGCATAAACGATATCGGGATCGCGTCTACATGGCGCGCCGTCATTAGCTCTACTGACTTGCGGCTGAGCAGTCTCTGGCCGTCGAGTGCGCCGCCATTGAGCAGCATCTGGCAAAAACGTAGATAGTCTGCCGGCGTCGAAAACACGTTGCCGCCGGCCGAGAAGAAGGTGGGACTCAACGCATCTGGCGATAACTTCACCAGGCCTTTTTCGGGTGACCGCGAATACGCCGGTGCGACCCGGTTGCGTTTCCCCGCCGGCACGACAAACGATGTGTCCTTCATGTCCAGCGGCATGAAGATTCGATCACGAAAAAAAGCGTCGAGCGGTTGCCCGGAAACGACTTCAACCAACCTCCCCAGCACCACCGAGGAAGCCCCATACTTGAACGCCATGCCGGGCTGCATGTCCAGGGGTGACGACGCCAGATTCTTGATGTACTCCTCTAGCGTGAAGGCGCCATTCGCTGGCAACGATTGGACGGCTTTTCGCCGCAGCGTCTCGGCCGGCGAGTTGGTCGGCGGCAGACCGGTGAAGCCCGCGCGATGCGTCAGCAGATCGTAGATCGTGATGGCGCGTTCCGCCGGCACCAGCACGAAACCGTCCGGCGCATCTGCCTTGGCCACGGCGACTTTCATGTCGCGGAATTCAGGCAGAAACTTCGCAACCGGATCGCTCAGCAGGAACCGCCCTTCCTCCAGCAACATCAGTACCGCGACTGTGACGATGGGCTTGGTCATCGATTGAATCTGGAAGATATCGTCGGTCCGCATCGGCCGCTTCGTTTCCAGGTCGGCAAATCCGTGGGCTTTCAGCGACACGAGCTGGCCTCGTCGGGCCACAACGGTAACCGCCCCGGCGAGCTTCCCCTCAGCCTGCACCCGGGCCACGAATGCATCCACGCGCTTGAGACGCTCGGCCGACATGCCCACGTCTTCGGGCTTGGCCGTAATTGTTTGCGATGTCACCGGGGTGGACACTATCGAAACCAACGCCAACAGAAACAAGCAGGTGATCGTCTTCATCTGAGAGGAGGAATAGTTTCCATATGTTTGATTGCCGGGGATACGGTGTTCGTTGAATTACAAGGCTGGGATGGGGGAGTCTTCGCAGTAGGCATCGCCACCATCCCGCCCTTCCCCCGCCGCCGGGGGAAGGAGTCGATTTTCAATACGGCGCGCGGCATTGAAAGGCCGTCGGCAGCCATGTCGTCGCTTAAGTAAGTGCCATTCGACTCTGACCGCTTTCGCTGCAAAGTGATGCGGTGACGACGGTGGTAAAGAATTTTCACTTCCACATTTGCCCCGTGACGTCCGCACAGCTCTCCATCGACAGCTGGTTATTTTTGCCGTCATTGATAACGTCGAGGCACTTGCCCTTGCCCGTAAATTCCGTCTTCAGACGGAAAAATCCATCGGCGGCATTTACTTGTTTCCACATTTGTCCCGTGACATCCTCACATGCCGCCATGGTGAGTCGATTATTTTTGCCGTCATTGATGATGTCCAGGCATTTGCTCTTGCCCGTGAATTCTGTCTTCAGCTTGAATGATCCATCAGCAGCACTGACGCGTTTCCACATTTGTCCAGTAACGTTTGCACACGGTGCCATGATGACTTAGTCGTTCTTGCCGTCATTGACGATATCCAGGCATTTGCCATTTCCCGTGAACTCCGTCTTCAGGCTGCTGAACTCGGCACTTTGAGCATGCGCTTCGTGAGTCATGGGCAGGATGAGAAAAGAAATCGTTGCAACTGCAAACAAAATACTAAGTGGCTTTTTCATACGGTTGATCCTTGGTTATTGGGCATTGAAAGAAAATCTGGTTTTGAAATAGCCATCGTCATCTGCGTTGTCGAAATTCGAACTGATCCGATCACGGTGAAAGCAAATTGACACTGCCCCCTAATAGCCGAAGACTCACGCGCACATGGCGCAAGGGAGCTGCCATCGCCGAAGCTCTACTTACCTACAAGCCTTTTGATTTTCGCGACAATACTCATGCCGAAGCCTGCCCAGGGTCAGTACCAAATTGATTCATGCTACCGTCCAAGTTTGGTTTTAGAGTTCACGAACCACGATTGAACGAAAAATTTGACTCTGGCCCACAGCTTCTAGTCACTTAATCTGTCCGTATTGTCATGGGTTATCGATAACCACCTTTGGCGCCAACATGAGCAAAGCAAGCCAAATGACAAACGAAATTGCGCGCGCCAATGCGAAGCTGCCCGCAATAAGGACCATCCAGTAAGCAACATTCATCGTGGTGGCGCCTGCTTCTGCAAGAAGCCATTTGGTCAATGCGTACCCAACTCCATAGATAAGGCCCTGAAACCACCATTTCTTTTCGAGTTTACTCATCTTGCTCCTTCGCGTGATTCAAACAGCTAAATAGGCCCAAACTAATATGGCAACGTCGACCGAACTAGCCAAATCAAGCACCAGCGCGCCTCTCCAGCTATTTTCGCCCCAAAACCCCCGCCAATCCTAGGGTTTCACCTTCGACTTATCCGTCACCTGATAAAACACCTCACCCGGCTTGATCATGCCGAGTTCTACACGTGCGCGTTCCTCTACCGCTTCGGTGCCTTGTTTCAAGTCGCGCACTTCCGCATCGAGGCCGGCGTTGCGCGCGGCGAGCTGAACATTCTTTTCTTTTTGTTGATCGACCTTGGTGGAAAACTCCCATACGCGCAGCCAGCTACCCTTGCCCATCCAGAGCGGATACTGGATGGCGGCGATGAGGGCAATCAGTACGTAGGTGAGGTATTTCACTTCGCGATTGAATCGTTTTAGCGCAGGTTGTAATAAGCGGATTTGCCAGCGTAGCTCGCGGCATCACCGAGCTCTTCTTCGATGCGTAGGAGCTGGTTATATTTGGCCATGCGGTCCGAGCGCGAGGCTGAGCCGGTTTTGATCTGCAGCGCATTCATCGCGACGGCGATATCGGCAATCGTGGTGTCTTCGGTTTCACCTGAGCGATGCGAGATGACGGTGGTGTAATTCGCGCGCTTGGCCATTTCGATGGCAGCAAATGTTTCTGACAGCGTGCCGATCTGGTTGACCTTGATGAGGATGGAATTGGCGACGCCTTTACTGATGCCTTCGCGCAGAATCTTGGTGTTGGTGACGAACAAGTCGTCGCCGACCAGTTGAATTTTTTTGCCGAGCTTTTCGGTGAGAATGGCCCAGCCATCCCAGTCGTCTTCGGCCATGCCGTCTTCAATGGAGATGATGGGATATTTGTCGCACCAGGTGCCGAGCAGGTCGGTGAACTGTGCCGAATTGAATGAGAGCTTTTCGGCTTCGAAGCGGTACTTGCCTTCTTTCCTGAACTCGCTGGCTGCGCAATCGAGGCCGATGAGGATGTCTTCGCCCGCGATGTAGCCGGCTTCATCGATGGCCTTCATGATGTACTGCAAGGCCGCTTCGTTGTTGGCGAGATTGGGCGCGAAGCCGCCTTCGTCGCCAACGTTGGTGTTGTGCTTTTCGGCGTGCAGAATTTTCTTCAACGTGTGGAATATTTCCACACCCGCGCGCAGGGCTTCACGGAAGGTCGGCAAGCCTGCCGGGATGATCATGAATTCCTGCATGTCGAGGACATTGTCGGCATGCGCGCCGCCGTTGATAATATTCATCATCGGCACCGGCATTTGCATCGGCGCGGCGCCGCCCAAATAACGGTATAGCGAGAGACCGGATTCATCGGCCGCCGCTTTCGCGCAAGCCATGGATACTGCAAGAATCGAATTTGCGCCCAGACGCGATTTGCTGTCGGTGCCGTCCAGCTCGATCATGGTTTTGTCGATGAAGGCTTGTTCGCTCGCATCGAGACCGATGACAGCTTCGCAAATTTCGGTGTTGATGTGCTCGCAGGCTTTCAATACACCTTTGCCGAGATAGCGACGTGGGTCTTTGTCGCGCAATTCGATCGCTTCGCGCGAGCCGGTGGATGCACCCGAGGGCACGGCAGCTCGGCCGATCACACCGGACTCGAGCAATACATCGGCTTCGACGGTTGGGTTGCCGCGTGAATCCAGAATTTCGCGGGCGACGATATCAACAATGGCGGTCATTAAAAAATCCCTTATTTGATGAACTTGCTTTGGCTCCCTCTCCCCGCGCGGCGAGAGCCATGCTTACTTCATTGCCGAACTTAAAACGTTCTTGCCAACGTCTTGCACTTGCCAACTTCAGGCAGTAGCCTTCGTGCCCTGCACCACTCGCAAACCGGCCTCGCCGTGAATCTGTTTGTGCTGCTCCAGCCCGGCCTTGACGAAGGAAATAAACAGCGGGTGCCCATCGCGCGGTGTGGAGGTAAATTCCGGATGGAACTGGCAACCATAAAACCACGGATGCGCGTGTTTAACAGAATCGAGCTCCACCATTTCCGTCAATGACTCCGAATTGGTACGCGCGGAGATCACCATTCCCGCCGCTTCCAGGCGCGGCACATAGTGATTGTTGACTTCATAGCGGTGGCGGTGACGTTCGCTCACTGTCGTGCTCTGGTAGATGCGGTCAGCCAAGGTACCGGGACGCACGGTGCAAGGCTGGGCGCCCAAGCGCATGGTCCCGCCGAAATTGGAGCTGGCGTCACGCTTCTCGACCACGCCATCGTGGTTCTGCCACTCGGTGATGAGCGCTACAACCGGATGCGGCGTATCGACGTCGAATTCGGTTGAGTTTGCGTTGGCCAGGCCGACCACATTGCGCGCAAATTCGATGGTGGCAATTTGCATGCCCAGACAGATACCGAGATATGGAATCTTGTTTTCACGTGCGAATTTGACCGCAGCGATCTTGCCCTCGGTACCGCGCTTGCCAAATCCACCCGGAACCAGGATTGCGTCCATGTTAGCCAATGCGGCCACACCGTCGGTTTCCATCTGCTCTGAATCCATGTAGTGGATGTTGACCTTGGTATGGGTGTGAATACCGGCGTGGATCAGCGCTTCGGACAACGATTTATACGAGTCCGTCAGGTCCACATATTTGCCGACCATCGCCAGATTGATCTGATGCTCCGGATGTTCCAGTGCATGGACGATGTTGTCCCACATGGTCAGGTCTGCGGGCTTCGGTGTCAGGTGCAGCTTGCGGCAAACGATTTCGTCCAGCCCCTGCTTGTGCAACATCTTTGGGATCTTGTAAATCGAGCTTGAGTCATAGCAGGAAATGACCGACCCCATATCGACATTGGTGAACAAGGCAATCTTGCGGCGGTCATCATCGGGAATGGGGCGATCGCTACGACACATCACCACATCGGGCTGAATACCGATTTCACGCAGCTCTTTGACGCTGTGCTGCGTCGGCTTGGTCTTGATTTCACCAACGGTAGGAAGATATGGCACCAGCGTGAGGTGGATGTAGCAGGCGTTGTCGCGGCCCTGCTCAATACCCATCTGTCGAATCGCCTCGAGGAACGGTAGAGATTCAATATCGCCGACGGTACCGCCGATTTCAATGATGCCGACCTCAGCATCAATTGTGCCGGCGCGGATCGAATTCTTGATCTCGTCAGTGATGTGCGGAATGACCTGCACCGTGCCACCCAGATAATCGCCGCGCCGCTCTTTGTTAATGACACGCTCGTAAATTTGGCCGGTAGTGAAGTTGTTCGATTTTTTCATCTTCATCGAGATGAAACGTTCGTAGTGGCCGAGATCCAGATCGGTCTCCGCGCCATCGTCGGTGACGAATACTTCACCGTGCTGAAACGGCGACATGGTGCCTGGATCCACGTTGATATACGGGTCCAGCTTCATCATCGAGACTTTGATACCGCGCGATTCGAGAATGGCGGCGAGAGAGGCGGCGGCAATCCCTTTGCCAAGGGAAGAAACCACACCGCCGGTAACGAAAATATACTTGGTCATGTTGTCGACCTCCAGCTACTGGGGTTGGGAAACCCCGGGTTGGAAATTAGTATTTTACACGAAGCCGCCGGCGGCTCGATTTACGGTAGTGAATTCGCTTGCGTTTTCAAGGAGTGCAACGCAAGGCCTTGTCGGGTGGCGTGGAAAAATGGCTGTCGCCCAATTTGAAATTTAAAGCGACGTTGAAGAAAGAAGAAAAGACCGGTACGCGTCTGTGGGGGCGCGGCTATGACCATGCCGACGGGCCGTTGATTTTCGATGCCTCCAGTTCGTGGAGGTGCTAGTGTCGCGACACTAGCGTTTTAATCAGGCGCTAGCTGCCAGGCCGAACGCCCGGGCCAGCAGCCCGTACGAATGATGCCTGGCCAAAGGGTCGTGCGTCCAGGTATTGATCACGATTTCATCGAGCTGGAACTTCGCTACCAGTTCATGCAGTCGCGCGCTCACTTGCTCTGCAGTGCCGACGGTCGCTTTACCGCGCAGGGATTCGATGGTTGCGCACTCGGCGTCGGTGTAGAAGGCGTAAGCGGCGGCGGCATCTTCAGGCGACACCAGCGGTGTGCGCAGACCCTTTTCAAATCCCACTCGCCAATGTTCTCGCGTCATCAGCAAATGCCGCGCTTGGGCTTCGGTATCTGCGGCCAGCGCCCAGACGCATATGGTTGCGTGCGGCACGGGATAGCGTTCGCTTGGACGATATAGCCGTCGATACAATTCCAGCGCCTGTTCGGTGCCGCGGCCCTCAGTGAAAAAATAAGCATACGCGTAAGGGAGGCCAAGATAGGCGGCCAATTGCGCGCCATAGTCTGAGCTGCCCAGAATCCATAACTGGGGGCTGGTCGGCCCCAACGGATGCGCTTTGATATCTCTGAAGGCATGACCCGCTGGTAGCGCAGTGCCCGATACCCAGGATTGAAGATCGAGTACTTGATTGGGAAATTCTTCAGCGGCGTTTTGATGTGGATTCAACGCAAATGCGGTGGCTCGGTCAGAGCCCGGCGCGCGGCCAACGCCGAGATCGATTCGGCCCGGCGCGATGCCTTCCAGGACACGAAACTGCTCGGCCACCTTCAGGGCAGAATAATGCGGCAACATCACGCCTGCGCTGCCGATACGGATACGTTGCGTTGTCGCTGCGATGGCCGCCATCAACACTTCGGGCGCAGTGCCGACGATGCTGTTGCTGTTGTGATGCTCGGATACCCAGTAGCGGTGGTAGCCGAGTGAATCGCAATGACGCGCGAGGGCGAGGCTCTCTTGGATGGCGAGATGTTGGCTTTTGCCATGCGCAGCGGGGGATTGATCGAGTACGGAGATTTTCATAGGCCCTCATCTTACGTCCTCGACACACGCTGCCCGTTTTGAGCGCATCGATGCATCCGCAAGCGCGCGGCATAAATCGCATAAACTCTGCGAATGAAAGTCAACGGCAAACTCACCCGCAGTATCTGGAGCGGCGAAAGTAGTGATCGCATCCTGATCATTGACCAGACACGCCTTCCATTTGCATTCGAAACGCTATCGCTCGCCTCGTTGCAGGAAGTTGCGCATGCCATCCGGTCCATGCAGGTTCGCGGCGCGCCGTTGATCGGCGTCGCGGCAGCATTTGGCGTCGCCCTTGAGATGCGTCGCGACAGCTCGGACTCAGCACTTGCGGACGCGGTGGGCGCGTTGGGCGCCACGCGTCCTACCGCCGTCAACTTGCGTTGGGCGCTGACATCAATGCAGCGGTATCTTGCGCCACTTGCGGTGAGCGATCGCGCCGATGCAGCCTGGTCGAAGGCGAAGCAGATGGCCGACGACGATGTTGAAACCAACAAGGCCATCGGCAGTCAAGGCGCATCGATCATTCGCGCGCTGCATGAAAAGCACCGGCGGCCGATTAACGTTCTCACGCATTGCAATGCCGGCTGGCTGGCAACCGTCGACTGGGGCACAGCATTGGCCTGCATCTATATGGCTCACGATGCGGGCGTGCCGGTCCACGTCTGGATCGATGAAACGCGACCTCGCAATCAGGGCCTGCTGACGGCCTGGGAATTGCGCGAACACGGCGTGCCGCACACCTATATCGTCGACAATGCCGGTGGTCACTTGATGCAACACGGCAAAGTGGACATGGTGTTAGTCGGCGCGGATCGCGTATCGAAACAGGGTGATGTCGCCAACAAGATCGGCACCTACCTGAAAGCACTGGCCGCCATGGACAACGGCATTCCGTTTTATGCTGCACTACCCAATTCGACCATCGATCCCCAGCTTGTCGACGCATTAAAGGAAATAGAAATTGAGGAGCGCGCCGAAACGGAGGTCCGCACCGTTATTGGCTTGCGGGCAGAAAGCACGCCAGGAGCCGCGCCAATGCTAATTCTGGACCAAAAAACGCCAGTAGCCAATCCGGGATTTGATGTCACGCCCGCGCGGCTCGTCACCGGCATCATCACCGAGCATGGCGTGTTTGCACCTGATCATCTCGCCAATACGCTCACGAGTTAATCACCATGTCATTCCTGAATCTGGATCATATCCCCCACAAAGCGTTGCGCAACGACATCATTCGCACCACCCTGCGCATGAACGAACTCGGCATCAATCAGGGTAAAGCCGGCAACGTCAGTGCGCGCACCACGACTTCCCACGCAGTCGCTGTGGAAGGCCGGGATGGCGGCTTCCTGATTACGCCCACCGGCGTGCCTTATGAGGAAACCCGGCCCGAGCAAATCGTCCTGATGCGCATGGACGGCACCCACGAAGGCGATGTGCTGCCATCCTCCGAATGGCGCTTTCATCGCGACATCTACGCAGCCAGCGGTGAGCAAGTCAACGCCATCGTTCACACGCATGCGCCCTACGCGACAACGCTCGCCTGCATGGACCGCAGCATCCCGCCATTTCATTACATGGTGGCGGTGGCCGGCGGTAGCGATATTGCTTGCGCGCCCTATGCGACCTTTGGCACCCAGGAACTCTCCGACCATGTCGTCGCTGCATTGCAGCATCGCAAAGCCTGCCTGATGTCTCACCACGGCATGATTGCCTGCGGCGGGAATCTGCAGCAGGCGCTTGCCCTCGCTGTTGAAGTGGAAACGCTAGCGAGAATGTACTGGCAAGCCCTGCAGATCGGCGAGCCTGCGTTGTTGTCCGAGGCGGAAATGCAGGTTGTCATCGACAAATTCCAATCCTACGGGCAACAATCACTGCTACCGGTTTCAAAGTAATGTGAGCAGCAGTTCACGTGTCTGTCGTCAATCTGATGTGGGATAATTGTGCGCCTACAAATTCCGAAAATGCGACGAGCTGCACTGATCGCATTTCAAGCCAGCCCGCTGGTGCTCTCCCGGAGAATTCGACATGCATGCGCAAGCCAAAGCCATTCCACAGACCACGCCCGTTCAGATGAACGACGCACCGACCAGCAACAAAAAACTGCTGGCGTGGGTAGCGGAAATTGCCGCCCTCGCCAAGCCTGATCGCATTTACTGGTGCGATGGCTCAGACGCCGAATTTCAGCGCCTCTGCGGCGAACTGGTCGACGCAGGTACCTTCAAGAAGCTCAACGAAAAACTGCGGCCCAATTCCTACCTGGCGCTTTCCGACCCCACCGATGTGGCGCGCGTGGAAGACCGCACATTTATCTGCTCGGCCAGGAAAGAAGATGCAGGGCCCACCAACAACTGGATCGCGCCCGCCGAGATGAGGGGCACGCTGAACAAGCTGTTCGACGGCTGCATGCGCGGCCGCACGATGTACGTTGTGCCGTTCAGCATGGGCCCGCTGGGCTCGCATATCGCGCACATCGGTGTTGAGCTCTCTGATTCGCCTTACGTTGCCGTCAATATGAAGCTGATGACCCGCATGGGCAGCAAAGTACTGGATGTGCTCGGACCTGAAGGCGAATTCGTCCCCGCGCTGCATTCAGTCGGCGCGCCACTGGCCGCTGGCCAAAAGGACGTGGCTTGGCCCTGCAATCACGAACATAAATACATTGTGCATTTTCCCGACACGCGCGAAATCTGGTCGTATGGCTCGGGCTACGGCGGCAATGCCTTGCTTGGCAAGAAGTGCTTTGCCCTACGCATCGCCTCGGTCATGGGCAAAGCCGAAGGTTGGCTGGCCGAACACATGCTGATCCTCGGCGTGAAAACACCTGAGGGCAAGAAGCATTACGTCACGGCAGCGTTCCCGTCTGCATGCGGCAAAACAAATTTTGCGATGCTGATCCCGCCGGAATCCTTCAAACAGCAAGGCTGGGAAGTCACGACTGTCGGCGACGATATTGCCTGGATCAAACCCGCAGTTGACGAAAAATCAGGGATGGTAAAAATGTACGCCATCAATCCGGAAGCCGGCTTCTTTGGCGTTGCACCGGGCACATCGTACGAGACCAACCCGAACTGCATGGAATCGGTCAAGGCGAACACCATTTTCACCAACGTCGCGCTGACACCAGATGGCGATGTGTGGTGGGAAGGCATGACCAAGGTACCGCCCGCAAATCTGATCGATTGGCAAGGCAAGGCGTGGACACCCGACTGCGGTCGTCTCGCGGCACACGCCAACTCGCGCTTCACCGTTGCAGCGACAAGCTGTCCGTCGCTGGATCCGCAATGGGATAACCCGGCAGGTGTTCCGATCTCGGCGATGATTTTTGGTGGCCGTCGTTCGACCACGGTGCCGCTGGTCACAGAAGCGAATAACTGGAATGAAGGCGTCTACATGGCTGCGACGCTGGGCTCTGAAACCACAGCCGCCATCGTCGGCCAGGTTGGCATAGTGCGGCGCGATCCGTTTGCGATGATCGCGTTCTGCGGCTACAACATGGCGGACTACTTCGACCACTGGATCAACATCGGCACCAAGGTAGGCAATGCCGCGCCAAAGCTCTACTGTGTGAACTGGTTCCGCAAGAACGAGCAAGGCAAGTTCGTATGGCCCGGCTTCGGTGACAATATGCGCGTGCTGAAGTGGATCATCGAGCGCGTTGAAGGCAAGGCATCGGCGCGCAACACCGCATTGGGAAACATCCCCGACTATGGCAATCTCGACTGGACCGGCGCCGATTTTTCGCAGGATACGTTCACTGAGATCACTGCCGTCAATCAGGCGCAATGGCAGCAGGAACTCACACTGCATCACGAATTGCTGGCCAAGCTCGACTATCACATGCCAGCAGCACTCAAGACGCGCTACGGAGCGCTGCAGAAAGCGCTGGCTGCCTAGCCCACCAAGTATTCAGCGCAGAAAAATGGGAGCCGAGGCTCCCATTTTTATTTGCCTGCTTGGCGAAGCGCTACTTCTGCTTTTCCAGTCATTTCTTTTCGCAAACGTCAGCGATGCGCTTGCCCTCCATCTGCATTTTCATGTTCCCACGCGGCGAGTTCATCGCCATGTCCATTTTGTAAGCGTCTTTGCCGTTATGTGTGACGGTACCCTCGCCCGAGGTCCCGTCCTTGCAGGTCATTTTCCATGACACCTTGTTGCCGTCCACTTTCATGTCGGTCTGTTCACACTGTCGGTCGCCGCGATCGCCGGGATTACGCTGTTCGGACCACTTGCGTTCGCCCGGCTTGACACATTGCGTCATGGTGCGGTTACCCATTTGCGCAGCGACTTCCGGCGGCAACCCGGGCATATCCATCTTCATTTTTATCTCCCACAGCCCGCCAGGCATTTCCTGTGCTGGCACGTTGGTCGTGAAAATCAGGGCGGCGCCAGCGACAATTATCAATGCTGCTTTCATGCGGTCTTCTCCTGTGCTGTCAAATAGAAACGGAACCGGCAGATGTTACTGCGAAATGACGTCAGGCGCACCAAGCGATACCTCGTGGAGGCGTTGGCGCTGGCAGCGCGATTGGCCAAAACACGCCTTTATGGTAACCTTTGGTACCCCAAGGGGAGTAGTTCGCGGAAATCGCCAGATTTCCCTCCACGTAGTCGTCAGCACGGGTTTATCCCCGGTTACGTGGGCGCAATTCATATTGCGTGAACGAGACCTTGACCAGCAGGTCGAGGTCCCCTTGGTTGATCGAACTCCAGTGTTCCATTCCTTCAAACCAGGTGACTTTGCCCATCAGGGTAAATGCAGCGTTCGCTGCGCAACCAAATGGAGGTTTACATGGAAATAATGTCATTGCAGTTCCTCTCAGCGCTGTTGGCCATCATCGTCATCGACCTGGTGCTGGCCGGTGACAACGCCATCGTGATCGCACTCGCCGCACGTAATCTGCCTGCCGACCTGCAGAAAAAAGCAGTCTTCTGGGGTGCTGTCGGCGCCGTCGCAGTGCGGGCCATACTCACCATGGCGGTCGTCTGGCTGCTGAAGATTCCCGGCTTTT
Organism: Burkholderiales bacterium; assembly: GCA_038321965.1. Classification (GTDB taxonomy): domain Bacteria; phylum Pseudomonadota; class Gammaproteobacteria; order Burkholderiales; family Usitatibacteraceae; genus UKL13-2. Next base: position 124,235 of record JBBQFL010000007.1, on the reverse strand, counting down.
TGCTGGTCGGCGGCCTGATCCTCATCTGGATCGCCTATCAAATGGAAAAGGAGAATGGCGGCGATGGGCATGAAAACGTGGCGACCGCCGCCAGCTTTCGCGCTGCCATTCAGACCATCATCGTGGCCGATACCGTCATGGGCGTTGACAATGTGCTGGCCGTCGCCGGTGCTGCCCACGGCAGTTTTCTGCTGGTCGTGCTCGGTCTGCTGGTGAGTATCCCGATCGTGATGGCAGGCAGCACAATGATCCTGAAATGGATTGATCGCTATCCAGCCATCATCTTTATCGGTTCAGGTGTGCTGGCATGGACCGCGGCAAAGATGATCACCTCCGAAGGCATGCTGGCCGAATTCTTCGCCGAACATCACGGCTGGAAACTTGCCGTTTATGCGTTCACCATTGGCATCATTATTGTCGTTCCCTTGCTGCGGCGACTGCGCGGTCACGTCTCCTCGACGCCTGTTTGTCTGGCGTTCCTGCTGGTGTGGCTCCCACTGTTTGACTATATCGAGGAATACACCATGCTGCGCTATTTCCCCAATGGCGACGCGCCGATGGCGATGGATCTGATCGACCTGGTCATGTGGCTGGGCTGGATACCGTTTGTCGTGATGCTTCACGTTGAACTTACCGGGCCGGTGAGAAAAACGCCGACTGCAATGGCGTCCTTCAAGGCCGGCATATAAATGTGTGCTTTGGTGTTGGCGATTGTCGGCAGAACGTCAGCGCCGCTGGCGATTTCGGCTGCGAACGTGTTGGCGATGAGATGCCCCCAGGGATCCATCGAAACACTCTCGTTGGCGTCGGCCCATTGCGGGTGCGGGAGCGATAGCGGAATGATGCAGATCGCCATTTGACGGGGCGTTTCAGGTAAAAATGGCTGAAACAGCCCGCCCGTGCTGGACTTTGTTGCGCGTCGCGACGTTCAATGTAGTTTGGGCAGTCTTTAGAGAAAGGCTGTTTTTGTTATACCTTGCTAGTAATCCATGGAATAGACAGCACGGACATCGCCAATGAAACAGACGGTCAGTTTTCTCTTCACGGACATCGAAGGCAGTTCAAGGCTCTGGGAGCAATTGGGCGATCGCATGAGCGACTTGCTGGCCGGCCACGATGCGCTTGCCCGTCAGCTTGTGGCCGAGCACGGCGGTGTCATCGTCAAGTTCACCGGCGATGGCGTCCATGCGGCGTTCACCGATCCGCTGCCGGCATTGCATTGTGGTGTGCAATTACTTGTCCGGATGCGCACATTGGACGTTGACGCCGGCGACGTGAAGTTGAAACTGCGTGCCGGTCTGCACATGGGACCATGCGAGGCGCGGGATGGCGATTTCTTCGGCGAATCGGTAAATCGCGCGGCGCGAATTGCCAATGCGGCGCATGGTGATCAATTCATCATCTCGGACGCGGTAGCCGTGTCGCTTAATAATGCGATATCAGCACCCCTATCATTGCGCAAGCTGGGGCGGATACGGCTGCGCGATCTTTCCGGCGAAGAAACGCTTCACCAGGTATTGCACCAGGATTTGCAGAGCGATTTTCCGCCGCTGCGTTCGCTCTCGCAGGCGCCAAATAACCTCCCCAGTCAACGCACATCATTTGTCGGCCGCCATGGCGAGTTGCGCGCGCTCGCCGCACACCTTGATGAGCACCGCTTGGTTACGCTGGTCGGCACCGGGGGCATCGGCAAGACCCGGCTCGCACTGCAAACCTGCGCGCGAGTGCTGGACAAATTCGACGAGGGCGTCTGGTCGGTCGAGTTGGCCGGTACTGCCGATCCCGCCCGCGTGGCCGATGCGTTGCTGGCGGTATGGAATCTGGCGGTGCCACCAGGAAGCACGACTGAGGACACGCTTTGTGAATATCTCGCGCCGCGTCGCGCGCTGCTGCTACTCGACAACTGCGAACATCTGATCGACGCGTGCGCGCACCTAGCCGATCAGATGCTGCGCCGCGCGCCGAATATCAAAATTATCGCTACCAGCCGCGAGCTGCTCGATGTGGACGGCGAACTGGTCTATCGCATTCCCGGCCTGCCGCTACCCGATCCCGACTTTGAAGGGGCCGTCAGCGCATTGTGCGAAGTAGAGGCGGTGCGTCTTTTTATAGAGCGCGCGCAACTGCAGCTTCCAACATGGCAGGTTGTGCCGGAAGAGGCGTCCATTCTGGCGGTGCTTTGCTACCGACTGGATGGTATTCCGCTTGCAATCGAGCTGGCGGCTGCGCGTATGCGTGATCTGGGCCTGGCTGACATCCTGCGCGGTATCGAAGACCGATTCGGTTTCCTCATCACCGGTAGCAGGGTCGCATCGCCGCGGCATAAGACGCTCGCGAGACTGGTCGATTGGTCATACCAGCTTCTGCCGTCGCACGAGCAACGCCTGTTCCAACGGCTGGCCGTATTCCATGGCGGTATCCCGATTGAGATAGCGATTCGCGCGTGCACGGACGCGCAATTGACGCCAGCGGTGATCGAAGCGTCATTGGCCGGGCTGGCGGACAAATCGTTGCTATTCAAGCTGGAGACGAATGGTGCCGCGCGCTACGGCATGCTGGAAACGCTGCATGAATTTGCGGCGGCGCATTTGCAACAGGCTAACGAAATGACGTCCATGCAGCGCGAGCACGCGCATGCCTTTGCCGCGTGGGCCGTGCCGCTGGCTGAGGCGCTGCGTGGCCCCGCGTCGGCGGAGGGCGTCGACACGATGAGACGCGATGAAGAAAACCTCCAGCGCGCATTGGCCTTCGCCACCGTGGAGCACGACACGGGAAATCTCGCGCTCTCGCTGGCGGCGAGCATGGGTGTGTACTGGCAACACCGGGGCGGCGGCAAGCAAGGCGCGGAGGCACTGCGCCGCGCATTGCAACATCGCCATGCTGACGAAATGTCGCCGGATCGCGTCCACATCGCGTACGCACTTGCGATACTTGCTTACATGGGGGCCGACATGGATGCTGCTGAACAGCATTCGGTTCACGCCAGAACGCTTGCGCAGCAGTTGGGCTTGCATGGCATGGCCGGTCGCACCCAGAGCATGATTGCCTATGCAACCTATGTGCGCGGCGGCTATGAGGCGTCGCGCCCGGTCTTTCGGCAGGCGATTGACGATTGCCGTGTGGCGGGAATGGATTACGCGCGCTTGATGGCGGTATGCAATCTCGGGATGAATGCGCTTTATGCGGGTGATCGGACAACCGCAGAGGAAGCGTTGATTGAAGTGCGGCGGGACAATGAGTGGGTAAAGGCGGTGCGTGTAGACGGCAGCATCTTGCAGCTGCAGGGTATGTTGGCGCTAGATGCGGGGCGACTGGACGAAGCATTGCGGGTATTCAACGAGTATTTGCGCGTAATGGTGGAAACGCAGGAAACCCAACGTGAAGGGGTGGCCCACTTCTACATTGGCAAGGTACTCGACTTGATGGGGCGTACCGGCGAGGCTCTGAGCGCGTTCCAAACGGCAGTCCATTTACTCTCGACACGACACGTCACGCTGGAACTGCTCAATGCGATGGAAACGTTTGCGGGTATGCTATCGCGCCAGGCGCAATGGGAACCTGCGTGCCTGATTTGCGCGGTAACGGCGACCACTCGGACACGCATGGGCTACCGCCCCGGCGATCAGGCGAAGGCGGCGCGTTGTGAAGCCCTTGAGCACGTGGAAGCCGCACTCGATTCCAAAATCCTGGCGCGGGTGGTGGGCACCGGGCAGGTGACATCGCTCAACGCGACCGTCGAATGGATCCGGGCGGCGCGCGTTGAGCGAGATGCATCCGGCGCGGATCGTCTCTGGTTACCGGCCTCGCCCTGACAGCGTGGCACTGTGGTGCGATCCTCTATGGCGGCAGGTAAGTTAAACTGGCAGTTCGCGCTTGGACTCCCCCTTACCTTTTCATGCCGCCCATGTCAGACGCACCGGAAAATCTTGCCGGCGAGTTAGCCGATCCTGTATTTGATGGCGTGCCGTCGGGTGCCGAGGCGCGATTCTTTTCCGAGCTGGCGCGACTGGGTCGGCCACGCGCATTTCAACGGGGCGAGGTTCTGATACGCGAAGGCGATACCGACGACGGGGTGTATCTGATCCAATCCGGTAACGTGCGCGTGTATGCGGAAGACGATGGCGGTAAACAAGTTGTGATCGACGAACACGGCCCAGGTGATTTTGTCGGCGAAATGTCGCTCGACGGTACCAAGCGATCTGCATCGGTCGCTGCAGTCGATGCCGTTGTCACGGTCGAAGTGAAGCGCGACGACCTACGTAGCTATGTGGTGGCCAATCCCGACTTTGCGCTGGGCCTGATCGTGGAACTGAGCCGCCGCGCCAAGCTGGCGACGCGAAACCTCAAGAGTCTTGCGCTGAAAGACGTGTATGGGCGGCTGCATGACCTGCTGATCAGTATGGCCGTGTCGCTGGATGGCCGCCAGATCATTGCGGGTCGCCTCAACAAAAGCGACCTTGCCCGCCGCATTGGTGCCTCGCGCGACATGGTGACGCTGATCATGCGTGACCTGGAAGCCGGTGGCTACCTGGTCAGCGAAGGCGCGCAGATCGTGATCGCGCGTCCACTGCCATCTCGCTGGTAGGTTGATCTCTTCCTGACGCAGCCTGCCGGGTTATCTGACCTGGCGGGATTCCTGTCCAGTAAATTCGGGCCGACGTTATCACGTCTGTCGTCGCTACAAGTGCTGAATATTCCCCATTGTTTGGATTGGAGGGCTTTCCTATAGTCCGGATAGCTTGTGTGGCGCTCGCCCATGTTGCCGTGTTCATTAGCAAGCCCATGAAAGAAGCTTTTCCCGGCGGCGACAAAAGTGAACAGCGTCGCATGAATCTCTGTAGGCGAGTGACAACAAGGCGGAGAAGCAATCGTGCAAAACCCAACAAGGATCGGCACACATGATGAATAGCCAAATCTTTCAGACTTTTCTCGACTTTGCCACTCGCTTGCGCAGCATGTGCATGAGTGCAACGCGGACGAGGCCATGGCGTCACATCTTGCTGGCGTTATTGGCCAGTCTTGGACTGGCTAGTCTGGCATCCGCGCAAGTGTCCATCACCGCAGGTGTCAGTCCAAGCGCCGTCGCCATCAACCCGGTGACTAACAAGATTTATGTGGCGAATTACAGCAGCGCCAACGTCACGGTGATCGACGGCGCGACCAGCAGCAGCACGACCGTCGCGGTGGGCGTCAACCCCTTTGCGGTCGCCATCAACCCGGTGACCAACAAAATTTATGTGGCGAATTACGGCAGCGCCGACGTCACGGTGATCGATGGCGCGACCAACGCTACCACGACCGTCGCGGCGGGTAGCCAGCCCTGGGCCGTCGCCATCAACCCGGTGACCAACAAGATTTATGTGGCGAATGTCAGCAGCAACAACGTCACGGTGATCGACGGCGCGAGCAACAGCACTACGACCATCGCAGCGGGCTCCTTTCCCCAGAGTGTCGCCATCAACCCGGTGACCAACAAGATTTATGCTGCGAATGTCAGCAGCAACAACGTCACGGTGATCGACGGCGCGACCAACAGCACAACAACCGTCGCGGCGGGTAACCAGCCCTCGGCCGTCGCCATCAACCCGGTGACCAACAAGATTTATGTGGCGAATTACGGCAGCGCCAACGTCACGGTGATCGACGGCGCGACCAACAGTACTGCAACAGTCGCGGCGGGTAGCCAGCCCTCGGTCGTCGCCATCAACCCGGTGACCAATAAGATTTATGTGGCGAATTTCAACAGCGCCAACATCACGGTGATCGACGGCGCGACCAACGTCGCCACGACCGTCGCGGCGGGCACCCAACCCACTGCCGTCGCCATCAACCCGGTGACCAACAAGATTTATGTGGCGAATGTCAGCAGCAACAACGTTACAGTAATTGACGGCGCAACCAATACCCGCGCCTCGGTGGCGACGGGAACCACGCCCTATGCCGTGGGCATCAACTCCACGAGCAACAAAATTTATGTGGCAAATCGAGGCAGCGCCAATGTCACCGTAATCGATGGCGCGACCAACAGCACCGCGACCGTTGCGACGGGCACCAGTCCCAGAGCCGTCGCCGTCAACCCGGTGAACAGCAAGATTTATGTGGCGAATGGCGGCAGCAACAACGTCACCGTGATCGATGGGGCAACTAACAGCACCGCGACTGTCGCAGCAGGATCATTTCCCGTGGCGGTCGCGGTGAATCCAGTAACAAACAACATTTATGTGGCGAATTACAGCAGCAACAACGTCTCGGTGATCAATGGCGCGACCAATACAGTCGTCGCGACGGTCGCGGCTGGGACCGCGCCCGGTGCAATCGACATCAACTTAGTGTCCAACAAGATTTACGTGACGAATCAAGGTGGCGGCGTCACGGTGATCGACGGCGCAACCAACATTGCGACGACCATCGCGGCGGGAAGCGGCCCGTTTGCGGTCGCTGTCAACCTGACGACCAACAAGATTTATGTGGCGAATAACAGCGGCGGCGACGTCACAGTGATCGACGCGTCGAGTAACACCTCCGCTTTGGTGCCCGCGGGCACGAATCCCCAGGCCATCGGGGTGAACCCGATCACCAATAAAATTTATGTGGCGAATCTAAACAGTAACAACGTTACTATCATCGACGGCGCGACCAACAGCGTCACGAACGTCGCGGCGGGCATCAACCCGCGTCTGGTTGCCGTGAATCAAGCGACCAATCAGATTTATGTTGCGAATGGGGGCGGCACCGTTACCGTGATCGACGGCGTGACCAATGGCACTACCACCCTCTCGGCGGTGGGATCCTTCCCGTATGCCGTCGCCGTCAACCCCGTAACCAACAAGACCTATGTGACCAATATAAGCGGCGCCAACGTCACTGTCATTGATGTCGCGACCACGAGCGCTACCCGCCACGCCACGGCGGTGAGCATGGCAGGCGGTAATGTCACGAGCCTTGCCAATCCCACACTCTCTCTCACGGTGAGCGGTGCCTATTCCCCAACGGACCCAGCCGTACGCGCCGTTTATTATCGTGTGAATGATGGTCAGGGCACCTTCACTGCCGCCACGGGCAGCGGGCCGTATGCCGCCGCACTTTCTGGACTGACCTTGGGCCTCAATACGGTTTCGCTATTCGCGGTGGATGCGATGCAAGGCACCTCCATTGATAGCGCTGCGAATGTGATCGGTGCACCGACGGTATTTACGTTCACGCTAGTCGCACCACCGACTATTACTACCGCCGCTTCCTTAGCAGCGGGCACAGTCGGTGTCGCCTACAACCAAACCATTGCGGCCACTGGCGGTGTGGGAGCGCTCTCGTTTGCGGTAACAGCCGGAGCGTTGCCTGCAGGGTTGACGCTCAGTACAGGCGGCGTCATTTCTGGCACGCCGACTGCAGGCGTCAACGCCAGCTTCTCGGTGACGGTGACCGATGCGAGCGGCGGCACCGGCAATGCGGCCTTCGCATTGACGATTGCGCCTGCGGCACAGACAGTCACCTTCACCCCGGCCACACCGGTGGCCTTCGGTGTCGCATCAATCACGCTGACTGCGACCGCATCGAGCGCGCTTACGGCCTTTACCTTCAGCACCAGTAGCGCAGCCAATATCTGCACCGTCACCGGCAATCAGCTCACCATCGTTGGTGGCGGCACCTGTGCTCTCACGGCAACGCAAGCTGGCAATGCGAGCTACGCCAGCGCATCAAGCAATGCCAACGTCTTCATAAATACTGCCAGCCAGACGGTGACCTTCACGCCAGCTACTCCGGTCGTGTTCGGTGCATCGCCGATCACGCTCGCCGCAACCGCGTCCAGCGGCCTGAACGCCTTCACCTTCAGCACCAGCAGTGCTGCCAGCATTTGTACTGTCACCGGCAATCAGCTCACGATTGTGGGTGTTGGCACCTGCGCGCTAACCGCTGCCCAGGCTGGCGATGCGAGTTACACCAGCGCATCGGCTAATGCCAACGTCGTCATTAATTCTGCCAGCCAGACGGTGATCTTCACCCCAGCTACTCCGGTGGCGTCCGGCGCTGCACCGATCACGCTTTCGGCGGCGGCATCGAGTGGGCTCACTTCGTTCACCTTCAGCACAAGTAGTGCTTCCAGTATTTGTACCGTCACCGGCAATCAACTCACGATTGTTGGTGTCGGTACGTGTGCGGTGACCGCTGCTCAGGCCGGTAATGCGAATTACACGGGCGCATCAGCCAATGCCAACGTCGTCATTAACCCGGGAGCACAAACCGTAATTTTCGTGCCTGCGTCGCCAATCAACTTCGGTGTCGCACCAATCACGCTCACCGCCACCGCATCTAGCGGGTTGACCACCTTCACCTTCGGCACCAGTAGTGCCGCAACTATTTGTACAGTTACGGGAAATCAGCTCACGATTGTGGGCGCGGGTAACTGTGCACTGACGGCGGCTCAAGCCGGCAATGCGACTTTTGCAAGCGCATCGGCAAACGGCAACGTCGTCATCAATGCCGGCAGCCAGACGATAAATTTCGCGCCCGCGTCGCCAGTAAAGTTTGGCGTCTCACCGATCGCGCTGACCGCGACGGCATCGAGCGGCCTGACCGCCTTCACCTTCAGCACCAGCAGTGCTGCCACTATCTGCACCGTGACCGGCATTCAACTGACCATCACTGGCGGCGGCACCTGCGCGATTACTGCAACCCAGGCCGGCAATGCCAATTACACAAGTGCATCCGGCAATGCCAGTGTCGTCATCAACAGCGCCACCCAGACGGTGACATTCGCGCCCGCCACACCCGTGGTGTTCGGTGTATCGCCGATCACGCTTGCCGCAACTGCATCCAGCGGACTGACCACCTTCAACTTCAGCACCAGCAGTGCTGCCACAGTCTGCACCGTCGCTGGCAATCAACTTTCCATCACGGGCGGCGGCAGCTGCGCGATTGCCGCAACCCAGACCGGCAATGCCAACTACGCAATTGCATCCGCCAATGCCAGTGTCGACATCAACAGCGCCGCGCAGACCGTGACCTTCACTCCCGCCACACCAATCATCTTCGGCGTATCGCCGATCACGCTGACCGCGACTGCCTCAAGCGGACTGACCGCCTTCACGTTCAGCACCAGTAGCGCTGCCACCATCTGTACAGTCGCTGGCAATCAGCTCACCGTCACCGGCGGCGGTGCCTGCGCAGTGACTGCAACCCAGGCCGGTAATGCCAATTACACAAGTGCGTCCGCCAATGCCAGCGTCGTCATCAACCCTGCCACCCAGACGATCACGTTTACCCCGGCCATGGCAGTCAGCGTCGGTGCCTCAGCGATCACGTTGAGTGCGACATCAAGTAGCGGCTTGACCACCTTCACCTTCAGCACCAGTAGCGCAAGCGGCATCTGTAGCGTATCCGGCAATCAACTCACCATCACCGGCGCCGGTACCTGCGCGGTGACTGCAACACAGGCCGGCAATGCCAATTACGCGAGCGCATCGGTCAGCGCAACTGTCCTGGTGAACCCTGTTCCGCCAAGTGCTCCCACCATCGGCACCGGCACACCGGGCAATGGCACGGTAACGCTTCTGTTCACCGCACCGGCGAACCGTGGCAGCAGTGCCATCACCAGCTACACCGCCACCTGCACTGCTGCCGGTTTACCAGCGGTGACAGCAACAGCGACAGTTTCGCCAATCATGGTGTCCGGGTTGACCAATAACACGGCCTACCGCTGTGCGGTAACCGCAACCAGCAATGCCGGCACGAGCTTGCCATCGGCGTCAGTTGCGCTGACACCGGTTGTCGGTGCGACATTTACCCTGTCGTCGAACGTCGGCGTCGCCCTCTATGGTGCACCGGTAGTCCTCAGCGCATCGGCCAGCGGCGGCGCACAGACCGGCACCGTCACCTTCAGCGTCTTGGCCAACAACGGGCAACTCGTACTCCCCGGCTGCAGTGCAGTTCCGTTGGTGGCCGGCTCGGCAAGCTGCACCGCCCCGGGCGCCTACCAGACGCTGAGCCCGCGCCTATACTTCGCCCAATACTCGGGTGATGCAATCAATGTACCGGCCAGTACCAGCTTCTCGCAGGCCATCAGCATCAATGCTGCGGTATTATCCGTCGCCGCCTATCCACTGCCGCCGGTTGTGGTTGGCCGCACCGCCACACTCACCGCACTGGTCAGGATGAACAGCCCGGCTGGAACAATCACCTTCTTTGAGAATGGCCTGCCAATCCCCGGGTGCGCCCAGCTCCCGCTTGCCATGCTGCCCAACGCGACCGACGCAGCCGTATCTAGCTGTACCCTAACCGCGACTGCGTCTGCCGGTGGCATCAAGCAATACGTGGTCAGCTATTTCTATCCACCAGCCCATTTGTCCAACAGGGTATTTGAGCAAGTCAACTTCGACCTGCGCGTGGTGGCCCAGGGTCCGCAGGATTACACCGACATGTGGTGGGCGGGGACGTCAGAAAACGGCTGGGGTATGTCAGTCACGCAGCACGGCCCGATCCAGTTCAACGTGATCTTCGCCTACGACGCACAGGGCAAGTCAGTCTGGTATGTGATGCCGGGCGGCAGTTTCAATGCGGCGGGCACGGTCTTCACGGGGCCACTGTTCCTGGCGACTTCGTCACCGTTCAGTGCTTACGACAAGTCCAAGTTTGCCATCGGCGCACCGGTGGGCTCGGCCGTCATTACCTACACCAGTGCCAGCACCGCCACACTGGCCTATACGATCAATGGCATCAGTGCGACCAAGTCGATCCAGCGGCAGATTTTCTCATTGGAGACTCCGGGTGCGAATCTGCGTACCAATGATCTGTGGTGGGCGACTGCCGACGAGGATGGCTGGGGTATGAATATCGCCCAACAAGGACGTGTGCTGTTCCCGATCTGGTACACCTACGATGCGGCCGGCAAGCCGATCTTCTTTACCGCCCAAGGCGGCAGCTGGAATGGAACGGTCTGGTCGGGGCAACTGTTCGCGCATGAATCATCGCCGTGGCTGGGTGTGACATACAACCCGGCTGCGTTCAAGGCGGTCAACGTGGGAACTATTTCGCTGGACTTCAATGATGCGAGTAATGCGACGATGACCACTACCGTCAATGGCATCACGCAAGTGAGACATATTGAACGGCAGCCGTATTGAGGGGCTTCAGCGCCAGATTGAATGCGAACTTTCGCTTCGCGCGACCTATAACACGTGCGAAGTGCCGCTTGGGCCGACACTCCTCCTTATCGGTCTCACCCGGCGGGTACGTAGGCCTTGAAGCCGGCAACGGATAGACGTTCAACAATGTCCTGCACGTGCGCAGCGTTGCGGGTTTTCAATACAAACTCCACTTCCGCGCTTTGCACCGGCAAATTGGTAAACGCCCGCTGATGATGGACTTCCTCAATATTCGCATTGGCTTCGGCAATCACACCAGTGATGCGCGCCAATGCACCTGGCATATCGCGCAGCTCGACCTTCAGGCGCGAGAGTCGGCCCGAGCGAACCATACCGCGCTGGATGATTTCGGCCAGCATCAGCGGATCGATATTGCCTCCGCACAACACCAGCCCGACGCGCTTGCCCTCGAAGCGCTTTCGATATTTGAGCAAGGCCGCCAACGACGCCGCGCCAGCGCCCTCCACGACCGTCTTCTCGATTTCGAGCAGCATGACAATCGCCTCCTCGATATCGCCCTCGTCGACCAGCACGATTTCGGATACCAGTTTCTCGACGATAACGCGGGTAATTTTGCCGGGTTCTTTTACGGCGATGCCTTCCGCAATCGTTGACTGGCCGAATGTCGCCGTCGTTCCGCTGATCGCCGCGGCCATCGACGGGAATCGCAGCATTTCCACACCCACAATGTCGATGTCGGGTTTAATCGCTTTTGCGGCCGTCGCCATGCCGCTGATCAATCCACCACCGCCGATGGCGATACACAGCATGTCCAGTTGCGGAAACGCCTCGAGCATTTCCAGCGCGATTGTCCCTTGGCCGGCGATGACCATCGCATCGTCGTAGGGATGGACGAAGGTCAGATTTCGTTCAGCTGAGAGCTGCAGCGCGTGTGTTTTGGCTTCATCGAAGTTTTCACCAAACAGTACAACATCTGCGCCGTGCCGCTGCGTCATCTCCACCTTCACGTTCGGCGTGTGCCTGGGCATGACGATGGTGCTGGGAATGTCCAGACGCGTCGCGTGATACGCAACGCCTTGCGCATGATTACCCGCTGATGCGGCAATGACACCATTTTTCTTTTGCCTCGCATCCAGCGACACCAGCTTGTTCAGCGCGCCGCGTTCCTTGAAACTCGCCGTGAACTGCAGGTTTTCGAATTTGAGATAGACCTGCGCGCCGGTAATTTCCGACAGCGTTCGTGAATACATGCAAGGCGAATTGGCAACGTGCCCCTTGAGGACTTCGCGAGCAGCCTGGATATCGGCGAGTGAAATGGTTGTCATGATTGCTTAGTGCAGGAACTGATAGTCAACATCCGGTTTCCTGCCGGAAATGAAATCCGCGAGCGCCTTTCCCGATCCGCAGCCCTCTGTCCAACCCAGCGTACCGTGCCCGGTGTTCAGAAACAGATTGGGAATGCGGCTGCGGCCAATCAACGGACAATTGGATGGCGTTGCCGGGCGCAAGCCAGTCCAATAGACCGGGTGATCGTAGTCGGCAGCCTTGGGAAAGAGTTCGCGCGCCCGCTTGACGAGCGCTTCGGTGCGCACCAATGAAAGATGGGTGCTGTAGCCGTCCAGCTCTGCGGTGCCGGCGATACGCATGCGGTCGCCAATGCGTGAAAAAACAATTTTCATGGCCTCATCTGTCAGGCTCACCATCGGTGCGCCTTCGAAGCCATCGGTGGAAAGCGTAGCCGAATAACCCTTGGCGGGATAAACGGGAATAGTGATGCCGATCGGCTTCAACATGAGATAGCTGTAGCTGCCCATCGCACAAACGTATGCGTCGGCTGTATCGGTCTCGGTATGGCCGGTTGAATGGCGCAGACGCAAACCGCTAACCTTGCCGTGGTCAGTTTCAATGGCCTCCACCGTGGCGCCATATTTGAATTTCACCCCTTTGGTTGCACACAGCGCGGCCAGGTTTTGGGTGAATTTGAAGGCGTCGCCTGATTCATCGGTCGACGAATAGGTGGCGCCGGCCAGTCGATCGCGAATCTGGTGCAATGCGGGCTCGATGGCAATCGCTTCTTCTACCGTCTTCACGTCGCGCTCGATGCCGTACTGGCGCAACAGCACCGACGCCGCCTTGCCCGCTTCGAAATCGGCTTTGCTGGTGTAGAACTGCAGGATGCCGCGCGTCAAATGGTCGTACTCGATATTGGTTTCCTGTCGCAGTTCCTGCAGCGCCTGGCGGCTGTACAAGCCCAGATTGACCATTTCGCGGATGTTGTGTCGAAACCGCCAGGGCAGGCACTCGATCATGAAGCGCATGCCCCATGAAAGTTGGTGCCATTCGAATTTCGGCCGAAACAGCAGGGGCGCATCTTCCTGCGTCAGCCACTTCAACACCTTGAACGGTGCAGATGGATTGGCCCATGGCTCTGACTGCGAAACGGAAATCTGCGCGCCGTTGGCGAAACTGGTTTCCAGCCCCGCGCCCGGCTGGCGATCAATGACCGTTACTTCATGCCCACATTTGGCCAGATACCAGGCGCTGGCGGTACCAACGATGCCTGCGCCCATCACGATGACCTTCATTTTCTGCTCCAAACGGGTATGCGCCCGGCGGTTACCGCTGTACGTTGATCAGCGAAGCCGCGAAGTCTAGCAGTCCGGCCAAGCCGGTGGCAACGGCGTTAAAACCGACGCGTTGTTGCGTTTGCGTTACCATTGTGAAAAATAACCGGTGCATTTCAATGCAAAGAGACTTGGACGCATTTGTGCAAACCGCATGCGCGTTTGACCCGGCAGACAGTTTGCTGCCATTTACGGTCGAAGGTGTGCTGGTTGGGTGGATGAAACGATCCTTCACCGAGCACCTTGGCCAATGGCCCGAATATTTTTCGGTGCGCCCGCGCGGTGTCGGCATGCTGGGGGACTTTGAAACACCATTGCATCGCAGTGTCGCCTTCGCAGAAGTCGTCGAATCGCTGGCAACGGAAACAGTGATCAACGGCTGGCGCGGCGAACTGGTCACGGTCGCGGAATCCTTTTATTCGCCGCCGCTGTTCCACATCGAACGCGCAGCCTCAAGGTATTTCGGCCTGACCATGTACGCCTCGCATCTGAACGGACTGACGATGAGAGGCGGGGAACCACACATGTGGATAAGTACTCGCGCCGACAACAAGGCGGTCGATCCCGGCAAACTGGACAACCTTGCCGCCGGCAGAATTTCCCGTGGCATGGGCGCGTTCGATACGCTGGTTAAGGAGAGTTTTGAAGAAGCTGGTATCGCGAAGGAGCTGGCGATTACTGCACATGGTGCCGGTGTGGTTCGTTGTAAGCGCGAGGTCGAGGAAGGCATGCACCACGAAATCATGTTCGTGCACGATATCCTCCTGCCAGAAGACTTCGTACCAAAGAATAACGACGGCGAAGTGAGTGCATTCCAATGTGTGCCCATTGCGGAAATCTTGACTCGGCTAGAAGACGATCCGTTTGAATTCACCGTGGACGCAGCGCTGGTTGCGTTGGATTGCCTTATCCGTCGCGGGTTTTTCACGTCGGACCGCAAGGACTACCTGGATATCATTCACGCAATGCGGCCGTAGTTTGCGACTGCAAAACTCCAGCGCTGGTGCGCATTTCAGAGGTTTTTTGCCTGAAACACCGCGCCAATACTCAACCTTCACTTCTCAACGCCAGTTGCCCCCAGCGTGAGCATCTACGCGCTGGCGCTCGTGATCGCGGCTGCTGTCCTTCACGCCAGTTGGAACTACCTGCTGAAAAAATGTGGCGGCGGTATCGGCGTGTTGTCGCTGTCGGCCATCGTCGCAACGGTGGCGTTGACGCCGTTTTCGCTGTTCCTGATTCTGGCCAACAGCTTTGTGTTTACCCCAACAATGGTCGCCGTGATCATTGGCGGGGGAGTGCTTCACCTCATCTACTTTCTGCTGCTTGATCGTGCTTACCGCAGCGGTGGCGACTTGTCCGTCGTCTATCCGCTTGCGCGTGCCACCGGACCACTGATTACGATTGTTGTGGCCACCGTTTTCTTTGGCGAGCAGATGTCGCTGGTGGCGATCGGCGGGGCATTGCTGATCGGTATTTCTGCGTTGCTCTTGACAGGCAATCCAGCAAAACTATTCAGCAAGGACGCCACCGCCGGCGCAGGCTTCGCCCTGCTATGCGGCTGCATGATCGCCAGCTACACGGTGTGGGACAAACAGGCTGTGGCGGTGCTGCTGATCCCGCCGGTCGTATACGACTGGGCCGCCAACCTGTCCCGCATCCTGATGCTGACGCCACTGGCGATGAAGCGAGAGCCCGGCGCCATCAGCCGCGCGTGGCAAGACCATCGAAAAACCGTCATCGCCATCGGTGTCCTGAGTCCCTTGTCGTACATCTTCGTTTTGACAGCGATGGTGTTCACCCCTGTCAGCTATGTTGCCCCGGCACGCGAGCTCTCCATTCTATTCGCAGCGCTGCTGGGCGCACACGCGCTGAAGGAAGGCGATGCAAAGCGGCGCACGATTGCGGCGTTTGGCATGGTGCTGGGGGTGAGCGCGCTCGCCCTGGGCTGACCCCGATTCGCGACAGCACTATAATCTGACGATGAGTACGACGACCGAACCTCTCCACACCACGCCGACTTGCGTACACGGTGACCTCGACCACGCCCCGCTGGCGCTGGAAAAGAAGGCACTTGATCCGCACGACCATGCCCGCCATGACGATCATGGCCATGCCCACAGACACGATCACGATGCGCACGCTCACAGCCATCACGATCACGCCAGCCATCAACACGACTATCGCGCCCACGACAGATCGGTGCTGATGATCAGCTTTGTGATCACGGTGACAACGATGGTGGTGGAGATCGTCGGCGGCTTGCTCACGCATTCACTAGCACTGGTATCCGACGGCATCCACATGTTTACACATGCGTTCGCGCTGGGGCTGAGCTGGGGTGCCATTATGCTGGCATCACGTCCGGCAAATATCGAAAAGACCTTCGGCTATTACCGCGTTGAGGTGGTGGCCGCGTTCGTCAATGGGCTGACGATTCTGTTTTCAGCGGTATGGATCGTGATCGAAGGTGTCAGCCGACTCATAACTCCAGAGCCGGTGAATATTGGCGTTACCTTGATCATCGCCATCGTCGGCCTTGTTATCAATCTGATTACCGGTGCCATTCTGTTGCGCGGAGATCAGTCAAACATGAATATCCGCTCGTCGTTTTTGCACATGTTGACGGATACGCTGTCTTCCGTGGCCATCATTATTGGTTTGATCGTCATCCACAACACCGGCTGGCAGATGATCGATCCGCTGCTGGCGTTGATCGTTGCGGTGATCATCCTGAAGTGGTCGTGGTCGCTGCTGCGCGATTCGCTGCACGTGCTGATGGAAGGCTCGCCCATCGATGTGCCCGCACTCAAAGAATATGTGTTGCACGAATTCCCCGACGTGCTCGATATTCACGACGTGCATATCTGGCAGATTTCGCAACGCTTTAATTGTCTGACAGCGCATGTACGCATCAAGCCAGAAGCGGTTGGCGATTACACTGCGCTGGTATTGCGCATCAATGCATCACTGCGCGAGAAGTTCGATATCGGCCACACCAATCTTCAACCAGAGTGGGCCTAACAACCAAACAGTTGGCTAGTTCAACGCACAAAGCAAAACGGCCGATGTCGCCATCGGCCGTTCTCGTTGCGCTATAAAACCCGAATCAGAATTCGTAACGGATCGTGGCCTGCATCGCCCACTGTGATTCGCCGCGTTGTTGGCGAGTTGTTAAATCGTCGGCCGCCGATTTGACGCTATAAACATAGCGGCCCTGCGAATCAAGTCCGACAAAATTGACAAGGGTGCGTCTCTCACCACCAACAGCATTAAAAGCGATTTCGTCGATACGACCCCAGCGCTTGTTCAACAAGTTTCCGACGTTCAGTATGTCAAGCGTAAAGGTGGCTTTTTGCCCTTTCGTCCAGCCCGGCAATTGCTGGCTAATGCGCATGTCCACGCTATTGCTCCATGGCGAGAAGCTGGCATTGCGCTGGGCCACACTACCGGCAATTTTTTTCAGATTCTTGTCACTGTTGATGATTTCCCAGAAACGGTTTTCGTTGGTTTTGTCCGTCGCGGTGTCACCCAAAAATACCACTTCGCCCGATCCCGGCGCTTTCGGAACATACATCAGGTCATTGCCCGCATAACCGTCACCGTTGGCATCGTTGGCAAACGTCCAGCTATACGGCTTGCCGGTACGGCCTTCATAGAAAAATCCGACTGATGTCTTATGCGTACTGTCAAACAGCGCCTTGCTCCAAGTGAGCGTGCCGTTAAAGCGATCCTTGACCAGATAGCTGGAGTTGGCTGTCACATTTTCGTTGGGGTTCAGCGATGCGCGCGCACGATAGCTTGAAGTCGCAATCGTGTTTTGCAAGTTACTCACCTCGGTCGCTTCCGTGTAGGTGTAGGCGAGAGACCATTTGATGTCTTTCAGTAGCTGGCCGCTTAAAGACACGCTCGCCAAATTACCGCCACCACCTTTGGTTTTCGCCGCAAGCGTCACATCGGCAAATGCGGCATTGCTCAACGCACGGGTACGTCCAAAACCGGCCGGGACAGCACAAACACCCGTGGTAATGGCGGTACCGATTGAAGTCCAGCATGCCGGGTTAAGTGCGATCGGGTTGTAATATATTTCGCGCCCGTCGGAGCCAATCCGCGTCGGCGCGCCGAGGTTGACGTGCTGGTAGTAGAGCCCGTTGTTGGTTTTGGTATACAAATACTCGACGCTGGCAACCAAACCCCACCATGGCAACTCATGCTCGAATCCCAGGTTCGCTTTCCAGACGGAAGGTTGCGCCAAGCCGTCCTGCAATATATCAACGTTCGCAGCCGGTGGCGCGCCCGGCAAGTTGGTGAGTTGCGCGTTAGTGTCTGCTTTAAAAATACCATCGGTTTGCGGACAAGCCGTAAAACCGGCAATGCCGCAGGCGATGGTGCGAACGGCGACCCCGGCGTTGGTATAGGCATTTGATATCCAGACAGTTGCGGCCGCCCCCTGGAACAAGCCAAAACCGCCGCGCAACTGCATCGGCCGCTTGGAATCGAACGTATAGTTAAAGCCAACGCGTGGCTCGAACAAGCTTTGACCGTCAAGGGTCGAGGTATTGTCAAGGCCAAAGCCGCCGGTTTCGCGAACAACCGTATTGCCCGAGACACTTCCCGCTATGCGAGGTCCCGCCGCCACTACATTACGTAGCGGTTTCTGCTTAGCACCTGTTCTATCCACGCGAGCACCGTAGAGCAATGTCAAATTCGGGTTGACCGTCCACGAATCTTGTAACGCCCCGCCGATGTTTGTCAGATGGAACAGTGCGATGCCATCGGCAAGGGAGCCGCCCGGCAAGGCTGGCACTTGTACCTGGTAGCTCGATGGTCGACCGCGGCGGAAGTTTTCCAGAACCGCTGCCTCGACTTGCGCAGCTGCTGCCGTTGCGCAGTTGATGGAACCAAACGAATACGTATAACCGGTTTCGCAGTTAAACGCATAAGTACCCTTTGAATTTGGCAGGAAGGCATTGAAAACCTTGTTGTCCTGATAGTCGCCGGCGAATTTCAATTCATGCGCGCCGAGCAGCCAATTGGCACCAAAAAAACCGTCAATCGTATTCGTTTCGATACGATTGAAGTGCCGGAACTGCTCTGTTCCAAAAAACAGGTTGCGTGTTCCATTGGCTATGCCGGGCTGAGCACCGGTGAAGCCCAGCTGTACCTGCGGTAAATCAGCGGCATTCTTCGGCGCGCTGTTGTAGTCACGCTTGGATATCTTGGCTTCTGTTGAAAAGGTGGGCGTCCAATCGGCAAACCACTGCGCTACCGTCGTTTCGATGGTTTTGTTTTGCTGATAAAAATGTGAACTCAATGCCAGCGAGGTAGTACCCGTCGCGACGAAATTCGAGTAAAGCGGATCGGCCTGTTCGGTCTTGGTATAGCGCACATTGGCGCGATGATTCGCGTTGATATTCCAGTCTAGCTTGAGCAATTGATCTTTGACTTCAAGTCTTGTTCCCGGGAGATCGGCCGTACCGATATTGATGCCATAGGTATTGGTGGCAATACTTTGCGCACCGGCAATCGACGAGGGCGTAATGCCAATGACACTGGGCAGCCCACTGCCTATCGGCCCGACCACCGGGATACCTCGCGACGGTGGGCCGGATTTTTCTTCGTACGCGGCAAAGAAAAATAACTTGTCTTTGATGATCGGCCCGCCGAGCGTAATGCCCTTGGTTCTTTCCGTGAACAAAGGCGCATCGATATAC
This sequence comes from Burkholderiales bacterium, assembly GCA_038321965.1. Lineage (GTDB taxonomy): Bacteria > Pseudomonadota > Gammaproteobacteria > Burkholderiales > Usitatibacteraceae > UKL13-2. Next base: position 104,801 of record JBBQFL010000007.1, on the reverse strand, counting down.
GTGTCGCTCGCGCGAACATAACGCTTGCCAGACCAGTCCTCGTCTCGCCATACATAGGTGACGCTGCCTTTGAACTCATTGGTGCCAGACTTGGTCACCGCGTTGATACCGCCGCCGGTATAGCCGGTTTGGGTAACGTCATAGTTGGACACGTTAATTTGTACCGACTCGATCGCGTCAATCGAAATCGGTTGTTTGGCCGTCGGCAGGCCATTTGCCTCCAGGCCAAAAGTATCGTTAATGTTTACGCCATCAATGGTAATTTTGTTATAGCGGGTATTCTGGCCGCCGACGGTAACTTCGCCGCGCTCTTTGTCGGTTTGCGAAACCCGCGGATCGATGCGCGCGTAATCCTGAAGATTGCGTTGAATCGACGCGAAGCCGTCAAGCTCCGCGCGACTGATGCCGGTGCCCGCACCCATGGCCGTATTGCTGAATTTATCGGAACCTGTATTCTGGCCCGTGACAACAATGGTTTCTACTGCCTGGGTCGCACCAATCAGCTTGCCGTCCACAGTCGCCGTTTCCGCAAGTTGCAGGTAGACGTTGTCACGCTTTTCCGTCAAACCATCCTTGGTGATGGTGACGGTATAGGGACCTCCCGTGCGAAGGCCGCGCGCATTGTATCGGCCCGCTGCATCGGTCACCGTGCTATTGGTTGATCCTGATTCCACGTGGACGATAGTGACCTGCGCACCGACGATGGCTTGGCCGCTTGCGTCGGAAATGCGCCCGCCAATCGCCGACGTGGTGTTCTGTGCGAGTGCTGACGCAGAACCCAGCGCAATGGCAAGTGCGAAGGCAAGCTTGGAGAGGCGAGTCCGATTTTTGTAGATCATGGTCATTACCTTTGGATGAGATTGGTTTCCGGAAATCGCCTGGTACTTCAACTGCCGAAAGCTGCTGCAGAAAATTATTGCGTTGGTCCAGGTGCAACTTCTTAGCGGTCGATTATGATGGGTTGATGTTGATAAATGAAACAATCGTTCGGGTTTCATAAAAGCATATCCCAAACATTTTGAATATCATCAATGGCTTCCAGCACAAATCTGCATTGGAACTTCAAATTGCGACTGTTGCGTAGCCACAACACTAGCTCGGTTGAGCAGGATAAGCTTTTGCGACTCTTTAGGCTTCGCACACAATGCGGCACGGCGCGCAAGACACTTTATGCCGGCCACAGCCCAGCAGCGCTGTAGCATTCCGGCACAGCCGGTCCGCCTGATGGCAGCTGGCCAGCAAATCCAATCCACCCAGATTCTTCGTCGACTGAATCACAATCACATAAACTGGTGAGTCAACATCCGCCGGAGTCTCCACGCTGTGGCACCAGACCAAAAAGACGCCCGCCTTGGGCAGGAAATCCAGTATCTCGGCCGCCTGCTCGGCGAGGTCATTCACGCGGCGAGCGGCAATATCATTTTCAACCGCATCGAGCATATTCGAAAGCTCGCAGTCGCGCTGCGTCGTCAGGATGCCCGCGAAGATATCGCCAGCTTCAAGACCGCGTTGGATGACGAACTCGACGAACTTACCATCGAGCAGAAGTTGAGTGTGGTGCGGGCATTCAGTCACTTTTCGCTGTTGGCCAACATCGCCGAAGATCGGCACCAGAATCGCCGCCGCCGGGCACATCGTATTGCGGGCTCGGCGCCGCAGCTAGGCAGCTTGCGGCATGCGCTCGATTCCCTTGCTTCGCAGGACATCTCGGCAGCACAAATTCACACTTGGCTGGCTCACGCGCTGGTGAGCCCGGTGCTGACCGCCCATCCGACTGAAGTGCAAAGGAAATCGGTACTTGATTGCGAGCGCGAAATCGCACGTCTGCTAATCCAGCTGGAGCGTGCAGACTTATTGCCCGAGGAGCGACTGGAATCGGAAGGCGGCTTGAAGCGCTCGATTCTGCAGCTCTGGCAGACCGCGATGCTGCGGCTGTCCAAGCTGCGGGTGATCGATGAAATCGAGAACGGCCTGAGCTTTTACCGATATACGTTTCTGTCGGAACTGCCGAAGATTTACCGCGATCTGGAAACCTTGCTGGGTGCAGAGCAGCGCGTGCCCACTTTTTTCAGAATGGGTTCATGGATCGGCGGAGATCGTGATGGCAATCCGTTTGTCACCGCTGAATCTTTGCAGGGCGCGATCCGGCGTCAAGCTACGGTCGCGTTCGAACACTACCTGTTCGAAGTGCATCACCTGGGTGCCGAGCTGTCGATGTCGAGTCGGCTGGTCGACCCCACGTCGGCATTAATGGCGCTCGCGCAGAAATCTGGCGATGGCTCGGCACATCGGCAGGACGAGCCGTATCGTCAAGCGCTAATCGGCGTATATGCCCGCCTCGCCGCAACCATGGCGACGCTCGCCGGCGCGCAACCGATTCGCAAGCCCGAAGTGACGTTGCCGGCCTACGCGAGCCCGCGCGAATTCCGCGACGACCTTGATATCGTGGCCAACTCTCTCGTTTCGCATGCCAGCGCTGAACTCGCGGCTGGCCGCCTCGCGCTGTTGCGCTACGCCGTCGACATTTTCGGATTTCACCTGGCTTCGATCGACCTGCGGCAGAACGCGGATGTGCATGAAGTGGTGGTGGCCGAGCTTCTGAACAAGGCGGACATTTGTCCAGACTACCTGCAGCTCGATGAGGCGGCGAGGGTTGCGGTACTGTTGAGCGAGCTTGGCAATCCGCGTTCACTACGAATTGCGGGCGAGGAATATAGCGAGGTCTCGGTTGGAGAACTGAATGTGTTTCAGGCGGCGGCGGGGATCAACGCCCGGTTTGGCAGCGACGCTGTACCGAACGCGATCATTTCCAAGGCACAGTCGGTGAGCGATCTTCTGGAAGTCGGATTGCTGCTGAAGGAAACCGGTTCTTTGCCCACGCGAAACGGCCGTCCGCAGCTAAAAATTTCAGTTGTCCCCCTGTTTGAAACGATCACCGATTTGCAGTCGGCAGCGGGCATCATGCGCGCCGCATTCGCGCTGCCGCTGTACCGCGCGTGGCTGGACAGCCGCCAGGGCGTTCAGGAAATCATGCTCGGCTATTCGGACAGCAACAAGGACGGCGGCTATTTGACAGCCAACTGGGAGCTGTACTGCGCGCAGAAAGGGCTGGTTGATTTGTCGGGCGAAGCACACATGCGCATTCGTATGTTTCATGGCCGTGGCGGTACCGTGGGACGCGGCGGCGGGCCGACGTTTGAAGCCATCCTTGCGCAACCGGATGGCTGTTCAACATCGGGATTGAGGATCACTGAGCAGGGCGAAGTGATCGCCGCCAAATATTCGGATACCGAACTCGGCCGACGCAATTTCGAAACGCTGATTTCGGCCGCGATGCTGTCGAATTTCCCGGCAGCCGAGCGCCGCGACAAGCCGCACTGGGGGGAAGTCATGAACCTGCTGTCAACCAGTGCGTGCGCAGCTTATCGTAACCTCGTCTACGACACGCCGGGCTTCGTCGACTTCTTTCGCAGCGCGACCCCGGTCGGCGAGATCGCCGGACTCAATATCGGCAGCCGCCCGGCATCAAGAAAGACGTCGCAGGAAATCGCCGATTTGCGCGCGATTCCCTGGGTGTTTAGTTGGAGCCAGTGTCGCCTCTCCATTCCTGGCTGGTATGGCTTCGGCAGTGCCTTGCAGCAGTGGCTGGAAACTGCGCCGCAGGGCCGCGAAACTGCGCAATGCGACCTGCGCGAAATGTATTCGGACTGGCCATTCTTTCGTACCGTGCTCGCCAACATGGACATGGTGCTGGCCAAAACCGATCTCTCGATTGCCGCGCGCTACGTCGAGCTGGTGCCGGACCCAGCGTTGCGTGAACGCATTTTCGCGACCATCAAAACGGAATGGCAACGCACCGTCGATATGCTGCGCGCCATTACCGGCACCTCCGCATTCCTTGAAGACAACCCCGCACTCGCCCGCAGCATCCGCAATCGCTTCCCGTATTTAGATCCGCTGAATCATTTGCAGATTGATCTTCTGCAGCGATACCGCGCCGGGCAGGTGGATGAGAAAACCAAGCGGGCGATTCATCTCACGATTAATGGGTTGGCAGCGGGGTTGAGGAACAGTGGATGAGCGCGGGGTTGCGCGGCGCATGCGCCGTGCCGCGCGAATCCGAGCGCTATGCGCGAGGTGGCGCAGGCTGGACCCTGCATAAAACAACGTAGATCGCCGTTTGGTGGGCCTCTCCAAACCTTTCTCGTGCGGAAGCCGCACCAACGCTAGACTATGGCATTTTCCGTAGGATGGTAAGCGGGCCATGCCCAGACTGTCTGCTTGAACTCGCCAGCTAACTCGTCCGCAACCTGCTACGCGCCAGATGGTGAGCAGATTGGTATAGGCGCATGAAGCAGGCGCTTCGAGGTGTAGGAATATGATAACGATAGACTCTTTATTTTCGCTGTCCGCAAACCGTGTCGACGTTTACAATCCCCGTAGCGACCACCTCCCTGGCGGTTTAGTCCAGCAGGGTATATTTGTCGCGGTGAATATCGTGCCTTGGATTCAAATCGAGGCGCGACAGATAAACTCTATTCGGTAGATTTCGGAAAATGGCCTTCGAGCTCGACTTTTTGCCGAACTATGATGACGAGTCGTTGCTCGAGGAAATACGCCGTGTGGCTTCTTTGGTTCCAAATCAGAAACTCACGCGAAAGGCCTTTGATGCGCACGCAAAAATCAGCGCATCCGCGGTGGGTAAACGCTTTGGCAGTTGGGGCGCGGCGTTGGAACGAGCTGGCCTTGGGAAACTCTTTGAGGATTCGTATCTGCGAAAGAGCGACACGACAATCCAACTCTCCAGAGCAGATCTCCTTTCCATCGTGGGTCGCCTAGCCAAAGAGTTGGGTCGCAATCACGTCACCCGTGAAGAGTTCCAAGCTCACACAGGCTCGCGCTCCACCATGTATCTAAAGCTGTTTGGCTCATGGAAGAACCTTCTAAACGAAGCGGGCCTTGTGCAAACACCGCTTGGGCGTAGATATACAGATGAAGAGTGTTTTGAGAACCTTTTGGCCGTTTGGACCGAATACGGACGGGCCCCGCAACATGACGAAATGAATGAACCGCCTTCGCAAGTTGGCTCAAAGGCTTATGTTCGTAGGTGGGGTACCTGGCGCAAGGCGTTGGCCGCATTTGTTGATCGTGTGAATCAACCAACCGAAACGGCCCCTACCCGTCCGACTCAGACCCGAGAAAAAATTGAAGTCGAAAATGCTGCCCAACAGCCCCGCGGCCCGCGAGATATTCCATTAGGACTTCGATACTTCATCTTGAAGCGGGACAGCTTTCGCTGCGTGGTTTGCGGGCGTTCTCCCGCAACTGAGCATGGGCTCGTACTCCACATCGACCACTTTGTGCCATGGGCCAAGGGCGGTGCCACAATTGCGAAAAACCTCAGAACGCTTTGTGTTCACTGCAATCTAGGCAAAGGAGATAGCCTTGAGTCCGAAATTTAATGCTGCGTATACGGACTCCTCTCTTTAATTCAGAGACTGACTAATTGGTTCACAAAAGGGTATTTCGGCGGGCATTTCAGGGACAGACCCCGGTTACCTTTAAAAATGCAACATTGGTCTTTCCCCGATTGTTCCAAGCTAAACGGCGCGCCGCTTTGTGGCACGTCCGCTTGAGCGCGATGTCAGGCCGGTTGCAGAGCGCGCAACGCCAACAAGTGAATTCAACGCGGCATTGACAGCCTCATTCGTGGGGAAAATTTTAGCCAATTCGGGTGTCAAAAAGACGAGGTTGCTCCCCTTCTTGAATTCATCGAAGTGCTTGCCGCGCACCCCCTTGCCTAATTCTTCAAGCCGGTATTCGGCGCGCATCTCTTCAGCCTTCTTCATAGATTTTCCTTTCATGTCGTGTAGCTAGGCGTGCACTGATAATGCGATATTTCCCTCGCCGGTGAGTAAAGACAACAGCCAAAACTCGCGCCATGCGCGATAGACCAAACATTAACCAGCGTTCCTCGCCAACCGAGTGGTCGGGATCTGCGAAAGTAAACGCCATCGGATCGCCAAAGACAGAGGCCGCCTCTTCGAAGCTGACTTTGTGCTTCTTGAGGTTAACGGTGGCCTTTGCTGGATCGTCATCAAACTCCATGGGCCATTATTCCACGACGCGGGAATCTTGAGGCAACGTAATGCAGGAGCCGATTTTGCCGCGCAACGCCTTTCGCCACCGCATCACGCAGCGCGAAAAAATCTTCGCGGTCAACGCCTTGTTCACACATTCGTCCGAGCGAAATAGTCATAACAGAATCAAGTTTGCGGCAAGTTGACTTTCGAACACTTGCCAACAATTGGAGCCATTGGGGCCAGCTCGACACGAAACCATCAAACCGCGCAGATCGCCATTCCACGAGCCTTCCCAGACCTTTCCGGTCCAAACGCCTCGCCAGACATAGACTTTGGCATTGACCCAACACCCAAAAAAATATTCCAAAACCTTAACCCTTTCCCCAATCCCCGCCGTTTAACGATGTATCCCCCTCAGAAAAGTGGAGAACATCGTGAACCCGTTTATATCCCGCACTCTATCCATCGCAGCCGCTCTCCTCGCCGCTTGTCTCGGCCTCGAAGCGCCGACGTTTGCACAACCGCAACCGACCCAACCCAAAATCTGGATGCCGCCGCGACTGGTGATCCCGGTGCGCACCGATCTCCCGGTGCAAATGCAATCGGTACGGATTCGCTCCGAGGTCAGCGGACGACTGGCGTTCACGGAGCTGGAGCTGACGTTCTTCAATCCCAACGCACGGGTACTCGAAGGCGAATTGCAGTTTCCTCTCCTTGACGGACAGAGCGTGGCCAGTTTTGCGATGGACCTGAACGGGGTGATGCGCGAAGCGGTGCCAGTGGACAAGGCACGCGGACAGATGGTGTTTGAAGAGGTCATTCGCGGCCGCATTGATCCGGCATTGCTTGAGGTCACGCAAGGCAACAGCTTCAAATTGCGCGTGTACCCGATTCCGGCCTCGGGCACCAAGCGCGTCGTGCTGCGCATCAATGAGTCACTTTCCGAACGCAAAGGCCGCATCGTTTACCGCATGCCAATCGAGTATGCGGAAACGGTCGGCACTTTCTCATTCGACTTGAACGTTGCTGGCGTTTCGACGGCACCGACAGTCGTGTCGCAAACTTTCGGACTGCTGCCTTTCAATCGCACCGGGAACGGCTTTCACGCTCAATTCACACGCAAGGATTTTTCTGGACGTGGCGTAGTCGATGTGGAAATCTCTGCCAGCCGCAATCCGCAAGTTTCCACGCAAGTATTCGATGGCCGGATGTACTTCCACGCCGACATACCGCTGGCGTCCGTGGAAGCGCCGCGCGTCATTCCAAATCTGGTCGGCCTGATCTGGGATAGCTCTGGCAGTGGTGCTGCGCGCGATCACGGTCGCGAATTCGCCTTGCTCGACGCTTATTTCAAGAAAATGGGCAACGGCGAGGTTCGCCTGGCGCGCGTCCGCGATATCGCCGAGCCGGCCGAAAAGTTTGCAATCGTCAACGGCAATTGGCGCAAATTGCGCGATGCGCTGGCAGCGACGACGTATGACGGCGCGACCAATCTCGGCGCGGTTGTGCCCGATGCCGAGGTGCGCGAAGTGCTGTTGTTCAGCGATGGCCTTGCAAATTACGGTGATCAGCCCTTCCCCGAAATGCGCGTGCCGCTTTACACCGTCTCAGCTGCTGTCAAGGCCGACGCCGTCATGCTCAGGCACCTTGCGCACCGCAGTGGTGGCCGTTTCATTGATTTGAACGCCGAAGCACCGGCTGACGCCGCACGCAGGATCACCTTCGTTGTCACCCGTGTGGCCGCCGTGGAAAGCGATGGCGCTCAGCAACTGGTGATGACATCACCTTATCCCGCTGAGGGCCGCATTTCGATTGCCGGTGTACTGACCGAAAGTGCTACGGCACTACGCGTCAACATCGTGCATCCTGACGGCAAGACATCGGTTGTGGAGATTCCGATAAAGAACGGCGCGTCGTCCGGTAATCTCGCCGCAGCACTTTGGGCACGCATGCGCATCGCTGAGCTCGAAGGTGCCTACGATTTCAACCGCGCAGAAATCCGCAGATTGGGTCGCGCTTTCGGTTTGGTCACACGCGAAACTTCACTGATCGTGCTTGATCGCATTGAAGACTATGTGCGCTACGAAATCGTCCCACCGACAGAAATGCGCGCAGATTATCAACGCATGCTCGCCAATACTGCGCAGCAACGCACTATGGAGCGCAAATCGCATCTGGACAATGTGGTGCGCATGTTCACCGAGAAATCGGCCTGGTGGAATCGCGATTTCCCAAAGAGCCGTCCAGCGAAAAAAGAAGCGGCGATCAGCGTCGGTTCGGTTGCTGGAAACGTAGGTGGACTCGCATTGCAGGAGCGTCGGGAATCGCGTGCTGATATGCGGGATATGGCAAAGGCGAATGGACCTGCTACGGCGGCGGCATCGCAGGCAGTGCAGGAAATGTCCATGGCCCCAAGAACGATGGTGGCCCCAACGGTGTATGCGCCACCGGCACCTGGTGCGGTAGCACCCAGAGAGGCGCAAATTGCAGCGCAACCGGTCGCCGCAGGTACCACCGCCAGCATCCAGCTACAAAAATGGCTGCCAGACTCACCCTACGTTGCGCGCCTGCGCAGTGCCGCTACAACCGACATGTATCGAATCTACCTCGACGAGAAGCCCGGCTACCTGAATAGCACTGCCTTCTATCTCGACGCGGCCGACTTGTTTATTGACAAAGGCTTGAACGACCTCGGCACTCGCATCCTCAGCAATCTCGCGGAAATGGATCTGGAGAATCGCCACATCCTGCGCATCCTTGGTTACCGTTTGGTGCAGGCAGGACAAGCGAAGGCCGCCATTCCGGTGTTCAAGAAAGTGCTGGCGCTGAGCCCGGAAGAGCCACAGTCATACCGCGATCTCGGATTGGCCTATGCCGCCAACAAGCAAACGCAGAGTGCGATCAATACACTTTACGAAGTGGTGATCCGCCCTTGGCATGGCCGCTTCCCGGAAATCGAATTGATCACGCTGGCCGATCTCAACAGCATCGTCGCGACGTCGAAAGAGAAACTCGATACCAGCCGCATCGACCCACGCCTGCTGAAGAATCTACCGCTGGACCTGCGCGTTGTGCTGACCTGGGATGCCGACAACACCGATATCGATTTATGGGTGACGGATCCGGATGGCGAGAAAGCCTACTACGGCCATCGCCTGACGTACCAGGGCGGGCGTATGTCGCTCGACTTCACCGGCGGCTATGGACCCGAGGAGTTTTCTCTCAGGCAAGCCAAACCCGGCAAATACAAAGTCGAGGCGCAGTACTTCGGTGACCGCAGCCAGAACGTGACGGGAGCAACCACGCTTCAGGTAAAGCTGGCCACCAAATTCGGCACGCCCGAGCAGCAGGAACAGATCGTGACGATGCGATTGAAGGGGCAACAAGAGGTCGTGTTTGTGGGCGAGTTTGAGGTGAAGGAAAAGTCGGCGCAAAGGTAGATCGGGATATGTTGCGCTGCATCTACGCCAATTTCACTCTGCAATGTCCACTGCAGGCTGACTCCTTCCCCCGGCCACGGGGGAAGGAGGGGATCGGGGCGATGCACAAATGATGTCGCGTCACTTCAAATGGCTCACCCCCATCCTGGCCTTCCCCCACGGACGCGGGGGAACAACCACAAGGGTTGCGCCGGGAACCAGCCTACAACGATAGGCGCGTAGAGAAAGGTAACCCTGCATGCCACCAGTTTCAAATTCACAAAAAAATTTCCAACCACTAGTTTCCAATCCCCAAAGGAGAAAATCATGAATAGAATCATCGCTAGTGCAATTCTGTTGTTGTTGACGTCACAAGTATCCGCCATCGGCCGCATCGCCGACGTCAGCGTGGTTGATCGCCAGCTGAATCGCACCTTGCAAGTCTACTGGCACGAAGGCCGCGCCTATGTGGAAGGTAGGCCCGGCAATGAATACCAGGTTGTCGTGCGCAATCAGGCAGCGCAGGATGTGTTGGCGGTTGTATCGGTCGATGGCGTCAATGTCGTGACGGGCGAGACTGCTGCGCCTTCGCAGGGCGGCTATGTCGTCGATTCATGGCAGAGCCTCGATATCGGCGGCTGGCGCAAGAGTCTCTCGCGTACTGCCGCGTTTTATTTCACTGAACTTTCAGACTCGTACGCCGCGCGCACCGGGCGCCCGCATAACGTCGGTGTGATCGGTGCGGCATTGTATCGGCGCAAACTGGACGTGCAGGCATATATTTCGCCGCTGGAACGGCTACATGAGGGCCGATCAATGAAGGATCGCGCGGAACGCAGCGACAGTGCACAGGCCGGTGCGATGCCTGCACCGCAAGCGAAAACGCAGGCGCCGATGGCACCCGAACTCAATACGCAAATTGGTACCGGTCACGGTCGCAGCGAAACATCGCAGGCACGCACCGTGAATTTCGAACGCGCCACCAGTGCGCCGGAGGAAGTCGTGAACATTTACTATGACAGTCGCGCAAACCTGATCGCGCGCGGCATTGTCCCGAACAATGCGTGGCAGCGGCGCGAGCCCCAATCGTTTCCTGCGGGGTTTGTGTCTGATCCACCACCGCGCTGGTAACGGTCGCTGCTCGGTTACACTCCCGGGCAGGATGACCGATGAAAATTCCGATGAAGCGCTCATGCTGCGTTACCAGGCTGGTGACGCAGCGGCGTTTGATGAACTCTACGCGCGCCATCGCGGTGGTCTGTTTCGCTTCATCACCCGGCAATGCCGGGTTCGCGAACGCGCTGAAGAAATTTTCCAGGATGTGTGGATGAGCCTGATTCAGGCCACCGAGCGCTACCGCGTGGAAGCGCAGTTTCGCACTTGGCTGTACACGGTCGCGCACAATAGGCTGATGGATTATTTTCGTGGCAATGCGCGCGCCGAAGCGGTGTTGTTTGAGGGTGTGAATACTGACGACGAATCGGGCGAACGTGCTGCAACCATCGAAGGCGTTGCGAATCGAACAGAGGAGCCGATGGTGCAGGCCGAATCGCGCCAGCAGGGTGCGGCGATTCTGAAATTGCTGGAGAGCCTGCCGGCACCGCAGCGCGAGGCATTTTTGCTTTATGAAGAAGGTGGGCTGAGTGTGGAAGAGATTGCGCAGGCGACAGGGGTATCGTTTGAGGCGGCTAAAAGCCGCCTGCGCTATGCCGTCGCAAAATTGCGCGAAGGCTTGGCGGAATTCGCATGACTGATCGCAAACAAAACGCAAGTAATTCTGGCAAACACGATAGCGAGTTTGATCGCGAACTCGCGATGGTCTCGCGCGCCTATCGGGCTGGGGATGCCGATGCGGATGGACCGCCAGCGGCGATGGATGACGTCATTCGTGCTGCAGCGCGGCGCGCCGTCAAATCCGGCCCACGTGCAGCCGGCAAATCGTGGGTGTCGCGCTGGTCCGTGCCGCTTTCCGCTGCAGCTCTCGTGGTGCTTACCACTTCGGTGGGGTTTCTTGCGCTGGAAGAACGACCAGAGTTGGCGCCGCCGCTGCCCAGCGAGATGATGATTCAAAAGCAGCCTTCAGCCAAAGCAGGTGCAATATCCAAAAGCGCCCCGGGGAGTCCGTCGCCGGTTGTCGAACAGGCACCTGCCGCGCCGCCACTGGCGCGAGCCATGGAAAAGAAAGCGCTGGCGGAAGGGCGAAACATTGCGCCGCGCGGCCAGTTCGCACAGGCACCCACGCCGATGCCGGAAAGAAATCGCAGCGAAGCAGCCGTTGTCGTGCCGAATATCGTGGTTGCGGAAGAATCCAAACGCACAACTGTCGCCAATAGCCCGGCGGCTAGCGCACCTGCGTCTGCGCCACCCCCAGCACCTGCCAAAGAATTGTCTGGTTTTGTTGCCGACCCGGCGACTGCCATTGCTGCGAAAAAGGACAACGCGACTGGCAATGCCGCGCTGGCGAAGAGCGAAGCTACCCAGGACGGGCGTTCGGTTGGATTGCTGGCACCCGCTGGCGCCAGTGCGCGTACGGATAGCGCTGCCACTATCCAGGCATACGCGCAAAAAGCGCAACCGGCTGCAGCACCGGCAACAGTCGGCGTAGCAGCGGCACCAGCTTCTCCCATGATCGCATCCAGAGTCGCGACTGCGCCACCCGTCTACGCGACATCCGCGCCCCCAGCTCCTGTAGCAGGCAAGACAATGGAACCAGCAGATTTGTGGCTGAAGCGCATTCTGGAACTAAAGAAGCACAGCAAGGCGGGTGAACTTGAAGAAGAGCTCGCTAAATTCCGCAAGCAGTACCCGAATTTCAAGTTGCCCGATGAATTGAAGACCGACAAATAAAAACGGCGCAACGCGATCAACGTTGCGCCGTTCCTTGGTTGTTTACCTAGAGCGCAACGCGAAACGCCGCTTCCGTCTTCGTTTTCACATCTTCCAGCGTGACACCGGGGTGCAGTTCTTTCAGCACCAGCCCCTTGCCTGCTTCCACTTCGAACACGCAGAGATCGGTGATGATGAGATTGACCACGCCTTTACCAGTCAGCGGCAGCGAACAATTTTTCAGAATTTTCGAGGCGCCGTCTTTGGAGGTGTGTTCCATCAGCACCACCACGCGCCGCACACCCGACACCAGATCCATCGCGCCGCCCGGTCCTTTCACCATCTTGCCCGGCACCATCCAGTTGGCGAGGTCACCATTTTCGGCGACTTCGAGACCGCCGAGGATGGAGAGATCGATGTGGCCGCCGCGGATCATGCCGAAGGAATCGGCGCTTGAAAAAAAGCTCGAGCCTGGAATGGTGGTGATGGTCTGTTTGCCCGCGTTGATGAGGTCGGGATCAACCGCATCTTCGGTCGGGAAGGGGCCGATGCCCATGAGGCCGTTCTCGGATTGCAGATTCACCGTGATGCCGCTGGGAATGTAATTGGCGACCAGCGTAGGGATACCGATACCGAGATTGACGTAGTAGCCATCGCGCAATTCCTGTGCAGCGCGCTTGGCCATGAGGTCGCGAATCGGTGAGTCTTTTTTCGATGCTGCGCCGCCGGTGACGGTACGGAACTCGATGCGTTTTTCAAATTTCGCGCCCTGGATAATGCGGTCGACAAAAATACCCGGCGTGTGAATTTGATCCGGGTCCAGTTCGCCGACTTCGACCAGGTGCTCGACTTCAGCGACGGTTGCCTTGCCGCAGGTCGCGATCATAGGGTTGAAGTTGCGCGAAGTTTTGCGATAGACCAGATTGCCAGACTTGTCGCCCTTCCAGGCTTTGACGATGGCGAGGTCGGCACGAATGCCTTCTTCGAGCACGAATTCTTTGCCGTCGAAAGTGTGTGTAGGTTTACCTTCAGCGAGCTTCGTGCCAAACGCCGTGCGCGTGTAGAAACCCGGAATACCGGCACCACCTGCGCGAAATTTTTCGGCCAGCGTTCCTTGCGGCACGAGCTGCAGATCGAGTTCACCAGCCAGAACCTGACGCTCGAATTCCTTGTTCTCGCCCACATATGACGCGATGACTTTTTTCACCTGCCGCGTTTTGAGTAGCAACCCCATGCCGAAATCGTCGACACCCGCATTGTTGCCTGCGATGGTCAATCCTTTGGTGCCGCTTTCCACGAGTGCTGCGATCAGGTTTTCCGGAATGCCGCACAGACCGAACCCGCCAGCAGCGATGGTCATGTCGTCTTTGAGAAGGCCGGTCAATGCTGATTTGGCGTCTGCGAATACTTTGCTCATGAGGTGCTCCTGTAATGAAATCTCGCGATGGCAACAAAAATTGCGCTAGTTAAGTCCTTCTCTCTCGGGAGAAGGGTTGGGATGAGGGATTTGTGCAATATGCAAATACTCCCTCACCCTAACCCTCTCCCAAAGGAGAGGGAACAAAGTGGCGCAATATTCAATTACCTGATCAACAATATGCGCTACAACAGAAACACAAGCACTGGCGCGCTTCGCATGGCATTTTCGGCCCGCAAGCCGCGCTGGTGCTGGTGTTTCGTTAATCGAGCGCGCCTCCTGATAACTTCAAATCCGTTTTGTTTTTGATCGCCGCCATTATCGCCGCTTTCGCGCCAGTGATCATGGTGGCCAGTGACATCGACGCCACATCACGTTTGTCCCGCACTTGCGATTCCAGATACGGCACGTGAATGAATCCAGCACGCGCGCTGCTTTTTGATTGCGCAAGGTGATGCAGCACGCCATAGATCAAATGATTGCAGACGAATGTGCCGGCGGTGTTGGAAACGTCCGCTGGCAAGTCCGCCTTCGACATGGCAGCCACCATCGCCTTGATTGGCACGCTGCAGAAATATGCGGCGGGCCCATTTGCACGAATTGCCTCATCGATAAACTGGCGGCCTGTGTTGTCGGCGATGAGCGCATCGTCCACATTGATCGCGATGCGCTCGACGCTCATGCATGCGCGGCCCCCGGCCTGGCCAAAGCACAACACGATTGATGGTGCGAGTTTGTCTATTGCTTTGGTTGTGGTGGCTATTGCCGTGCCGAACTCCGTCGGCACGCGCAGCTTCTCCAATTTATAGCCTGCATTGGAATCCGGCAGATTCTTGACGATTTCCCATGAAGGATTGGTACGCTCGCCACCGAATGGCATGAAGCCTGTGACGAGTACGCATCGAGCCGGTTTCCGCGTCATGACGGCCGGTTACGCAGCGCGCAACATTTCCACATGGGGGATGCCGTCCTCGATATACATATCCGAAGCGGTCTTGAAACCGAAGCCCTGATAGAACTTTTCCAGGCGCTGCTGCGCGCCGATTCGATTGGGCTTACCGGGGTAAAGCGTCTCGTGCCGACGAACTGCTTCGGCCATCAGCACCTTGCCAAATCCTTGCAAACGAAATGTACGGGGCGTGACGACGCGGCCGATCGAGGGTTCTGCAAATTTCACGCCCGCGTCAACAATGCGACAGTAAGCTGCCAGCTCTTTCGTGTCGCTGCGCCAGCCGAGCAAATGCCACGAATAAAAATCAGCGCCATCGTTGTCCTGGAATGGGCAGTTCTGCTCCATCACAAACACGTCCACTCGCGCCGAAGAAGCGGCGTACCAGTCGCGGATAGGAAGATCGTCGAAGCGGGAAAATTGCCAATTCAGCACGACTACCAATCCTTCGCAATCTTGCTAAACAAAAATGGCAACGCCATAAATACTAGTGGGAGTCCAAACCACACGGCAATCGAAACGATTCCATTAAATATTTGGTCTTGCGAGGTTGGTTTAAGCGTACCCATTACGTATATGCCAAATACGACTAATAGCAAACTCACAACGAGCGCGAGTGAAGCGATCATGATGCGAAATCCCACACTGGCTAGATGTATCCTGAGTCGTCTAAATGTACCGACAAAAGTCCAAATAAGTATCCCGAGAAGGCCCACAACATAAACAAGATGCCATATCGTTGGTACCGGTCCGTGTTGAGCCCAGGCAAATGACGGCCACAGGACGGCCAAATAAAGCGAAGTGACACACACCGATTTCAGATGCATTAAGGCACGCTACAAAGCGTATCAGAACGCTTTACGCCAAAGCTCATCAGCCAACCTTTGCCAGATGCAGCCAGGTCTCCACCACCGAGTCCGGGTTGAGCGACATGGACTCGATACCTTCTTTCATCAGCCATTCCGCCAGATCCGGGAAGTCGCTGGGGCCCTGACCACAAATACCGACGTACTTGTTCTCCTTGCGGCAAGCCGCGATGGCAAGATGCAGCATGCGCTTGACGGCTTCGTCGCGCTCATCAAAACCGTCCATCACCAGGCCGGAATCGCGGTCCAGCGCGAGTGTGAGTTGCGTCATATCGTTAGAGCCGATCGAGAAGCCATCAAAGCGTTTCAGGAATTCATCGGCAAGAATGGCGTTCGACGGGATCTCGCACATCATCACAATGCGTAAACCATTCTTGCCGCGCTCGAGACCAAAGCCTTTCATGATCTCCAGCACGGCGTCCGCCTCCTTGAGCGTACGCACGAATGGCACCATCAATTCGACGTTGGTCAGGCCCATCGTATCGCGGACCATTTTCATGGCTTCGCATTCGAGCTTGAAGCAATCGCGGAACGAGGTGGCGATATAGCGTGAGGCGCCACGAAAGCCCAGCATTGGATTTTCTTCGGTCGGCTCGTATCGCGGGCCCCCGATCAGATTGCGGTATTCGTTGGACTTGAAATCCGAAAGACGAACGATGACCTTCTTCGGCCAGAATGCGGCACCGATGGTCGCCACACCTTCGACCATTTTCTTGACATAGAAATCGACCGGGCTGTCGTAGCCGCGCGCGCGCTTGGCGACCTGCTCTTTCAGCTCCATTGGCAGGCGTTCGTACTCCAGGCATGCCTTGGGATGGATGCCGATGGTGTTGGAGATGATGAATTCCAGCCGCGCCAGACCGACGCCATCATTGGGCAGTTGCGCAAAATCGAACGCCAGTTCCGGATTACCGACGTTCATCGAAATTTTCACCGGAATTGCCGGCATATTGTCCAGCGCCACAGTCTGCACTTCAAAGCCGACCTTGCCGCGATAGATGTTGCCAGTGTCGCCTTCACAGCAACTCACGGTCAGCGCTTCGCCCTCGTTCACCACATCGGTCGCGTTCTCGCAGCCCACAACCGCCGGTACACCGAGTTCGCGCGCGATGATCGCCGCGTGACAGGTGCGGCCGCCGCGATTGGTAACGATGGCGCCCGCGCGCTTCATGACCGGTTCCCAGTTGGGGTCGGTCATGTCAGTCACGATCACGTCGCCATCCTTGAACAGACCGATCTCGGAAACGTCCTTGATAATGCGGGCCGGACCCTGGCCGACCTTGCTGCCGATGGCGCGGCCTTCTGCGATCTTGTTGCCCGCAGCGGTCATACGATAGCGGGTGAGCGAATCGGTCTTCGACTCTTGGGAACGTACTGTTTCCGGACGGGCCTGCAGGATGTAGAGTTTGCCGTCGCCTCCGTCCCGGCCCCACTCGATATCCATCGGGCAGCCGTAATGCGCTTCGATAGCCACCGCGTATTTCGCGAGTTCTTCCACCTCTGCGTCGGTGAGCGAAAAACGTTCGCGCTCGGCCGGCGCGACGGCTTTGATTTCGACAGATTTGCCGGCTGATTCAGCAGAACCGAAAATCATTTTCTCGGCCTTGGTTCCCAGCCCGCGACGCAGCACAGCTGGCTTGCCGTTCTTCAGGCAGAGTTTCGAGACGTAGAATTCATCAGGGTTGACGGCACCCTGCACGACCATTTCACCGAGACCGTAGCTGGAGGTGATGAACACCACATCGCGAAAGCCCGACTCGGTGTCCAGCGTAAACATGACGCCGGCTGCACCGGTATCCGAGCGAACCATACGCTGCACGCCTGCGCTCAAGGCGACTTCGGCGTGCGTAAAACCCTGGTGGACACGATAGGAGATAGCGCGATCATTGTAGAGCGAGGCGAACACATGCTTCGTTGCTTCGAGCACGTTCTCGATTCCCCTGATATTCAGGAATGTCTCCTGCTGGCCGGCAAAGGAGGCGTCGGGCAGATCTTCGGCAGTGGCGGAGGAACGAACCGCGAACGAGGCGTTGGGGTCGTTCTTGGTGAGTTCGGCGTAAGCGTCACGAATCTGCTTTTCCAGCGCACCCTGAAAAGGCGCATTGAAAATGAGTTCTCGCACCATTTTGCCGGTGGCCGCCAGAGCCGCAAGATCATCTACGTTCAGCGCAGCGACCACAGCGTTTATTTTTGCGGTGAGGTTATTGTGGTCCAGAAAATTGCGGAAAGCCTCCGCGGTTGTCGCAAAGCCGCCTGGCACGCGCACGCCAGCCTCGGCCAGTTGGCTGATCAACTCACCTAGCGATGAATTCTTGCCGCCTACGGAAGCGACGTCTTGCTTGCGGAGTACGGATAGCGGCAAAACCAAGGGTAGGACGGAGGGACTGGACATGGTGGCAGGGGGCGAAGTTAGCGGCAAAAAATGAATGAAAGCGAAAATGTTGCAGTGCGGAATAAGGATAGAATTATAGCCGACCCATCCTGTTTTTTCCCCTCAACACCCGCCGTGTGCAGCCTGTCGGGTCAGCGCTCCACCGAGAACCATCATGCCAGACCGCCGCACCGCATTTTTTATCTCAGACCGTACCGGAATCACCGTTGAAATGCTCGGTAATTCCCTGCTTACACAGTTTGACGTCGTCGAGTTCCGCCGCATCACCCTCCCCTTCATCGATAACCTCGACAAGGCACGGGACGCGCTCAGACAGATCAAAGTCGCTCATGACGAATCGGGAATGCGTCCGTTAGTGTTTACTTCGCTAATGGCCGACGACCTGCGGGAGGAAATTGCCAAGGCCGACGCGATGGTGCTGGACATGTTTGAGCGATTTATCGCGCCGATGGAAGCTGAATTGCGCGTCAAGTCCGCGCACGCGGTTGGCCGTAGCCACTCGGCCGGCAATTTCAAGGACTATAACCAGCGTATCGAAGCGGTCAACTATACGATGGCGCACGATGACGGCGTAACCAACCGCAATCTGGACCAAGCCGACCTGATATTGGTAGGCGTTTCCCGCAGCGGCAAGACGCCGACCTGCCTGTATCTCGCACTTCAATTCGGCATCAAGGCGGCAAACTACCCGCTGATTCCGGAAGACCTGGAAAAGCTGAAGCTGCCGCCCGCGCTGCTGCCTCTCAAACACAAAGTCTGGGGCCTCACAATCGTGCCGGAGCGCCTGCAGCAGATCCGTCAGGAACGCAAACCTGATAGCAAGTACGCTGCGCTGGAAAATTGCAAATGGGAAGTCAATACCGCTGAAATATTGATGAACAATGCGGGCATTTTGTTCCTCAATTCGACGACCAAGAGTATCGAAGAGCTGGCGACCACGATTCTGCACGAAGCACAGCTGGCGCGGCGAGTTTACTAGCCCGGCTCCGACCCGGTAAAAATTCCATTGCGCCAATACAGAAGGTGCCGGTGCAAGCCTCCGTACGGTCGCTGCTTTCGCAGTTCTTGATGACTAATGTTGCGGTATCATGCCAACAATAACTGACAAAAAGGGAGTGATAGTGCGAACATATTTCTGCGTGTCGAAGGCGCTGTGCCTGACCTTCATTTTCGCGTTAAGTTTTGGGGTGGCTGCGCAAGACTCATCCGATTACAAAGAGGGTTACGCCGACGGTTTTAGAGATGGGTTCGAGAAAGGCCGCCGCAAGGCAATCGCAGAAGATAGGGGCGAGAGTACATCAGAGTCGAAGGGTTACCCGATTACCATTACCAGTGCCATTTATGGCCCTGAGAGCGGATCTAGTTGTGATGCGCGGCGCTTTGTAGGATCGCGGGCCAATGGGCGCCGCAGTGCGTCTATCGATGTCACCAACAAGATGTGTGGCGACCCTTCGCCGGGAGATCGGAAATCGCTTGAAATCACCTATCGCTGCGGCAGCCTTGTGAAGACCACTTCTGCTTACGAGCACCGCACGGCTTATCTTTCCTGCGATTGATTTCCTGGTGTTGCGGCGGAATAGGGTACAGGGTGGGTCTTTCTTGTTTAGCACCCCCAGTTGTGCCATGATTTCGGCTGGTAATGGGCCAAGACAGCAATAACGAGCCCTCCAACATAAAAATTTCAGCTTTTATCTCTCCCGAGGAGCTTCAAATGTCATTCAAGAAACGTGTCATTCCCGCTCTAATTGCGTCCGCAATGTTGTTGGGCGTATCGCAGGCCCAGGCCGTTCAATTCACAGGCGTGTTTGTATTCGGCGATTCATTGTCGGATGCCGGTTATTTCCGCCCATTTCTGGGCGCCGTTGGCATACCTGCGGCGGCCGCGGCCGGACTGGGACGTTTTACCACCAATCCGGGACCGGTCTGGTCGGAATTAATCGTACAAAACTATGGTGGAAGAGCAACAGCATCCAACGCCGGCGGCACGATTTACGCGCAAGGCGGTGCACGTGCGCAGGGCACGCCCTCCTCGCAACCACCCGGATTTGCGGAACGCACGTCGATTACACAAATCAACGAATATTTTGCTTCTTCCGGCGGCGCTGCCGATCCGCGCGCACTTTACGCCGTGTGGTTTGGTGCCAACGACATTTTCCAGAATTTTGCCGGTATTGCCGGTGGTACTGTGAATCCAGCCACTGTTATCAATACCGCAGCGGGAACGGAAATCGCCCAGGTCCAACGGCTGCGTGCAGCAGGCGCACGCTACATCCTGGTGTTCAATATTCCTGATCTCGGTACCACGCCTGCGTTTGCACCGAGCGCTGTCGGTGCAGCGGGCAGTGCCGCAGCATCCGCCCTTGCATTGAACTACAACAACGCTCTTTTCACCGGCTTGGCCAGCACCGGAACCAAGGTTATTCCGGTAGATGCGGCCGCACTGTTTGCTGACATAAGAGCAAACGCCGCGGCATTCGGCTTCACCAACACGACCGGGGTGGCCTGCAACCCCACACCGCCAGTGGGCCTGATCGCTTGCGGGCCAAGTAATCTGGTCGCCACGAATGCAGCGACGACTTATGCCTTCGCAGACAGCGTGCACCCAACGACCGCGTCGCATGCGATCGTGGCAGACTTCGTCAAATCGTTGATCGAGGGCCCCAACACCTACTCGACGATGACGGAAGTACCACTGTCGTCACGCGCATCGCACATCCGTACGCTCGAAGAAGGCCTGCAAGCTGGACAAAGAGCGGCGGTCGGCAAAGTCGTCGCCTTTGCTGCTGGTGACGGCGGCAAGTATGACATTGGCCTCAATTCCCTGTCCCCACAGTCGAACACCAAGAATCGCGGCGGCTCGGTCGGCATCACCATGCGTGGTTCTGATATCTTCACCATCGGCGCGGCAGTAGGTACCTCGACTGCCGATACAAATCTGGGCGCGTCGGGAAGATTCAATCTGGATGAGACGGCGGTCTCACTGTTTGCCTCGTTGAAATCGGATGGTTTTTACGGCAGCTTCATGGCGACCTCTGCTGATCTCAAATTCAAGAGTGTGCAACGATACGTGAAGCTGGGCAGCGTCAATCGTGTCGCGTCGTCGAGCACCAACGGCTCAAACGTTTCATTGACGTTTGCTGCCGGATACGATCACGGTTTCGGTGCCGCGACGGTCGGTCCTTTCGCGTCGATTACACAACAAGTCGTCAATGTCTCTGGGTTCACGGAATCAGGTTCCGGTTCGGCTGATCTGAATATTTTCGATCAAAACCGCCGCTCGCGGGTAGCTAGCATGGGATTGCGAGCATCGGTGGCGCTGGGCAGCTGGACACCTTACGCTCGCTTGTCGGTGGACAAGGAGTTGGCCAACGATGATCGTTTCGTTACTGCCAACCCGGTATCCGTCACAGCGGGATTGAACTACGACATCCCCGGGTACAAAGGCGACGACTCCTGGGTTACTGGCACGATTGGTATTCGCGGCATGCTTACTGAACGTGTCGGGCTATCAGTGGCCTATACAGCAGTGTCCAGCAAGCAGAATGTGAAACAGGATGGCGTCACTGCAGCCGTGACGTTCGGCTTCTAAAGCAAAAAATTTAGCTGGTCCGGCAGTCAAGAAAAGGCCGCACGATGAATTTCGTGTGGCCTTTTTCATTTTGGTTTTGCATGCGATCATAATCCTAGAAACGGCAGTTGACCGCTCGCCTCTGTCAACAAGGGTTGGAAATGTTTGAAAGTCGTGATGTCCTAACCGTTCATCCTGTATGCAAGACCGCTATGGGCGTGATTGCACACTTTTGCGACTCCCTGGCAGCGTTGCTACTCCTAGCAGAGTACAGTCTGCGCCGTCGTCGCGCCTCGCCAGAAAGCCGCAAAAACGCACACTCATACCCATCCAACTACCGTTTCTAGGATGCCCCGATGAAACATGTCTATACCGCTGCCAATCTCGTCGAAGCCCATTTGGTGCGCGACTTGCTCCAACAAGCCGGTATCGCCGTACACGTGTTTAACGAATACGCCATGGCCGCGATGGGCGATGTGCCGATGGGTTCTGCGTATCCCCAGTTGTGGATTTCGCAATTGCACCAGGAACAGCATGCGCGGGCAGTGATCGCCGAATATGAAAAGCAGCCACAGCAGACTGCTGTCAAGAATTGCTTTGCTTGCGGCGAGGCCAGTCCTGGAGAGTTCGAGCTTTGCTGGAATTGCGGCAAGCCGCTGGGCAGTGTGGCTTAGCCCCAGCGCAATTTCATCGCAATGACGACAGCGACCAGAATGAGCGTAGCGACATTGGCGATGATGACTGGCCACATCCACAATATCCAGCCGTAGACTACCCAGCAGGCAACGCCGGTGGCGAAAATGGCATACATGCCCAGTGAAATGTCCCGCGCGGAACGAGACCGCCATACTTTGAATACCTGTGGCAGGAAGGCAATCGTCGTGAAGATGCCGGCGACTGTTCCCAGCCAGTCTACGTTGGTCACGTTTTCAGGGAGAATGGCGTGAAGTTGGTGTCGCGATCAAAGTAGTCTTCAGACTCGGCTTTCTTGAGCGCCCGCACGATGCGTAGCGTCACCGGCAACATAACAACCTCCACCGTTACTTTCAGCAGCCACTGCGCGACGACTATCTTGAGCAACAAGTCATTGCCCCAGATGCCATAGAACGCAATCGGGTAAAACAGCAGGGAATCGACGCCCTCACCGAATACGGTGGAGACCACAAAACGCCAACCCATGCGCTTGCCGTCATCGGCCAGTTTCATTTTCGCGAGCACGAATGAGTTGACGAACTCGCCGCAGAAATAGGCGATCATCGAAGCCATGACAATGCGTGGCGTCTGCCCGAACACCGTCTCGTACGCCGCCTGATTGGGCCAGCCCGGGGCCGGCGGCAATGCTACGACAACCGTGGCCATCAACGCGGCGAATGCCATGGCGCCAAATCCTGCCCAGATGACTTTGCGGGCACGTGCGTAACCATAGACTTCGGTGAGTATGTCGCCGAACACATAGCTGAGCGGAAAGAACAGCACACCCGCCCCAAAGGCAAAATTCGAGATGCCAAGCCATGCCAGCCACGGCGTATCAATTTGTGCGGCCTTGGCGGGGCCGATCAGGTTCGAGCAGAGATAGACGGCGACAAAGCCTACCATCACCAGGTCATAGAACCGATAGTTGCGAACCATTTGCGGCTGATCGATATTGCTCATGTCGGTACCGGTAGTTAGCGGTTAGCGCCTGGCGAATTGACGTTGCCGCACCAGCTCAAAAAGACAAATCGCGCCGACGGCAGCGGCATTGAGCGATTCTATCTTTCCGGGCATCGGGATGGTGACACGATCAGCTGCGGTTTCAACCAGCCCGCGGGACAAGCCCGCACCCTCATTGCCGATCAGAAAGACCGTGGGATTGCGTAAGTCCGTCTCAAACAGTGTTTTTGTTTTCGCTCCAGACGGTACCAGCGCCAGCGACTGGCCCTGCATGCGTTTGACGAAAGCCACGAGGTCCAAGCCCTCGCTGATGTTCAAAGAAAAATGCGCGCCCTGCGCCGCCCGCAACACCTTGGGCGACCACGCAAATGCGCAGGTACTGGAAAGCGCCACGTGTTTGACGCCAGCTGCGGCGGCACTGCGCAGCATAGAGCCTACATTCCCGGGATCCTGTACGTCTTCGAGAGCCAGCACTATGTCCGCGTCCTCTGGGATGGCCTGCGAGACCGGCGTGGAAACGATAGCCATCATGAAAGCCGGGGAATCCAGTGCAGAGGCGGCGGCCATCAGCGGTTCGGCAAACAAGTTCTGGCTGGCATGCGGGCAACGGCCTAGCAGTTCTACAACTTCCGGGCGATCCTGTGTGGATTCGCTGATCATTACGGCAACCGGTTCGCCAACCGCGTCGATGTAAGCGCGCACCAAGTGAATGCCATCAAGCACCGTCAGCCCTGCTTTCTTGCGTTCGCGCGACGAATGCGCTAGTGCAATCAGCTGTTTCACGAGCGCGTTGTCGCGCGCGCGGATTATTTTCATGAACCTGAAACTCCAGCACCGGCGAGGATCACGGAGGCTTTTTTGCCTGTGACCCGCACCAGTGCTTGATCTGTGTGAAAACTCCTCTCAGGGCGCGGTGATCTCACGTCTAACTGCTAGCAGCGAGCAGCTGGCGCCGCGCGGCTTCGCGCACCGGTGCAAAACTTTGACGGTGGATTTCACAGGGGCCAACCGACATCAGCGCTTCCATGTGGATGCGGGTGCCATATCCTTTGTGTCGCGCGAATCCATACTGCGGATAGACGCCATCAAGCTGACACATTTCACGGTCGCGCGCCGTCTTGGCAAGGATGGAAGCGGCGGAGATTTCTGCGATAAACCTGTCGCCATCGACGACTGCGCGGGATGGCAATGCGACGTTGGGAACATGCAGGCCATCGACCACGACTTCGTACGCAGCCAATGCTGAGACGTGCAATCCTTCCACTGCGCGTTTCATCGCCAGCAAACTGGCCTGCAAGATATTGATCGCGTCAATTTCCGATACGCTGGCGCTCGCCACACAAAATGCCAGCGCGTGCTGGCGAATTTCAACTTCCAACGCGACGCGTTTCTTTGCCGACAACAACTTCGAGTCTGCGAGATCGCGAATGGGCCGTGCCGGATTGAGAATGACGGCGGCCGCATAGACGGCACCTGCCAGCGGCCCACGACCGGCTTCATCGACACCGCAAATTTGCAGATGCACCCTCACGGTTTCGGGTTCGCTAAGCGGGCAACGCGGCCGACGCGGACGTCGATGTTTGCAACCCATGAGGCCCTGACTGCTGCCGCAAAAAAGGCCGCAGCGCATCGCGAACGCGTTCGCCAT
The DNA here is from genome assembly GCA_038321965.1 of Burkholderiales bacterium. GTDB lineage: Bacteria > Pseudomonadota > Gammaproteobacteria > Burkholderiales > Usitatibacteraceae > UKL13-2. Next base: position 79,980 of record JBBQFL010000007.1, on the reverse strand, counting down.
TGTTGACGGCGAGCTGCGCGTGGATGGCACTAAATCGTGTACGCAGATTGTGGGCTGCGTCAGGGTGGCGAATCCAGTTACCCAATGCACGTGCGAGATTTTCCGGCGAAGCGTCCTCCTGCAATAACTCCGGCACCAGCCACTCGCCGGCCAGAATGTTGGGCAGCCCCACATACGGCAAATAGGCCTTGCGCTTCATCAAACGATAGGTGGCGGGGGACATCCGGTAGGCAACCACATGCGGGCAGCGCAACAACGCGGCTTCAAGCGTGGCAGTGCCACTGGCGACCAGCGCGACATCGGCCGCTGCCAACGCCAGATTGGCGTGACCAAACAAAATCTGCAACGGCAAATCCTGCGCCTGCAGTTTCCAGCGGGCCGTGTCGAACTGCTCACGTGTTTCGCGTGTAGACAATGGCACCAGAAAACGTGCCGACGGGAAATCCTTGAGCATGGTTTTGGCGGTTTCGATGAATAGCTCCGCATGGTAATCGAGCTCGGTCTGGCGGCTGCCGGGCAGCAATGCGACGATCAGCTCACTCGGCTTGATTCGCAACTGCATACGCGCGTCGTCACGTTGCGGCGTCTGGGGAATCACATCCGCACTCGGATGGCCGACAAACTTCGCGGGGATGCCGGCTTTCTCGTAAATAGCCGACTCGAACGGAAATACCGTTAGCATCTGACTGACCGATTCCTTGATCTTGTGAATGCGCTCACCACGCCAGGCCCAGATCGAAGGGCTTACGTAATGAATGGTGGGAATGCCAGCGCGCTTGAGAGTCTTTTCTAGCGCCAGATTGAAATCGGGGGCATCAATGCCAATAAAAAACGCCGGCCGTTCTTTCAGCATGCGGTTGCGCAAACCACGACGGATGCCGAGAATTTCACGAAAACTTTTGAGCACCTCTACATAACCGCGCACAGCGAGCTTTTCCATCGCGTACCAGGAGACGGCACCGGCCGACTGCATCTTCGGCCCGGCAATGCCGACGAATTCCAGATGCGGATACTCGGTCTTTAACGACTTGATCAGTAGCGCGCCAAGTAGATCGCCGGATGCTTCGCCGGCCACAATACCAATTTTCATATCCCTGATTTACCGGACAATGCCGCGTGTGGAAGCAGCAAGAAACTCAGACAGAATTTTCAGTTCGGGGTTGGACCCGGCTTCTTCCGCTAACTGCACTCTGGCTTCGGCGAGCGTGAGCCCCGACCGATAAAGCGTTTTGTAGGCGCGCTTGATGTTACTGATTTGCTCCGGTGAAAAGTCGCGCCGCTTGAGCCCTTCCGCATTGATGCCAACTGCGGCGAGCGGATTGCCGCCTGCCGTGACATAGGGTGGTAGATCCATCAACACGACACTCGACACGCCGCACATCACATGTGCACCGATTTTCACAAACTGGTGCACACCGGTAAATCCGCCCAAGGTTGCCCAATCGCCGATTTGAACGTGTCCGGCCAGCTGCGTACAGTTGGCAATCGTAGTCTTGTTACCAATCACGCAGTCGTGGGCTATGTGCACGTACGCCATCAGCCAATTGTCGTCGCCGATGGTGGTTACGCCACGATCTTGCGCGGTACCGCGATTGAAGCTGCAAAATTCACGAATGGTGTTGCGATCACCGATCTCGAGTCGCGTCGGTTCACCGGCGTATTTCTTGTCCTGATTGGCTTCGCCGAGCGAGACAAAATGGTAGATGCGATTGTCACGGCCAATGCTTGTGCGACCGGTGATGACGCAGTGGTGACCAACGCTGCTGCCATCAGCAATTTCAACTTCCCCGTCGATCACCGTGTAGGCGCCGATGCTAACGCCTGCCCCTAGTCGGGCGCGTGGATCGACAATTGCGGTTGGATGAATGCTCACGAGTTACGCGTCATTTATGGCTTGGAAATGGTACGTTGGGTACACAGCAATGTTGCTTCGCACACAACGTGATCGCCAACTTTTGCGCGAACCGCATACTTGATCAAGCCGCGTTTTTCGAACACTTTTTCCGCTTCCAGAATCAGCGTGTCACCCGGAACGACCGGACGCTTGAACCTAGCACCGTCCACACCAACCAGATAGACGACAGTGTTGTCATCGCGTTTGGTGCCCATACTTTTGAATGACAGCAGCGCCGCCGCTTGCGCCATCGCCTCGACAATCAGCACGCCCGGCATCACCGGATAGTGCGGGAAATGCCCCTCAAAGAAGGGTTCGTTGATCGTGACATTTTTGAGTGCGACGATGCGCTTCTCAGGTTCCAGTTCCAACACGCGATCTACCAGCAGGAATGGATACCGATGCGGCAGGTATTCCTTGATTTCGGCGATCTCCATCACTGTACTCACGCGGCACTCCCTTTTTTCTTGATCTCGTTGACATCGCTGGCAAGCTTGTCGAGTCGCCGCAGATGCGCAATATTTTTGAGCCAGTCCGCGTGCTTCATCTGCGGCATGACCGCCGTCACCATTCCTGGCTCGGTTATCGATTTTGTCACCAATGTCATCGCTGAAATAATAGCGCCATCACACACGGACAAGTGCCCCGTGAAGCCCGCTGCACCACCCACCATCACTCGCTTGCCTATCGTGGTACTACCAGCAATACCAACACATCCGGCGATCACCGTATGGTCGCCAATGATGCAGTTGTGGCCCACCTGGACTTGATTATCCAGTTTTACATCATTGCCGATGATCGTGTCGTCAATCGCACCCCTGTCGATAGTGGTGTTGGCGCCGATTTCGCAGTCATCACCGATGATCACCCAGCCCGTCTGCGGAATCTTTACCCAGCAGCCCTCAGTTCCGCTGAAATCTGAAGCGAACCCAAACCCATCTGCACCGATCGCAACGCCGGAATGCACGATTGCGCGCTGACCAATTTGGCAATGCGCATAGATCGTTACGCGCGCAGCAATGACGCTGTCCGCACCTATCGATACGTTTTCACCGATAACAGTGCCGGCACCGATTTGCACGCGTTCACCAATACTCGCGTTCGCGCCGATGGAGACAAATTCCGCAACGTAGGCGCAGGAGGCAATCATGGCACCAGGATGCACCACGGCGCTTGCATGAATACCACCGGCAACAACGGTAGACGCCTGAAACAATTGCGCTACCCGTGCAAAGTAGGCGTAAGGGTTATTCGCGACGATGCGTGGTTTGGATGTGGCATCCCGATCATTCACGCCAACGATGACGGCAGCTGCGCCGGTTTTTGCCAAGGCCGCTCGATACTTGGGATTTGCCAGAAACGTAATTTGGGTATCTGCAGCGCCAACGACCGTACCGACGCCCAGGAGCGGTCGGGCAACTTCACCGATGGCTTCGCCACCCAGTTTTGAAATGATGTCTCTCAAGAACATTGGATTGTTATATCACTTTCTGCAAGGCTGAAGACGCAGGAAGTGCATCCCTCTATTGTCGCGCATACGCCGGAAAGTCAACTGGAGCCGTCCGGCTCCAGTTGGCGTTAGGACCGACAGCTGCTCATTTGTCCGCGAGTGCCTTGATCACTTTGTCGGTGATATCTATGCGCGGACTGGCGTAGGTGGCTTCGTGCAGAATCAAATCGAATTTTTCTTTTTCAGCGATTTCATTGATTACTTTATTTGCCCGCTCCTGGAGCGAGGCGAGCTCCTCGCTCTGGCGCAGACTTAGATCCTCGCGAAATTCCCGCTGCATACGCTGAAAATCACGCGTCAATTGCGCGAGCTGGCGCTCCTTGGCGACGCGATCCGCCTCCGGCAGCGTTACCGCTTCTTTCTGCAGCGTACTCTCCAGATCGCGGCCCTGCTTTTCCATCTTGTTGAGCTCTGCCTGTCGGTTGGCAAACTCCTTTTCGAGTTTTACTTGTGCACGTTTTGCCGGCGCGGCTTCACGGAGTATCCGCTCCCGATTAACGAATCCAACTTTGGTGTCAATCGCCATCGCGGACGCCGATGCCGCCAGTGCCAAACACACAACCATCAGGCGCATTGAATGTGTCATTCTTGACCTCTCCGCAATAAGCGCAAACCAACCATATCAGAATACGCGACCCAGCAAGAATTGGAAACGTTCGACTTTATCGTCAGCTTTCTGCTTGATGGGTTTTGCCAGGCTGAACTTTAACGGTCCGACCGGCGAAAACCAACTTACCGCAAAACCCACTGAACTGCGCAGATCGCTTAACTTGATCTTCTCGTTGACGGCGAACACATTGCCCACATCTATAAATGTTGAAAGGCGAACTGATTTGTCGCCTTTTACGCCCGGCATGGGGAATAGCAACTCCAAGTTGCCGACGATGCGGCGATTACCACCGACGTATTCGCCATTGATATCCCTGGGACCGAGAGAGCTTTGCTCAAACCCGCGTACCGAGTCCACGCCGCCAGCATAGAAATTCTTGAAAAATGGCAAAGGCTTGCCGCCGTAACCGTTCGCGTAACCAAATTCGGCATTTACATTCAGCACGATGGGGCCCCAGATCGGGCGAAGGTACTGCGCTTTACTCTGGAAACGATAAAATTTTACGTCTCCGCCAGGCAAACCGGCTTCCAGGCCGGCTTCAATCAGATATCCGCTCCTCGGAAAGTAGATGCTGTCACGGGTATCGCGTGAAAACCCCAACGATCCACGCAACGTATCGCTCCGGGCGCCAAACGTGTTTACGTAATCGATATAACGGACCGGACTGACGCTATCGAGTCCCAATTTTGTACGCTCAATGCCTACACCGAAGTTGATCCCGTCGTATTCCGTGACGGGCACGCCAAACCGCACACCAAGGCCCGTCGATACCGAATTGTATGACCCGGTGTTCAGGCTTGCGGTATTCAAGTCGCGCTGATAGACGTCAAAGCCCCTGGCGATACCATCTGCAGTCCAGTAGGGGTTGAGATAGGAAACCTCATAGGCTTTGCTGATCGTGCTGTTATTGATCCGGAAAGAAAGCTGGTTGCCGCTACCAAAAATATTTGCCTGCGATACCGACGCGCTCACCGTCAGTTTCTCGGCACTTGAATAACCGACGCCGAACTGCAGACTGCCGGTATTGCGCTCTTTAACCGTAACGTTTAAATCTACCTGATCGTTGGAGCCGGGAACCGAAGGCGTTTCAACGGTGATATCTTCAAAAAAGCTGGTACGTTCAAGACGCTCTTTGGAGCGGGCAATCTTTTCATTGGAGTACCACGCTGATTCAAGTTGGCGCATTTCGCGGCGGACAACCTCGTCGCGGGTACGCGAGTTGCCTTGCACGTTGATGCGACGAACATGCACGCGCCGGCCAGGATCGACGAACATCGTAAAAGACGCCGTCTTGTTGGTACGATCCGGGTCAGGCACCGGATTGATATTGGCAAAAGAATAACCGTCGTTCCCCAGGCGATCGCTGATCTGCTTCACGGAATCGACAATCTTCTGGCGGGAAAAGGTCTCGCCTGGTTTGAACAGCAGCAGCGAACGCATTTCCGCTTCGGTAATCTTCAGGTCACCCTGAAACTTGATATCGGTAATTTTGTAAACCGGGCCTTCGTTGATGTTTACCGTGATGTAAATCTTCTCTTTGTCGGGCGTAATCGAAACCTGCGTCGATTCGATATTGAACTCAAGATAGCCGCGATTGAGGTAGTACGACTTCAATTTTTCGAGGTCCCCGGATAATTTCTGTTTGGAATACTGGTCATCTTTCGTGAACCAGCTAAACCAGCCGCCCGTCGTCAGTTCAAACTCTTTGAGCAACGTCGATTCGGAAAACGCCGTAGCGCCGATAATGTTGATGTCGACAATCTTGGAAACCTCACCTTCGTCAATGGTGAAGGTGAGGGAAATGCGATTGCGCTCGATCGGTGTCACGGTCGTGGTGACTTTTGCAGAATAAAATCCGCGACTCGTGTACTGGCGCTTGATCTCTTTTTCGGCGCGGTCCAGCAGCGAGCGATCAAATATTTTTGCCTCGGAAATCCCCGCTGTCTTCAGGCCATCTTTCAAGTTGTCCTTGGTGAACTCCTTGGCCCCGTTGATATCGATCTGCGAAATGGCAGGGCGCTCCACCAGAAACACGATCAACACATCGTTTTCGACTTCCAGGCGCACATCGGAATAGAAGCCGGTTGCATACAGCGCCTTGATAGCCGCCGCGGCCTTGTCGTCATCCATACTCTCGCCAACTTTGACCGGCAGATAGCTAAACACCGTCCCTGCTTCGGTGCGTTGCGCACCTTCGACACGGATGTCTTTGATTACGAACGGTTGGATAGCAAAAGCAGTGGCGGAAAAGAGAGCGGCAAGAAGAGCCGAAAGCAATTTGGGGGTGTTATTAAAGCGCATCAATTATTAGCCGGTGACGAGGCGGTGTATGTCGTTATAAAAGGCAAATGCCGTTAGACCAAGCAGCAAAGTGAGGCCGACCTGCTGGCCGATTTCCATCACTTTTTCAGAGACGGGACTGCCCTTGAGAATCTCCGCAATATAATACATCAACTGCCCCCCATCCAAGACCGGTATGGGGAGTAGATTGAGTACGCCAAGACTGATGCTGATCAACGCCAGAAAAGTTATGTACGGTATCCAGCCCAACTGTGCCGATTGCCCGGCATAATCGGCGATCGTGATGGGACCTGACAGGTTTCGCCATGAAACGTCGCCGGTAATCATGCGGCCCATCATCTTCAGACTGAAGATCGACATATCCCATACCTTGGTCCAGGCACGCGGAATGGCTTCCAGCGGTCCATAGCGCACGACGGTCGTCAATTTGTCAGCAATACTCTTGTCCAGCTGTGGTTTCACGCCGATGCGGCCAAATGTCTTGCCATTTTCGCTGACGCTGTCCGGTGTCACCGACAAATTGATCTGCGATCCGGCCCGCAGTATGACGAGGTCGGTCGCCACGCCGGGCCGCGATGAAATCTGTGTGACCAGCGTTTCCCACTTGTCGGTCAGCTTGCCCTGCACTGCAAGCACGCGATCGCCGATGCGCAAGCCTGCGCGGCTTGCGGCACTGCCCTCGACGATTTCGCCCAACAGCGGCAGTACTTTCATGCGGTAAGCCAGAATGCCGACTTTTGCCAGAAAGTCCTTGTCGAGATCGTCTGCGCCAACCGAATCCAGGTTGAGGCGTTTCGACTGCCGGTTTCCTGTCGACTCTTCGACTTCAATCGTGATATCGCCACGATTGACTGCAGCCTCGATCAAGGCGAGACGAGCGTCGCTCCAGGTGCGTACCGGCTTGTCACCAACCTGGGTAATCAGGTCAAACTCCGTAAATCCGCTTGTCAACGCAACCGTATTCGGCGGTGGTGCCGCCAGATACGGCCTGGCCCCCGGCGAACCTGACACAAACAAGCCCCAATACAAGAGTGCCGCCAGCAGGAAATTGGCCATGGGCCCGGCAAGCACGATAACGATACGTTGCCACACCGTCTTGTTGTTGAACGCACGCGCTTTGTCGACTAGTTCGGCGCTGCCATCGCGCTCATCGGCCATCTTTACGTAGCCGCCGAGTGGCAATACGCCGATCACCCATTCGGTTTGGTCCGCGCCCGCTTTTTTCATCCACAGGGCGCGGCCAAAGCCAATCGAAAATCGCAGAATTTTGACATTGCAAAAGCGTGCCGCCCAATAGTGGCCTAGCTCATGAATCGTCACAAGAACGCCAATAGCCAATGCAAAAGCGGCGATGGTCGTGAGCAAGGAGGTGAACGACATGGGTGGCGTGAGTCTGGCGCGAAGGGTTTAGTTGGCCGCAGCTCGTTGGATATGAGAACGTCCAATTCGTTCACGCGCGGCGGCGCGAGCATTTGCATCTGCCGCCAGCACGGCTTCAAGCGTGGTAGCGGCGTCTATGTTCGCGTCGCCAAGCACATCTTCGATCACGCGCGGAATATCGGTAAATGCCATTGCGCCGTTCAGAAAAGCCTCCACCGCGACTTCATTGGCGGCATTCAGAACCGAAGGCGCTGTGCCCCCCAGCCGTAACGCCTGGTAGGCCAGACGCACGCAGGGAAATCTGTCTATATCCATGGCAGAAAACTCCAGCTTACCGGCCTTGGCCAGATCGAGCATCCCAACGCCGGCGTGGATACGTTCCGGGAAACCCAGACCGTAGGCAATCGGCGTACGCATGTCCGGGTTGCCCAGTTGGGCGATCACTGAACCGTCCAGATATTCGACCATCGAGTGCACAATGCTCTGCGGATGCAGCACCACCTCGATCATGTCGGCAGGCGCGTTGAACAGCCAATGCGCTTCGATGACCTCAAGCCCCTTGTTCATCATGGTCGCCGAATCAACGGAAATTTTCCGCCCCATCACCCAATTTGGATGGGCACAAGCCTGGTCCGGTGTCACGTTGTGGAGGTCGCTGATCGACCGCGACCGGAAGGGCCCGCCCGAAGCCGTGAGGATAATCCTGCGCACGCCGACACTTGAAAGGCCATCACCGAAGTTGCGGGGCAGCGATTGAAAGACAGCGTTGTGTTCGCTGTCGATCGGCAAGAGCGAAGCGGCATTATCACGGACAGCGTTCATGAAAATGGCACCCGCCATCACCAACGCCTCCTTGTTGGCAAGCAGCACGGTCTTGCCGGCGCGCGCTGCGGCGAGCGAAGAGGGTAGTCCCGCCGCACCGACGATTGCCGCCATCACCACATCGGTGTCGTCATGGGACGCGATATCACAAAGAGCGTGTTCTCCGGCGATTACTTCGGTGTCGCAAGCCATCGCTTTCAGGCGTAAGCGCAGTTGCTCAGCACGCGCCGGGTCCGGTAACGCCGCGAAACGAGGTTTGAACTGCACGCATTGCGCGGCGAGCTCTTCGATTCTCGACACGGCGGAAAGTGCAAAGACGCGAAAGCGGTCCGGATGCCTGGCGATCACGTCTAGCGTGCTGACACCAATGGAGCCGGTTGAGCCGAGTATCGTGACATTTTTCAGGGCCATCGTTTTACGCTTTCGCCTGTAACAGGACATAAAGGCCCGCCAGCGGCAGCGTTGAGGTCAGTGCATCAATGCGATCAAGAATGCCGCCGTGACCGGGCAACAGGTTGCTGGAGTCTTTCATTCCCGCGCCGCGTTTCATCCACGATTCAAACAAATCGCCGATGATGGATAGCACGCCAAGCACTAGAAAGAACACCAATAGCGCCACCAGGTTTTCGCGAATGTCCTGTGCCCATACCTGTCGTCCCAGATAGGTATTGGCTAGCAGGCTAAGCCAGAGAAAGAAGTACACAATGACCCCGAGTACTCCACCCACTGCGCCCTCAATGGTCTTGCCGGGGCTGATTGCCGGCGCAAGCTTGTTTTTGCCAAAAGCCTTGCCGGAAAAATAAGCGGCGATATCAGCCACCCAGACGATGGCGGCAAACGACAGCAGTAGCCATGGACTAACGTTGCGCAGATACAGTAATGCCAACCCTGTCGGAAAAATCACCACCCAGCCTGCGACGGCAATTGCCCAACGCACTTGAGGCCGCCATAACTTCAATAGCCATATCGGCACAACAATTAACCAGAACCCAGCGGCAAGGAGAAATCCACCCAGAACCAGCGATTTGAAGCCGAAACCGAACACGGCCCCAGTTTGATAGCCAAAAAACACCACGGCCGCAATGAACAACGAAAGCGCCCAGTAAATGCCCGTCGTTGCCGTTGACAACTGGCAAAACCGGCCCCATTCCCAGCACGCAATTATCGCGATACCGAGCGTAAATACCCCCCATGCCCAGTCCGGAAACAGGAAAAGCGCGATCAAAATGATCGGCAGTAGTAGCAGTGCGGTGATGACGCGCGTCTTTAACACGGTGGCACCAGCTTCATTTCAGTCGGTGAGCCAGGCTACGCAGCCGTGGCATCAGAAGACGCAAGTGATGTTGCCAATTGCTCGCTGGTTCGCCCAAAGCGGCGCTCGCGACGACGGTAAGAATCGATTGCCTTGAGCAGACTTGCGCGACCGAAGTCTGGCCAAAGCTCAGGCGTGAAATGAAACTCGGTATAGGCCAGTTGCCAGAGGAGGAAATTGCTGATGCGCTCTTCGCCGCCGGTTCTGATGAATAGATCCGGCTCCGGCGCATATGCCATCGACAGATGCCGGGCCAGTTCTTCTTCGGATATTTGTGGACTCTCAAGCATTGGCGCGGCTTCCGAATCACTTTTGCCCTGAAGGGCGCGTAGCTGCTGGTGTTTTTCTTTTTGCGCTTTGTTGCCGGCCTGCAAAATATCCCAGCGCCCGCCGTAGTTCGCTGCGACAGTCAGGGTCAACTTGCGATGATCGCGGGTCAACTCTTCACCGCGTGCGATCAAGTCGCGAATGCGCACATCAAACGGCGATAAATCGCCGATGACTTTAAAGCGAATTTCGTTTTCATGCAATTTGGCTACTTCGTTTTCGAGTGCACGCATGAACAATTGCATGAGTAGCGAAACCTCATCTGCAGGACGCCGCCAGTTCTCGCTGGAAAACGCAAATAACGTCAGGTATTGAATACCGAGCTCGCCGCATGCACTGACCGTCTCCCGCACCGCATTCACGCCGCGCTTATGCCCCGCCACACGCGGCATGAAGCGCTGCTTGGCCCAGCGACCGTTACCATCCATGATGATGGCGACATGCCTGGGCGTATCGCCTACGTCCGGGATAATCTGGGTGGAACTGTCATGCATGTTTGCGGCTCGCCTGAAGAAATGATCTGTGAAGAATGCGGCCTAAACCGACATCAGCTCTTTTTCTTTTTCGGCGACGGCATGGTCAACGTCTTTGATAAACCGATCGGTCAATTTCTGAATATCGTCCTGGGCGCGCTTTTCGTCATCCTCAGGAATCGTTTTTGCCTTGAGTGCATCCTTTAATGTGGTGTTGGCATCGCGGCGGATATTGCGGATGGCGACCTTGGCATGTTCACCGTCGCTCTTCACCACCTTGGCCAACTCTTTGCGGCGCTCTTCGGTCAGCGCTGGCATCGGCACCCGAATCGAATCGCCGACCGACGTCGGATTCAGACCTAGACCGGAATCACGGATGGCCTTCTCGATCACGTTCGAGAGTTTCTTTTCCCAAGGTTGGACGGTGATGGTGCGCGAATCCGACAGGGTCACGTTGGCGACCTGCTTCAATCCCATCATTGCGCCATAGTAGTCGACCTGAATATGATCCAGCAGCCCGGTATGCGCGCGACCGGTTCGAACCTTTCCGAGATCGTTCCGCAAGGTGTCGAGCGATTTGCCCATTTTCTGTTCGGATTGCTTTTTCAAGTCTGCGACGTTCATGCGCTTACTCCAGAAAATTTCTTAAGCGTGTACTAGTGTACCTTCATCTTCGCCCATCACCACTCTTTTGAGCGCACCCTGCTTGAAGATCGAAAAGACATTGATTGGTAGTTTTTGGTCGCGACAAAGTGCAATAGCGGTCGCATCCATGACCTTCAAATTTTTAACCATGACTTCATCAAACGTGAGCTGATGATAGCGGGTCGCCGTTTTGTCGAGTTTAGGGTCAGCGGTATAGACGCCATCAACCTTGGTGGCTTTCAATACGATTTCGGCCTCCATCTCGCGGCCACGCAAGGCGGCAGCGGTATCGGTGGTGAAGAAGGGATTGCCGGTACCGGCAGCGAACACAACCACTTTGCCTTCTTCGAGATAACGCATGGTCTTGCCGCGAATATAGGGCTCAACCACCGGCTCGATATTGATAGCGGACTGTATGCGAGGCGTCAAGCCGGCTTTGGCCAGTGCATCCTGCAATGCCAATGAATTGATGACCGTTGCCAGCATGCCCATGTAATCGGCCGTGGCACGATCCATCCCTGCTGCACTGGTAGACACACCGCGGAAAATGTTGCCGCCACCGATGACGATTCCCATCGCCACGCCCATGTCGGCAACTTCCTTAATTTCACCGACGATACGTTCAATCGTAGGCCGATTGATGCCGAATGCGTCTCCACCCATCAACGCTTCGCCGGACAACTTAAGGAGGATACGTTGATACTTCGGCTTCGTTGTCAGCATCGCTCTTCCTTTGGGATTTTCAAGTCTGATCGAAAATTGTGGCTGCAATCAGGCAAAAATTTGGACCAAAACAAATCGAGGAACGTGGTTATCGTCTCCCCGAAAATGCTGCTTATCGTGCCGCTGCCGCGGCTGCTTCTGCGACTTCAGCCGCAAAATCCGACACCTTCTTTTCAATACCTTCGCCAACCACATAGAGCGTGAATGCATTGATCGACGCGCCCTTGGACTTGAGAAGTGCTTCGATCGTCAGCTTGTCGTCCTTCACGAAAGGTTGTGACAGCAAAGCCACTTCCTTCATGAATTTCGCAGCAGATCCTTCAACCATCTTGGCGACAATTTCAGCAGGCTTGCCGGATTCGGCCGCCTTTTGACGCGCGATTTCACGTTCCTTTTCAACCAGCGCAACCGGGACATCAGCCATCGACAGCGCGACCGGCTTCGAGGCTGCAATATGCATCGCAACGTCTTTTGCCATGGTCACGTCGCCACCGGTAATATCGACCAGCACGCCAACTTTGGCGCCGCCGTGAATATAGTTGTTCAGCGTCCCTTTGGCGGGTATGCGTACGAAGCGCCGAATCGAGATGTTTTCACCGATCTTGCCAACTAGCGCCTTGCGGGTTTCTTCAACACTGGTGCCGTTGATGGCCAACGCTGACAGTGCTGTGACGTCAGCAGGATTCTGCGTGGCGACTATCTCAGCGAGTTTGGCCGAGAGCGCGAGAAAATCGTCGTTCTTTGCCACGAAATCAGTTTCGCAATTCACCTCAACGATTGCGCCAAGTTTTTGGTCGCCGGAAATGTGAATGGAGACTACGCCTTCGGCTGCCACGCGGCTGGCCGCTTTGCTGGCTTTGCTACCCAGCTTCACACGCAGTATTTCTTCTGCTTTTTCCAGGTCGCCGCCTGCTTCGGTCAGCGCTTTTTTGCATTCCATCATTGGCGCGTCTGTTTTCACGCGCAGTTCCTTGACCATTGCTGCCGTAATCTCTGCCATTTCCGTTTCCTATTCTGTTAACTGCGACCGTCCGGCGTTGGCCGGGCGACCTGATGACTTCTTGAACACTGCAACTTAAAAAAAAGGGGCCGGAGCCCCTTTTTTCCGGAATCAAAACTTACTTCGCTTCTTCCTCGGTGACTTCGACCAACTCGCCTCCGGGAGCAACCATTTCCTGAATCACGGCGCTCTTGCCTTCGAGGATCGCATCAGCCACACCGCGGGCATAAAGGCGGATTGCGCGGGTCGAATCGTCGTTACCGGGGATCACGTAATCCACACCGTCGAGCGAGTTATTGGTATCGACCACGCCAATGATTGGTACGCCGAGTTTTCTAGCTTCGGTGACGGCAATCTTGTGATAACCGACGTCGATCACGAAAATCGCGTCCGGTACGCCACCCATGTCCTTGATGCCGCCCATCGAGCGCTGGAGTTTTTCCAGTTCGCGGGAATACATCAGGGCTTCTTTCTTGGACAGTTTTTCGAGCGAGCCGTCGTCGACCATTGCCTCAAGCTCCTTCAGGCGCTTGATTGAGCCTTTGACCGTCTTGTAGTTGGTCATCATGCCGCCCAACCAGCGGAAATCGACATAAGGCATGCCGGCGCGCTGCGCTTCTTCCAGCACGATTTCACGGGCCTGGCGCTTGGTGCCGACGAACAGGATGGTGCCTTTGTTGGATGCCAACTGGCGAACAAACTTGAGCGCGTCCTGGTACATCGGGAGCGACTTCTCAAGATTGATAATATGGATTTTGTTGCGGGCACCGAAAATGTATGGTGCCATTTTCGGATTCCAGAAACGGGTTTGGTGTCCGAAGTGGACGCCCGCCTCCAGCATTTGACGCATGGTTACCGACATGAAAAACTCCAAAAGTTAAGGTTAGCCTCCCCTCGCAAGACTCTCACGGCGATTTGCCTGCCGGTAAAGACCTTAACGGTGCAAGGGTGCGGATTTGCATTGCTCGAACCCAAGTTTGAATTCGAGTCGAAACAGCCTGCTATTATAGCCCGAAAAACTGAGGAAAATCAATCGCTTTATGGAAACTTGGCGCATTGCACTGATGTTTGTTACCCGCCTGACGCTGGCGGCGGCGATCCTGTGGGCAGTTTTTCACTACCTGGGCATGATCCCGTTCGTACTTGCTATCCCGATCGCCGGGGTATTGCTATCCAAGCCCATTATTGAGGCGGGAGGCGCCTGGGTTCATTGGGCAAAACGACAGCCATACGCCGAATGGCACGGCAATTATTACGAATTCGCGGGCACGCAAATTCGCATCATTGAAGTTGGACGAGAGCTTTGGGTGGTCGACGCAGACTTACTTCGCGTGATCGGAGAACAACCCAGCGTCTTGCTTGAAAGCCTCTACGACATTCACGAATACAACACGATTGATGAGACCAGGTATCGTGGCTTTTCACCGGCAGGCGTTGCAAAAGTGCTCGGCAAAAGTGAGCATTTCGAGTCCAAGCGAATGTTGCTTTGGTTGCAGCGCGAGGTCTACAAGCAACATGCGAGGAAACAGGAGTTGGCAAAATTGGACGCCGGACGGTAACCTCTTTGCCTGCTATCCCGCTATACTTCGCCCTTGTTTTTGCAACGAAACGATATTGTGAACGTCTCTCTAAAAACCCCCGAAGACATCGAAAACATGCGCGTCGCTGGGCGGCTCGCATCCGAAGTGCTGGATTTCATTACGCCGCACGTAAAGTCAGGCGTGACCACCGGCAAACTCGACGAGCTCTGTCACGATTACATGGTGAACGTGCAGGGCACCATCCCCGCGCCGCTGAATTACGCGCCACCAGGCCATAGACCGTACCCGAAGTCAGTGTGCACTTCCGTCAATCATCAAGTCTGCCACGGCATTCCTGGCGAGAAGGTATTGAAACACGGCGACGTGATCAATATCGACGTGACGGTGATCAAGGACGGGTATCACGGTGACACCAGTCGCATGTTTTATATCGGCGAGCCCTCAATCCAAGCCAAGCGTCTCTGCGAGAGCACCTACGAATCCATGTGGCGCGGCATCTGCAAGGTGAAGCCGGGCGCAACCCTTGGTGATATTGGTCACGCCATCCAGTCCTTTGCAGAAGGCCAGGGTTTTACTATTGTCCGGGAGTTTTGCGGCCATGGCATTGGCAAGAAATTCCATGAGGATCCGCAGATCTTGCATTACGGCAAGGCCGGTGCGGGCATGACACTAAAGGCAGGCATGATTTTCACCGTTGAGCCGATGATCAATGCGGGTAAAAAAGATATCCGCATGCTCGGCGATGGCTGGACCGTGGTCACTGCAGACCATAGCCTGTCGGCCCAATGGGAGCATACCGTGCTGGTCACCGAGGATGGATTTGAAGTGCTGACGCAATCGGCAGGCACGCCTCCAATGCCGGCCAATCTTTCCTGATTTCACGCCAGATAAACCATCGTGGTTCCGCGCGCAGTTCCTGACGCCGACGTCGAACAGCGCAGTGCGCTGACACGGGCGGCATACGCCAAACACATTCGCGACTGGCTGCTGGCACAGCGCGCGGCCTTGCAGGAGGCCTACCGGAAGCGGCCACAACCGGACCGGAATTTACGTCGCCATGCCGCTATTGTCGATCAAGCCATCAACCGCATCGCCAGCGACATTGGCCTGCCAGGCAATGTCGCGATTGCCGCCGTCGGTGGCTACGGCCGCGGCTTCCTGTTTCCAGCGTCCGATATCGATCTTCTGGTCCTGCTGCCTGAAGGTACGCCACCGGCAGCATCTGTAGAGGCGTTTGTCAGCCTGCTATGGGATGTGGGTCTTGAACCGGGCATCTCGGTACGCACGATTGGCGAGTGCGTCGAGGAAGCTGGCAAAGATGTTACGGTCGCCACCGGCCTGCTGGAAATGCGTAGCATCTGGGGCGATTTGGATCTGGTGTCTCAGCTTCAGCTTGCGCTCAAGAAATCGCGCTCGGTCAGCGCTTTTTTCGCGGCAAAAATTGACGAGCAGAAGCGCCGTCGCGCCCGCCACAACGATGTGACACTGAATCTTGAGCCAAATATCAAAGAGAGCCCCGGTGGCCTGCGCGATTTGCAGACGGTACTGTGGTTGTCCAAGGCGGCCAACCTGGGTGATGACTGGCAAGCCCTGCAAACACAAGGGCTGATTACGCCGTACGAGCTGAAAATGATCAGCCGTCACCGGCGCGTACTAATCGATATCCGCATCCGCTTGCACTACCTTGCCAAACGGCGCGAAGACCGGCTGGTGTTCGACTACCAAACTGAACTAGCCAAAGAGCTAAAACTCTCTGGCAGCAAGAACAAGCTGCCCTCAGAAGTGCTGATGCGCCGCTACTACCTGACCGCAAAAGCGATCTGGCAAATGAATTCGATCCTGTTACCCACCTTACTTGAGCGCATCTCGCACAGGCGTAAGGACCAGGTCAAAAAAATCGACGGCGAATTCGATGTCGTCAATGGCAACATCGCGGCACGAGACGAAAATATCTTCAAGCGCGAGCCACATGCCATCTTTCGTGCCTTTCTCGCCTTGCAAAGTGTCAAGGAGGCGGAATTTTTTGAGCCGGAAACCTTGCGCGCACTGTGGCGGGCGGTACGCCTGATCGACAAGAAGTTTCGCGAAGATGCCGAAACCAGCCGGTTGTTCCTGAAGATTCTGCAGAGCGAGAAAGTCACCTTTACGCTGCGACGCATGAGCCGCTACGGTGTGCTAGGCCGCTACATTCCCGCGTTCGGTCGAATCACCGGGCAAATGCAGCACGATCTGTTCCACGTCTACACAGTCGACGAACACATCCTGATGGTGATCCGTAATTTGCGGCGGCTGGTGTTGCCGCGCTTCGCCCACGAGTTTCCGTTTTGCCACGAACTGGCCCGGGAGTTTGCGCGTCCGGAAGTGCTATATCTGGCTGCGTTGTTTCACGACATAGCCAAGGGCCGGGGTGGCGACCACTCAATGCTTGGAAAGAAAGATGCCCGGCAGTTTTGCGAGAAAATCGCCATCTCCCCTGCCGACACCGATCTCGTCGCCTGGCTCGTTGAGATGCACCTGCAGATGTCGTCAGTGGCACAGAAGCAGGATTTGTCTGACCCGGAAGTGATCGCCCATTTTGCGCAACGTATGGGCAGCGAACGCTATCTGACCGCGCTTTATCTGCTCACTGTAGCGGATGTTCGTGGCACCAGTCCACATGTCTGGAATACCTGGAAGGCAAAACTGTTGGAGCAGCTATTTCGTGCCGCCAGCAAATTGCTGCGCGGCGACGCTGTCCCAAATGAGCACTGGATTGAAAACAAACGGACTGATGCACTCGCGCTTTACGCACAAAGCAACAGTGGGCATGAAAACCCTCCGCTTTGGGCTCATGTAAGAGACAGTTATTTCCAACGCTTTGAACCGGCCGAAATGGCCTGGCATGCGCGTGTACTCGAAGACGACGTATCGCCG
This sequence comes from Burkholderiales bacterium, assembly GCA_038321965.1. Classification (GTDB taxonomy): domain Bacteria; phylum Pseudomonadota; class Gammaproteobacteria; order Burkholderiales; family Usitatibacteraceae; genus UKL13-2. Next base: position 62,529 of record JBBQFL010000007.1, on the reverse strand, counting down.
GATAAGCCGATCGTCCGTGTTCGTTCGCTGGCAGAGTTGGCCGACAAAGATGGCGGCGCGGATCACGAAGGTTTTGCGGTACTGGTGATGACGAGGGACCAGCCAGGCCTGTTCGCGCGTATTACCGGCTACTTCGACAAGCTCGCGTTTGATATTGCCGCAGCCAAGGTCTACACCACAAACCACCAGTACGCTCTGGATGCGTTCCAGATTTTGCCGAAATCCAGCGCGACTTCCCGCTATAAAGATGTGGCCGCCACGATCGAACGCGGGCTTGCCCGTGTGCTTGAGGAGCCGACGGCAGAAATCTCGCCATACTCGGGCCGCATTGCCCGTCAGGTCCGGCATTTTGCGTTCGAGCCTACCGTGTCGCTTGGTCCAGCACGCCAAAAAGCGACCTACGAGCTCAACGTCAGCTGCGCCGACCGGCCCGGCCTGCTGTCGTCGATGGCGCGGGTATTCCTGGCTTACGACGTCAACTTACGGGATGCGCGCATCACTACGCTTGGGCAACGCGCTGAGGACGTATTCATCGTCGCGAACAAGAGACTCGCTGATCCCGCATTTGCGGCGAAATTCCAGAATGCGCTGGTTTCGGAGTTGCGCGCTTGACCGATTAACTAAATTTATAAGACTCTAGCACTGGCGCGGGATTTGGACTGTTTTCGGCCTGTCGACCGCATCAGTGCTGGATCTTCGCGGTTGTCGATAGTTCACCACGCTATTGACTCGCCGTGATCCCGCCATCGAGATAGAGAATCTGCCCCGTCACAAAATCCGCAGCGGGTGAAGCGAAAAACACCGCCGCCCCGACGACGTCTTTCGGCTCGGCCACCCGTCCCAGTGGAATACGTTCTACGATCTGCTTGCGAGTCGTTTCGTTGTCCAGCCAGTGCCGCGCCATCTCGGTCGCGACGACCGTAGGCGCGATGCCATTCACCTGAATATTGTCGCAAGCCAATTCGACGGCATGCTGCTTCACCAGCATCACCAGCGCGCCCTTCGTGGCGCAATACGCGGAGTAGCCGCGATCACGCAACCCGAGTTGGGCACGCACGGAAAGCAAATGAATGTGCTTGCCGCCGCATTTGGATGCGATCTGGTGCCGTGCCACCGATTGCGCAAGAAACATCGCCGCCTTGAGGTTGACCTGAACCACCTCATCAAACGCTTCTTCCGTTACATCGACTAGCTTTTCTTCACGCTGGATACCCACGCAATTCACAAGAATGTTGATCTTACCCATTCGCTCAATTGTCGCGTCCACTGCGTTGCGAATGCTGTTTGTCGAATGCGCATCGATCACAACCGCGCTTGCTGCAAGGTCCCGCTCTACAAGTTTTCCGGCTAGCGCTTCGGCCTTTTCCAGGCTGCGGCCGCCGATCACCACATGCGCGCCACACATCGCCAGGCCCCAGGCAATCGCTTCGCCAATGCCACCGTAACCGCCTGGTACCAGCGCAACCTTGTCGTGCAAATCGAATTGCCCGGACAGTTCTTTGACGTAGTCCATTTCAGGTGTGATTGGTTGCATCATCAGTCCATTAACAGGCCACCGTTGATATCCACAACTTCGCCGGTAATAAAACCCGCCAATGGCGACGCCAGAAATCGCACGACATGCGCAAATTCATCAGGCTCGCAGAATCGCCCGACCGGAATCGTTGCCAAAAGTGTCTCGCGTTGCGCTTCGCTGAGTCCTTCCGTGACCATCGGCGTTTTTACGTAGGCCGGAGAAATGGCATTCACCGTGACGCCGAATGCCGCGCTCTCACGCGCCAGCGAAAACGTGAGCGCGCTCATGGCCCCTTTGGATACCGAGTACGCCGTGCCCGCCGTCAGCCCGCCGGTCTTGGCGGCGAGTGAGGAGACATTGATAATACGTCCCCATTTGCGCGCCTTCATTGCCGGCAACACCGCGCGCGACCAGTGAAATGCGCCGTCGAGATTGACGCCGAGCACGCGCCGCCACTCCTCGTCGCTGGTCGCTTCAACCTTGTTGTTCGACAGTATTCCTGCGTTGTTGACGAGGATATCGACGGCGCCGAATTTTTCGACCACGCGCGCATGTGCGGACGCGACAGCGGCTGCCACACAAATGTCCACTTCCACAAACATCGTTTCTCCGAGCAGATCGCGCGCACCATCGCGCATCCGCGCCTCACTCAAATCGACCATGACCACCCGTGCGCCATCTTCAAGCAGAAATCGCGTCGCCGCCAGCCCCATCGTGCCCGCCGCGCCGGTGACCACTGCGGTCTTGCCTTCAAGTGATTTCAAGCCCTGCCCTTTCTGCAACCGTAAACATCAATTATCCAATGCACTCTTTTTACCAAACATTCCCCGTGCCCGGAAAGTGACCACGACGATGAACAACAAATACATCGACATCAGTGACCATTCCGAGGCATATGCGCCGGTCAGTCCGACGACTAGGCCAACCATCAGCCCGGCGACCACCGCTCCCCAAAAGCTGCCCACGCCGCCCAGCACGATGATGAGAAATGCAGGTACCACCGCATCGACGCCAACATGCGGCCGGATTCCCCATATCGGCGCCATGACGATGCCCGCGATGGCCGCCAGCGCGGTGCCGAGCGCAAACACCCACATGCGCAGACGCGACAAATTGTAGCCAAGCGCCCGCACCATTTCGCTATCGTGCGCACCGGCTTTGATAATGGCCCCGTACTTGGTTCGCTCGATGAACAACCATAACAGCACAATCATTGCGACAGCGAACCCGCAGGCAAAGAAACGGTACCGGGCGTAGATGAGATCGCCGATAAGCACCGCGCCCGAAATGGCTTCCGGAAGATCCAGAGTACGCTCGCGCGAGCCCCAGACCACACGGATTAACTCTTCAATAACCAGCGCCGCGCCGAACGTGAGCAACAAACCATAAAGAGGGTCTTTGCCATAGGTTCGGCGCATGGCGAGTTCGAGCAGCATGCCGAACAGCCCCACGAGCATCGGCGCGAGCAGCAAGGCAATGGCATAGCGCGTGACGATTGCCAGTTCGCCATACCATGCCATCGCGCCGGCCAGCGGCCCAAAATGCGGCGCCATCAGGAACAGAGCGATGTACGCCCCCAGCGCGAATAACGACCCATGCGCGAGGTTGATGACCTCCATCACGCCGACGATGAGCATGAAACCCAGCGCGATCAGAGCGAAAAGGAGACCGAGCGAAAGGCCGTTCAGGACATGGGGAAGCAGGTTTTGCAGGAAGTCCATATTCAAACTACCGTCGTCCCCGCGCGGGAACGAAGTGGCCGTTATTGCTCATACGTCGGCGTAGCCTCGTAAGACTCAAGCTTGCACGCCCCTGGTGCGTCACGATCTTCCACTTCCTTCGGTTCCACTTGCGCAAGAATTTTGAAAATATCGTCCTTCTCTGCCGGCGCATCGTTGTACGTCGCCATGTAGATCGTCTGTTGCATCTGATGCGTTGTCGGATTCATGTACGCGTCGAAATGCTGCATCCGGTCCCGCGCGGGCACCTTGAGGTTTTCAAGTTCCTTGATGACCTTGATGTTGTTGGTTGAACCTGCCCGTTCGACTGCGCGTAGCAGTTCACGAGTTGCCATATAGCCGTTGTAATAGACATTGCCCGGCACTTTAATTTGCACACCCGGATACGCCTTTTGGTAGGCAGCGACAAACTCCTTCACGCCAGGCAGATCGAGCCGGTAGTACCAGTTGGTGCCGAACACGCCGAAAATTTCTTCTGGTCCAAGGCCGTAGACGTCGGGCCAGTCTTGTTGGTTGTTGATCCAGGCGAAGGTCTTATTCATCTTCAGTTGCACCACCTGCTTGCGCAGCACCTTGATGTCGTCGCCGCCGACTGCCGTGGCAATGGCGTTGGGCTTGAGTTGCTGGATTTTCAGCAGATAGGCGCTGAAATCGCGGGTATTCTGCGGCACCAGCAATTCTTCAACGACCTTTCCACCATTAGCCTCAATGATGGCCCTTGTCGCCTTCGAGGTGTTGTGGCCCCACACGTAATCATTGGTCATCAGCAGCCAGTTCTTGCCATTGACTTTCATCGCGTTCTTGACGATGGCGTGCGCAAAATTCGTGCCGTTGCCATCCCAGACAAACTTGACGCGATGACAATCTTTGCCTGCCTCGGTAGGTGAGCTTGAATTACTGTTGAGGAAAATACAGCCGTATTTCTGCGCGACCTGCGAGATGGCGTTGGCAACGCCGGAGTGGATTGCGCCGACTAGGAATGCCGCTTCGTTGCGCGTGATCATGCGTTCCGCAACGCGTGAGCCGGTCGCAGGTGTAGTCTCGGTATCCATATGCAGCGCTTCGATGGGTCGGCCCAACACGCCACCTTTTTCATTGAACTCCTTGATGGCCAGCATCGCGCCCAGGCGTTCTTCCATGCCGCTGGCAGCGTACTGGCCGCTTGCGTCCATGGTGAGACCAATCACCAACGGCTTTTTGGTCCCGGATTGCGCCCAGGCGTGGTTGGTTTTCCACGGACCATAAAAACTGGCAGCACCTGCGCCTAGCGCAATTGCCTGCAGAAGACTTCGCCTGCGCGGGCTTTGGGGCGAGGCAGGTTGCGTTTGTTGGTGCGACAGCAAACTTTTCGATTCAGACATGGCAGTTTCTCCTTCCGGTTTTTTATCGGCGGGCGCCTCTGGCGTCCCTACTCTTGCTAGCGTTTCACGATCTGAAAGCCATTGGCCTTCTCCTGCACCTCAATCAGCGAGGGTACTAATTTGTCGCCATAGCCTTGTGCCACGGCATGAACAAAGGTCTGGTGCACGGCCTCACCCATGAAGCTCACCACTGGCAGCATTTCCGTCATATGGGTGTAATAGCGCAAGTCCTTGCGGGCATTCGAAATGGAAAACTTCATCCCCGCGAAATCGCCTTTGATGGCGTTTTCGGCAATCATCCTGTAGACGCCCGAGTTCACACCACCGGCCGAAATGACCTGATGAAATTTCTCCAGCGAGACGCCGGCACGCGATATGGAGGCGAATGCTTCTGCGGTACTGGCAGCAATAGACAATGCAAGAAAGTTGTTGACCAGCTTCAACACATGGCCGTGTCCCGCCGGACCAACATGGAAAATGTTCTCGCAGAAGGCTGCCAGCACGGGATGAATTTGTTCGAACGTCGCTTCATCCGCGCCGACCATCGTATTGAGGCGGCCTTCTTCGGCTTCCTTGGGCGTTCGCGCCAGAGGTGCATCGATGAACTTCACGCCTTTCGCAGCCAACGCTTCGCGAATGCGCGTGGTGGAATCGGGTTCGGCCGTAGACGTATCAATAACAATCAGCCCGTCGCGCGCAGCACTCAACAGGCCGTCCGCGCCAAACACGATTTCCTCCACTTGGGGGGAGCCGGTCACGCAAATGATCACGATATCGGCGCCGCGCGCGGCATCGGCATTGGTCTTCGCTTCGCTGGCACCGGCAGCGAGCAAGTCTTCCAGCCGCGAACGATCTCGATTGACTTTGAGATTGAGGCTGTAGCCCTTGGCCAACAGGTTTTTGGCCATGCCGTGGCCCATCATGCCGATGCCGATAAAGCCAATGCGTGGTTTAGTCATTGCGAAATTCCTTTTGCCAATTGCGGTTTGGGTTGGTGTGTTTTGTTGTTGGATGCCGCGGCGCGGTCCCAGAGGGCGATGAGCTCGCGGTATCCGAGTGCGATCTGTTCGATGACATCGGCGTCACTCGCGCGGCCAGCAAACCAGTCTGCGGCAGGCGCGGCGAAGACTGTGCGGCCCACGGCAAAGCCACGGCAGCGCGGCTCTCTAGCGGCGGCGGCAAAGCTGGCTTCGAGCTTGTCGGTAGATGCTTCCATGCCGAGAACCAGCATGCCCTGGCAATAGGGGTCACGCGCGCCAATGAGCGCACCTAGCGAGTGCCAAATTGCGGGGTCGCTAGAAGGTGGCAGTTTCCACCAGTCGGGGCGAATATCGGCATCGTAGAGTTGCGTCAATGCGCGCACCAGTATTTGTGCGTCATTGTCAGGTCGCTCCGGCGGGATAATCTCCAGCAGCAGTTCGTGGCCGGTATCGTGGCAGGCCTCGGTAAGTCCACGTATGCGTTCGATCTGTACAGACTTCAAACTATCAACGTCGTCCGGGTGGTAGAAAACAAGACATTTGACAACGTGCTCAGTCGGCCAAGTGCGAAGCGCCAGCCCCGCATTTGCTCCAGTTTCGAATTCGATCGGAATCGACCCCGGTAATTCGACCGGACGCGCGATCCACAATCCCTTGCCAGTCAGCATTGGCAATACATCCTCGCCGTAATGGTCGTCGAGGAGCACACCAGTGTCGTGTCGGCCCTCGCTCACGCCGAGAAAGGCCTTTGCGACCAAGGCCTTGAATGATGCAATCTTGTCCGGAGATGCGCCTTGGTCTTCCGCAAGACGCTCAAGCTGCGAACGGTGATCGAACGCAAGCACATTGAGTCGCGAAGAACGCGCTCGACGCGTCGTGACGCGGTGTATATGTGAGAGCGCGGCATCGTCTCGCAATCGCGGTGTTTTGCTACCGTGTTCAAGGAAATAGCTGAGTTCATCGGCAGTAGCCATCGCTGGTGCGCAGCCATGACGCGAAACCACGATCGCACCGCAGGCATTGGCAGCGCGACAGCAATCGCTTACCGGTTTGTCCATCAACCAGCCTGAGAGGAAGCCGGCCATGAAGGCGTCGCCAGCGCCCAACACGTTGAATACCTCCACCGCGAAACCCGGATTGACGATGCCATCCTCGATCCGCGCCGGTATTGCGCCGGGAAAAGCCACGCATCCTTCGGCGCCACGTTTGAGAATGATCAAGGCGCTGGATTGCTGACGAATTTTTATAAGAGCCGCCAGCGTATCGCCCTCGCCACCAGCGATATGAATCTCCTCCTCGGTGCCGACGATGAGCGCGCACGCGGGCAACAACGGGGCGAAATGTGCTGTCACCTCGGCACTGGATACAAATCGGGATTCTCCCTGCCCCGCTCCCGCAAGGCCCCACAGCACCGGACGATAGTCGATGTCGAGAATCACCCGGGTTGCAGATAGGCTGGCCAAAGCAATGGCACGATGACAGGCGCGGCGGGTGATTTCCTGAGATAGCAGCGTGCCGGAAACGAGCAACCCAGTTGCCGACGCAATGAACTCTGGCGCGATATGTCCCTCTGCCAAGGCCATGTCGGCGCAGCTTTCACGATAGAAGATATGCGGAAAGCTGTCGCGGTCCCTTACCGCCAGGAATACCAAAGCGGTCAGGCGTCTGGGGTCGGTAGATACGTGGTCGACATTGACGCCTTCCTGCTTCAGTTGGGCGCGCACGAAGCGGCCCAACTGTTCTTCGCCAACACGGGACAACATCGCCGACTTGAGTCCGAGGCGCGAAACACCGACGGCGGTATTGGCGGGTGACCCACCGAGATATTTCGCGAAGGTGGAAATATCTTCCAACGGACAGCCGATCTGTTCGCCGTAAAGATCGACAGCGGCACGGCCCATGCAGATCAAGTCCAGGGACCGGTTCACGATTTCCGTCCCTTCGCTGCCGACTTCGACGTGGTTTTCTTTGATGCAGCGCCAGGTTTGCGCGCGGATTTCTCGGCGAGCTGGTAGCCAATGCTGACCACTAACGCTTGCGCAAGACACATCGGCTCCACCAGCGAGCGGAATGGCTGATCGCCATGGTCGCCGAGGTCAAAAGCGACAGTCGCATAGCGCTGCAAGGGGCTGACTACACTGTCGGTGATCACCACAACCGGGACACCACGTTTCTGGCACTCTGCAGCCAACGCGATCACATCGGGCGAGTAATTGCGAAAACTCACTGCGATCAGCACGTCACCAGCACGGATACTCAGTGCTTGGTCGCGCACCATGCCACCGACGCCGTCCATCAATGACACCGGCAACTCCAACTGCGAAAGGGCATATGTCAGGTAACACGCCACAGGAAAAGCGCGACGCTGTGCGAGCACGTGAATTCGATCTGCGCCGGCGATCAACTTGATCGCCGCTTCAAGCTTTTTCGCGGTGATGTGTTCGCCGAGATGATTAAGATTTGCGATGGACTCAGTCACGAATTCCCGCAGCACGGCCGATGGAGAATCCTTGGCATGCTCCTGCCGCAAGCGCTCTATACGATCCCGATAGCTCGACGAGCGTTGTACCAGCTGGTCGCGAAAAATCTGCTGCATTTCCGTGTAACCGCCAAAACCCAGTGCCTGCGCAAAACGTACCATCGCCGACGGCTGCACACCCGCCTTGGCTGCTGCTGTGGCAACGGTGTCGAGCGCGATTTCCTGCGGGCTGTCCAGCGTAAAACGGGCAATATCCTGCAGCTGCCGGCTTAAGCCTGGATACTGTCTGGTGATCTCGGTTTTCAGACCGTCGAAATCGGCGATGGACATATTTATTCTGTGGTTCGCGTGGCTTCGTTTGCGTCGATGTTTCAATAAAGTGAAGCGATTAGAACAAACATTCTTGATTATTGCAATATAAGAACGTATATTTCTGGTCAGCAGAAATCAGCAGGACAAAAAAATGGGCGGAGGAGAATGAAGAAGCACGCAGACAATCGATTGCTGACGCGTCCCGGCGTATGGATTGCGCTGGCCGTGCTGGCCACCGCACCGCTCTGGATCAAGAGTGTCGGGCTGTATCCCTATCTGGCGCTTGAAATCATGATCTGGATGATGTTTGCGCTTGGCTACAACTTACTGCTTGGGCAAGCCGGACTGCCGTCGTTCGGACACGGCGCGTTTCTGGGTATCGGTGCGTATGCATTTGGCTTGCTGCAGCTGAAATTCGGCGCCGGACTTTGGCTGGCGCTTTGCGGCGCGGTCGCGATTGCGGCAGTGGCAGGTGCATTGGTCGCTGCCTTCATCTCGCATCGACGTGGCATTTACTACGCGCTCCTGACGATCGCCTTCGGCCAGGTTTTCTGGTTCATTTCGATCAAGTGGCACAGCATCACCGGCGGCGAAGACGGGCTGCTCAATATCGCCCGCCCTGCGGCCAGCTTTGGATTCTTTGAAATATCACTTAAAGGCAATGACGCGCTTTATTACTTCACCTTTGCCCTGCTGCTACTGGTCATCGTGTTCCTGTGGCGGCTGAGCTATTCACCGTTCGGCCGAATATTGCAGGCCATAAAACAAAACGAAACGCGCGCGGCGTTCGTTGGGCACAACGTGTGGTTGTATAAATTTTTGGCCTTCGTCATATCGACGGCAGTGGCCGGATTGGCTGGTGCAATATTTGCAATGGCCCAGCAGTCCGCGTACCCCAACGTCATGAGTCTGCACAACTCTGGATTCGTGGTGATGATGGTCCTGATCGGTGGTGGACTCGTGAGCTTCTGGGGTCCGCTGATCGGCGCTGCGTTTTTCATTCTCGCGCGCGACTTGCTCGGTGCGTACACTGAGACTTGGCTGCTATGGTATGGGCTGGCATTCATGGCGATGGTGATCTTCAAGCCCGAGGGCATCGCCGGAATGTGGCAGACTTGGTCAACGCGAAATACGCCAGCGAGGAGCGCCGCGTGACATCACACTTCTCGGCCCAAAAACTCGCCAAGCGTTTTGGCGACCGGCTGGTGCTGCAGGACGTGAGCTTTGATGTGGAAGAAGGCCAAGTACACGGCATCATGGGTCCGAACGGTGCGGGCAAGACGACCTGCTTCAACGTGCTTACCGGGCGTTATCAACCCGACGGCGGCAGCGTAATGCTGCGTGGAAAGGACATCACCGGCGGCTCGCCGCGCGCCATCGCCAGGCATGGAATCGCCCGCTCGTTCCAATTGATGAATCTGTTCAATGACTTCACAGCACTCGAAAATGTGGCGGTGGCGACGCGAAGCCTGCGCGCGCACGGCTTCGGATTCTGGCGTGATGCGATGAGTGCAGGCGATGCCTATGAGCATGCCGCCGCCATTCTGCAGCGCGTCGGTCTTCAGGACAAGGCGTCAGCGCGTGCGGGCAGTCTCTCCTATGGCGACCGGCGAGCGTTGGAAATCGCCGTCGCGCTGGCCGGCGAGCCGGTGCTGCTATTCCTTGACGAGCCCACAGCCGGGCTCGGTATTGAAGGCATTGCGCGGGTGGCCGAACTTGTGAGCGAGCTTAAGCGGCATTTGACGATGGTCATCATTGAACACGACATGCGTTTCCTGTTTCGCCTGGCCGATCACATTTCGGTCGTGCACTGGGGGCAGGTGATCGCGCGCGGCACGCCAGCAGAGCTGCGCGAAAACGCGTGGGTGCAGCGCTCCAATCTTGGGCAGCTTAAATGCTAGAACTTTCCGGCATCCGTACTTTTTATGGCGAGACGCAGGCGCTATTTGGCGTCTCGCTCAACGTGGCACCGGGCGAAGTCGTTGCATTACTCGGCGCCAATGGCGCAGGCAAAACCACGACGCTGCGTTCGATTTTGGGATTGACGCGTCCCCGTGAAGGTAGTGTGCGTTTTGATGGCCGTGACATTACGCAGGCTCAAACACACGATATCGCCTGCGCGGGCCTCGGCTGGGTGCCTGATGACCGCCGTGTATTCCCAACGCTGACGGTAGAGCGGAATCTGGCGATAGCAAAGAAGAAAACGCGCTTTCGTGCCTGGACACTCAGCGAATGCTTCGGCGTGTTCTCGGCACTTGAATACCTGATGAAACGCGACTGCGAAAACCTGTCCGGTGGCGAAATGCAGATGGTGGCGATATCCCGCGTACTGCTCGGCTCACCCGGACTGGTGCTAATGGATGAACCCAGCCAGGGCCTCGCACCTAAAGTGGTGCAGGACGTGATGCGGGTGATCAGCAAATTGAAAGCTGAAGGCGTGGCGGTGCTGCTGGTGGAACAGAACGTGGAAAGCGCGCTGGGCGTCGCCGACCGTGCTTACGTACTGAATCGTGGCGTGGTGGCATTCGATGGCTCAGCGGCGACGCTGCGTGATGACGTGGCGTTGCGCGCCCGCCTGCTGGGAGTGTAATGTCGATGCTAAGAGTCGAACACCTGAAAAAAATATACACGCGCGGCGTGATCAAGCGCGAACAAACTTTTTCGCTGGAAGCGGATTTTAATGTTGATGGTCCCGGCATCATCGGGGTGATGGGTCCCAATGGTTCTGGCAAGACCACCCTGTTTGAGCTCATCACCGGCAGCAACCAGCCGACATCGGGCCGCGTACTATGTGCAGGACAGGATATCCATCGTGTGAAGTACAGTGAGCGCACGCGCCTTGCGATGCACTATCACCAGTCGTATCAGGTACGGACATTCAAACGTCGCAAGCCCGAATTCATGCAGGCGGCTGCCGCGTCAACGCGCACCGGCATACATCTTTTCGATGAGCCCCAGTTCAATACGCAAGATGGCTACATCGGCTTCATGCTAGATTTCTTTCGCAGCCTGAAGCGCCAAGGCTGTCTGGTTTTTGTTTGCCTGCACCCGAACGAGCCGTATCACGTCGAATTGTTGCACGAGATTTGTGATCGCTTTATCTTCGTTAACAAAGGGCGATTGAGCGAGGGCGCTTCGTTGCACGCGCTGACGGAGCAGGCGGCGTTTAGAGATTATCTGGGCAAGCTGGTTGGCTGCGTGAAAGCACCGGCGGAATAAACTCTATACCTAGTGCGGCGTTTCAGCCATTTTTTACCTGCGACCCGCGCCAGCGCTTGATCTATGACTTTTGTTGCTGCCGCAAACCTGCGATGTTCAGGAAATCGGCTTCAAATCGCCGAGCTTCAGCCAGCCGACGACGACGCGAAACTCATACCAGACGAACACACTGAACGGAAATATCCAGGCGAAAAACACGCCGAAACCATTCGTGATGACAACGAGAAACAGGAAAAGCGCCCAACTCACGATCATCCATAATAGGCCCCACCAAAACGTGCGTGACAGCCAGGAAAAATGTGTCTCCAGCCATGTGTCATGAGCATCCTCGCGTTTAATCAGCCCGATGATCATCGCCATCACTGCGAGCAGCGGCCCCGTAAATGGGGCCAAGCCATGCAAACCGTATAGAACGTGCGCGATGGTTATCGATTTCTGGATATCGCGTGGAGAACCACTTTCAGCGCTTGCTGTGACAGCAATAATCTCGGCTACGTTCTAAATCCGGTCAATCATCATCGGCGCCAACCAACTCCGGAAACAATATTTCCGTGTAGCCGAACTTGGTCATATCGGTAATTCGCATCGGGTAGAGAACACCATCGAGATGATCGACTTCGTGCTGCACTACCCTGGCGTGAAAACCATCAACCGTGCGGTCGATGGCAGTACCAAACTGGTCGAAACCGGTGTATCGCAATGTCGGATAGCGCGGCACCAGGCCACGCATGCCAGGCACCGAAAGGCAACCTTCCCAGTCGTCCACTTTTTCGTTTGATTCGGGCAGCAGTACCGGATTGATGAGGACGGTAAATGGAATCGGTTCGCGGTTCGGGTAGCGCGAGTTGTTGTTGACTTCAAAAATCACCACGCGGACGTTTTCGCCGATTTGCGGCGCGGCCAGCCCGGCACCGTTAGCGGCGATCATGCTTTCTTTCATATCGGCCAGCAGCGCATGCAATTCGGGCGAGTCGAATTTGTCTGCCGGCCAGGGGCGGGATTTTTCAAACAGGCTGGGGGTGCCCATTTTTACAATACTGCGCACCGCCATTTAGCTGTAGCCCCTTTGTGACACGGGCATGGCGTCGTGAAGTTCGACTGCTTTGGCCAGGATCGACCGCACTTTTTTCATGCCGGTCTCAAGTACCGCGTCCGCATCTTTGAGCTTGATGCCGGCGGCCGACGAACCGCGTCCTGCGGCGTGATTCATCGACAGCGCCAATGCGGCGTACGAAAGATTCTGTTCGCGCGCCAGGCTCGCCTCGGGCATGGTCGTCATGCCAACCATGCTGCAGCCGTCGCGATCCAGGCGATTTATTTCGGCGACCGTCTCGAGGCGTGGGCCCTGCATCACGCCCATTACGCCCGACTCCAGCACATTAATCGATTCAGCCTTGGCGGCAGCCAGATATAGCAACCGCGCAAGGGTACAAAAAGGAAAGGTGAAGTCGATGTGGGTGACGTCGGCTTCGCCTTCAAAAAAAGTATGTTTGCGATTGTGGGTGTAGTCGATCACCTGATCCGGCACGGCGATCTCGCCAGGCCCCATCCCCGAAGCGATGCCACCCACCGAGTTGACTGCCAGTACCCGGGTGACGCCGACGGAGCGCAACGCCCAGATATTGGCGCGGTAATTGACCTCGTGCGGCGCGATGGTGTGGCCGTAGCCGTGACGCGCCAGGAAAACCACTTCAGCCTTGCCGATTTTTCCGAAGGTGAGATGACCGGAAGGCTCGCCGAAGGGTGTACGGACGACCTCCCGACGGGTGATTTCAAGATTGGTGAGATTGGAGAGGCCGGTGCCGCCGATGATTGCCAACATATCGCTATTTTCCCTTGACCGCGTAAATGGCAGGAAGATTGCGCCATGCGCCCGACACGTCCATGCCGTAGCCGTAGATAAAGCGATTGGGCACGCTGATGCCTACGTACTCCGCCTCCAGTGGTTTCTTGTTGTTGATTTCCTCGCCGTAATCTTTCACGCAAAACACCGCGCATGCCACGCTTATTGCACCAGTACGCTTAACCAGGTCAACAATCGCCGCCAGCGTGATGCCCTCATCGAGGATGTCATCGAGGATGATGACGTGACGGCCGACGATGTTGTCGCGCGGTGCGACACGCCACGTCAATTGTGCGCCTACCGTTTTCTCACCGTATCGTGACGCTTGAACGATATCAAAATCCAGCGGGAAATCGAGCTGCGGGAGAAGCTGACCGGTAAACACGACCGCCCCACCCATCACCGATAGAACCAGCGGGTTCATGTCTGCAAAATCGCGATTGATTTCGCGTGCGATGCGTGTTGTTGCAGCATTGACCTGTTCGGCCGTGAACAGGACTTCAGAATCAGCGAGCAGCTTCCTGGCGTCTAGTGGATCCATGCGCGGTTTTTCTCCTGGCCTGCGTGGTTGATGAGTGCAAGTGTTGAGCGGGACTGCAGGTGGTCAGCCCGGTTTCGGCAAATCGCAGAAACCGTGACTAGAAAGAAGTCAGTACCGTCCCGGCTGCGCCGACAGCGGTATATCCGGTCGAGGTACGCACCAGTGCCGTCAAATCGTTGGTGGTTCCCGAAACTTGGGCAGTCCAGCTGATGCCGTCAAGGCTCGTAAAAATTTTGCCGGCATCGCCGACGGCGACAAATTGTCCGCCGAACGATACAGCGTTAATTCTCGTTGACGAGATCGGCGCGCGCGCGGTCCAGGTCAACCCGTCGGGACTGGTCAGCAGCGTACCCGCCACACCGGTTGCGACGAACAAGTTAGTGCTGCTAACAACCGCCGTCACTCCGGTGCCGGTCGTCGTGGTAAATACACCGAGACCGACAGCCCGCAGATCATTGGTCGTATTCGACTCACGAGCCGTCCAGGTAGTGCCGTCCGGACTGGTCATGATGGCGCCGCCAGCACCAACGGCGATATAGAGTCCGGCGCCGTAGGCCGCGCCATATAGGTCTTGGGTGGTTGCTGATGCCGCCGAAATCCAGGTCGTCCCGTCGCTACTGAACAGCGCTGTTCCGGCCCCGCCAACGGCCACGTACGCGCCGGTACCCACGGACGCGATCGCATTGAGGTTCGCAATCGTGCCACTAGTCTTGGTTACCCACGCCGTGGAATCGGTACTGAAAATGATGGTCCCCGCCGCACCGACGGCAACATACCCCAAGCCGCCATGGAAAACAGCGTTCAGATCGGCGGGCGCGGCCGGATTGGTTTGAGCGACGGTCGTGGCCGCCGTGGTACCGGCAAAAATTGTTCCACCCGAGCCGACGACGACGTTTGTGGTTGAAAACGTTGCGATTCCATTCAATTGCCCGGTACCAAGCGGCGTACCCACGGTCCACTTGGCGCCAGCGAATCTGGGCGACACCACCTGGGTTGGCGCACCCGGTCCGCCGGGGCCCCCATTCTTGCGGGCATTCATGGTGAACGAGTAAGTGTTGCCATTGGTGAGGCCGGTGATCGTATATGGCGACGAAGCATTGATGACCGCCTTGCCACCAACTGATGCCCAGTTGGTACTCGTCACCGAACTACCGGCACCGTAAAACAACCAGTAGTCCACACCCGGCTGCGCAGTCCAGGCGAGTGTCACCACACTATCGCCGGGTATCGCCGTAAAATCCGGCGCCGCATCTGCAGAAGAGCTGCTGCTTCCACAGCCGCCAAGTAGAGCCGAGGAGACAAGGGCGGCCAACAGGAGAACGAATCGTTTCACAAATATTCCTTTTGATTTCTGACTGCAAATTATCCCACAACCCGCATCCGACACCCCGACTGCCCCGGCGTTCGCTAACCATCGATGAAAGTTGCGCGACAGACGATGCACGAGGCGTCAGCGACTTTCTACTCAAATAAGGGGTTTTGAGTGCCTGGTAAGCCGACGTCCGCTCAAACGCCGGTCTTCAGAGGTGATTCGGATAACACCAATGCCAAGGCTCAAATTGATAGCCCATGGCGTTGCCGCGCGGATAGGACAGCCCAAAACCAAAGCGCGGCGCGTTCACCGTCAGCCATTGAAACGCGTCAGTATTCTCAAAATCAACTTCGAGTTCGGGACAGTCTGGACAGGCAATGTCCACGGCACGGCCGGTGTGATGCTCGCTAAATCCGGGAGGCGCGCAGAGCGTCAGGATTTCGTCGATACCGGTTCCCGCATTGCGCTTTTCACGGATGATTTCCGACTGTCGCGCGACGCTGCGAAATGCGGATACCAGAAAAATGCTCACGCCAACTGTTGCTGCCGCCGTTTTCATGTCCCGTCACGCCACACCGGCAAGTGGGGTAAGCAGGTACTCTCTACCGTCGTCACCAACGTCAGCCAGTGCCAGCGTACTCGCCTCCTCGTAGCGTCTCAGCCCGCGCGCAATCACGGAGGCCGTTGAGATACCCAGTGCTTCCAATACAGATTCATTCAAGCCTGACTCCATCACTCCGAAATGGGTATGTCATTTGTCCCCAGAAGTTGTCTGGCACGGCGTCATCCGGTGCACCGAACGTTTTCGGCCGTTCATCTTTGGGGAGATAAAGTGTGCCGAAGAGTCGGTCGAAGATGGGAAACAGCCCGGCGAAATTCTTGTCGGCTGCATCGTCCTCGTTGCTGTGATGCCAGCGATGAAACGTTGGACTGGCAATCAGATGTCCCAGCGGCCCGTAGCTCCACGACACATTTGCATGCAATAGGATGGCGTAGAAGGTGAGAAATGGAACATAGGCTGCAATGACCATCGGCGAAAAACCCAGTGCAACGAACGGCACTGCCTGACAGATGCGCGCCACAATGTCGTTGACCGGATGCAGGCGCAGGGCGGACAACCAGTTGAGTTGGCTGGAGCTATGGTGTACGGCGTGGAATTTCCAAAGCCTGCGGCTGTGAAAGCCACGATGCACCCAATAGCCAATGAAATCGCCGAGAACCACGATCAGCACGACTTGCAACCATGTCGGCAACGAATGCACCGGGCCGTAGCCTGCCGCCAGGCTCTGCGCATCGATCTTTCTGCCTAGCAGTAAAAGTACGGGCACCAACGCGATCAGCACTGCAAGTTTGCTTACCGCTTTCGTCACCAGTGGTGTAAAGAACCAGTACAGAACATCGGTGTCGAACCCGCGGCGCATCACCTTTTGCCCGCGCACACCCGGCCATGCGAACTCGATCAGCCAAAACACGGCTGTCAGTATGAAGAACACGACGATCAGTTGCAGCAGTTGCTTATCCATGAGGCTAGCCTGCCATCAGGCGCCGGGTAGTGCAAGACGGCTTTGTAACAACTTGCAAGGTGCGCGGCATCATGACTCCCGTTTGAACAATATGGATGGGGCCGTTGAGCATGGTTTACAAACTCCAATGCTGGCGGGCAGTTTCGGGCCAAAAAGCCCCGAGAACCCCGCCAATGCTGGACTGTTCGCCAAAAATATGGGCACAAGACCCTATTGCGTCTTGGCACCACCGCGAACCCAGATGGCGATGCGCTCCCGCTCCGCGTCGGTCATCTGCGTGAGGTTGCCGATGGGCATGTAACGCGTCGCAACGGTCTCAGCAATTTTTGGCGTGTGAGCAAGAACCTGCTCTTCCGTCTCCAATATGACGCCTTTGGGTGGCTGCGCAAAACCTGGCATGGTGGGTTGCGCGGCATGACACCCCACACAGCGATGCGTGACGATCAGACGGACTTCCCCGAACGTCACCGTGCCCGCGCCAGTTGCTTCGCGTGGTTTGGGCGCGAGAGCGACAAACACCGCGATTAGCAGCAATACTGCGATTGCAATGTAGAGCGGTCGCAACTGTCCGCGATGGCGCAATACAAAAAACTGCCGAATCAGCGCACCAGCCACCATGATCGCCGCCAGTACCGCCCAGCCGTGAGGATGGCTGTAAGTCATCGGGTAGTGATTGCTGATCATGATAAACAGCACCGGCAGCGTGAAATAGGTGTTGTGCACCGAGCGTTGTTTGCCGAGTCGTCCTGGGTTTGGGTCGGGCTCGCGACCAGCGCGGATTTCTGCGACCATTTTTTTCTGACCGGGAATAATCACAAAAAACACGTTAGCGGCCATGATTGTCCCGAGCATAGCGCCTACGTGGAGGAACGCGGCACGCGCGCTGAAGACCTGAAACAGGCCCCAATCCACCGCGATCACAAATATGAGTAGCGATCCGGCCAGCCAGGCTTCCTTGCCATCGAATACTTTGCAAATGGCGCTATAGAACAGCCAGCCACCGACGATGGCGCCGATGCTGATACCGATCGCCTGCGCTGGCGTCAGTGCCATCACATTCTTGTCGATCAGGTAGGTGCTTGCGCCATACCAGTAGATGAGCGCCAGCAACGCCATGCCCGAAGCCCAAGTCGTGTAAGCCTCGTATTTTGACCAATGCAGATCGTTGGAGAGCGGTTCACCCTTGGGGCCACTTAGATATTTTTGGCTTTGGTACAAACCGCCGCCGTGCACCGCCCACAGTTCGCCGAACACGCCGCGTTTCACGTCTTCCGGCTTGGCAGGCGCGGTAAGCGAGTTGTCGAGCATGATGAAGTAGAACGACGCGCCGATCCACGCGATACCTGTGATGAGGTGCAGCCAGCGCACCAACAGACTCAGCCAATCGACGACATAGGCTTCCATTACCGCTGGCCCGCAGACACAGTCAAATTAGTGGCTAGCGTGGAGGCACTGGCACTGCGATATTGCAAGAGCTCTGCCGCCACGGCAATTGCGATGGTCGCCGGTTCCTTGCCTGCGATACCGGCAACACCAATTGGGCATCGCATACGCGCCAACTGCGCAGGGGAAACACCGCGATCGAGCAATCGCCTTTCAAACTGACGCCGCTTTGACATAGAACCGATGAGACCGAAATAGGCAAAATCATCGCGTTTGAGAATGCGCTCGGTCAAGGCCTGGTCGAGTGCGTGGCTGTGGGTCATCACGAGAAAATAGCTGCCCACTCCTGCCGCATCGACCTCGCACTCAGGCTCGTCCGTGCAAACGCGTTGCACATTTGCCGGAATGTCATTTGGAAACTCGTCCTCGCGACTATCGACCCAAGTGATCGCACAAGGGATGTCCGCCAGTATTTTTACGACCGCGCGACCGACATGACCGGCACCGAAAAGCACAACGCGAAAGTCGGGTGGCGGTACCTTTTCCATCCTGACAACTTCGGTGTCGATTGCCTCAAATGCCAAATTCATCACGCCGCCGCAACATTGGCCAAGCGTTGCACCGAGCACGAAACGATGTATCACGCGCGCGCCACTGGACAGAATCATGTTTCGCGCAATATCGATGGCCTTGAATTCAAGATGCCCGCCGCCGATGGTGCCGAACACAGTGCTGCCAGTGACGAGCATTTTGGTTCCAACGTCACGCGGTACCGAACCTCGTGTCGCAGCAACGGATACGACCATGACGGTTTCATTGCGTTGGCTGGCATCCCGCAAAAAAGAACTGTGGTCTTCCACGTCAAATCCTCGCTGCGGCCCGCACAGCGTCGACTGCCCGCATGATTGATTCGCCGGTTGCCGGTGCATTGAGCGGCGGGTTTATCCGATTGTTGGCAACGCTACCAATGGCATCACGAATCGCAAAAAATACCGAAAACGCCAGCAGCAACGGTGGCTCACCGACCGCCTTGGATCGCAACACCGTGTCTTCGACGTTGGCATTTTTGTAGAGCGCGGTGCGGAAGTCCGGCGGGCAATCGTTGACCGCGGGAATCTTGTAGGTCGATGGTGCATGCGTCATCAATTTGCCGTCCGCATTCCACCAGAGCTCTTCCGTGGTCAACCAGCCTGCACCCTGAATGAAGGCACCTTCCACCTGGCCCACATCAATGGCCGGGTTGATCGAATTTCCCGCGTCATGCAGCAAGTCCGCGCGCAGATGTTTCCATTCGCCGGTGAGTGTGTCGACAATGACCTCGGACACCGCTACACCATAGGCAAAGTAGAAAAACGGTCGCCCGGTAAGCGTATTTCGATCCCAGTGCAACTTTGGTGTCGCATAGAAGCCATCCGACCAGAGCTGAATCCTGGCGTGATAGGCGCGCATCACCAGTTCCGGAAAAGTGACCGATTGGCCGTTCGCGGTCACCTTGTCGTCAGCAAACAACACATCCGCACTGCCCACCCCGAAAAATGTCCCCGCGAGTTCTGCCAGTCGCAGCTTGATCTGTCGCGCCGCATCTTGTCCAGCCTTGCCGTTGAGATCGCTGCCGGTTGAGGCTGCCGTCGCGGAAGTATTGGCCACTTTGCTGGTATCAGTGGCGGTGCAACGCACATGTTGAAGGCTGATGCCGAGTTCCGCCGCCACCACCTGCGAAACCTTGGTGTTGAGGCCCTGCCCCATCTCGGTGCCACCGTGGTTCACCAGCACCGAGCCATCGGTGTAAACATGCACCAGCGCACCGGCCTGATTGTAGTGGACCATGTTGAACGAAATGCCGAACTTCACCGGCGTCAGCGCCAGCCCCTTCTTGAGCACCGGGCTGGTCGCATTGAACTCCCGTACCGCTTCGCGGCGAAGGCGGTAATCGCTGGTGGCCTCAAGTTCCGCGACCAGCTCATGAATGACGTTGTCCTCAACGGTCATGTCGTAGTGCGTGGTATTGCGCTCCGGCTTCCAATCGGCATTGCCGTAAAAATTAAGCTTGCGAACATCAAGCGGATCTTTGTTCACTTCGCGCGCGATGCTGTCGACGATGTTCTCAATCGCAATTGCCCCTTGCGGGCCACCGAAGCCGCGAAACGCCGTATTGGACTGTGTGTTGGTCTTGCCTGCCATTACACGCACATCGACATCACTCAAATAATAGGCGTTGTCGATATGACAAAGCGCGCGTGCTGCGACCGGGCCGGATAGGTCGGCGGAAAAACCGGCGCGCATGACCATTTCAATCTTCACCGCGCGGATCAGCCCCTCATCGTCGAAACCGACGTCGTATTCATATTCAAAGCAATGACGCTTACCGGTGATCATCATGTCGTCGTCGCGATCCAAGCGCAGCTTTACCGGACGATTGAGGTGTCTCGCCGCAACCGCCGCGACGCACGCAAACAGGGCCGACTGCGATTCCTTGCCGCCGAATCCACCGCCCATACGCCGCACTTCAACCAACACCTGATTCGAATGCAGGTTCAATGCGTGCGCGACCATATGCTGCATCTCAGTCGGATGCTGGGTTGAACACCAGACGTGGATGCCGCCGTTTTCCTTGGGTACGGCATAGGAAATCTGCCCTTCCAGATAAAACTGCTCTTGGCCGCCGACGCTGAATGTTCCCTTCAATCGTCTCGGTGCAGCCGCTAGTGCTGCTGCTGGTTCGCCACGCACGCGATGAATCGGCGGCACGACAAACGCTTGCTGCTCTTTTGCTTCTTGTGGGCTCAACACCGGCGGCAGGTCCGCGTATTCAATCTTGCCCAGACGCGCCGCTTCGCGCGCTGCCGCCACTGACTCAGCGATGACCGCAAATATCGGCTGGCCCACATACTGTACGAGCCCATCGGCAAGAATCGGATCATCGTGCAAGATGGGGCCGCAATCGTTTCTGCCTGGAATGTCGCGTGCCGTCAGCACGGCGACAACGCCCGGAACGGCGCGTACTGCCGATAGATCGATAGAAATTACGCGCGCATGCGCACGCGAGCTCATTCCTAATGCGGCGTAAAGCGTGCCACGCAGTTCTGGAATATCGTCGATATAGGTCGCTTCGCCAGAGACATGAAGGTGGGCGGATTCGTGCGGATGGGCACTCATGCAAATATGCTCGTGGTGCCCACGGGGAGCGGATCAAGTTCGCGCGTTTCCAGATAGAAACGATAGAGCAGATTTTGTGCTGTCGACAGTCGATAGGCGCTACTTGCGCGCATGTCCGAGAGTGGCGCGTAGTCGACCGCCAACGCGGCCATCGCCGCGCGCGCGCTGGCTTCTGTCCACGACTGGCCATTCAATGCGGCCTCGGTCGTCGTGGCACGCTTGGGGGTCGCGGCCATGCCGCCGAATGCGACACGCGCATTTGCAATCCTGCCACCTTCGATTTGAATCGAGAATGCGGCACACACAGCGGAGATGTCCGAATCAAATCGCTTGGAGATTTTGTAGGTACGAAATTGCCGCCCGGAATCCGGCAAGGGAATATCGATGGCGACCAGTACCTCATTTGGCGCAATGGCGTTTTTCATGTACGCGAGGTACAGGTCCGCTAGCGGCAGCGTTCGCGACCCGTCTACGCTGGCTAGCGAGACCGAGGCGCCAAGCGCAATCAGTGCAGGCATGCTGTCCCCTATGGGCGAGCCATTGGCGACGTTGCCGCCCAGCGTGCCGACGTTGCGTATCGGCACCGATGCAAAGCGTTCCCACATTTCGTTCATTTGCGGGTAGATGCCTTTCAGCGCCTCGTACGCTTCCGTTAACGACACAGCTGCGCCGATGGTCAACGTCGATGCGCTCTTGCTTATAGTTTTGAGTTCTGCGACTTCGCCTACATAAATAATGTCGCCCAGGTCGCGGAATTGCTTGTTCACCCAAATGCCCACGTCGGTACTGCCTGCGAGGATGGTGGCCTCGGGATGTGCGGCGCGACGCTGCAAAAGTTCAGCGAGTGTTTTCGGCGCAAAGTAATGTCGGCCTTGGTGCTCGATTGCCAGGGAGCTGATGCGACTGATCGTATGTAGACTTTCCTTCAGCGCTGCACCGTTAAATTCGACCCCGGGCAGATCGAACATTTTCGCGCCAGCTTCAATGATCGGTCGATAGCCGGTACAACGGCACAGGTTACCGGTGAGCGCACTGCGAATTTCTGCCTCGCTCGCGGTGCTGCCAGCATGCGCCAGATAGACGCTCCATAGCGACATCACAAAACCCGGCGTACAAAACCCGCACTGCGAGCCGTGACAATCCACCATCGCCTGCTGCACCGGATGCAGGCTGCCGTCCGGCTGCCGCAAGTCTTCAACGGTATACAGCGCCTTACCATCCAGCGTGGGCAAGAACTGGATACAGGAATTCACTGTTTTCAGCTTTACCTGCCCATTGCACAACTCCCCGACCACGACGGTACACGCGCCGCAATCACCTTCGGCGCAGCCTTCCTTGGTACCGGGACGACCGAGTGACTCACGCAGATGCGCCAGCACCGTGCGCGTAGGTGCAACATCGTCGACCACGACGGTGTTACCGCCAAGAATGAAGCGGATTTGCGAATGAACTGAATCAGTTTGCGACGCCACTGCTAACTTCCGCGATAAGTCGAGTAGCTCCACGGCGACACCAGCAATGGAACATGGTAATGCTGGCTGTCGTCAGCGATACCGACGCGAAGGATCACGTCACCAACGAACGGCGGCGTCGGCAACACCTGGCCGCTGGCGGCAAAGTACTGGCTGAGGCTGAACACCAGTTCGTAGACTCCCGGCGTCAGGGATTCGCCCTCCAACAAAGGCTCATCGCAGCGCCCGTTCTGGTTTGTAACAACGCTATTAAGCCGCTGCTTGGTTACATCGTCACCAGTGCCTTCGACGCGAAAAACGGCAACGGGAATGCCAGCGCCCGGACGCCCCAGCGCCGTGTCCAATACATGCGTGGTCAGGCGGCCCATGAGCCGCACATTTTCAATTTTTTGTCCATGCGCACAATGATAATCCGAGAATCGACTATTTCGAGGTTCGAACACTTGCTTTAGAATTTTTTTGCGGTTCCAATACCATTTGAAGTAACACCAAGTTGTTCTGAACCCAATCACCGAAAGTAACCGTTTTTCATGGCAACAATCGACGCCCCCCCACCGTATCCACGCGACCTGATCGGCTATGGACGAAACCCGCCAGAGGTGCGCTGGCCGGAACGCGGGCGCATCGCTGTTCAATTCGTACTGAACTACGAGGAAGGTGGCGAAAACTGCGTCTTGCATGGCGACACGCATTCGGAACAATTCCTGTCCGAAATCGTCGGCGCTGCTGCGTTCCCGGCTCGTCACATGAGCATGGAATCTATCTATGAATACGGTTCGCGCGCCGGGGTTTGGCGCATCTTGCGCGAGTTTGAGCGGCGCAAACTGCCGCTCACGGTATTCGGTGTCGCGATGGCGCTTGAACGCCACCCGGAACTCACCGCGGCTTTCGTCGAATTGGGCCACGAGATCGCCTGCCACGGCCTGCGCTGGATTCATTACCAGGGCATCGACGAAGCAACCGAACGCGAACATATGCGCCTGGCCGTCGAGACCTTGCGGCGCTTGGCCGGCACTGCACCGCTGGGCTGGTATACCGGACGGAACAGCCCTAATACCCGGCGGCTGGTGGTGGAGCATGGCGGCTTTGCCTATGACGCCGACAATTATGGCGATGACCTGCCCTTCTGGACCGAAGTGACCATCAGCGGCGGCGAGGTACGGTCGCACTTGGTAGTGCCCTATACATTGGACACCAACGACATGCGCTTTGCCATGCCCGGCGGCTTCAGTACTGGCGAAGATTTTTTCAATTACCTCCGTGATGCGTTTGACGTGCTGTTTGCAGAGGGTGATGAGCATCCGCGCATGCTTTCTATTGGCATGCACTGCCGCCTGCTTGGCAGGCCTGGGCGATTCCGCGCGTTGCAGCGCTTTCTTGATCACATTGAGGCGCACAGCAACGTCTGGGTGTGCCGCCGCATCGATATCGCCAACCATTGGATGGCGCATCATCCTTTTACTCCTAATATCCAATCGACATGACCGCTGTGGCCACGGAAACACTGCAATCGCTTTCGCAATCAGACCAGTCGCAATTTGTAAAATTGCTCGGCGGCATATTTGAACATTCGCCGTGGGTGGCCGAAATCGCCTGGCGTGCGCGGCCATTCGCCACCATCGATGCGCTGCATGCAGCAATGGTCGAGGCGGTTCGCACAGCGGAATTGGAAGCGCAACTGGCGCTGATCAGTGCGCACCCTGAGTTGGCCGGAAAGGAAGCGGCGGCTGGATCGTTGACGCAGGAATCGAAGACCGAACAAGCCAGCGCCGGGCTAGACCGGTGTACGTCGGAAGAGCTGGCTCGCTTGCGCGCGTTGAATAAGGCCTATCGCGACAAATTCGGGTTTCCTTTCGTGATGGCGGTGAAACATCGCTCCCGGCACGAAATTCTCGCTGCACTCGCCACGCGAGTTGCCAGTGATCGCGAGCAGGAGTTCAACGCCTGCCTGACGGAGATCGGCAAGATCGGGCGCCTAAGGTTAGATGCTTTGCTGGGTTCGTCAGCAATCGGGCGCGAGGCAAGCGGCCATTTGTCTGCACAACGAATCTGGGACCGTTGCGAGGCGCTGGCACGCTGCTCTGAAACACCAGGCGCATTGACCCGCGTGTTTTTGAGTGAAGATCAGCGTGCCGCGAATGTTCTCGTGACGACGTGGATGCAGGAAGCCGGCATGGCCGTGTACATCGACGCGATCGGCAACGTTGTCGGCCGCTATGAAGGCACGCGCCCGGATCTGCCCTGCCTCATGCTTGGTTCGCATCTGGATACGGTACGCGATGCTGGAAAATACGACGGCATGCTGGGTGTCATTGCGGCAATCGATTGTGTGCATGCGTTGAATGTCGCCGGGATACGCCTTCCTGTGGCGGTTGAAGTCGTCGGCTTTTCTGATGAGGAGGGCGTGCGCTTTGCCGCCACCTTGCTGGGAAGTCGCGCCATTGCGGGCACTTTCGACACAGCTGCGCTCGACAAGCTGGACCGCAATGGCATGAGCATGAGGGACGCTCTTCTGCAATTCGGACTGGACCCGACCGCGATTCCGCAAGCGGCAAAGCGACGGGATCAGATCGCGGCTTATGTGGAGTTGCATATCGAGCAGGGCCCAGTGCTCGAAGCCGAGGGCCTGGCCGTTGGCGTTGTCACCGCCATCAATGGCGCGAGTCGCTTCATCGTTGAGATTCACGGCATCGCGGGACACGCGGGCACTGTACCAATGAATTTACGCAAGGACGCGCTGGCCGCCGGTGCGGAATCGGTGCTCGCCATCGAATCACTCGCGAGGACCACACCGGATTTGGTCGCCACCGTTGGGCAGATGGATGCGTTTCCGGGCGCGACGAACGTGATTCCTGGACGCGCTCGTTTCACCATCGACATACGCTCACCCCGCGATGCGGAGCGCGACGGCGCCGCCGAGACCATCGTACAGACCATTGAAAAAATCTGCGCCCATCGCCAGCTGTCCGTCAGCATTACGTCAACCCATGTTGGAAAGACTGCTGCCTGTGCCCCCTGGCTGATGACACAACTCGGCGAAGCGATCGCTGCTGAAGGCATCCCGGTGCGTTTGCTACCGAGCGGCGCAGGCCACGATGGCATGGCGATGATTGCTCTCACCGATATCGCGATGCTGTTTGTGCGCTGCAAGGCTGGCATCAGTCACAATCCTGCTGAAGCCATCACGCTGGGCGACGTCGATGTGTCGGCGCGCGTATTTCTGCGATTCATCGAGAACTTCAAACCAAAAACGAAATAGTTAGAAAGCAAAGCAAATGAACGAGCAGGTAATGAAGTCTGTGGAAGAATTTCTGGCCAGTCATCGCGGCGAGCAAACAGCTTTCCTGGCCGCGTTGGTCAAGGTGCCCTCCGACAACCCGCCCGGCGATTGCGCGCCACATGCCGAATGCGCTGCTGTGTTACTGGAGAAAATGGGGCTGCAGGTCGAGCGCGATCCGGTTCCGCTGGCCGACGTACAAGCCAACGGCATGATCAGCGCCACCAATCTGATCGTACGTCACCACTTCTCGGATGGCGGCCCGGTCATCGCGCTCAATGCGCATGGCGATGTGGTGCAACCCGGTCTCGGCTGGAGTGTTGACCCCTATGGCGCGATCGTGAAGGACGGCTTCATGTTTGGCCGGGGTGTCGCCGTATCGAAATCCGATTTCGCCACCTACACATATGCCCTGCTGGCGTTGAAAGCCAGTGGTGCCAAGCTGCACGGCACGGTGGAATTACATTTCACTTACGATGAAGAGGCGGGAGGCGCCATCGGCCCGGAACGAATTTTGGCCAAACGATTGTCCAAACCGGATTTCGCATTCTCCGCAGGATTCTCCTACGCCGTGACCACTGCCCACAACGGCTGCCTACATCTGGAAGTCGACGTCATCGGCAAATCTGCGCATGCCGCGCGGCCCGATACTGGTGTCGATGCGCTGGAAGCCGCTACTGCTCTGCTTTCAGCTTTGTATGCAATTCGCAAAACCTATGCGAACACGAAATCCGCCGTCGAAGGAATCGTCAGTCCGACGCTCACCGTAGGTTTGATTTCCGGCGGCATCAACACCAACGTGGTGCCGGATAAAGTGACGATGAGACTTGATCGGCGCATCATCCCCGAGGAAAACGCAGCCGAAGTGGAAGCGACCCTGACAGCGCAAATCAAGGCTGCGGTGGCGAACTTGCCGGGGATCACATGCACAGTGCGCCGCATCATGCTGGCGACGCCGTTCGTGCCGATGCCGGGACAGGAAAAACTTGTGGCGGCGGTGACCAAACATGCGACTCGCATCATGGGTGAGGAAGTCAAACAGAATGGCGTGCCGATTTACACCGATGCGCGGCTTTATTCGACAGCTGGCGTGCCGACAGTTTTATACGGCGCCGGCCCGCGTACCCTGCTCGAAGCTAATGGGCATCGCGCAGACGAGAAGTTGAAGCTCGATGATTTGTACAAGGCTACGCGGGTGGTGGCTCTGGCCCTGTTGGAATTGCTGGATGAGTCTTCGCAAGTAAATACGTAGAACGCCATTTGGTGCGGGTTTTGGAGCCAAAATGGTCGTGAAGGCTCGCCGGTGCTTGTGTTTTGTGTCGCAGTCGAAATTTGCACAATTGATTCCCTCTCCTCGGGGAGGGTTAGGGGTGAGGGAGGGAATTCGCGTCCCATGGGACGCCCCTCTCGAACGGTATTCCGATGCAGCGGAATACGCGCACTGCAAGTGAGGGGTTTCGGTGCTTGATCAATCACAAATACCCCTCATCCCAACCCTTCTGCTTCGCTTCAAGTGTGCCCTTGTCCCAGGGGAGAAGGACTAGATTGCATTCCGCCGGACATCCTCTCTAACACCATATCAATGCTCTACACCGAACGCCCTCCCCACCCCGCACTAACCAATCACATTCGCTGCCTGTGGCTATTCGAAGCCTCGCCCGACGATGGCGAAGCAGAAATTCAGCGGATAGTACCGGATGGTTATCCGGAAATGGTATTGCACTATGGTGACCACGGCCACGAGGTGGATGCCGCCGGCGGGTTGCAACGTCAATCGCGCTTCATCTTCGCCGGACAAATCTTGCAGCCGCTATTGCTGCAGCCTGGTGCACAAGCGGGAATGATCGGCGTCCGGCTGCAGCCTGCGGGAGCCCGCACGTTTCTCGGTATGCCGATGCGCGAAATGACCGATGTTCGCCTCGACCTCTCCTTGCTATGGGCACAGGAAGCCGAATCGCTGGTCGATTCAGTCTGCAGTGCTGGTGATGGCGAGACGCGGATGCGAATCGTCGAGCGCTTCTTGCACCAGAAGCTGATCACCGCGCGCACGCGAGCGGATACCTCAGTCGCGCATGGCGTCTCGCTGCTTCGCTCTTCGGATGGCACCGTTTCGATCGATGAACTGGCCGCGCAATGCGGGCTATCGTCGCGACAACTGGAACGCCGCTTTCTCAGTGAAGTCGGTATTCCGCCGCGCCTGCTGGCGAGCATTTTCCGGTTCCGTCGCGTATTCGATCTGATGGAACAACCCGAATCGGGCGGCTGGGTGTCAGCGGCTATCGGCGCGGGCTACTTCGATCAGGCGCACATGATTCGCGACTTCAAGCGTTTCGCCGGTCAACAACCACAGGCGTTCTATCGTTCACTCAGCGGGTTCTCCGCTGCGATGGTCGGAGGCACCGCGACTACGCCGCCGCCGGCAATAACATCCAACACTTGATGTCGGATTCGTACAATACGCAGCGTTTCGCAAAGCCCATGATGGGGTCGTTTTCAATCCCACCCAATCAAGGAGAAAATTATGGGCCAACCCGTCGTACATTTCGAAATCGGCACGCGTAACAACGCGCAATCGAAGCAGTTTTATTCCGCACTTTTTTGGCTGGGACATCCAGTCGCACGGCCCGGCCACGATGATCGCCACCGGCTCGCCCGATGGCATACAGGGCAATATCTCGCAGCCAGGCAGCGAGCCGAAAAACTACGTGACGATCTACGTGCAAGTGAGCGATATCAACGCTTCGTTATCGCAAGTTCAAACGCTCGGCGGGAAGGTGCTGGTGCCTGCATCCGAAGTCCCGGGCATGGGACAGTTCGCATGGTTCGCCGATTTGGATAACAATGCCATTGGCCTCTGGAAACCTGCCTGAAAATCCGCTCAACACTCACTAATCAAACCAGGAAACCCAAATGAAAAAGCAATTGTTGATGTTCGCGGCGCTACTCACGATGGCCATGTCGCTGCAAGCGCAGGAGATCGAAAAGCTCGGCTGGATGACAGGCACGTGGACCCAGAACAAGGACGGCGAAACCGTGCAGGAGAGCTGGCTGGGACCGAAGGGCAAGATGATGGCAGCCGTAAATCTCACCTCATCAGCGAAGCGCACGTCGTTTGAATTCCTGCGCATCGTTGAAACACCGGCAGGTCTCGTTTATCTTGCGAGTCCCGGCGGCAAGGCGCCCATCGAATTCAAGCTCAAAGAAATGGCCGACAAGCGCGTTGTTTTTGAGAACCCAACCCACGATTTCCCGCAGCGGGTGATGTACGGGATTGAACCAGACGGCGCGATGACCGCACGCGTCGAAGGCACCGTAGCTGGCAAGCTACGCGGGATGCAATGGCGGTTTGAGTTGGCAAAGTAATACGCAGCGACTGGCGCGGACTCTCTGACACTTCCGCGCAGTTGCCTCTCGCCGCTATCGCCGCTTCTTCGCGTCGGCCGTGAGAAACGCCGCAAACGCGGCGCCGACCTCAGGATGTTTCCTGCCCAGTTCAACCGTTGCCTTGAGGTATCCAAGCTTGGACCCACAGTCGTAGCGCGTGCCTTCAAACTCGTACGCAAACACACTTTCTTTTTTAAGGAGTGCAGCGATACCGTCGGTCAACTGGATTTCTTTGCCCACACCCGCCTGAATTTTTTCCAGGTGGTGAAAAATCTGCGGCGTCAAAATGTAGCGGCCGACTACGCTCAATGTGGACGGTGCATTTTCCGGTTTCGGTTTTTCGACAATCGCGTTCATCTTCGATACTCGTTCACCCGCTTTTTTCGAAATTGGCTTCGACGCGACAATGCCGTACGAGGATGTCTCGTGGCGCTCGACATTGAGCACGCCGAGTATCGAAGACTTCTGTTTGGCATACTGAGCTACCATCTGTTTCATCACCGGCGCCACGCCATCTGCGGTATCGATCAGATCGTCTGCCAGAATGACGGCGAACGGTTCGTCGCCTACCAGGTGTTTAGCGCACAGCACCGCATGCCCCAGGCCCAGCGCTTCCGATTGGCGGACATACACATATTGCACACCCTGCGGCAGCATCCGGCGTACTTCTTCCAGCTGTTTTTGTTTGCCCTTCACCATCAGTTCGGCTTCGAGCTCGTACGCCTTGTCGAAATGGTCCTCGATCGTCCGCTTGCCGCGGCCGGTGACAAAGATCATTTCGGTAATACCGGCGGCAGCCGCTTCTTCGACCGCGTACTGGATCAGCGGTTTGTCCACCACCGGCAGCATTTCCTTGGGGCTAGCCTTGGTCGCGGGCAGGAATCGGGTGCCCAGGCCAGCGACGGGGAATACGGCTTTGGTGATTTTGGTGTTTTTTGTCATTACATTTCGCTGGGTTGTCGGCGTCGGATGTAGCCTGCGCCTATTGTAAGTCCGCGTCGAATCGTGCGGACCAACGCATCAGTTGGCGCATTCATTCGCGCCAGAATCGTATGTCGTCAAGGGGAGGCTAGCAGCAATATAAAAGCATTTTCGTCGAGCACCGTCACTCCCAATTCAACTGCCTTGTCGAGCTTGCTTCCGGCCTCAGCACCTGCCACCACATAGTGCGTCTTCTTCGACACACTTCCTGATATTTTCGCGCCTAGTGCCTCCAGCTTGTCCTTGGCCTCATCGCGCGTCATTGTCGAAAGCGTTCCCGTCAACACCACCGTCTTGCCATTGAACGGACCAGGATCGACTACTGGCGCGCCGTTTAAGGCATTTTCGCCCGGGGAGCCGCCCTGGTGCTTGCTTTCCACTTCCGGCCAATGGACGCCGCAGGCGCGCAACTGCTCAACGACTTCGCGGTTGTGCACTTCGTCGAAAAATTGCCGGATGCTTTGCGCCACGATCGGCCCCACATCGTGCACTTCAAGCAATTGCTCCACGCTCGCCATCATGATGGCGTCCAGATTGCCAAAATACTTTGCAAGATCCTTCGCCGTGGTCTCGCCGACATGACGAATGCCGAGACCGAACAGGAATTTAGCGAGCGTCGTGCTCTTACTCTTTTCGATGGATACAAGCAGGTTGGTCGCCGATTTTTCGGCCATGCGCTGCAAATTTGAAAGTGCCGCAATCCCCAGCCGATAGAGATCGGCGGTGGTGTGTACTACGTCCGCTTCGACCAATTGATCCACCAGCTTGTCGCCGAGCCCTTCGATATCCACGGCACGGCGCTGTGCGTAATGCAGCAGTGCCTGCTTGCGTTGCGCGGGGCAGATCAGACCGCCGGTGCAGCGGGCGATCACCTCACCTTCCAGCTTCACGATCGCGGAATCACATTCGGGACAGCGCACCGGCATGACGAAACCCGGCGCGTCCGCTGGTCTTTTTGAGAGAATGACGGCAGCCACTTCCGGGATGACATCGCCCGCGCGCCTGACCACAACCGTATCGCCAATGCGCAAATCCTTGCGGCGAATTTCATCTTCATTGTGCAGCGTCGCGTTGGATACGGTGGTGCCGCCCACGAACACCGGCAGCAGTCTGGCGACAGGCGTAATGGCGCCGGTGCGGCCCACCTGCACATCGATACCAAGCAAAACGGTGGTGGCTTCTTCGGCCGGGAACTTGTGCGCGATAGCGAAGCGCGGCGCGCGCGAAACGAAGCCGAGTGTCTGCTGCTGCTTAAAATTGTTCACCTTGTAAACCACGCCGTCGATATCGTACGGCAGCTTGATGCGCTGCTCGCCGAGCCGCTGGTAAAACGCTTGTAGCCCAGCGACACCAGTCACCACACTTCGTTGTTTGGCCACCGGAAAACGCAGCGACTCCAGCCAATCCATGAGCGCCGAGTGTGAAGCCGGTAGCGTCACGCCTTCCACTGCGCCGATGCTGTAGGCAAAGAAAGTCAACGGCCTCCCGGCTGTCAGTTTGGAATCCAGTTGGCGCAGCGAGCCCGCAGCGGCGTTGCGGGGATTCACGAACAATTTATCGCCCTTGGCGGCCTGGCGTTCGTTGAGCTTGTTGAAGTCCTTGCGCAACATCAACACTTCACCACGTACTTCCAGCAGCGCCGGCGGCTGCGCGCCGGGCAAAGTTAGCGGGATGGAACGGATGGTCTTCAGATTTTCGGTGACACCTTCGCCAACCGCGCCATCGCCGCGCGTGGCGCCCTGCACAAAGACGCCATTCACATATGTCAGATTAATCGCGAGCCCATCGAACTTGGGCTCGCAGGCGTACTCGATTTCCGTCGCCTCCAGTTCCAACCCTTCGCGGCAACGGCGATCAAAATTGTCGATGTCGTCATCCGTGAAAGCGTTGCCCAGCGACAACATTGGCAAGCGGTGGGAGACTTCATCGAACGCATCTAGCGGCATGCTGCCAACGCGTTGCGTCGGTGAATTGGGCGTCAGCATCTCTGGATATTGGGCCTCCAGCACACGCAGTTCGTGAAACAATTTGTCCCACTCGCCATCGGCGATGGTCGGCTCATCGAGCACGTAGTAGTTGACGTTGTGCTGCTCGAGCTCGCGTTTGAGCTGCGCAATGCGTTCTGCAACCTGCACAGCGGCAGTAACACCCGATGGCATGGCAAGACTAAGAGTAGAGTCTCAGCGCCGCGGAGCTTCCGGGTGCAACACCCTTGGCCTGCATCTCGGCGGCGATCCCCGAGATGGTATCGGTAATCACTTTGCGGCCATTGGCGGTCAGCACTTTGCGATTATCGTCGACCACGTCGCCCTGCAGCGCATCAGCAAAGCGCAGCGCCAGCGTCATCATGCGCTCGAATGTCGCGGCGGGTTGCGGCGCGCGCGGTACGTCCAGCGCAAAGGTCAATCCGGTCAGATATGCGCCAGCCTTGCGGATGCCGGGCGGTTCCTCGGGATTCATGTTTCGCAGCGCATAAAGTGTGTGCCCCAATTCATCGCGCAGCTCGTATTCGCCTGAATCCAGTGCGATCAGGCCACTCGATTCCGCAAGGCCGCGCACTTTGGTTGTCGCAAAGGTTGCGCCGCTCTTGCCGATCACATTAACCGCAATTTCTATATCCGTATCTGCGCAGAACGCATCCACGGTCTGTGAGCGGTCCGTTGCCAGCTCCACTTCTTCACGCTGCGAAACGGCGCCGATTCCCTGCGCGAATGCGACCATCATTTCGTTAAAGGCATAAAGCGTATTCGGATCGACCATACCGCTGCGGGACGCCAGTTGCAATCCGGCGCGTAGTTCACGGAAGCCCTCGCCATCATCGGCATTCTGTGCGTCGATCGGTTGCCACAGGCCATTGACCAGACCTTCCCAGATGATGCGCCCGGACACCTGCCGGGATTGCTGTACGGTCGGCCAGAACTGGTCTGGCAGAATCGGCGCATCCGCCAGCAACAGGGCGACGGTATCGATTTCGGCGTTGATGCCAGGCAGCTTGCCGTCGACTGCGTTCCTGGGCATGATGGGTTTATCGACGGTTGGCGTGTCGAAGCCCATTAGATCGTCATCAGCCGCGTGCAGCTTCATACTGCCCAGGTGCGGCTCGACGCGCTCATGTGAATCATTCAACAACACGTCACGATGGTCAGAGGAAAACGCACTTTCCGCGTGCTTCTTGTATTTTGCTTCCTGCCAGCGGTTATAGACGATCACCAGCACGATGATAACGACAACGATGCCAATAAGTGCCCACTGAAAGTCACTGATCATTATTAGGCTCTCAAAGAGTCGGTGCCTATGCTGCTACCGGCACGGGTGCGGCTGCAAATTTCTTCGCCGCGTGGATATCCACTTCTACGATACGCGAAACGCCGGGTTCGTTCATCGTCACACCCACCAGTTGTTCCGCCATTTCCATCGTCACCTTATTGTGCGTGATAAACAGGAATTGCGTGGAGACCGACATTTTTTTGACAAGTTCGCAGAAGCGGTCAGTATTGGAATCATCAAGCGGCGCATCGACCTCGTCGAGCAAACAAAACGGCGCAGGATTCAGACGAAACAACGAAAACACCAGCGACAACGCTGTCAGCGCTTTTTCTCCGCCGGAGAGCAATTGAATCGACTGAACCTTTTTACCCGGCGGTTGTGCGAACACCTGCAGGCCGGCATCGAGAATCTCGTCACCGGTCAATCGCAAGTAGGCGTTGCCGCCACCGAATAGCATCGGGAACAGCTCGGTAAAGTTCTTGTTAACGATATCGAATGTGGTTTGCAGCAGATCACGGGTTTCGCGATCGATACGTTTGATCGCATTTTCAAGCGTGTTGATCGCCTCGTTCAAATCCAGTGATTGCGCATCCAGGAAGGCCTTCCGCTCAGTCGCCTGCTCTAGCTCGGCGAGTGCGGCCAGGTTGACGGCGCCCAGTTCGGTAATTGCCGCGTTCAGTCGATTGATCTCTGCCTGGTATGCAGTCGAACGCGATTTCCGCTCGACCGTTTCGGCAAGCTCCTCAATATTGGCGCCCGAATCTGCCAGCTGTTGCGCGTAATTTTCTTCGTTGATACGCGCTTCCTGTTCCTTCATGCGCAACTCGGTAATTTTGTCGCGCAACGGTTGCAGGCTGCGCTCGACAGAGCTCTTGCGCTCCTCCAGTCCCCTCAGCTTTCCGGTTGCTGATTCCATCGCATCACGCGCATCCGCAAGGGCCTTTTCGGTCTCGCTTTTGGCGCTCAACGCCAATTGCAGGCGTTCCTGAATATTGCCCTCCTGCAAATTCTCCAACTCGGCAACCAGCGCATTTTTGCTTAGCAAGACTGCCTCGGCGCGCTGCGCCAGTTGCGACACCATTTCGGTGAGCGATTTGATCTTGTCGTGGCAGGAACGCTCGAAATAATTGGCTTCCTGCGCGGCGCGATCAGCCGCATTCACGCGATCCCGCGCATCGCGCACCGCGCGCTCAGCTTCCTGCTGCTTCGCTTCCAGCGCCATCAGGCCGTCGGTCAAATCGCCGATGCGGTTACCGCCTTCTTCGAGGCGTGCCTGCGCCTCGGCCATTTCGGCGCGCTCTTTCTCGATGTCGGCTTCAATGATCGCCAGTTCCTCGCGAATCGCGGCGCGGCGCGATTCGGCTTGCGACGCTGCCTGCGAAAGCTTTAGGGCTTCCATTTGCAGGACGTGCTCACGATTCTTCGTTTCCTGAATCTGGCTACGCAACTGACGCAGCTCATTCTGGGTTTCATTCAGGCGCGTTTCACTGTCCCGCTGCTGGGTTTCCAGCGCGAGGCGCGCTTCGATCTTGCCGGGCAGCTCGGTTTTCAGTGATTCGATTTCGCGCTGGCGCTGCAGCACTCCATGCAGTTCGGATTGCGGGCCATGCAGCACCAAGCCGTGCTGGCTGTACAAATGACCGTTGGCCGTCACCAACAGTGCGCCGAACGGCATCGACTTCATCTGCTTGCGTGCGTCGGCTTCGTTTTCCAGCACGAAGATATTGGCAAGGCACTCGCGCACGAACGGCATGACGGCCGGATTTTCCGAGGTCACCCAGTCAGAGAGTGCGGTGAACCCCGCATTCGCCGCCACCGCATTGCTGCCGTTCTCGATATAAAGCGCCACACTACCGGGTGGCGGATCGCCTGCCGCACGATCAATGACCGATACGTCAGGAACTTTGATGGCGTTGAGTTTCACGCCCAGCGCCGATTCCAGAGCGTCTTCCCAGCCCAGTTTGATCTTGATGGACTGCCAGAGGCGCGGTGCATTGTCCAACTGATGCTTCGACAGCCACATCGCCAGGCGGTTGTTGTTGTCCAGACGGGCTTGCTGGTTTTGCAGCGCCAACAGTGCGGCCTCAATGCGAGCCAGCTCACGCGTAGCATTGCCGATGGCGTCCACGGAAATTTTCCGCCGCGATTCCAGTTCGGCGAGGCGTTTCTCCGCGTCGGCCAGCTGCTCTTCAGACTGCAGCAAGATTTCCTGTGCCTCTGCACGCTCGGCTTCCACCTGGCGGAGCGCGTCGGCATCTGGCACGACCAGATTCATGTTTTCCGTAGTCAGGCGGTTCTTGCGCTGCTCAAGCTGCGACAGGATTTTGAGCGCATTGGATTCGCGCGCTTCTTCAATTGCCTGCGTCTGTTCTGCGGCTCGTACTTCATTTTCACTGGCGCGCACCACACTGATGGCTTCGCGCAATTTTTCCTCAAAGGCAGGCACGTCATTGCGGACCACTTCTGCACGCTCGCGTGCTTCGCCGACACGGTCGATCCCGCTGGCCAGTTCACGATGCCAGCGGTCGAGCTCGTTGGCAGTCGATTCGCGATTGGTTTCCACTTCGGCTATCTGCATGCCAAGTGCTGCGACCTGCGCGGTTAGTCGGCGGCGGTTATCACCCAGATAGCTGATTTCCTGCTCAAGCTGAACGACCTTGGTATTCGCTTCAAACATGGCCGCTTGCGCGTTGCTTAGCTGATCGGTTTCGGCGTAGTGATCCTGGCGTAGCTTGTCCAGTTCGGCTTCGACTTCGCGCAGGCGTGCGGTCTCGCCTTCAAAGCCGGATTCGGTCTTGATGATCTCGTTGGCGTAACGTTCCTTGGATGCTTTTACCTCGCGCTGCTTGGTGTAAGCCCACAAATTTTCATTGAGCTTCAGCTCGGTGTTGAATTCATTGTATTTCGCAGCGATGGCTGCCTGATCGGTGAGTTTCACAACCTGCTTGTCGAGTTCGGAAAGAATATCGCTGACGCGATTCAGGTTTTCCTTCGAGTCCTCCAAGCGTGACTGGGTTTCGCGGCGGCGCTCGCGGTATTTCGAAACGCCGGCAACTTCCTCGAGGAATACGCGCAGCTCTTCTGGCTTCGACGTAATAACCCGCGAAATCATGCCCTGTTCGATGATCGCGTAAGCGCGCGGACCCAGACCGGTGCCGAGGAAGATGTCGGTAATGTCACGACGGCGCACGTGCTGTCCGTTGATGTAGTAGTCCGAGTTGCCATCGCGGGTGAGAACGCGCTTGACCGAAATTTCGCTGTACTGTCCCCACTGACCGCCGACACGACCCAGCGAGTTATCAAACACCAGTTCGACTGCAGCGCGCCCCCCGGGCTTGCGCAAACTGGTGCCGTTGAAAATCACGTCCTCCATTTTTTCGCCGCGCAAATGCTTGGCAGAAGACTCGCCCAACACCCAGCGCACGGCGTCGATTACGTTCGATTTGCCACAGCCGTTGGGACCGACGACGCCGACGAGTTGGCCGGGGACAAGAATCGATGTGGGGTCCACGAACGATTTGAAACCGGCAAGTTTTATTTGTGTAAGACGCACTCGTTTCCCTGTTTTTCTGCGAGCGGCAAATTGTGCGCCACTCAAATTGCACAAAACCCGCGCCAACGTAGCGCCGGGCGGGTTCGGTGAAATACAATGGAAGCAATTTTAACGTATCGACATTGCCAAATCCATGAAGCGTCCCCGAAAAACAGAATCCACCTCAAAAGCGGCAGCTAAGTCATTGAGCCGAAAAGAATCGCCAATCGCACTCACAAAATTGGGCGAGAAGCCAACGGTGCCAGCCACAAAATCGCTGGAGACATTTCCCAATCCGCAACCGAGGCGAGATTTCGTGGTTCACATGCAGATCCCGGAGTTCACCTGTCTATGTCCAATTACAGGACAGCCGGACTTTGCGTCGCTATATCTGGACTACATCCCCGGCAAGCGCTGCGTGGAGTTGAAGAGTCTGAAACTCTATATCTGGTCGTTTCGCGACGAAGGAAAATTCCACGAGGCCGTGACCAATGAGATTCTCGACGACATCGTCAAGGCCATCTCGCCGCGCTTCGCGCGATTGACCGCTAAATTCTGGGTGCGGGGTGGAGTCTTTACGACGATTGAGGCAGAGCATCGGGCGAAGGGCTGGAAGCCGCAGGTTCGTGTTGAGCTAGGCAAATTTCCCGACGAGCGGAGCGTCACCGAGCGCGAGTAATTTTTGAACGCGAATTTTAGATAAGAAAATTAAATTCTGTCGAGCAGCGAGCCACATCACCTGGGTACTGTTTATGGATTTGAGCACTGCAGTAATGGTATTCGTCGAACAAAATGACACAGCCAGCCGATTGTTCACCGATACTAAAGCGGCTTGAGATCGAATTGATTGGCGGGTTTTGGGAGGGTGACTCTCTCAAATTGGCCGGTGCGGTCATAGACTTTTGTCGAAAGCGGCGACGCAGTAACCCCGTTATTCAATTGGAAAACACAGCGTTCAATATTACGTTTCTTTGCACAGCTAGTCCACTTTGTACATGGAGTTCTTCGGTGCAGCCATGAGTCGTCGTAGTATTGGTTCGAAAGTGGTGAGCGGAAATACCTCGCCAGCAGGGTCGAAAGCAGGGTTGTCGTAGATTTCAACAAACTCAGCTGTCTGATCGTAGTGCGGGTGGCCTTTAAACATATCGCGCAGATTGCGGTTCAAGCCGATATGGTGGAAGAAATTGTAGCCCTGGAAGATACCGTGATGTTGAATCATCCATAGATTTGCTTCGCTGACAAATGGCTTGAGAATGGCTGCCGCTATATCGGGATGATTGAAGGTGCCCAATGTGTCGCCAATGTCATGCAGTAACGCGCAAATCACGTACTCATCATCGCGGTCGTCCTTTAGTGCGCGCGTGGCGGTTTGAAGAGAATGGCTAAGGCGGTCGACCGGAAACCCACCATAGTCACCGTTCAGGAGCTGCAAGTGAGTCAGCACCCGGTCGGGCAGCGCCACGGCCAGTTTCTTGAATTCCGGAACGATGAGACGCCAGTCACTTTCCGTACTCTCGTCCATGCGAGTAAATGCGGCGCGAGCAGTCATCAGATTCTCCTGATTGATCTTGGTGCGGGCGGGTTCACTCTGCGTCGCCGCACGGCGGCTACTGTCGCGGTCACCATGCAGACACGATCGACATCAGGTGAACAGCATGCCCGCAGCCAATCAGGCCGACTGACTGCCCATGATGGCCTTGGTTTCGAGATACTCATCGATGCCACCGGCCCCCCACTCGCGACCAATCCCAGATTGCTTGTAACCACCGAACGGTGCCGCAGGGTCAACGGTTGCGCCGTTAAGGTGCACCATGCCGGTTCGTAAGCGTTTTGCGACAGCACGCGCATGCTCGATGGTGCCGCCCCAGACAAAGCCGGAAAGACCATAGATGGTGTCGTTGGCGATAGCGATCGCTTCTTCCTCAGTATTGTAGGGAATCATCGTAAGTACCGGCCCAAAAATTTCTTCCTGGGCGATACGCATTTGGTTCGTGACTTGGCTGAACACAGTGGGCTTTATGTAGAGACCGCGCGTGAGTCCCTCTGGCAGTCCCAGCCCGCCAGCGACCAGTTTCGCTTTCTCCGCGATTCCTGTTTTGATCAATGTCAGCACGCGCTCATATTGGCGCCGATTCGCAATCGGGCCTGTGGTGGTCGCCGGATTCTGCGGGTCACCGACGATGAGTTTTTTCACTGCGCTGGCGGCTATGCGCTCGGCTTCATCGAGCTTTGCCGCGGGCACCAGCATTCGCGACGGGGCGTTGCAGCTTTGTCCGGTGTTGGTCATCATGTTCATGATGCCGGCAGTCACTGCGACGTCGAGTGGCGCGTCATCGAGAATGATGTTGGCTGACTTGCCGCCGAGTTCGAGCGAAACCACCTTGATCGTAGCGGCCGCGTTTTTGGACACGGCGGCGCCGGCTCGTGTGGAGCCGGTCAAGGACACCAGATCCACCAAGGGATGCGAGGCCAAGTGCGGACCAATCTTGGCACCGTCACCGTGAATTAAATTGAATACTCCTGGCGGGACGCCGGCGGCATGCATTATTTCGGCAAATATTTGCGATGAAAATGGCGCCAGCTCGCTGGGTTTAAGCACCATGGTGCAGCCAGTGACCAGTGCCGGGGCCACCTTGCAGACAATCTGGTTCAGCGGCCAATTCCAGGGGGTGATCAGCGCACAAACGCCAACTGGCTCCTTGACCAATAGCGTGGTGCCCTGCTGTCTCTCGAATGCGTAGCCCTTGGCCAGTGCCAATGTGGTTTGCAAATGCCACAAGCCGATGGGCGCTTGGAACGGCTTCGACAATTGATGAAGCGGCGCGCCCATTTCCTCGGTGACGGCAGCCGCGAGGTCATCCAGACGCTTTTCATAGCCGCCAATCACAGCCGCCAATAGTTGCAGGCGCTCGTTCAGCGTGGTCCTTGAATAAGTCCGGAACGCCCGATGCGCCGCCGCGACGGCGCTATCGACGTCGGCATCGGTGCCTAGACGAATACTTCCGGCTATCTCTTCTGTTGCCGGGTTAATGACATCGCACTGTTCACCGCCGCCAACTGGATCTACCCATTGTCCGTCGATATAGAACTGTTGATAGTTACGCATTGTTTCTCCTTGGAGTGATTGTTTTCAGAATTCTTTTTGCCAGCGCGCGGTATCGCCTTACGACGGACGATGGCCATCGTCACGGACCAGGCTGAGTGGGGCCAGCCCAGCTGCCATTAATAGTGCGATGGCGACGTTACCCGCCTGCTGACTTTGAAACGTATCGACGGCGTACTTGACGACGAGTGGCCCAAGCCAAACCGTCGCCGTGGCCGCAAGTGCATACAGGCCAAAAAAAGCACCCGATTGTCCTGGCGGTATCAACCGCGTAAGAAACGTTCGGCTCGATGCAAACAGGGCGGTATTGAACACGGCGACGACACCACCCAAGCCGAGGAATACGAGCTCGGGCAACTTGGTGAACAGTGGGCCGTTCCATAGAGGCAGAGCGTCGGATTGCGCGACGAAGACGTATCGCATGCCGGACGGTGACACGCCCAGCAGGATGACGAGGCCCACGATCGTGGCGATGATTTCGATTTGCACGGCGCGCTTGGGGCCCACCGCATTGTCGAGGACAGAAGCCAGGAGGCCGCCAAGTGCTGCGAAGAAACTCATCACCACGCCAAAGGCCGTCATTTCCAGAACGCCCCAATGCATCACGCCTGCCGCATAGATTCCGCTGAACGTGATGAGCGCGATTTGCGCATCGGAGTACAACATCCTCGCGCCGAGAAAAATCGCGGCGTCGCGATGCTGGCGAACGCTTTTTATCAATGCGAGAAGGTCACGGGCGCCGTCGATCACCGACGCAACCACAGTCGCATCGCGCCTCGGCGCATCCTTGGTGAAGAAAAACATCGGCGCCACACCCAGTATGAAGAGAAGCGCCGCAATCGGCGCCGCAATGCGGCTGGGCTCTGACATTGCCGGATCCAGGCCAAACAGCGGCGCAGTGGGGACAAACGACCAACTTACCTTTCCCGGCAATGCGAACGCCCAGAGCACAAATATCAATGCGGCAACGGACACGACGTTACCGATCGCCAGCGCAGTGCCCGACATGGCGGCGGCGTCGAATGGGCTTTCAGCCGCATACGGAATCTGAGAGTTGTGAAGCACTTCGCCATAGGTAAACACCAATGAGATGAGCAGCACGATGACGAGAACCGCATGTACACTCAAACCCGAGCCATCTGGCCGCGCCCACCATAAAGAGAATACCAGGGGCGCGAACAGGAGGGACAGCAAGAACAATGGCGGCAAACGCCGGCCCATTCGGTCAGCAGCGGCACCCAGCAGCGGCGCCGTCAACGCAGCGATCAGTCCGCCCAGCATCGCGAAGCCGGCGATCATGGCCTGCCCTTTTACTGCGTCACCGACCATTACCGTTGCGACATACGGTATGAAGATGTAAATGCTGATCAGTGTGACGTAGGGATCTCGCCCGCCCTGATAGCCGGACCAGGCAAGCGCACTCAACGACATCGACCGTCGATTCCTTGCGTTTTTTGCGAGGGTCTCGTCAAATTTCTTCATTCGCTATCCCGGCAATCGATAACTTGCATTGATTCGGTCCCAAGGCAGTTGCCGGTGCACAGGGCGCGGGGCCCATTGGGCTGACCGACTTGACCCGCGTGTGCAGCCCGCGTCCGACACTTACGCTCGCCGCGAAAGTGTCGGTGCAAAGCAACCGTATCAAGGTGGATTGTTTGGCGCTCGCGTGATTGGCGTGCGCCATTCCTGTTTAGAATCTCATCCGCAATGTTGCACCAAACGTTCGCGGTTGATTGGGAAATCCACTGAAGCTTCCATCCTGTGCAACGGTCGGAAACGTCGCGATTATGGTCCGGTAGTTGGTCAGGTTGCGCGCCCAAAGCATCATTTCGTAGTTGGCCGGTTTATTGACAAACCCCATGCTGAGATTCACGCTTCGTTGCCCCCAACTCGAGAGTTCTGCTGGCGTAGTCTCGATCAGTTGGGTTTTGCTGACGTAGTCGTATTCGACACGCAAATAAACATTTGCCCCATTGCCCACTTCACGCGAAGCGGTTGCGGAAGTTGAGACGGACCACTTGGGGATTCCAGCGGGTCGATCGCCGGACAAATCGCGGAAATCCGGTCTGCGGCCGGTTGCGGGGTTGACCGGGCAGCGGGCCGTGTCAAAGCTGACGCAGGGCGCCCGTGTGAAAGAGTCGTACTTCGGGTCCAGATACGTGGCTGCGCCCGTCCATGCCAACCATGCTGTTGGCCGGTAGGCTGCATCGACTTCAAACCCGCGCGCGGACTCTTTGCCCGCGTTGACCAGGTTATAGCCGGTGCCAGTGTAAGCGTTGGACTGAAATCCCTTGATCGCCTGGTTGAAGACCGCGAGATTGACAAAGCCGCCGCGGAAGCTGGCTTTCAAGCCTGCCTCATATAGCGTGACGTTTTCAGGACCGGCAGTGCGGCCAACGCCATTGACGTCCGGTGGGCGGCTGTCCAATGACAGATTGTAGGCGCCCGCCTTCCATCCCGTGGAGTAGCTGACGTATGCGTTCACGGACCCCAGGTCGTAGGCTGCGCGAAGTGCGTGCGTGAACTTGTTGCCTTTCAACTCACCCGATTCAGTCGCGTTCGGAAAGTTGACCGGCGCGTGGTTGGGCGTGTTCGCGTAGAAGAACTGGACAGCGTTAAGTCCGCCAAATGCGTTGGCGGGAAGGCCGATAAGAGGAAGCTGGGGAACGTTCTGCAAATTGAGCAACGCGAACTTATCCGTAAGGACGACGTCTGATGCGGCGTTTTTACGATCGCTGAGATACGCGAGACCTGCGGTAAGCGTGAGGCGATCTGTGACCTTGAAATCGACATTGCCGAAAAACGAATAAGCAGTCTGATCCATCGTGTAGAAGTCGTGTATTCCTTGGCCCGCCTGGAAATAAGTGGAGCCTGGAATGATCGATTTCGTGACGAGGTTTTGCAGGTACTCAAAGCCGAAGATAGTTGATCGCGCCGAAAGGCCCGGAATTGTCGATCTTCCGGTTAAACCATCTATAAACCCGCGGGTATCGGTTCCATAGGTAGTATCTGTCCCGGAATTGAGCTTCTCCTTTTGATAGAAACCGCCAATCAACCAACTGACCGGTCCAGTGCCCGCCGATGCCAGACGAAATTCCTGCGTAAACGTCTTGATGTCGTTTGGCTGAATTTTGTTGGCAATGTCGGCCCCGGTGAAATCAACGTCCTGTATCGACTTGTTGGTCTGTTTCCGGTAGGCCGAAATTGACGTCAGCGTGCCCAGGGCAGTCTGCCAATCTACTTGTCCCGAAATGCCTTTGCCAGTGAGCCGGTTAGTCGGATCAGTATTGAAAATGATGTTGTTGTTGAATTTGTTCGCAGGATCACCCACGGGTCGGCCGAGCCCGTTTGGAGAAGCCGCGCCGATAAACTGGGTTGCCGGGCCGTTAAAGATAGACACGACGCCGCAACAGACCTCTTTGATCTCGTTGTAGTCGCCGATGACGCGGACCGATAGCACGTCGCTCGGTACCCAGAGCAAGTCACCCCGAACCGACTGGCGTTGACGGTCATTGACGTCACTACCAGTGGTTACGTTCTTCAGGTAGCCATCACGAACGTTGCTGTTTCCTGACAGGCGAAACGCAAGTGTGTCCGATATCGGGCCCGTAACGGTTGCCTTCGCCTGCAAGTGATTGTAGTTTCCAATACCGACATCAGCCTTGGCGCCGAAAATGAATTGGGGCTTCACCGTAACAATGCTGATGGCGCCGGCAGAAACGTTCTTGCCGAAAAGCGTCGATTGCGTGCCGCGCAGCACTTCGATGCGCGATACCTCGGGGAGATCGTCGATCGCAGAAGAAGTACGCGATCGGTAAACGCCGTCGATGAAAACGCCGACCGAGCTCTCGATGCCATCGTTGCCGCTGCCGTTGCCAAAACCGCGAATGATGAAGTTCGTCTGTCCGACGGCATTGAATTGCGAAACCTTAAGCGATGGTACGACCGATTGCAGGTCGATGAGATCGCGGATGTGCGCCTGCTCAATTGTTGCCGCGGTGGTCACTGACACCGAGAGCGGCACTTCCTGCAGCGTTTCCTCGCGCTTGGTCGCGGTGACGGTAATCTTTTCAATCTGCTGTTCCGCCGATTTGACTTCTGGCGGTCGTGGAGACTCTTGGCTGAATGCAGGACTGCTAGCGAGTGGTACCAGGGACAACAGCCCCACTAATCGTATGTTACGCATGGACACTTCCTCCTCATTTGCACACGCCGTGGATCGGCGATCGCTGGTTTTTTCTATTTTTAATACAAATTAGGTAATCTAGTCAAGCTTAGATTTATTTTTTTTTGTATGCCTGCAAAAAAATCGGTGGAAATGTGCCAAATAGATGGAAATTAATGTGGCATCGCAACATTTGCTTGCGCGCTTGCAATTTGTCATGGGGATTGATATTCTAATTTATATTAGATTTTAGTCTCTTGGGCGTAGCAGCGAAA
The DNA here is from genome assembly GCA_038321965.1 of Burkholderiales bacterium. Lineage (GTDB taxonomy): Bacteria > Pseudomonadota > Gammaproteobacteria > Burkholderiales > Usitatibacteraceae > UKL13-2. Next base: position 17,709 of record JBBQFL010000007.1, on the reverse strand, counting down.
ATACTTGGGCATCCGCTTAATAATGCTGCCCCTTGTTCAGAGATAGGACCTGTAAGCCATGGCAATCACAAATGAAAAGAGCGCTAAGCAGTTGTCGCGCAGCCAGAAATCGGCTAACAAGCGCGACGCCATCATTCGCGCGGCGATCGAGACCATTAACAACAAGAGCTACGCACTGGCGACGATGGCAGATATCGCGGCCGCCTTGGATCTTCGCGACGCCACGCTCTATCACTATTTCCCGGATAAGCGGGCATTGGCCTATGCCTGTCACAAACATTCGCTCGAATGTTACGAGCGCCTTCTGCAGACGACCGAAAAAACCGGCGGAAGCGGCGCGGAGAAAGTGAGACATTTTATCCGCGGCTTACTAGCCGACTCTGTAGTGGCTGGACCTAAACTCTATTTCGGCGATTATTCCTACCTCGATGCTCCGCAGCGCAAGGAGATCGAGTCGTGGGCTGGAAGACTGAAGGACATCCTGGTGAAGTTCCTGCAACAAGGAATGGCGGACGGATCGGTCATTCAGTGTGAACCGGAACTTGTCGTGCAACTACTGCTCGGCATGCTTATATGGTTGGCGAAATGGGCTCCGTCCATCAATGAATTGAGCGTCGACAGGCTGATGAGCGCGATAGACGCATTCTGCTTTCGCGGCCTCGACAGCGGGCTACCTCCCAGCACAAGAAAGCACCGGAAATGACTTCTTTCGATCCACGGCGAGGTGGCCGCCGCACCAGTAACTAGTTCCTTGCCGATACGCAATTAATCTCAGGAGAAAATAAATGACAGACGTAACTGGTGGCGAATTGCTCGCGCGTGCCGTAGCAAATGAGGGTGTGAAATTCGTATTCGGACTTCCGTGTCCAGAGATTGACCCTTTTCTCGCGGCGCTCGAGGGTAACGGCATCCGCTTCGTGCCAATACGTCACGAATCCGCCGGCGTGCATATGGCGGAGGGGCTTTACAAGACGACCGGCCAAGTCGCAATCGTGCTCGGCAATCCCGGTCCCGGCTCAGCAAACTTGCTTCCCGGCATGGTCACGGCACGCCACGAAGGCGTGCCCGTGCTGGCAATTACTTCACAGCACCGGCCCGGCATTGTCTATCCGTCGACGCCGGCAACCTTTCAGGGTCAGGATCAACTCGATTTGTTCAAGCCAGCGGTGAAATGGGGCGGGCCCATCTTTGAGTGGGCGCGCATCCCCGAAATTGTACGCATGGCCTTTCGCGAAATGTGGGCCGGCAGACCGGGCCCGGTACAGCTCGAAATACCGTTGACGGCGATGTATGCAACCGGCGATGCGGCTACAGCCCCGATTTTTGCGCGCGATGCCGGTCGTTCCGGACAAGTGCACGCCTCGGACGCGCAACTCACCGCAGTTGCGGACCTGCTTGCCAACGCGAAGGCCCCGGCGATTTTTGCGGGATGCGGCGTCGATCGCGGGCAAGCCAATGCGGCGCTTCTCCAATTGGCGGAGCTCATCAATTGTCCGGTGATTCCATCCCTCGCCGGCCGCGCGACAGTGCCCCACGATCACCCGCTGTGCTTCCTATCGCAGAGTCCGGCGGCCGACGAGCTACGTCGTCAGGCAGATGTGTTGTTGGTGGTCGGCTCCAGGCTTGGCAATCTCGACGTCCCCTTCGACAAATACTGGGGAGACGCAGCACGCTGCAAACTCATCCATATCGACATCGATCCACGTCACATCGGTGTGTCGCGCCCGGTGACGCTGGGAATCGTCGCCGATGCGCGCACGACACTCGAAGGATTGGCTGTGAAGCTACGCGGTCGTACGATTGAAAGCCAAGGCCGCACCGATCTCGAGACTCAGCGCAAAGCGCATCAAACTTGGGCGCAGGCGTTGCGCGAACCGGTCACGGCGTGGAACGGCCCAGGCATCCATCCAGGACAGGCCATCGGCATGGTCGGCGAGCTATTCGGCCGCGACGCAGTCTACTGCGTTGATGGTGGCATGACGTCACTTTGGGCGGGCATGGCCCTGCCTTCGACGCGACCGTCGTCGTTTCACGGCATCCTTGAACTGGGCATGCTAGGCGTCGGCATTCCCGCCGCGATCGGCGCGAAGCTCGGCGACCCAACTCGCGATGTCGTTTGCGTAACCGGCGACGGCGCAGCCGGATTTAACATCATGGAGTTTCAAGTAGCCGTACGCGAAGGCGTGAAGGTCACTTTCGTCGTCATGTCTGACGGCCAATGGTCGATGGAAATTCCCAATGAAATGGCGCGCTGGGGCAAGACTTTTGGCACTGGTATGGGTGACATCCGCTGGGACAAAGTGGCCGAAGGACTGGGTGGCCATGGCGAGTTCGTCGAGTCGATCACCGATCTTGCCCCCGCACTAGTTCGTGCCAAGGCGCACAACGGCCCAGCTCTCGTCTGCGTACGCACCAGCTCGGCGGCAAACTTGGCTATGCATCCGTCTATTGGTGGGCGGTTCTTCGAAGTCTACTTTGGACCCCAAGCATGAGTATCGTGCATGAACATCTAGTCTTTGACGACGCCGGCAGGTTTTGCAGCAAAATGAAGTTAGTTGGGGAATTATCATGAAAGCCGCGCAGTTTCTTGAGGTCGGCAAGCCTCTGCAGATCACCGACGTTGCAAAACCGAGCGCGGCTCCGGGTGGCTTGGTATTCAAGGTCAAGGCCTGCGGTATTTGCGCCTCCGACCTCCATGCAGTGGAGGTGCCGGGGCTCCTGCAGCGCGGCAATGTGCTTGGGCATGAATATGCCGGAGAAGTTGTGGAAGTCGGCCCGGGCACCGACGGTTGGATGGTCGGTGATCGCCTCATCGCCTTGCCCGGTGCGCCTTGTGGTACCTGTGCCGCGTGTCTGAAAGGGCGACACTCGGAATGCGAGCAAGTGATCGCACAGGGCTTTGATTTGCGCATGCCCGGCGCGTACGCTGAATACGCATCCTGCGTGGCCGCCCTCGCCATGAAGATTCCTGACACGCTTAGTGACAACGACGCGGCGATGATCGAGCCATTAGCCGTTGGGCTGGGCGCCTGGAAAGCCGCCAACGTCGCGCCCGGTGCCAGCGTACTGATCGTCGGCGCCGGCATCATTGGCCTGGCAGTCGCCAAATGGGCGCGATTTTTCGGGGCGGGCGATATCGGCATCAGCGAAATGGTGCCAGCGCGCATCGCGCGGGCGAAACAAGTCGGTGCGGACATCGTTATTGATGCCACGCAACATGCCAATCCGATTGCCGAATATGAACGGCTGACAGGCCGCAGGCCTTCAGTGATTTTCGAGTGTGTCGGTCGGCCGATGATCGCCCAGTTGATCGAGATGGCCCCACTCAATGCACATTTGGTGTTGGTGGGCACTGGCATGCAACCGGAAAATTTCACCGTGGTATCGGCAGCTTTGAAGCGTCTGCGCATGACCTTTCCACTCGCCTATTCCGCGGAAGATTTTCCGTTTGTACAACGAATGCTCGCGGCGGGCCGTGTGACGGTTGATGGTCTTGTGACCGCTACCGTCAGCCTTGACGAGGCGCCGGCGATGTTCGAATTGCTCGGCAAGCCGAATGACCACTGCAAAGTCTTGATTACACCCTGAAAGAACTCTGGAATGGATTACCGCCAATGAGTGCCGAGCCGCTTTTGATGAGACCGCCACAACGATTCGCCAATGCGCTTAAGCGTCACGGCGTCGAGTATCTTTTTGGACAAAGTAATCCGCCAGCGTTGACCATGGCTGCGGAAGATGTGGGCATATTGCAGATTGGCTACCGACAGGAGAATTCTGGCTCGTACATGGCTGACGGTTACGCGCGCGCGACAGGCAAAGTGCCGGTGGTGACAGCGCAGAATGGTCCGGCTGCGACTTTGTTGGTCCCAGGGTTGGCTGAATGTCTGTCAGCGTCAGTGCCCATCGTTGCGCTTGTCCAAGATGTCGGTCCGGGCACGCGTGATCGCAACGCCTTTCAGGAATTAGATCAACTGGAATTGTTCAAAGGTGTTTCCAAGTGGGTCCGGCGAGTGACCACAGCCGATCGCATTGAGGACTACGTGGATATGGCGTTCACCGCAGCCGCAAGCGGACGCCCTGGCCCCGCGGTGCTGCTGGTGTCCATGGAACTTTTGGCCGAGCAAGGCGAGAAATTGGTAGCCGGGCGCAAGGCATGCCTGGGACACTTCCCCCTCGACCGCACCTTGGCCGACTCGACACAGATAGCCGCGGCGGCGGCGCTATTAGTCAATGCGAAAGCCCCGTTCATCTATGCCGGCGGCGGGGTGATTGGTTCACAAGCGCAAGCGGAATTGCGCGCCCTGCAGGAAATCGCGCACTTGCCAGTAGCAACAAGCACGATGGGAAAGGGAGGCGTCGATGAAACGCATCCATTATCGATGGGGGTCATCGGATATTTCATGGCAACCCGGGGGATGGCAAAATTCATCAAACCTCTCGTGGCGGAAGCGGATGTCATCTTGTTGGTTGGCAATCGCACGAACCAGAACGGCACGGATTCCTGGACGCTTCTCCCGCGCGATGCCACCTATATTCACCTGGATGTGGATCCAATCGAGATTGGCCGCAACTACGAAGCGCACCGCCTGCAAGGTGACGCCAAGCTCACTTTACAAGCCCTGGCGTCCGCGGTGGCCGGCCTGGATTTGTCTCGGCGACAATCGGCGCGACCGACGCTGGAAAGCGCGATCGCCCGCGCGAAAATCCAACACCAAGAAGAAATCGCCAGCGTTACTCAGTCAGATGCGGCGCCGATTCGTCCTGAGCGCTTCATGGCCGAGCTCGAAAAGCAGTTAACTGACGATCATATCGTCGTAGCGGATGCCAGCTTCTCTTCGATCTGGGTGGCCAACTACCTGACCGCCAAATCCGATCGGCGGTTTATCACGCCGCGCGGCCAGGCGGGTCTCGGCTGGGGATTTCCAATGGCGATGGGTGCCAGAATCGGCAATCCGAATCGGCCGGTATTCTGCGTTGTCGGCGACGGCGGATTTGGTCACGTCTGGTCCGAAATGGAGACAGCAAAGCGCCACGGAATTAAGGTCGTGATCGCAGTGATGAACAACGCCGTCCTGGGCTACCAGAAGCACGCCGAAGACGCGTTTATGGGACGTCACACCAATGTCTGCGACTTCGAGCCGGTTGACCACGCCGCCATCGCCCGGGCTTGCGGACTGAGGGGCATTCGCCTGGATCGCGCAGCCGATATCGCTTCCGCCATAAGAGAGGCGATGGCGGCGGACGAATCCGTGCTGCTTGACGTGATCACCGACCCGAACGCCATGCCGCCCGTTACGGCGTTTACGCGTCTACCGCAGTACTAATCGGAGAAACCCTTGGAGAAACCCGCCCCCTTCAGCCTTCACGGCAAGTCAGTCTTCATCACCGGCGGCGCATCGGGCATCGGTCTCGGCACCAGCCAGCGGTTCTTGCAGGAGGGAGCGCGAGTGGTCATCGCCGACATTCAGGCGCCGCCACAGTCAGTATTGGACGATGGGGCCATATTTATCACAACCGACGTCACCAATCGCGACAACGTCATTGAGTCATTCAAAGTCTGCGAGGAAAAGATCGGCAAGCTCGACGTCATTATTCACAACGCCGGCAAACCCGGGAAAGGCAACCATCTCACCGACTCTGATGAGGACGTATTGGACGGCGTGGTGGCGCTCAATTTTTACGGCACATACTATGTCTTGAAATATGGCCCACAGCACATGCACGATGGCGGCTCCATTATCACCACCGCCTCGGTTGCAGGATTGCAACAGAACGAAGGATTCTTCGACTACAGCGCCACAAAGGCAGCTACCATCAGCATGACCAAGACCGCCGCCGTTGAGTTGGGCCTGAGGGGTATCCGCTGTAACACCGTCGCCCCGGGGCCAATCAAAACCCCCATGTTGCCGCCGGGACATTTCTTGAATGCCATGGCCAAACACCTTTCCGCACTGGGGCGAATCGCCGAGATCGATGACTTGGTCGGCGTGTATCACTTTCTTGCAAGCGATCAAAGCAGATACATTACCGGCCACACGCTTATTGTGGATGGCGGACGGCTCGCCGGGTTTCGGCAGAAAGTACTGGCTCGGTTGGCAGACTAGGTTTGCAGGGCAGAATCATGCACTCGGGCCTACCGAGGAGTCGGCGATGAAGGAGTATCTGCATTGAGCGGATTTGACTTTGGAGTGTGCGCCCAGATGCAGTTTGGTAAGGGTGTCGGGACAGAAGCTGTCCAGCGCATGGCGCGTGAGCCGTCAGGATGCAGGTGGACCAGGTTACTGTTTGAATTCCACCGCGACTTCAGTTGTACGGTTGTTTTCGCCCGCGCTGTATTTCCAGTTCGACAATGAATTGCGCACTGCGCGATCAAAAACCCTCGGCGGAGACGCTTCAAGAATTAGCACGTCGACAACGTTGCCTGCAGCGTCGATCGTCAATTTTGCGCGCACCTTTCCACCTTCGAAGCCGGCCTTTTGCGCAGCTAGCGGAAATTCCAGGGGTTCGCGTTTGACCGGGGTCATGGTTGGCTGCGCTTGCGCGGACTGTACACACAAAAACAGCGCAATGGCGAGGCTGACAAGATTCAGCGGGCTTGTGATTCTCATGGAGTAAAGTCGTTCTTAAGCGAGACCGCAACGTGACAGAGTTGTGACAACTTTTACAATTTGATCGAGGATACATCGCGTAGTCGACGGTTAGTCGATTCAAATTTGTCAAATTTCGTAAACGGCGACGACTAGCCCAATCGAGTCGTGCAGTCCATAAAGTATTATGGTGCGAGCGCGGAAGTTGAGTGCAAAAAATGCCGCTGCCGGCGGAGGGAGCAACATGTTCTTGCGTAAATTTTCAATCAAATGGCGACTCATGATGCTGGTCGGCCTGGTCAATATCCTGTTGGGCGCTGCCATCGGCTATAGCTGGTACGCGTTACGCGATGCGGGAGATCGACTGAACAACCTGGTTGAGCTCTCCGCCAAAATCGAGCGCGCTGCCAATCTCGTTAGGAAGACGCAAATCGATTTCAAGATCGAGGTACTGGAATGGAAGAACCTTCTGATTCAGGGCGGCGATGCCAAGGAATTCGAGCTCTACAAGGACGCGTTCAAGGCCGCTAGCGGACTGGTCAAGGACAATCTTAAAACTCTGGCGAGCATGGCCGCGACGATTGACCTGCCGGTTGATACCGTCAACAAAGCAATCAGCGAACACGATAGCTTGGAAAAGCAGTTTCTGGGCGCCCTTGCGCTGTACAAGGCGGACGACCATGATAGGGCGCTAAAAGTTGATCGCGCGGTACTCGGTGCAGACCGCGCGCTGGCGGATCAGTTGGTCAAACTGGCAAATGTGATCATTGAGCGCGGGGGCGACGTCAACGGGGATGCATTTACCGACGCGACGGGCGCGCGGGCGCGCCAGGTCAGGCTACTTGTCGCGCTTGCGTTGTTTACGTTCGCGCTAAGTATCGGTGGTGGCCTGCTCATTACCCGAAGCATCATCAATCCGATACGTACAGCGATGAAGGTGGCCGAACAAGTTGCCGCCGGCGACTTGACTTCACATATTGACCGCCAGGGGCGGGACGAAGCGGCTGAACTAATGCGTTCGTTGCATTCAATGAACGATGCCCTCGCCGGGCTCGTCGGCAAGGTCCGTGAAAGTGCCGAGTGGATAGTGGAGTCTTCGACGCAGATTGCCGCCGGCAACATTGACCTATCCGGTCGTACTGAGGCACAAGCCTCCAACCTCGAACAAACGGCGGCGGCGCTGGAGGAATTGACTTCGACGGTAATCAGCACTGCGCAGAACGCGCGCAAGGCTGATCAGCTGGCTGCCACCGCTAGCAGCATCGCGACCAAAGGCCACGACATGGTGGGACAAGTCGCCAAGACAATGGGCGGAATTCATTCAAGCTCCAAGAAGATTACCGATATCATCGGCGTGATTGACAGTATCGCGTTTCAGACCAACATCCTGGCGCTCAATGCTGCCGTTGAAGCGGCTCGTGCCGGCGAACAGGGGCGCGGGTTCGCGGTGGTGGCGGCCGAAGTTCGGGTACTTTCCCAGCGCACCGCTCAGTCGGCGAAGGAAATAAAAGACTTGATCACGAATTCGGTGCAACAGGTCGATGCCGGAACCGATCTCGTCAACAAAGCGGGCGCGATTATGGTTGAAGTCGTGGACAGTGTCGCGCAGGTTACTTCCATTATTGCCGAGATCGCAAATGCGAGCGAAGAGCAGGGTAAGGGTATAAACCAGGTCAACCAAGCCGTGAGCCAGTTGGAACAGGTGACACAACAGAACGCCGCGCTGGTCGAGGAATCGAGTGCCGCCGCCGAAGGTCTTAAGAATCAGGCCAAAATCCTGAATGACACCGTTGCCTTGTTCCAAATCGATGCCGCCACCAATGCGTTCGAGGCCCGCGCCGCGGAAGTGCCGCGCGTGCGGGGCACCAGCCCGGTCGTGGCGTTGCCGCGGAGGCCGAAGATACACGCCCCGCGGGTTGCCGCCGCAGACGTCGGTCCAGAATGGAAGGAATTCTAAGTGCAAGAAAACACCGGCCACTCTTGGCCTATTCTGTTCAATTAGGCGGAAATCGGGGCATGCCAAACTGCCAACCGACGTGACACCTGTCGAGAATTCAATTTAGTTCTCGCCTATGTCCGAATTCTAGGGCCATATCGAACTTCCTGCTTTCCTGCCCCAGCACTTCAATCGACGGGGTAAGTCAGATCGAGGTGAATTTCTTCATCGGCGAACGGCAAGAAGACCGATCAACAGTCAAACCGTCAAGTTCATATCCGATGGTACGTGTCGGTTAAAACCGCTACCGAACTTAGCAGAAAGGCACACAAGATGGCGATAGACAAACTCAGTAAGAAATTGGTCCTTGTCACTGGGGCAGGTTCCGGAATCGGCAGGGAAACCGCAATTGCCTTTGGCAAGCAAGGCGCAAACTTGGTTCTAGTGGACTTAAATACGATTGGATTGGTTGAATCGACGCAAATGGTGGAGGAACTGGGAGCGCAATGCGTCAACTACGTAGTTGACATATCAAGCGAGATTGCGATGACAGAGCTCGCCTCCAAAGTACACAGTCAATTTGGTGCACTTGACGTCCTCGTAAACAACGCGGGAATCGCATACTTAGGTTCATTTTTGGCAACGCCATTCTCAAAGTGGCAAGAAATTTTGAATGTAAATCTGCTAGGGGCGGTTTTGGGTTGCCAACAGTTTTTGCCCCGTATGTTGAAAGCTGGTGGTGCGCGACACATCGTCAATGTCGCTTCAGCCGCAGGAATTGCTCCGACCGTGAACATGAGTGCGTATGCAACATCAAAGCACGCTGTAATAGGTTTTAGCGACAGTCTTACTCTAGAGCTGTCAAATACAGCGGTCAGCGTGAGCGTAATTTGCCCAGGCATCATAAATACGTCAATTGCAAATCCTTCACCATCCAATATTGGCGCAAACATGACGATAGCGCAGATCAAACGCCTTGGAGAGTTCTACCGATCCAAAGGTGTACATGCGAGGGTGGTAGGGGACTCTATTGTCGACGCCGTGCGCCATGGAAAGGGCTTGGTGCTTGTCGGTCCTTATGCGGGACTTTTGTACCAGTTACGCCGTATCTCCAGAGGTTTACAACAGCGTGTAATTCTTGCCGACGCGAAAAAACTTGGGTATCTGTAGTTTCTTTCAACCTAGTCCAAAACGTACGGTTTAGGCCGCGGCAATAGGCTCATCACGCTTGCCGTGACAGGCAAGCGCAATCGCATCGGTACCCATGACTTGCCAGGCATGCGCGACCATGGGGTGCCGACGGCGTTGGCGTTTACAATCTCCAAAGCAATCACCTCGCAGAGGGTTTTGTCCAGCGGGGTTTAACTATCGCGGCAAGGATCGCGCCTTGGGGTGGTTTCGAGGGCGCGACATCTAAAAGCTATTCCTTAGGCATTTCACTCTCACGATACAAAGGAGTCCGAGCTTGGCAAACGTTCTCGCGTGGTCTTTGTTCGCACTTGGCATCGGGCACATCGTATTCGGTGTCACCAAGTTCAGAGTGTCGCTGTTGGGCGCGCTCTCCAGCGGCTTTGTAGGCAAGTTCAGCTTTCCCGAAGAAAGACGGACTGCCTTCTGGTTTTTAATTTTTGCGCCGCTTCTCATGCTGGCAGGTCAGGTCGCCGTGCATGCGGTCGCTATCGGCGACCATTGGCTTCTTCGCCTGGTCGCTACCTACGCCTTGGTTACGTCGTGCATTGGCGTGGCGGCTTTTCCAAAGTCTCCTTTCCTCGCCGCACTGTTGCTTTCTGCGTTTCTCCTCCTCGCTGCCTATGGGTTGCTGTAACAGTGCGGCGCGGTTATAAATGCCTACTCAACTCGCGCATTGACGCCGCGCAGCACCACTGAACTCGGACAGTGGCATCAGAGTCTGCCATTCGGAGAATATTCGTGCACAAACAAACCTTAGACACTGAGCCTACCGACTTCCAGATCACATGACATCTCCATTCTCGATCAAGGTAACCCTGTTTCGCTGGGCCGGCGCATGGGGTCCATTCAAGGTAAAGATTCCTTGCGGAGAATGCTCACTAACGCGCGATGTTATTGTCGACACGATTGCAAAGGAACTACAGGATATTCCGGTGGAGCTAAATGTGCGCGACTGGCTCAGCGAGTGGTGGATACCCCTGCTCAGCGGGGGTTGGCACGCACCCATCGTGATGGTCGAAGGGCGGGTCATTGGCCAAGGCAGTGCATTGAATCGAGGGGTGCTTACCCAGGCAGTGATTGAGCAGCACGCACGCCACAACGCTATTGCTGGAAACAATGTATTCGGCAAGGAATCCTGTCCGCATTGCAAGCGAGCGCGTGGCTACTTAGATTCGGCTTCAATCCCTTATAGATACAGGGATGTGGTCGCCAATCCACGCGACCTATACGAAATGCTGGCACGTATAAAACCTATTGTTGGGCCAAGAACACCGATCACTGTGCCTCAGATTTGGATTGACGGCCGCTATGTCGGTGGCGCAGATCAGCTCAGCGCACTCGTGAATCAGAGAGTTGAACCTAATCCGGAGCGCGGAAAATGCTCAATACCGCCAAGTTGATAGGTATCGGAGTCAAGAAGCTGATGACTAACGGCTCGGTCAGCACGGACACGCAACGCTGGGCTGCGTCCCCGGCGCGCGTGCTGTGTACTAGTCACCTTCAATGTTAGGTCCCGCAAACATGCTGCCCCAGTCCTTTGAGACTGAGCGGCTACTGGCCAGATTGCCAGAGTCGGCGGATGCTAAGCATCTGTACAGAGCCTACACCAGTAACCCTGCGGTCTCCCGCTACTTGATGTGGCGCCCCCACACCGAGCTAGCAACCACCGAAGCTTTCGTGTTGGAGTGTATCGCTGCAGCGGAGCTCGGCACGCGCCTCCCATATGTTCTCGTGGAACGAGGCGGCAGCGTACCCATTGGAATGCTCGAGGCGCGCCCTGACGGCCACACGGTCGATCTTGGCTATGTTCTTGCGCCCGCGTTCTGGGGCCTTGGCTACATTCCTGAGGCTATCTCTGCTCTTTCGAACGTCGCTCTCAAACTGCCAGAGGTCTTTCGAGTGCAAGCATTCTGCGATGTCGAAAACCGTCCTTCTCAACGGGCCCTGGAGAAATCCGGCTTCCTGCAAGAAGGCCGGCACGAGCGGTTCTTCGTCTTTCCGAACCTGAGTGCGGAGCCCCGTCCGTGCTACATGTACGCTCTGTGCAAGTAACGCCAGGTCACCGCTCACCATGAATCGACATTCATAGCCCTTTACCCCGACCGAGCTTCGGCTTTGGAGCCAGATTGTGGCGATCCTCGACAGACCGCAGTGGGTCGGGCGCCGCCACTTTTCTAGGCGGACAAACAGACCTTTCTACGCTTAATCGGGAAACCAATTTCCCACAACATCAACCGATTAGTGAACGCATGCCTGACGGACTTTATTGTTGGCAATCAATAGTAATTTGTAGGCACTTATTTTTCGCCACGATAAATTCAGCAAACGCAGAACGCCATTCGGCGGGCCTCTTACGGCAAAACTCGCTGGAACGGCACGCCTGGAGCGGACATTACCCTTGCGGTTTACAAATGTATCCGAAAACGCGGGAACTAATTCACATAATTTGCATCTGATGATGCGGACATCTCATGTGTCTAGCAACCCTCTAATCTGTCAAAAAAGGAAAAACAATGAAAAAAGTTCTCGGAATTGCAGCGACCATCTTGGCCATTTCAGCCGCAGACGCGGCGCACGCGCAATCGACAACACCCTGGTACGGTGGCGTATCAGTCGGCAGCACCAAATCGAACGTAAATCCGGGTGAGGTGAACGACTATTTGCGTTCGCTGGGCTATGGCTTTCCATCGACATCCGCCAACGACAAAGACACCTTCTACAAATTCCTGCTCGGCTATCGTTTTTCCCCAGTAGTCTCGCTGGAAGGTTTTTATGCAGATCTGGGCAAATACAACACCCGCACAACCGTGACGGCACCATTTGTCGGCAGCGTCAATGCCGACTACAAGGCCAAAGGCTATGGCATGGATCTGGTGCTGTCAGCACCGATGACGCCTGAGTTTTCAATTTACGGGCGGCTTGGCGTCCTGCAGGCGAAGACTGAGGCGACATTCAGCTCCGGCGGCAGTATTGGCTTGCTTGCCAATCGCGGCAGCAAGAACAAGACTGCACAACATTACGGTGTGGGTCTGCAATATGACCTCAATCCGTCGCTGGCGCTACGCGGTGAAGTCGAAACATTCCGCAAACTTGGCGACGATACCACTGGCGGCGCACTGAAAGTTGATGTGCTTTCACTGGGCGCAATTTTCCGCTTTTAGTCACGAACACGCTCGTCATTTACAAGCGAATAAAAAGCCGCGCGCAGCAATGCGCGCGGCTTTTTTTCGCCACTCATTTTCGATCGTTTTCCGCATAGCGTTCGGCAAGTGTTGCAATCATGCCAGCTGATACGATCATTGCGCCGCCAATCCAGTCCATCAGCCGCGTGACCTCGCCAGCAAGGTAGTGAGCTGCGGCTGCCGCCACCACCAGTTCGAACAACATGATGACGGCTGCACGATTAGCCGACAAATGCGAAAGCCCATACTGCAACGCCACGCTGGTACTGATCAAGACTACGCCAATGACCGAAAGCAACAACAAATGCGGTGCGATCATTGTCGGCAACTGTTGCATAGCGAGCGCGGGAGGTGCGAGCAATACGGCGACTGGCAGCGCCACGGCGAGGACACCTATGCATCCCGATAAAGATTTGGCCTCCGGCGAGACGTGGTGTGCACCCTTTACCAGCACGTTGCTCAACGCAAACGTGAATCCGGCGCACAGCCCCATCCACTCGTAGATATTGCGCGGCTGCGGTAAACCAAGCTCGGGCCGCCACAGCATGACAACCGCGCCACTCATGGCAAGCAGCATGACCGCGTAACCGGTCAACGTCAGGCGCTCTTTCAGGATAAAGTGAGCCAGCGGCACAGTCCACAGCGGCGCCAAATAAAACAGCAGAACAATGCGCACCACCTCGGCTTGCATAATGGCCACCAGATAGGTGACGTTGGTGATGCCGGCACAAACGCCAATTGCAACCAGCCACTTTGGATAAAGCCGGAATTCACCCCAGACGCGTCTAAAGGCGAGGCCGCCAACTGATACGGCGACCAGGTAGGCGACAAAGGTTGCCAGGGGCGCGGCAAGGCCGCCGCTCTCGATCGCCCGAAACGGATACCAGAGGATGCCCCACGAGGTCGCGCCCAATAGCAGCGCGAGCGTGGGTTTCCAGGAGGACGACGGAGCGGACAGGCGGAGGCGAATCAAAATGGGCTCGCGTTAGAACCTTATAATAGTTAGTCAATCAAGCGCACGACATTGCCTTACGTCGTCAGAACCCGACCGGGGAGCGCATTTTAGCAACCCATCACGACGCCCAACCAAAACGGCATGACAGACGCGCTTTCATTTACCGGCGAGAGATTTCACCCTGACCTTGCGGGCGAAATGTGGGCCGAACATTGGCACCGTTATCATTTTGTGTTGCCACTTGTCACGGGCAAGAAGGTACTGGATGTCGCATCCGGCGAGGGTTACGGCAGCGCGCTGATGGCAACAGTCGCTTCATCTGTGCATGGGGTGGACGTATCCAGCGCCGCCGTCGCGCACGCGGCACATGCCTATGCGGATCGCCAAAATTTGCAATTCTCTGAGGGCAGCTGCGCCCAATTGCCGTTCGTTGACGCCAGCTTCGACGCCGTGGTTTCGTTTGAAACGATCGAACATATATTCGAACAGGTGAAGTTTCTCGATGAAATAAAGCGCGTACTGAAGCCGTCGGGATTATTGGTCATCTCCTCGCCGAATCGCGCCGAATATTCCGACAAGAGGGGCTACAAAAACGAATTTCACGTCAAGGAACTTGATCGTGCAGAGTTGGCGGCGTTGATCGACGCGAGATTCACACGCACACGATGGTTTTCTCAACGAAATGCATTTGTGTCGTTGATCGTCCCGGATGCTGGTGGCGCCAATCCCGCGTCAGCTGACAGCGGTGAGACCTTGACGATCTCCAAGGGCAAGCCTGATGCAATCGCGCCAACGCTGGACTCGCTGTATTTCCTCGTCGTGGCCACCAGCGACAACGCTACCTCTGACCGGTTGAGTTCACGCGTTTCAGTATTCACCGATCGCGAGGAGTGGGCTTACAACGATTACCGCAAAATCTACCAGGCGACACAGCATTACGCAAAGCGTGAGACCGAACTCCTGGCCCGCTGTGCGCAGCTTGAACAACAACTGGCGGCAGTAGCAACGGTCGCCATCGAAGTATCCCAAGCCGCGCCTGCCGTAAAAAAGGAAGGCTGACTCACCGGCATCTCAAAGGCCTGGGAAGTTAAACGCCAAACCTAATAACGCCACATCCGTCGTACACTCTCACCACTCTCTAATTGAACAACGATATGAACGCTGAACAAAAAATCATCGAACAAGCGTGGGAAAACCGCGCCAGCATCAACCCACAGTCAACGGATATCGACACCCGGTCTGCAGTGGCCAGCGTGATCAACCTACTTGATCGCGGCCAACTGCGTGTGGCCGAAAAGATTGATGGTCAATGGGTGACGCATCAATGGCTCAAGAAAGCTGTGCTCCTGTCATTTCGTCTGGTCGACAATGCGGTGATGAACGATGGAGCGGCAGATGGCACACGTTACTTTGACAAAGTGCCGACCAAATTCGCCGAGTATTCGGACGCCGACTTCCGCGCCGGTGGTTTTCGTGTCGTGCCGCCGGCAGTCGCGCGGCGCGGCGCTTTTATCGCCAAAAATGTGGTGCTGATGCCCTCTTACGTGAACATTGGCGCCTATGTTGACGAAGGCACCATGGTAGATACCTGGGCAACGGTAGGCTCTTGTGCGCAAATCGGCAAGAACGTGCATTTGAGCGGCGGCGTCGGCATTGGCGGCGTGCTGGAACCCTTGCAGGCCAATCCGACCATCATCGAAGATAACTGTTTCATCGGTGCGCGTTCCGAGGTCGTCGAGGGCGTTATCGTCGGTGAAGGCTCGGTGATTTCGATGGGCGTGTTTATCGGTCAGTCAACCAAGATCTATGACCGCAGCACCGGAGAATTTACTTACGGCAAAGTGCCGCCCTACTCGGTCGTCGTCTCGGGCAGCTTGCCCTCGGCCGACGGCAGGGTTAGCCTTTATTGTGCCGTTATCGTCAAGCAAGTTGATGCACAAACGCGGTCCAAGACCGGTATCAACGAGTTGCTGCGGAGCTGAGATCAATCGGGTTGGGGGGATAAAAATATGGCGGTGTTAATCAGACTTTTCGAATTGATGGCGCAGAAGAAAGCGTCTGACCTGTTCGTTTCTGCCGGTGCGCCCATTCATATCAAGATCAATGGCAACAGCGTGCCGGTAAATCCGCAGCAGATGAGTGCGGAAGACACCAAAAAGGTCTGCTACGAAATCCTCAAGCCGCATCAGATCGAGAAATTTGAAAAGGATCTTGAGCTGAATTTCTCCATGCCCATTGAAGGTGTGGGTAATTTCCGTATCAATATGATGTGGCAAAAGGGCACCTGCGCGGCGGTCATTCGCTACATCGAAACCAACATTCCGGAACTTCGGTCGCTCGCGCTGCCGCAAGTGTTGGCGCAGCAAGTGATGGAAAAACGCGGTTTGATTCTGGTCGTCGGTGCGACCGGCTCGGGAAAATCGACCACGCTGGCTTCAATGCTGGATTTTCGCAACAGCATGAAGCAGGGACACATCCTGACATTCGAAGATCCGATCGAATTCATCTTCCGATCAAAAAAATCGATCGTCAACCAGCGCGAAATCGGCAACGACTCGCATTCCTTTCACGAAGCCATGCGCAACGCAATGCGTCAGGCGCCGGACTGTATTCTGGTTGGCGAGATCCGCGATATTGAAACCATGAAGGCGGCGATGATGTATTCGTTGTCCGGGCATCTTTGTCTGGCAACGCTGCATGCCAACAACAGTTATCACGCGCTCAATCGTATCATCAACTTTTTCCCGCTGGACCAGCGTGCGATTCTCTTGTCTGATCTGGGCGTCAGTCTCAAATGCATCATTTCACAGCGCCTGATAAAGAATATCGAAGGTGGGCGTTCTGCGGCAGTGGAGGTCTTGATGAACACCACCAACATCGCCGAATTGATTGAGGAAGGCAAAGTCGGCGAAATCAAGGAAGCAATGGAAAAATCCCTGACCGCGGGTTCACAAACGTTTGAGCAGGATTTGTTCCGCCTCATCAAGCAGGACAAGATCACGATAGAAGAGGGCCTTGCCAACGCTGACTCCGCCACCAATCTTTCACTGCTGATCGGCAATTCCGGCATGATGCCAGTCTATAAAGATGGCCAGGCACCGCCGGAAAAGGGTCGCGCCGGCGGGCCGAGCTTCAGCGAATTCAAGATCAGCTAGGCGCCCTGCACCAGCCGGCTTACCAATGGCGCGTGTACGGCCTTCCGTTGGCGTACAGGTAGTAAGCGCGCGGCGTCCAGGGGCCTCCGACCCAACCATAGCGGCTCGTTAGCCACAGGTCATCGTATACGCTGCGGCGGCCGGCACGCTCGGCCATCCTGAGCTGGCCGCGTTGCATGAAATCGATCACTTCATCCGGTACGCCATCACGAGAAAGTTTCGCGTACTGTGATGCCATGACATCGTAGGTTGTTTTGGATTCGCGAATCTCGCGAATGATAGAGGCGGCATCCTTGCCTTCCTTGGCCATCGCGACGATCTGTTCCAGGGAAATCGGCTCGCGTTCCAGACCATTGACCGAAGCACAGCCGGAGAGCGTAATAATCAAGACGCCGACCAGCGCTATACCGGTATGTTTTACGTAATTGCCACAAGCGCGTAAACTATCGTTCATGTCACACCTCCAACAAATTCGGCGTTCCTCACGCCGTTGCGCCTTCCGATCCGAGATTTGGATCGTCGTAAAGCGCCGTGGTTCCCAACCGGGCAATTTTCCCCGCGTCTGATGATTCTAGCGCGGTGATTGAATATCGTCGCGTTGACTGTGTAACATTTCCTTGCATGAAATCCGTCCGACCCGGCGACGAAGTTGACCAGCGGCGTTGTTGCCGCTCACGATAATTGATGTAGCTGGAGGAGAAAA
>JBBQFL010000006.1:0-148853 GCA_038321965.1 Burkholderiales bacterium | reverse complement strand
AGCTGGGTTTAAGCAGCTAGAGCGTAGTTTTCGTCGTTTGCGACTATTGGTTTGCGGTTGTATTTACGAGGTGACCACCCCTCGGTATGCACGGTTCTGCTTTGTAGCCCACGTCGAAACCAGGTCGGCCCCGAATTCGATGCATTGATTCTACGCTGAATATTAGGGCAGGGCTGTCAAAGGCAAGGCCGAACCATTCATGTGCCAAAGTTTTCGCTTGCAGACGGGGCGGGTAGAAGCTGTGCGACGCCGCTCCATACGATGCTGATGCGGGTACCGCCCAGCGGAGAACTGGCAATGCTGGCGAGGCCGCCATGCCATTGTGCGATGCGCTGAACGATGGCAAGACCGAGGCCGGAGCCACCCGAGTCGCGACTTCGGCTTTCGTCGATTCTGGCGAAAGGCACAAACAGACGCGCATGGTCGGCCTCGGGGATACCGGGGCCGTCATCATCGACGTGGATAACAAATTTGTCATGTTCATGCTGCACAGAGACTTCGACTCGATTGTTCGCGAACCGCAATGCATTGCGAACCAGATTGCGTACAGCGCGCGCCATGTAGCGCGGCTCGCATGGCGCATCGAGTACATTCATTGCAACCGCTACCGGTATGTGCAGATCGCGGGCCTCAGCGGCTTCGACTTCGTCCTCAACCGCATTGGGCAGCCATGACTCGAGTGGCAATGGCTGAAGGGCGATCTCTGGCTTGTCGCGGTCGAGCTTTGAATAAAGCAGCATTTCCTGAACCAGCGCATCGAGTTCGTCGATGTCATAGTGCATTTTTTTTAGAAGCCGATCACGCTCAATTACCGTAACAGCGTCGGGCAGTAACGACACTGCGAATCGCAGACGCGCGAGAGGCGTCTTCAGCTCGTGCGAGACGGCGTTGGTGAGGTCTTTCTGGGAGCGCAGCAGAGAACCAATCCGCTCGGTCATGCGATTGATTGAATCAGCGAGCGGTTTCAGCGCGGAACCATTGCGTAACTCCAGATTCATGCCGAATATGCCATGTCCGATTCTTTCTGCTGCTCCAGCCAGTTTGCGCAGATCTCGCCAAAAGAGGCGTAACCAAAGAAGAATCGCGAGTGCGTACAACACTGATTCAACTATCCAATTCATGGCGAGCGGCGTGAAGATGCCGAACACTTTTGGCTGGGGTGGCGCGGCAACCTGTAGCGCGGCGACATATTGTGATTCGAGCACCGAGCGGTACATAACCACGCCCACATCCTGGGCAAGCGGCTGAAGATGAAATTCGTGCGCGCGTAGTTTTTCTACAGTGCCGCTATCGAGTTCTCCAGTTGTCAGGATGGAGTCGATTGTAATCAGACGCGCCGGCGATCCCATGCGCTGCGCAAGTGCATCAAACCGAGAGGGCCACTCCGCTTGCGGGTAGGGCCGCAACGCTTCTTCGACGAACATGAAGGTGCGTCGAATTCGCTCGTTTCTGTATGTCGTCTCCGCTTCGCGGGATGTCCAGTCGAATATTTGTTTCTGCAAAAAAAACGATGACGCCGAGGTCAGCAGAATGAATACCCAGAGCTTGACGAACAGCTTACCCATGGCCCAGCCTACCAGGCAGCAGGGCTGAAAAGATATCCGTGTGGCCGCACGGTCTTTATGTGCGCTGCGGCGACGGCATCATCGCCGAGTTTGCGCCGAAGGCGGGAAATGCGCGAATCGATCGATCTGTCAATCCCGTCGTATTCGAGTCCGCGCAAAGCTTTCAAGATCTCATTGCGAGGCAGTACCCTGCCAGCATTTGTCGCCAGTAGCCACAACAGGTCGAACTCGGCGGTGGTCAGGTCCACCGCAGTGGCGCCGATCATTACGTCGCGCGAAATTCTGCTGATTCGTAACTGACCGAACTGCAGCGATGTTGTGTCATGTGCGGGTTTTTCCTGCGCCGTTGAACGCCGCAGTATTGCCTTTATGTGGGCAAGCAGTACCCGCGGCTGTACCGGCTTGGCGAGGTAGTCGTCGGCACCCATTTCCAGCCCCAACACCTGATCGA
Source organism: Burkholderiales bacterium (assembly GCA_038321965.1). Classification (GTDB taxonomy): domain Bacteria; phylum Pseudomonadota; class Gammaproteobacteria; order Burkholderiales; family Usitatibacteraceae; genus UKL13-2. Next base: position 146,837 of record JBBQFL010000006.1, on the reverse strand, counting down.
TATCTTCATCACGTGCAGTCAGCATGATGATCGGCACGTCGGAACCCTGCGAGCGCAATTCGCGACAAATCTCGAAACCATCCAAGCCCGGCAGCATGACATCGAGCACGACGACCTGCGGTTTTTCACGTTCAATGTGCGCGATGGCGTGATCTCCGCGGTGTTCGATATCGACGAGTAAGCCGCGATTCTGGAGATACTCGGCGGTCAAACTCGCGAGTTCGACGTCGTCCTCGACTATCAACACCCGGAACGGGAGACCAATGGAGTTTGCGAGACCGTCAACGGTCCGGTCGGATTGTGAATTGTGGTGTAGTTGCTGGGTCCGCATGGCGTACTCCGTCGGCTTGTTGCAATAACGCGAGGATACTTGTATCCCCATGCCGATTTGTAACGATCTGTCTCCAGTAGTGCCTAGGGGTTTGTTGAGTTTCTCCAAGGACCCCGAAGAAACTCAACAAACCCCTAGAAACACATGCCGCGACCTTGTTGATCTGACCGCTGAGCATACAGGATGGCACCAAGTCTACGCCATCCGTTTGGTCAACAAATCGCCTGACTTACTTGAATTTATAACCCACCGAAAACACGTAGTTTGTTCCTTGGGGACTGTGAAACGTTGGATTGAAGCCTAGCGTCGTCTGGTTCGGATCGTACGGCGCATCGCGGCTGCCAATGTTGCGGGCCAGCAGGGACATCGTCAGATTTTTGAAGCCTGTGTACGTCACGCTGGCATCAACGGTTGTGTAGGAGGAGACTTCGCATTGCCCGCCAATTGCTGCGACAGTCGCTGCGGAAACGTAACAACCGGCAACAGGGTCACCATAAAACCATTTACCGGTGTAATTGTAACGTCCGAGCACGGCGAAGTCCTGATATTCCCACGTTGCTGTTATCGTTCCTCTGACACGCGGTGACTCGAAGATATAGAAGTTGCCGAGTCCGCTTACGATTGGGCCGCCTTTGGTCAGCGACCAATCACTTTTGGTCAGATAGGTACCCTGACCGGCGAGCTTAAGTTTGCCATTGGCGCCGAGGTTGATGTTGGTGGTGATATCGAGGTCGAGACCACTAACAATCGCCACGCCGAAATTGTCAAACCGACGGATGGTGCTCTGAATAGGGCCGGAATTCGGAATACCGGGTAACCAGGTTGCCGGGTTTGGATCACGAAATACCGTACCGCCCGTGAATCCGGGAACGAATTCGTTATTGACCACTGTCTGGGAATCAAAGCGGTCGATAAAGTCACGACGACGGATGTTGAAGTAATCCAGGGACGCTGACGTGCTAGCGGTTGGCGAAAAAATGAAGCCGAACGTGTAGCTCTTGCTTTTCTCCGGTTGCAGGTTGGCATTTGGCGAGATCAGACTGGAAATGGATCTGCCGGTCCCGCCGTTGCCCACGCTGCAGTCGTCAGGATTTGCGCCAACTTTCCCGCAACGCAAGGGATCATTGAGGCCATTGTTAAAGGACTGCACATTGCCCGACGATATTTGCAGCAGTGAAGGTGCGCGGAATGCCTCTGAGTAGGTTCCACGTACGGCCACTTGAGTTGTTGGCGACCACTTGAGTCCAATCTTCGGTGTGGTGGAATTGCCGTAGTCGCTGTAATGGTCGTAACGTCCGGCCAATTGCATTTCCACGTTCTTGGCAAACGGGATTGAAAGCTCGCCGTAAGCCGAAGCAACGTTGCGCGAACCGTGCACTGTGCTGGATGCCACGTTGACAAATTCACCTGCCACGTTGCGTGGATCCGAGGCGATGTCGAAGGTTTCCTTTCGCAATTGCAGTCCTGTCGCGAGGGCCAATGGGCCACCGGCCATCGTCGCCAGTTCGGTTGAACCCTTCAAATCCCAACTGGTGTTCTTGCTCTTACCCTCTTGTGCTTTGTAAGGGTTGAGTGCGGCGATAAGAGCCGGGTCGTTCTTGCCAAAGAAGCGATAGGTACCGTTGGCAACTGCTGCCAGTAATGCCGGGAAGTAAAGCTGGCCGTTATTGCTGTCTTCACGCTTGGTTTGGCCGAACGTAAACGCGCTTTCCCAATCCCAGTTTTTCCAGTTGCCGTTCAACCCCACAACAGCGCTGGTCGAATCATTCTTCACGTTTTGAAAAGTTCTTCCCAGATCGACAAAACGATAACGCAAACCGAGGCGGAACGAGTTCGGATTGTCCGGGTGACCGACCGGCAGGAACAGCGTATAGGTAAAACGTTGTCCGGCCGCGTTAAACCAGGTTGCAGGCGAACCGGCGTCCAGCGCGGGCGGTGCAGCGATGAACTGGGTTTCCGCCCGGGTGAATCGGAATTCGCCAAATCCGCTCAACGTTGGCGAAAATTCGATGGTTCCGCGCGTGAAGATACTTTTGCGCTTGGTTGCGGCTTCAATGTTGGTGTCATCAAACGTGTTTGAGCGGCACAGCGTACCGAATGTCAACTCAGGCGGGCAACGCGGGTCGAGCGGCAATGCAACCGTGAATGCGCCATTACCGTTTACCGCTTCACGGCGCCGATTGGCCGGGTAGCTGAGCGTAGAGTTCGGAATGAGGCGATTGGCGAGCGTCGTATACAACTCGCGCTGCAGGTTGCTGGCTTCGTAGATGCTGGTGGCATCGCGCTTGAAGTATTCCATTGCGGCCAACACGTTATAGCGATCCTTGGCCAAGTCGCCGATGCCGACGGTGCCGGCGAGGGTTTGACTGCGGAAATCGCTGTCGTGATTTTGGCCAATGGTGTATAGAACTTCTCCACCGGTATAGTCTTTGCGAAGGATTACATTGATCACGCCGGCAATGGCGTCAGAGCCATAAATGGCTGACGCACCGTCTTTGAGAATCTCGATGCGCTCAATGGCGCCGACAGGAATAACGTTCAAGTTGAAGGCCGATCCCTGGCCCAAGTTAGGATCGGCGACCGGCGCCGTTTCCACGCGCCGACCGTTGACGAGAACCAGGGTCGCTACGGAGCCCAACCCGCGCAGAGATACCGATTGCGTGCCGCGTCCGAAACCATTGCCGCCATTGAAGTCGTTCAGCGAGCCACCGGCAACAGACGGAATGTTGCGCAACAACTCGGCTACGCTGTTGGCGCCACTTTTTTGGATATCGTCACGCGTGATGACCTGAATTGGCGATGGTGTCTCGGAGTCAACACGCTTGATGTTCGAGCCTGTCACTTCAATTTTGTCTACCTTTTGGGCCTGCTGCGCATGCGCAACGAATGCCGTTCCTACGCTGCTCACGCCGATTGCGATGAGCGCCTTGGCAATTTTCTTCGGATGAAACATGGTTACCCTTTCCGTTGGAGTTAGTTACGAGAGCGTGTTACGCGCGTGACTTTATTGTTTTCAAAACGTGATAGTACGCATATTTGACTGAAGGTCTGTCGGGCATTGTAGCGTCGATGTACGTATCTGTAACCAACTGTGTTCTTGAATGTGGCCTGACATTTTTCTCGTTTAAATCATGATTTTATAAGTTCCGCGCAGTATAAAGACGGATCAATTGCCGAGACGAAGGTAGAAGGCAAACTGGATTTGTCGTATTTCCGCAACAAGTCGCCGGTCGCGGCAATCGTAATCAAATTCAGGTGCACGTTGGCGCGCCTTCGGTAGCAACGTGGGCGACCACGAATACGCTGTCACAGCAACGGTATCAGATCGGTCGGCGTGGCGATCGTGTATTCAGCACCCCAGCCGTGTGGATCAATGTCAGCGCTTATGTATCCATAAGTCGCGGCGACGGCGCACATGCCTGCAGAGTGGGCTGCATGAATATCGCGCTGATCGTCGCCGACGTAGAGCGTGTCGCTGGGCGCAATGCCGATCAATTGAGCAGCGTGTAGCAGTGGCGCCGGGTGTGGCTTGGTGTGCGCGGTAGTGTCACCGCAAACGATGCACGCGGCGCGTTCTGCGAAACCCAGCATTTGTGCAATGGGCAAGGCAAAACGCGCAGCTTTGTTGGTGACAATGCCCCACACGATATTGCGCCGTTCCAAGGTGTCGATAAGTGTTTCCATGCCATCGAAAAGCGCACTTTCAACACAGATATTGCGTTGGTACTCGTCATAAAACGCGTCGCGCAACATGGCAAATTCTCCCTGTTGCGGACTGACGCCAAACCCGACATGGAGCATTCCCCGCGCACCACGGGAGACATGTGGCCGGATGCAGGCGAGCGGAAGCGCCGGGAGGCCGTGCTGAAAGCGTATGACATTGAGCGCGCGAGCCATGTCCGGTGCAGTATCCGCAAACGTACCATCGAGATCGAACAACACTGCGCGTATGGAAGCGGTATCCCCGGCGATCTCAGTGGCCACAGGCGAGCGTGCCGATGTCGACGATCAACTAGGCGCGAAGCAAATCTAGTGGTTTGAAGCGGCGATCAAACACGTCCCGCGCACTGACGCGCCACCACTGCTCGATGATGGTCGTGTAGAGCTCGCGATAGTCGATCACCGGCGGAGGACCGTCGATGGCGAATACATTGATAACCGGCGAGGGCTCGCCGAACAGGCCACCCTTTACCTTTCCACCGAGCACAATCTGGGTGGAACCCCAGCCGTGGTGGGTTCCTTGCTTATCGTTTTCCTTTGGGGAACGACCGAATTCATCGTAAGTTGCGAGCAGAGTACGATCCCACTGGCCGATTTCGAGCATCGCATTGCGAAATGCGGCGAGTCCTTCGGCAAGCTTGGTCAGCGTCGGGCCATGGTACTTGCTTTGCTCCCAATGCGTGTCGAAGGCGTGATGTTGATCGTCATCGACTGCAGTTACGCTGACATGCACAATCGGCGGCGCCATCCCGGCGGCGGCGAGTTGCGCGGTTGCCTTCAACGCATCGCCGAATTCGTTTGCCGGAAATACCGTCTTCAAAGTGATACGTTCGGGTTGCGCGAAGGTACCAGCGAGCGTTCGAGCGGGCGTGCTTTCCAGGTGTTGTGTATCCATCACCTTTTGGCTGATGATCCATTCCGACGGATGCTGCATATTGATTACGCGAATTTTGTCGCCGCGAAACGGGCCCATCGGATCAGCTTCCCGTATGTCCAGGTCGCCAAATGCGAGCGCGTCGAGAAGTGGTCTGCCTAGGATGCTGCTACCGACGTTGGCGCTCAAGGCTCGGGTAACCCACCCATCAGTGTAGTACTGGCCTGGGCTCGCTGCTGTGAATTGGGTCTCAAGGTCGCGATAGTGCTGGTTGGTAACCGCCTGCTGGCCGATGCCTTGCAGCAAAGCCATCTCTTTATTCTCCCAAAGCGGCAAAAGCGGTTTCAAGGCCGGATTGAAGCCGTGAGAGGAGGAAAATGGGATTAGCTGGTCGCGATGGATTCCGATGTTTGGTCGCAGTTTGCGGTAGAGCAAATCGTTGAGCGGCACAAACGTATTGTAGGCGTCGTTTCCCCCCTTCAAGTACACCAAGACCAACAATGGCGGTGGCTGGAGAGGCACGCCAGTGCTTGCTTGCAGGTCATTTGCCCAAGGTAGCCCAAACAGGGGGGTGGCTGAAGCGAGGGACAGAAATTGTCGGCGATTCATGTCGGTTTTGCGGTTTGGCGTTTAACGTTCAAGACTGTACGATTCAGGCCGGTTTGCGACAAGCCACAATGTAATTTACGCTTACATCGTCGTTGAGCGCATAGACTTTACTGAATGGATTGTAGGTCATACCGATGAATTCGGTAATTGTTAGCCCTGCGCTTCGCGACATTGCGCCGAGTTCCGCCGGAGTGATGAAGCGCCGGTACTCGTGGGTACCTTTCGGTAGCAGGTTCAAAATATATTCTGCACCGACGATTGCAAACAAAAACGATTTTGGATTGCGGTTTAGCGTTGAAAAAAATACCCAGCCGCCCGGTTTTGCGAGCGACATTGCAGCACGTATTGTCGAAGCCGGATCGGGAACGTGCTCAAGCATCTCCATACAGGTGACGCAATCAAAAACGTCCGGTTGTTGGGCCGCGAAGTCTTCAGCGGCAATCAGGCGGTAGTCGACGGCCTGACCACTTTCCAGCAAGTGCAGTTGTGCCACTTTCAGCGGTTTTTCTGATAAGTCGATACCGGTGACAGCTGCGCCCAGTGCGGCCATGCTTTCAGCCAGAATGCCACCGCCACAACCAATATCAATCACCCGTTTCCCCTTGAGGCTGACACGCTTGTCAATCCACTTCAGACGCAGTGGATTGATTTCATGCAACGGCTTGAATTCACTTTGGGGATCCCACCAGCGAGCTGCGAGCGCACCGAATTTAGCGAGCTCGGCTTCGTCGACGTTGCTATTGGCGTGAATAGTGTTCATTGGCGTTTTTCAGCAAAGCGTTGTTGCCAGATTGCCGCTTTCATTTTTAGTTCCTGGATGTCTTGCCGCATAAGGACACGGTTGTCCAGTAACAGTTCCCCGCTTACCCATACGTGGCTTACGTTTTCGCGGCCCGCGGCGTGAAAGATATGCGATACCGGATCATAGACAGGCTGCGTTTCAATTGACGACAAATCGATTGCTGTCATGTCGGCAGCTTTCCCCTCAACAAGAGAACCAATTTCATCCTGCCAACCAAGCGCCTTCGCCGCATTGAGGGTTGCCATCTCGAGTTTTTGGTGGGCTGGCAATGCAGCCGCATCGCCGGTCATACCTTTTTGCAATAGCGATGCGAGTCGAGTTTCACCCAGCATATCAAGCCGGTTGTTGCTGGCGGCGCCGTCCGTTCCAATGCCGACGTTGATGCCGGCCTTCAACATGGCACTAATCGGGGCGATGCCGCTGGCGAGTTTCAAATTGGATGCGGGGCAATGCGCAACATGAACGCCGAGTCTCGCGTACAAATCGATTTCCAGTGGATTCAAGTGTACGCAATGCACAGCAATCAAGTTCGGCCCAAGTAACCCCAGCTTCTCCAACCGCGCGACGGGTCGAATGCCATATTCCTTTTCGCCTTGGACAACTTCATCGTTGGTCTCATGGATATGCATCATCACTGGGTAGTCGGCCTCCGCGGCGATAGTAAAAATTCGTGCAAATGTCTTATCACTTACCGTGTACGGCGCGTGCGGCGCCAACATCAATTTCAGACGCGCATCATTGGCAAACTCGTCGCGCGGGGCAAGACACTTTTCAATATATGCCTCGGCATCAGCTGCATACGGCGTGGGGAATTCAAGGATCGCGCCACCGAGGGCGGCACGCATTCCCGATTTCAATGCAGCCCTTGCGGCCACGTCATGATAGAAATACATATCCGCGAAACAGGTCGTGCCAGATCGGATCATCTCTGCTGTTGCCAACTCCGTTCCATCAAAAACGTACGCTTCTGAAAGGTGTTTGGCCTCCGCCGGCCAGATATGATTGTTGAGCCAGGTCATCAGCGGGGTGTCGTCTGCCAGCCCACGCATCAGCGTCATGGCAGCATGTGTGTGCAGATTGATCAGCCCTGGGATAAGTACATGATTCGACAGCACAGTCTCTGCGACACCGGTAAAGCGTCCACGCGCAACAGAAGTGGGCAGCAGTGCCAGTATCCGGCCCTGATCAACGATTAGCGAATGGCCTTCCAGGACGGTGTTCTTGGGCTCCACCGGGACAAGCCAGCGTGGCGAAAGCATGTACGTTGTTGTCATTTAGTCGTGAATCAAAGGTAGTTGGCGCAAGCTGAATTTTGAGTTGAATGTACAAACAAAAAGCCCCGCGTAACGCGGGGCTTTTGTAAAGCTAGCAGCTACATGTTACTTGGAAACACCTTTGAACTCGATGTCGACGCGACGATTCTTCGCGCGACCTTCGGCTGTCTTGTTCGTGGCAACCGGCTGAGTTTCACCCTTGCCAAGTGTCGTGATCTTGGCGGCAGGAACACCCTTCGACACCATGTACTCTTTTACGGAAGTTGCACGACGCTCAGACAACTTCTGATTGTATGCATCGGTACCAATTGAGTCGGTGTGACCAGTCGCTATAACCATTTGCACATCAATTTTTTGCATCTTGGCAACCGCATCATCGATTGACTTCTTGCCGGCTGGCTTGAGCACGGACTTATCGAAATCAAACAGGGCTTCAGCCTGAATGGTGATGGCTTGTTTTACCGATGAAGGCGCGGCTGCACTGGCTGGTGCAGTTGGTGCAGCTGGCGCAGCAGGAGCGGCTGGCGCAGCGGGCGCTGCAGGTTTGGCTGGTTCCGCTTTCTTGGCACCGCAATCAGGGTGCAGGATACCACTGGTTTGCACGCAAGCACCTTGTCCGTCGCGGACCGGGACACCTTGTGAATCAGTCAGGACAGGCGTTACTTCAGCGTACGCCGCGCATACGGCGAGAGCCGCAACGGCTGCGTAAATTCTTGCCATATTGGCTGTATTTACGATGAGGGAACTCTTCATTTGGTACTCCCGGGAGAATTGAAAATTTTTTGTCGTTGGTCGCGATGCAACGATGCACAGCGATTTGAGGTGGCGGAGCTTTACTGAAACTCGCCAAATCATACACGATTCGATTTACCGGACACAACCTACACTTCGCGTTTTTGCAACAACAGGGGCCTTGGAGTTGCACAATCGCAACAGCGGCCAAAAATCGAAACAAAAGCACAATCTATTGTGGAAGCGATGGGCAATGACACCGGATACGTGGTGGTTTCACGGCTCAACGTGGCGTTTTGCCAAGCGATGTGTTAAATTATCGTGCTTGTGTTAATTTTATTTTATTAAGAATCAAGCACTTAGAAGAACAGAAACCGAGAGAGCCGCAACGTGACTGAACCGCTATCACCGCAATTCGCAAAAGAGACCATCCCCGTCAGTATCGAAGCCGAGATGCGTCAGAGCTTCCTTGAATATTCGCTGAGTGTCATCGTTGGTCGCGCACTGCCCGATGTCAGGGATGGCTTAAAACCAGTTCATCGCCGGGTCCTGTATGCAATGCACGAACTCTCCAACGATTACAACAAACCGTACAAGAAATCCGCTCGCATCGTGGGAGATGTAATCGGCAAGTACCACCCGCATGGCGATACCGCCGTATACGACACCATCGTGCGCATGGCGCAAGATTTTTCCCTTCGTTACATGCTGGTGGACGGGCAAGGAAATTTCGGATCGGTCGATGGCGACAACGCTGCCGCAATGCGCTATACCGAAATCCGCATGTCAAAGATCGCGCAGCAGTTGCTGGAAGATCTTGATAAGGAAACCGTTGACTTTGGTCCCAATTACGACGGCAGTGAAAATGAGCCGCTGATCCTGCCTGCGCGATTCCCGAATTTGCTCGTCAATGGAGCGACCGGTATTGCTGTTGGCATGGCCACCAACATCCCGCCGCACAATCTGTCGGACATCATCGACGCTTGTCTGAAGGTGCTCGACAATCCGGCGATCGATATCGAAGAATTGATCGCGATCGTGAAAGCGCCCGATTTTCCGACAGCCGGAATCATCTATGGGCTCGATGGGGTCCGTGAAGGATACCGAACTGGTCGAGGCCGTTGCATCATGCGCGCCCGAACCCACTTCGAGCCGTTGGAAAAAGGCAGCCGGCAGGCGATCATCATCGATGAACTTCCGTACCAGGTAAACAAGGCCAATTTGCTGATTAAGATCGGTGAACTGGTGCGCGACAAAAAGCTGGAGGGTGTCTCTGACCTTCGCGACGAATCCGACAAATCTGGCATGCGCGCTGTCATTGAGTTGAAGCGCGGCGAAGTCCCTGAGATTGTTTTGAACAATCTCTACAAGATGACGCAAATGCAGGACACGTTCGGCATGAACATGGTTGCACTGGTAGACAACCGGCCGCAGTTGCTGAATCTGAAACAATTCATCACCGCGTTCTTGCGCCATCGCCGTGAAGTAATCACCCGTCGCACCGTTTTCGAATTGCGCAAAGCACGCGAGCGTGGCCATGTGCTGGAAGGTTTGGCGGTTGCGCTTTCAAACGTCGACGAAATTATCGAGTTGATCAAGCGGTCGGAAACGCCGGCAATCGCGAAAGAAGGGTTGATTTCCAAAATCTGGCGTTCCAAGCTGGTCGAAGAAATGCTCACCCGTGCCATGGCCGATCAATACCGCCCGGAGGGGCTCCCGAAGGAGTTCGGCCTTCAGAACAACGGCTATCGACTTTCGGAAGCGCAGGCACAGGCAATCCTCGAATTGCGCTTGCAGCGCTTGACTGGCCTGGAGCAGGACAAGATTGTCGCCGAGTACAAAGACGTCATGGAGAAAATCAGTGATCTGCTCGACATCCTCAGCAAGCCGGAACGCGTTTCACTGATTATTTCCACAGAACTAAACGAAGTAAAGCATCAGTTTGGCGACAAGCGCCGCTCGGAAATCGTCGCCAATGCCCAGGAAATGTCGATGGAAGATCTGATCGCCGCCGAAGAGGTGGTGGTGACGATGTCGCACACCGGCTACATCAAGTATCAGCCAATCGCTGACTACCGCGCCCAGAAGCGTGGCGGACGTGGCAAGCAGGCAACTGCGATGAAGGAAGACGATTTTATTGAAACACTGTTCATTGCCAACACCCACGACTATGTCCTGTGCTTCTCCAACAAAGGGCGAGTGTACTGGGTGAAGGTCTATGAAATTCCGCTGGGTTCACGCGCGTCGCGCGGCAAGCCGATCGTAAATCTGTTGCAGATGCAGGCGAACGAAAAAATCAGCGCTGTTTTGCCCGTCAAGAATTTCGCTGAAGACAAATATGTGTTCTTTTCGACGAGCGATGGAGTGGTGAAGAAAACGGCATTGTCTGATTTCAGCAATCCACGCAAGGCGGGAATCATTGCAATTGCGCTCGATGACGGCGATAACCTCATTGGTGTCGCGCAGACCGACGGCAAATGCGACGTCATGTTGTTTTCAAATGAAGGTAAGGCAGTGCGCTTTGAAGAGGGCGACGTACGCAGCACCGGTCGCGACACGCGCGGTGTGCGCGGGATGAATCTGTCGAAGGGCGGCAAGGTGATCGCCATGCTCGTTGCCGAAGACGAACAGCAAAGTGTGCTGACGGCGACAGAGCGTGGCTATGGCAAGCGCACCTCGATCGTCGAGTACACGCGCCATGGTCGCGGTACCCAGGGCATGATTGCAATCCAGACCAGTTCGCGCAATGGAAAAGTCGTTGCCGCGATATTGGTGCGTCCGGAGGACGAGATCATGATGATTACGACGGGCGGCGTGTTGATTCGTACCAAAGTGAAACAAATCCGTGAAATGGGCCGCTCTACCCAGGGCGTGACACTGATCAATCTGGACGAAGGCTCCAAGTTGTCAGGGTTGCAGAAGATTGTTGAATCTGATGAGGAGGAAGAGGCATGAAGACGGTGAAATGTTTTTTGGCGGCACTGTTAGTTGTATCGTCCGTTGTTGCTGCGCAGGTCCCCGCCACTGCTGATGCAGAGCAACGTGCCGCGGTAAAGGATTTGCTTGACGCGATGAACTTCAAACAAATGATGTCACAGATGTCAGGCCCGATGATGCAACAGATGAGGCAATTGACTGAAGACATGGTCGATAAGTCTTCAAGCAAGGGCAGTCTGGCGCCGGAGCAGGTCAATGATCTGCGGAACGCAGCGCGTGAGTCGTCGGCCAAGTCATTCAAAGCGATGACTGATCTTTACAATGATCCGCAATTTGTTGAATCCTTTGAGGGCATCATGGCGCGTGCGTATGCACGAAACTTCACGCTCGATGAAATCAAGGCAACCACCGCCTTTTACGCGAGTCCGGCTGGAAAGAAGACGCTGACCGTGATGCCAAAGATGATGCAGGAAACCATGCCTGAAATCATGGCGATCATCGCGCCGCGTATGAGTGCGATTATGGAGGCGACCGCCAAGGAGTTGGCGTCGCAAATCGAGAAGACTTCGAAAGGCGCAAGCGCCAACATCGCGAAATAATGAATCGCGTTTACAACTTCTCCGCTGGCCCGGCGGCAATTCCTTACGAGGTATTGGCGCAAGCCAGGGAGGAGATGCTCGATTTTCGAGGTACCGGCATGTCGGTGATGGAGATGAGTCATCGCGGCAGCGTGTTCATGGACGTCGCAACAGAAGTTGAAGCCGACTTTCGCCAATTACTGGCCATTCCTGCCAATTACAAGGTGTTATTTCTGCAGGGCGGTGGCAAGGGTGAGTTTTCATTTGTGCCACTGAACTTGTTGCGCGGAAAAAGCCGCGCGGACTATGTCAACACCGGTCATTGGTCTGCTGGTGCTATTAAGGAAGCCGGCAAGTATTGCCAAGTGAATGTGATTGCGTCTAGCGAGGACAAACACTTCACGTACGTGCCGAAATTGACAAATTGGAAACCAGATCGCGACGCCGCTTATCGGCATGTTTGTACCAACGAGACCATCCACGGCGTTGAGTACTTCTGGACACCTGAAATAGACGACGATGTGCCACTGATTGCCGATGCGTCATCACACATCATGTCGCGACCAATGGAGATTGCCAAGTACGGCTGTGTCTATGGAGGCGCGCAAAAAAATATCGGGCCTTCCGGGCTCACATTTGTCATCGTTCGCGAGGATTTGCTCGGTGGCGCACATCCGTTTACGCCTTCCGTTTTCGATTACACGCAGCAAGCGGCGAGCGAATGGATGCTCAACACGCCACCGACGTTTGCGGTCTATCTGGCTGGTCTGACGTTCAAGTGGCTTAAAGCGCAGGGCGGGCTATCTGCCATCGAACAGGTGAATATCGAAAAAGCGAGACTGATTTATAGCTGCATAGACAATTCAAACGGTTTCTATCGAAATAATGTCGCCGTCGCTGATCGTTCACGCATGAATGTGCCATTCTTTTTAGCCAGCGAGGCGCTCAATGCATCGTTCCTTGAGGGGTGTCAATCCGCAGGACTGGCTGGGTTGAAAGGGCACAAGGCGATTGGTGGCATGCGCGCTTCGATCTACAACGCGATGCCTTTAGCCGGTGTTGCGGCGTTGACCGAATTCATGCGGGATTTTGCGCAACGCAACGGTTAAAATTAGGCCGGTCTTACAAGTAACAGTTTTTATCGTCCGCGTCTCTCCTGCGCCGCCTGTGAGCGGCAGAATCTCACTCCAATGTCTGACGACCTTTCCAAACTACGATCTGAAATTGATGCGTTGGACGTCGATATCCTCGCCAAGCTGAACGCGCGTGCGACGCTGGCTCGCAAAGTGGGCTCGCTGAAGGTCGGACAAGCCTATCGCCCTGAACGCGAGGCAGAAGTACTTCGCCGCATCATCGAAATCAATGAAGGCCCACTGCCTGATGAAGTTGCGGCGCGACTTTTCCGCGAAATCATGTCGGCATGCCTGGCACTGGAGCGGCCCGTCACCGTTTCCTATCTTGGCCCGAAAGGTACTTTCAGTGAGCGCGCTGCAGTGAAGCAATTTGGCGAAGGCGCCGAAACTATTCCGCAGCAATCCATCGACGAGGTGTACCGCAGTGTCGAGTCTGGTGCGGCCGACTTCGGCGTCGTGCCCGTGGAAAACTCCACCGAGGGCGCTGTTGGACGCTCACTGGACCTGATGCCGCAGACGACATTGAAGACCTGCGGCGAAGTGTTGTTGCGAATTCACCACCATTTGATGGCGCAGTCGCGATCCGAACTCGGTGTCATTCGGCGCGTGTTCTCGCACGGCCAATCGTTGGCACAGTGTCACGAATGGTTGAATGCAAATATGCCGCACGCCGAACGCGTTGCGGTGTCTTCCAATGCGGAGGCAGCGCGCCGGGCCTCGATTGAACCCATGTCTGCCGCGGTTGCGGGTGAGATGGCTGCGCAACACTATGGCTTGACCCTGCTCGCTTCGAATATTGAGGATGAACCAAATAACACCACGCGTTTTCTTGTGCTCGGCAATTACGAACCCAAACCTTCGAAAGCGGGCAAGGACAAAACGTCGCTGGTGCTCTCTGCGGCAAATCGAGCTGGTGCGGTATATGAAATGCTCACACCGTTTGCGACGCGTGGCGTGTCGATGAGCAAGTTCGAATCCCGGCCATCGAAAGTGGCGATGTGGGAGTACCTGTTTTTTGTTGATATCGATGGTCACCAGGACGATGCCAATGTTGTGGAGGCGCTTGCGGAAGTGCGCAATATCGCCGGCTACGTAAAGGTGCTTGGCTCATATCCCGCCGCAGTCCTGTGACCAGTCGTTTTTTCCCCAAATCGTGCGAAGTTCTAATTCCGCATTTGCTTGGGCGTCCCACGTAGTACTCTTTGCCTATTGAATGATGAACCCTACAGTTTCCCCTGAAGCGCTTGCCGCGCTGGCACCCGACTACATCCGCAGCATTGCTGCTTACCAACCCGGCAAACCGATCTCGGATGTTGCACGCGAACTCGGCATGAATGAGGCCGACATCGTCAAGCTGGCTTCAAACGAAAACCCGTTAGGCGCAAGCCCCAAGGCAATAGCCGCGATTCAAGCGGCGCTCGGTGATTTGGCGATGTACCCGGACGGCGGCGGTTTTGCATTGAAGGCGGCGATTTCAAAGAAATATTCCGTTCTGCCTGCGCAGATCATTCTTGGCAACGGCTCCAATGACATCCTCGAACTGGCTGCGCGCACGTTCATGAAAGCGGGTGATTCCGCTGTTTATTCGCAGCACGCGTTTGCGGTTTACCCGTTGGCAACGCAGGCTGTCGGTGCGACAGGAATTGAAGTTCCCGCAAAGAATTTTGGCAACGATTTGAGCGCGATGCTTCACTCGATTCGGGCCAACACCAAGATGATTTTCCTGGCGAACCCGAATAACCCGACGGGAACGTTTACGCCCGGCGCCGAACTGCAAGCGTTCGTAAGGCAAGTTCCTTCCAGTGTCCTTGTGGTGCTGGATGAAGCTTACGGGGAGTATCTCAATGATGCCGATGTCTATGACAGCGTGCCTTGGCTCGCCGACTTCCCAAACGTCATCATCTCGCATACCTTGTCCAAGGCGTACGGCCTGGCGGGCTTGCGAATTGGATTCGGCTTGGCGCATCCACAGTTGATCGATTTGATGAATAGAGTACGGCAGCCGTTCAACGTGAATCATCTGGCGATGGTCGCGGCTGTCGCAGCACTAGGCGATGACGACTTCATTCGCGAGAGCCGCCGTGTGAACAACGCCGGACTGTCGCTGTTCAAGGCCGAATTTGCCAAGCGCAATCTGCCAACCATTCCGGCGTTCGGTAATTTCATTACCTTCAAAATCGACAATGCGAAACGCATATTTGAATCGCTGCTCAAACAAGGCGTCATCGTCCGTCCCATTGCGGGTTATGGTCTGCCTGATTATTTGCGTGTGACGATCGGGTCAGAAGCGCAGAACCAGCGTTTTCTTGCGGCGCTGGACAACGCGATGGATCAGGCCGAACAATAATCAAAGAATCAGTATCTGCGGGCTTATCCGGGCATTTGTGCTCCGAAACCCGCGCCAGTGCTTGAGTAATGACTTCAAAAATGAATATTGGAATTATCGGCATCGGCTTGATTGGTGGCTCATTTGCACGTGCAGTGCGGCGAGCGGACAGCGACGTGCGCATCGTGGGCATCGACCGTGACGCCGCCGCATTGGTCGTTGCACGGCAGATGGGCGTCATCGACGAGTCGGCATTGCCGGCCGATGCAGCCAGTTGCGACTTGATCCTTCTCGCAGTACCGGTGCGACAAATACCTCTCGTACTCGTTGAAATCGCTCCTTTTTTGAATCGCACAGCAGTTATCACCGATGCCGGGAGCACCAAGCAGGATGTGATTGCCGCAGCCCGCGCTGTTTTGGGCGAGAGGATTTCGCAGTTCGTGCCGGGTCATCCAATTGCAGGTCGCGAGCATGCGGGTGTCGCTGCGTCAGATGCCGATCTGTTTGAGGGCAAGAATGTCGTACTCACGCCGCTTTCTGAAAACGCTGCCGTGTCGATTGAGCGCGTCCGTTCGCTCTGGCAAGCCTGCGGCGCGCGCGTCGTTGAAATGACGGCCGAAGCCCACGACGCTGTGTTTGCAGCCGTGAGCCATTTGCCGCATCTGCTTGCCTTTGCCCTGGTCGATGAACTCGCCGCGCGTCCGAACGCCAAGACCTTTTTTTCGTTAGCCGCGAGCGGTTTCCGTGACTTCACTCGTATCGCAGGTTCCAGTCCGGAAATGTGGCGCGATATCGCGCTCAATAATCGTGATGCCGTTTTGCGCGAGCTCACCGCGTATGAAGCGAGCCTCGCTAATTTGAAGGCAGCATTGGCGTCCAGTGATGGTGACGCACTTGAGTCCCTAATGACGCGCGCCAAACACGCCAGGGACCGCTGGATGGCCGGCGAACTCGATGGCTTTCAGGACGAAGCAATATGAACGGGCGCGCTGAATTTTTGGACGTTGGTCCGTACCGCCGGGTCAGTGGCACAGTGAATTTGCCAGGCTCAAAGAGCATTTCCAATCGTACGCTGCTAATCGCGGCGCTGTGTGATGATCAGACTCTCATCAAAGGGCTGCTGAAATCCGATGACACGGAGGTGATGATCAACGCGCTCCGCCAACTGGGTGCTGGTGTCCGTATGGGCAAAAACGGTGACGGCTTTGATGACGTCCTTGTCGACGGCAAGAGCGCATTTTCGGTCGCCGATGCAAAACTTTTCCTTGGCAATGCCGGCACCGCATTTCGTCCGCTGACTGCCGCCATCGCGCTCTTGGCACCCGTCGGCGGACGTTTCGAACTTTCGGGCGTGCCACGCATGCACGAGCGGCCGATCGGCGATTTGGTCGAGGCCTTGCAACAACTTGGCGCCGATATTGCCTATCTTGGCGCAGCCGGATTTCCCCCGCTGGAAATTCGAACCCGCAAGAATGTCGATTGTGATCGAGTGCAAGTGCGCGGCGATGTCTCGAGCCAGTTTCTGTCGGCGTTACTTCTGTCGTTGCCAATACTGACGCATCAGACGGGAAAGTCGATGCGTGTTGAAGTCGTTGGCGAGCTCATTTCGAAACCCTATGTTGAAATCACGTTGAATCTGATGGCGCGATTTGGCGTGGAAGTTGAACGCGAGGGATCGCAGGCGTTCGTCGTGCCGGGAAGTGCCGCGTATCGGTCGCCGGTGGGACACGTCATCGCTGTAGAAGGCGATGCGTCAAGTGCATCGTATTTTCTTGCGGCGGGTGCAATTGCCGGCGGCCCGGTGCGCATACATGGCGTTGGCAAAGGGAGTATTCAGGGTGACATCAGGTTTGTGAATGTGCTTAGCAGCATGGGGGCAATTGTGTCGATGGGTGAGGACTGGATCGAAGTTTCCACGCCGGCTTCCGGAAAGCTGAAGGCTATTGACGCCGACCTCAATCACATTCCCGATGCGGCGATGACCATCGCTATTTGTGCGTTGTTCGCCGAAGGTACGACGACGATTCGTAATATCGCCAGTTGGCGAGTGAAGGAAACAGACCGGATCTCAGCAATGGCAACGGAGTTGCGGAAGCTGGGTGCCATTGTAGAGGAGGGCGAAAACTTCATTCGCGTGACGCCGTCTGCCAAGCTGAGATCAGGTGTGGCCATTGATACTTACGACGATCACCGCATGGCGATGTGCTTTTCGCTGATCTCGCTGGCGGGTGTTACGGTCCGAATCAATGATCCGTGCTGTGTGTCAAAAACCTTTCCGACCTATTTTGACGAACTGAAGAAAATCGCGTTATGAATCACAGTGCTGTACCCGTTATCGCCATCGATGGCCCTACCGCGTCGGGTAAAGGCACAGTCGCCCAACGGGTCGCGGAGGAGCTGGGTTTTCACTACCTGGATAGCGGCTCGCTATACCGGCTCACCGCGCTCGCGGCGTCGCGGTCGGGGATTGATCTGGCCGATGCCGTCGCAGTGGCACGCGTCGCGAGTGGCTTGAAAGTCGCTTTTCAGGATGGCAAAACTCTACTTGAGGGCGTGAATGTCGGCGACGAAATTCGCACCGAAAGCGCTAGCCAAAATGCGTCCCGCGTGGCGGCATTGCCATTGGTACGCGGCGCCTTGTTGCAGTTGCAACGCGACTTCCAACTCTATCCGGGACTGGTGGCTGACGGCAGGGATATGGGCTCGGTCGTGTTTCCGGGCGCAACATTGAAGGTATACCTTACCGCCAGCGCCGAGGCCAGGGCAGAAAGGCGCACTAAGCAGTTGAAAGAAAAAGGAATGTCTGCGATAATGCACGACGTTGTGAAAGAATTGCGCGCCAGGGACGAACGAGACACGAGTCGTCCAATTGCGCCGTTAAAGCACTATCCAGATGCCTATCTAATTGATACGACTGGGATTTCCGCTGATGAAGCGGTAGCTAAAATCCTCAGCTTGGTTCAAAAATCAGTAGGTACTTGATATCAGGGCGTTTTTCTCTGATGTGCGCTTCCCCGACAAATGTGCAGTACTGGTGTTAATCCTCCCTAGGGATTGACGTTGATAAACCGCCACCGTCGCCTGACAGTGGCCTAACCCGAAAGTGCAGTCTCCTATGTCCGCATCCGCCCAACCTTCCAAATCCGCCCCGCCCTCGATGGATAGCTTTGCCGCCCTGTTTGAGGAAAGCCTGACCCGTCAGGAGATGCGCGTTGGCGAAATGATCACCGCCGAAGTGGTGCTCGTCGATCGTAATATCGTGGTGGTCAACGCCGGCTTGAAGTCCGAGTCCGTGATCCCCGTTGAAGAATTCAAGAATGACAAAGGCGAGCTTGAAGTTAAAGTCGGCGACTTTGTCACTGTTGCGATCGAAGCCATCGAAGATGGCCATGGCGCAACTAAGCTTTCACGCGAGCGTGCCAAGAAACTTTCGGCTTGGCATGATTTGGATGTCGCACTGGACAAGGGCGAGATTATCACCGGTATGGTTTCCGGCAAAGTGAAGGGCGGCCTGACCGTGATGGTCAATGGCATTCGCGCCTTCCTGCCGGGTTCACTGGTCGATGTGCGCCCCGTCAAAGACACCTCGATGTTCGAAGGCAAGGAACTCGAATTCAAAGTGATCAAGCTTGATCGCAAGCGTAACAACGTTGTGGTTTCGCGCCGTGCCGTGATGGAAGCATCGGCTGGTGCCGACCGTGCTGCGCTGATGGCCAATCTGAAAGAAGGCGCCGTGGTCAAAGGCATCGTCAAGAACATCACTGATTACGGCGCGTTTGTGGATCTGGGTGGTATCGATGGCTTGTTGCACATTACCGATCTCGCTTGGCGTCGCGTCAAACATCCTTCGGAAGTGTTGAATGTTGGCGACGAAGTCGAAGCCAAGATCCTCAAGTTCGATCAGGAAAAGAACCGCGTCTCACTAGGCATGAAGCAATTGGGCGACGACCCATGGACGGGTCTTTCACGTCGCTACCCACAGAGTACACGTCTGTTCGGCAAAGTCACCAACCTGACTGACTACGGCGCGTTTATCGAAATCGAAGCCGGTATCGAAGGTCTGGTTCACGTTTCCGAAATGGATTGGACCAACAAGAATGTCCATCCAGCCAAAGTTGTGTCGCTGGGTGACGAAGTCGAAGTCATGATCCTCGAGATCGACGAAGAACGCCGTCGTATTTCACTGGGCATGAAGCAGTGCATGGCGAATCCTTGGGAAGAGTTTTCGATGTCCCACAAGAAGGGCGAAAAAGTCAAAGGCACGATCAAATCAATCACCGATTTCGGTGTGTTCATCGGCTTGCCTGGCAATATCGACGGTCTCGTTCATTTGTCGGATCTCTCCTGGAATGTTCCGGGCGAAGAAGCCGTCAAGAACTACAAGAAGGGCGACGAACTCGAAGCCGTTGTGTTGGCCATCGACATGGAGCGCGAGCGTATCTCCCTGGGTATCAAGCAGCTGGACGATGATCCTTTCACCAACTTCACCGCGATCCACGACAAGGGCACGCTGGTCAAAGGCCGCGTGAAATCGATTGACGCCAAAGGTGCAACGATTGCACTGACGGACGACATTGAAGCCTATCTGCGTGCTTCGGAAGTTTCACGCGAACGTGTGGAAGATATCCGTACGCATCTGAAAGAAGGCGACGAGATCGAAGCTGTGATCGTCAACGTCGACCGCAAGACGCGCAACATCAATCTTTCCATCAAGGCCAAGGATTCGGCTGAAGAAAAAGATGCGATGAAACGCATGGTTGATGATGCGCCGTCCAATGCGGGTACGACCAACTTGGGTGCGTTGCTTAAAGCCAAGCTGAAGCAAGGCGAATAATTAAAATTCGCTAAAAATCAGGTGGGTGCTGGGCTGTGTTTTAACACGGCCCAGCACCAGCTTTTATCTTGCAATAACGATTTCAGGAAGCGCCTCGTGAAGTCAATGACCAAGTCAGAATTGATTGAAATCCTCAGCGCGCGTCACAGCCAATTAGCGCCCAAGGATGCAGAGCTCGCCGTGAAGGCGATGCTTGATGCGATGTCCCATACGCTTGCCAGTGGTGACCGCATTGAAATCCGCGGCTTTGGTAGTTTCGGCTTGAATTACCGGCCCCCACGTACCGGACGAAATCCAAAGACTGGCGAAAAAGTGCAAGTGCCTAAAAAATATGTCCCACATTTTAAAGCGGGCAAGGAATTGCGCGAACGCGTCGACCTCATTGACGCGGCGGTCGACGTTACCAAGTCGGGCGAATAGAATGTTGGTTGCAGAATTGGCCAGATGTGGTGACGCATCTGGCTTTTTCATTTTATTGAGCCCGTATTTCAGGCTTATCGATCAAAAAGGGAGCGAAAGATCATGCAAATTCTGATTTGGATCGTGCGCATCATCGTGATTCTGCTTATTGTCTGGTTCGCGGCCAGAAACGCGGAGCCGGTGATCCTTTACGGCTACATGGATTCCAGTCTCAAAGCGCCCCTGGTGTTAATCCTGTTGGCCTTTTTCGGCGGCGGGCTATTGCTTGGTTTGCTAGCTTCGCTGATGACAATATTTCAACTTAAGCGAGAAGTGCGAAAACTCAATCGTGCGCTCCAGCACAAGGCGCACGAGGCGAACACCGTATTACCGCCCCCATCGGGTAACGAAAACAATGTTTGAATGGTTGCCATGGCTTTTCCTCGCGGCCTTGGCCTGTTTTGGCATGGGCTGGCTGGTGGCTCGCGTCGATATCAAACAACTACTGTCGGAGTCGCGTGCGTTGCCACAGTCATACTTCAAAGGACTTAATTTCCTGATGGCAGAACAGCCGGACAAGGCGATCGAGGCATTTATTGAGGTTACAAAACAGCAGCCGGAGGCAATTGAACTGCAGTTTGCGCTCGGCAACTTGTTCCGCAAGCGCGGTGAAGTAGATCGCGCAATACGCATTCACCAGAGTCTATCTGAGCGCGCGGATTTACCGGCTGAACAGAGAACTGCGGCTCTGCTCGATCTGGCGCTGGATTTTCAAAAAGCGGGATTACTTGAGCATGCTGAACGCATCCTTTGCGATCTTGCTGCAAAACTTGCCGGGAGCAGCAGACAACAGCTGCAAACCCTTACGCTTTTGCTTGAGATCTATGTGCAGGAGCGTGACTGGCCAAAGGCAATTAAAGTTACGGAGCGCATAAAGTTGGGCGACTTATCCGGAGCGCAATTGAGCAAGGAAATTGCCAATTATTATTGTGAATCTGCGCTCCAAGCCCATCAAAAGGGCGACGCTGAAAATGCTGAAGAACTCTTGAATGCAGCTTTGGCCGTAAACGGAAAATGCGTTCGAGCCAATTTGATGAAATGCGAATGGCTGGCTGCAGCTGGAAACCACCAGCAAGCGATTGCTGTCTGGCGCAAGATTGAGCAGCAAAACCCGGGATATCTTGGGTTGGTTGCTGATCAGATGCTGGTCAGCTTCGCGTCAATCGGTGACGCCGAACTCGGTTTGAAAGAGCTTAGTGATTTACAGAAAAAGTACCCCGCTCTGGATATGTTCAATGCGATCTTTCATGCAACGCTGGATACGAAAGGCGCAACCGCAGCTTACGAACTGGTCAAGGAAGATTTAAGGCAAAATCCAACACTTGTAGGCCTTGATCGAATGCTTGAAGCAGAACTTCTTGCGGCGCCAGAAGGTAGAAAAGCGGATCTCAAGGTGCTGAAGGACCTGGTACACACGCACTCCAGCAGACTTGCAGTCTACCTTTGCGCCAACTGCGGTTTCAAAGCGAGGCAGTTCTATTGGCAATGCCCGGCCTGTGCTGATTGGGAGACATTTTCACCGCGCCGAACTGCCGAATACGAAAGCGCTGAACGTCATTTGGCAAAATTGCAAACGGAAGGGAAAACGTGAATAGCAAACCCGTCATTGTTGCGCTCGATTACCCGGATGCAAAAGGCGCACTCGACTTGGCTGCGCGCCTGGACCCCGCTGTTTGCCGCGTTAAGGTCGGCAAGGAATTGCATACTGCCGCCGGTCCGCAGATTGTTGACGCGCTGATTCAACGTCAGTTCGACGTATTCCTCGATCTCAAATTCCACGACATTCCCAATACTGTTGCCGGTGCGTGTCGCATTGCGGCGTCTCAGGGCGTCTGGATGCTGAATGTGCATGCCAGCGGCGGAAGCCGGATGCTGCTGGCCGCGCGCGAGGCAGTCGATGCAGCGAGTACCCCGCCATTGCTGATTGGTGTCACGGTTCTGACCAGCCTGTCCGACGCCGAAATGACTGAAGTTGGTTTCGTTGGTAGTGCGGCTGACAATGTGCTCCGCCTTGCAGCATTGTCCAAGACCTGCGGACTCGACGGCATTGTTTGTTCCGCGCAAGAAGCCAGAAACTTGAAAGCGGCTTTCGGGTCAGCGCTTTTGCTGGTCACGCCAGGAATTCGCCTCGACGGCGATGACGCCGGGGATCAGCAGCGGGTACTAACGCCGCTTGACGCTATCAACATGGGCGCCGATTATCTTGTAATCGGACGGAGCATTTCGCAGTCCAAAGATCCAGTCGGAACGTTGCAGACCATTAACCAGCAAATCGCTGCACAACGCCACGTTGTTGCGGCAGCGTAGCCAATTTTTTTCCAGAATCAACAGCTCAATAAATGAAAATCACAGTCATTGGAACTGGGTATGTCGGTCTTGTCACCGGTGCGTGTTTGGCCGATGTCGGCAATAACGTGTTGTGTGTGGATGTCGATGCCAGGAAGATCGAAACGTTGAATTCCGGTGGCATCCCAATTTATGAGCCGGGCCTGAAGGAAATGGTCGCGAGCAATGTCGCAGCAGGGCGGCTGCGCTTTACGACGGACGTGTCTGTCGGCGTCGAGTTCGGCGAGATACAGATCATCGCCGTCGGTACGCCACCGGGCGAAGACGGCTCCGCCGATTTGCAATACGTTGTCGCCGCTGCGCGCAACGTGGGCAAACTCATGACATCCCCGAAGATCATCATGGACAAATCGACGGTCCCGGTCGGAACAGCCGACAAAGTGCGGGCTGCGATTGCAGAGGAACTGCAAAAACGTGGTGAGGATGTCAAGTTTTCTGTGGTATCCAATCCAGAGTTCCTCAAGGAAGGCGCGGCCGTTGAAGACTTCATGCGGCCCGACCGTATTGTTATCGGTGCCGACAACGACGAAGCCATCAACGCGATGCGAGCGCTCTATGCGCCATTCCAGCGTAACCACGATCGCCTGATGGTAATGGATGTACGCTCCGCCGAACTGACCAAGTACGCGGCCAACGCGATGCTCGCAACCCGCATTTCATTCATGAATGAGCTGGCACTGTTGGCCGAATTACTTGGTGCTGACATTGAATCTGTGCGCCGTGGCATGGGTTCGGACCCGCGAATTGGCTATCACTTTCTTTATCCGGGAATTGGTTACGGCGGCTCGTGTTTTCCAAAAGACGTGCAGGCACTGCAGCGCACAGCGACCGCAGCCGGCATGAATTTGAAGCTGCTCGATGCTGTTGAGCGAGTCAACTACGCGCAAAAACATGTGCTGACGCAAAAGATCGTAAAGAGATTCGGTGATGATCTCACTGGTCGCAGGATTGCCGTCTGGGGCCTTGCCTTCAAGCCCAACACCGACGACATGCGCGAAGCGCCCAGCCTGGTGTTGATTGATGACCTGGTAAAACGCGGCGCAAAAATCGTCGCCTTTGATCCGGTCGCGATGCCGGAGGCCAAACACTTGTTGGCCGAAAACAAAAGTGTCAGCTACGCCAATAGCCCGATGGACGCGTTGACAGGCGCTGATGCGCTCGCCATCGCGACTGAATGGAAGACTTTTCGTGCACCGGACTTCGCTGCCGTCAAGACCGCTCTCAAATCTCCGATTGTTTTTGACGGCCGCAATTTGTATGAGCCGGATGTGATGCGCGAGCAGGGGTTCGAATACTTCCCCATCGGCCGCGCGCAATCCTCGTAGGCCGATATGGCAAAACTTACGCTCCCCGATTGCACACGCGCACGCGTGCTCGTGGTTGGCGATGTCATGCTCGACCGCTATTGGTTTGGCGATGTCACGCGCATCTCACCGGAAGCACCGGTACCGGTAGTGCACGTGCAGCGCACCGAGGAACGTCCCGGTGGTGCGGCCAACGTTGCACGTAACATTGCGTCGCTGGGCGGCAAGGCTACGCTGCTCTCCGTTGTCGGCGACGACGAAGCCGGACGCACCTTGGCAGCGTTGCTCGAACGGGAACATGTCACGACGATGTTTCACAAAGATGCGCAGCTCCCGACGACGGTGAAGCTTCGTGTCATCGGTCGTCAGCAACAGCTATTGCGCATCGATTTCGAAACGCCGCCTTCACGCGAAGTGCTAGAGGATAAGCTCGGCGAGTTCGAATCTCTGGTGGATGATGTTGACCTCGTTATCCTGTCAGACTACGGCAAGGGTGGATTGACCCATGTATCCAAGATGATCAGCGTTGCCAAGGCGCATGGCAAACGCATTCTGGTTGATCCCAAAGGCGACGACTTTGGGCGTTATCGCGGCGCAACGCTGCTCACGCCCAACCGTGGCGAGTTCAGGCAGGTGGTCGGGCGGTGGGCGGGTGAAGCTGACCTCGCTAAACGGGCTGAAAAACTCCGTACTGAACTTGATCTGGAGGCACTTCTGGTGACACGGTCAGAAGAAGGTATGTCGCTATTCTCGGATAAAGGCGCAATGCATGAGCCGACCCAAGCTCAGGAGGTTTACGATGTTTCTGGTGCCGGCGATACCGTTATCGCAACACTTGGACTGATGATGGCGGCGGGTGCCAACATGCAGGATGCGGTACGCATCGCCAATCGCGCTGCCGGGGTGGTCGTCGGCAAACTCGGCACCGCCACAGCGTCGCGCGAAGAGTTGATTGCATCGCTAGCCTGATTTTTTGAGAAATAGTTAGATACCCATATGACCATCATCGTTACCGGCGCAGCCGGATTTATCGGCAGCAATCTCGTCAAGGCGCTAAACGCGCGTGGCATTTCCGATATCGTCGCCGTTGACAATCTCGCGAAGGCGGACAAATTCAAGAATCTTGTCGATTGCGAAATCGCTGAATACGTCGACAAGAAGGATTTTCTGGAAGTTGTAGAAGCCGGCGAATTGGGTGGTGACATCGAAGCGGTATTGCATCAGGGCGCCTGCTCAGACACGATGGAGACCGATGGTCGCTACATGATGGATAATAATTACCGCTATTCTCTCTCCCTGTTGGAGTGGTGTCAGGAAGAGGCAGTGCCTTTTATTTATGCATCTTCGGCAGCAGTCTACGGTGGCGGCAAGGTGTTTGCAGAGACCCGTGAGTGCGAAGCGCCCTTGAACGTCTATGGCTATTCAAAATTCCTCTTCGATCAACACGTGCGCGCGCAGCTGCCAACTGCAAGCGCACAGGTTGCCGGGTTTCGCTATTTCAATGTCTACGGACCGCGCGAGTCGCACAAGGGCCGAATGGCCTCAGTGGCCTACCACTTCTTCAACCAGTATCGTGCTCACGGCAAGATCAAGGTGTTTGAAGGCAGCGATGGCTACGCAGACGGCGAACAACGCAGGGACTTTGTTTCGATCGAAGATGTCGTCAAGGTAAATCTGTTTTTTCTGGACCATGGAACAGTCTCTGGCATATTCAATCTGGGTACCGGCCGCAGCCAGACGTTTAACGATATGGCAGTGGCCAGTCTCAATGCATGCCGTGCGCTTGATGGAAAATCCGCGTTAACCCTCGATGTGATGAAAGCGGAGCGCCTGATCGAGTACGTCGCGTTCCCGGAGGCGCTTAAAGGCAAGTATCAGAGTTTTACAGAGGCGAATCTCGGCAACTTGCGCTCCGCAGGTTATAGCGAAAGTTTCCTTAGCGTCGAAGTAGGCGTCGCCCGCTATATTCCGTGGCTAGCCACAACTCGTGCGTGAAGCGGCGTATCGCGTTTGCCGTTAGTGGTCTCGGGAAAATGCCACCCGCGCGCTAGCTTCATTGAAAAAAATTTCATATAATCAACAAGTTTGCGGTATTCGCGATTGGTGGGAAATCCTCAATGGCATATATGGCGAATGTTTTTGCATAGTCGGGGGGCGGTACCAAGCGCGCAATTCCTCTCACGCTATTGTGGCCAAAAGGGAAAAATATTCCTTGGCAACGCGATCAGCGTCAACCTTGTCAACCACGCAACCCGCAGTTCGTTCTAGCCATTGCGGTTCGTGTAACGGGTTGTAACGATCAGCAGAATCGCACCGAAGCAGCACGCTTTCCACAGCGAGGCAGTCGGGGCAAAGAACGTTTTATCTCACTCACTCTTGGAGCACTTATGAAGAAAATCCTCGCCACGATCTTCGCGTTTTTCGCGTCGATCTCCATCGCGTTTGCTGCAGTCAATTTGAACACCGCAACAAAAGAAGAGTTGATTACCCTTAAAGGCATCGGCGAAGTCAAAGCCCAAGCCATCATCGACTACCGCACCAAGAATGGCCCGTTCAAAACCATGGCCGATGTGGACAAGGTTCCCGGTATTGGCGAAGGTACCCTGAAGTCCATGGGCGCTGATGCAACGCTGACAGGGAAGACCACTGCAGTCGTCGAAAAGAAAGCGGATGCCAAGCCAGCCGCTGATGCTAAAGCGGCTGCTGCGGCTGCTGCTGCACCTGCAGCCGCCGCTGCCGCTAAGGCTGCTGCACCTGCTGCTGCTGCCGCCGCCGCGCCTGCTGCTGCAAAAGCTGCTGCACCTGCTGCTGCCGCAGCCGCTGCACCCGCCGCCGCTGCCGCCGCCGCAAAAGATGCAGCCCCAGCCAAGAAAGCTGACAAAGCTGTTGCTGCTGACGCAAAGAAAGCTGACGTAAAAGAAGCTGCGCCTTCCGCGAAAGATGCAGCCGCAAAAGACGCCGCAGACAAGAAAGCTGCTGCTGCTGCAGAAAAGAAAGCGAAAGCTGAAGAGAAGAAGGCCAAGGCAGAAGCTGCTAAGAAAGAAAAGGCTGACAAAGCTGCTAAAGAAGCCGAAGAAAAGAAAGCCAAAGCTGATGCCGCCAAGCAAGCCAAAGCCGACAAAGCCGCGAAAGCTACTGATGACAAGAAGGCTGACAAGCCCATCAAGAAAGACGACACCAAGAAAGCTGACGCTCCAAAGGCAGATGCACCGAAGGCTGACGCACCAAAAGCTGATGCACCAAAGAAGTAATTTTGTTCAGCTGACGAATGTCAAAAAAGCCCCGCAATGCGGGGCTTTTTTTCGGCCATATTTTCACGACAAGCTATGCAGGCCACTGCAATTCGGCCGGCATCGACTAGCTTAGATCGCCATTAGCCGCGGCGTTCCAAGCAAAAATAGGCTAAGAGGCCGACCAACGCTAGAGTTTGTTGACAATGCGCCGCGGCGAGTAATCGCATGCAAGCCTATATAATAATTAATCATTACGTATTGTTATATTGGTTCTCAATGAATCTTCAGCAAATCCGCTATGTACGAGAGATTGCGCGGCACAAGCTGAACCTATCCGCAGCTGCCGAGGCACTGCATACCTCGCAGCCTGGCGTATCGCGCCAGGTGCGAGAGTTGGAGAGTGAGCTTGGCGTGGAGATTTTTGTGCGGCAGGGTAAGCGCTTGACCGCACTTACGCCTGCAGGGGTGAGCGTACTGGAAATATCCGAACGGCTGTGGGCAGAAGTGGAGAACATCAAACGTGTTGGCCAGGAATTCGTAAAGGCCGACGAGGGCACGTTAACGATCGCAGCCACACATATGCAGGCGCGCTACATACTCCCGCCCGCAATCAAAGCTTTTATCGTCAAGTATCCCGATGTGCGACTGTCGATTCAGCAGGGAAGCCCGCGCGAACTGGCCGAGCGCGTCATTGCAGGCGAAGCCGATATTGCCATTGCGACGGAAACGCTGGATCGCTACCCGGAACTCATCACCCAGCCCCTGTATCGCTGGTATCACTGCGTCGTGGTTCCCAAAGACCATCCACTCGCGACCGAAAAGCGTCTGACGCTGGCGAAGATCGCCCGCTATCCCATCGTCACCTACGATGCAGCGTTTACGGGCCGCACTGCGCTGGACGAAACATTCGCCAACGCCAATATCGAGGTCAACATCGTCCTTACCGCCATCGATACGGATGTGATCAAGACCTACGTGAGGCAGGGGCTGGGCATCGGCATTATCGCCAGCGTGGCGATGGATGCCGAACGCGATCTCGATCTGGTGGCGCTCGACGGTAGCAAGCTGTTTCCAGAGCGCACCACCAAGCTCGCCACGCGGCGGGGCACCTACCTCAGGGGTTTCGTCAAAGACTTCATCGCCAGTTTTCCCACTTTCTTACAATCGCGGTAAATTTCAATCATGAACCAGAGTATTGAATCCTTTGTCGGGAACACGCCGCTGGTAAAACTCCAGCGTATTCCGAAGAACGACGGCGTGCATTCGTCGACTGTCATCCTTTCCAAGCTCGAAGGAAACAATCCCGCCGGCTCGGTGAAAGACCGGCCCGCGATGGCAATGATTTCTCGCGCTGAAGCACGCGGCGAGATCAAGCCGGGTGATACGCTCATCGAAGCGACCAGCGGCAACACGGGAATCGCGCTGGCGATGGCAGCCGCCATCAAAGGCTACAAGATGGTCATTGTCATGCCCGAGCATCTGAGCATTGAACGCCGCCAAACCATGCGCGCGTTTGGCGCGGAATTGGTATTGACACCACAAAAAATTGGTATGGAAGGCGCTCGAGACGCTGCTGTTGAGATGCAGCGTGAGCGTGGTGGGTTGATTCTCGATCAGTTTGCAAACCCGGATAATCCGCTCGCCCACTACCTCACGACTGGGCCGGAGATCTGGCGGGACACCATAGGTAAGATCACCCATTTCGTCGCCACCATGGGGACGACCGGTACGATCATGGGTGTTTCACGTTTTCTGAAAGAGAAGAATCCTGCGATAGAGATCATCGGCGTGCAGCCGACAGATGGCTCAAACGTTCCTGGCATTCGCAAATGGCCCGAGGCTTATTTGCCGAAGATTTTTGACCGGTCGCGTATCGACCGGATACTCGAAGTGACCCAACTTGAAAGTGAAGAGATGACTCGACGAATGGCGCGTGAAGAAGGCATTTTCGCCGGTATTTCCTCAGGTGGCGGCCTTGCGGCGGCAGTGAAAGTTGCCAAAGAGGTCGAAAATGCTGTTGTTGTGCAGATCGTCTGTGATCGTGGTGACCGCTATCTTTCGACGGGTGTTTTTCCGGCATAGCTAACGTAAACGGATATTCTCCTCGTACGTTCATTTCAGATAGACAAAACGTATCGTTGGATCAAGACAAAGAATGAAAACCAGAAAGACACTACTCGTGGCCGTTGTGCTCGCCACGGCGCTCACAATGACGGGCTGTGTTTCCACGCTTTTTTTTCCCGCCAAGTCGGCTGAAAAAGCGGCCGATAAAATAATTGACAATATCTGGCCAGCCGCAGCAAAACCCGAGTTTGCCAAGCCCGACGCAAAGAAATCATGAGCCCCGTTTTTTCGTCTGGGAGAATCCTGCTGTTGTCTGCGGCGCTTCTGATCGTTGCCCAGCTCGCGTCAGCGCAGGAAGAGCTCGAATTCGATATCAACACGCCTGCGATCATGCTGCTGCAAAAGAGCATGGCCAATCGCTTCCTGCAGTTGAAACCGCATCTTGAGTCCGGGTCGGTCGGGTTGACTCACGATGGCGCGATCAGCTGGCGCGATGACGCGTTGATCGACGCGAACACACGCGTGATGATTGACAGCCTGATCAATGAGGAAAACAAGGATCGCGCTACGCTCTATCGCGAAATTGCCCGAGCCAATCGTCGCCCGGAATGGGAACCTGAGCTGCGCAGCACATTTGGCAAGCGTTGGATTGCGCGACTGCCTGTGGGATGGTTTTATCGGAATGCGGGTGGGCTGTGGGAGAAGAAATAGGGGCTATGGTTAGGAAAATGCCGCTAGTCCCGTCTGAATCTATCTGCAGCCGCCCCAACAATTTGTGGCTATCCTTTTTGTGTTGAAATCGAGCCAGTCTACCTGGCCTCGCGACTCCTCAATCCAGTAAGTGCGACCAGCGGTTGATACTCTGACCGCGCGACTCCCATCCGTACCAATACTTTCAGTAAATGTCGGAATGTGTGCCTTACCGTTCTTGTCTAGAAACGCTCGCAACTTTGCGATTGGCGATTTACTAGCCTTTTTAATGTCCTCGGGATCAACGATTCCAAAAACTTGAATCTCCTCTAGCCTGAGCATCGGTTGTTCTTGCGCCCCATCAGATTTGCGCGTGGTTTTAGGTGGGGTCAGGTCACCCCATTTCGGCAATTTGTCAAACGCCATGGCGTCAGACCCAGGCACCGTAACCGCAAAGCGAGCGTGGCTCGGAGCTGAAATTTCATCGGCACAATTACCTGCACCCTGGCTGCCGATTAAGCAACCGAGTAGCAACGGTCGCAAAAGAGTCCCTGATTTTTGTGGCATGGCTAGTCCATAGCAGTTTTGACAGATGTTTTCAGAAGCGGTCTGGCGCGAACGCTCACGACAAGGGGCCAGCATTAATTATCTATTGCTCGCCTTAACAACTCATATGCCACGAATTGGCTTTATCGAAATGCTGATGACCAGTGCGTGAAGAGAAATCGCGTTGGCCATCACGTTATTCGCTACACCCTCTCAATGATCAACGCGATCCCCTGTCCAATCCCAATGCACATCGTACATAACGCATAGCGCCCTTTGGTTCGTTCCAGTTGATTCACGGCTGTAATCACCAGCCTTGCACCCGAAGCACCCAGCGGATGCCCTAGCGCAATGGCGCCGCCATTCGGATTAACGTGTGGCGCATCGTCGGCAACGCCATGGTCACGCAGAACCGCCAACGCCTGAGCAGCGAATGCTTCGTTAAGCTCGATGACATCCATGTCCGCCAGCGTCAAATTGGCCAACGCCAGCACCTTGCGCATCGCGGGCGCGGGCCCGAAGCCCATGATGCGCGGCTCCACACCCGCAGTCGCCATTGCTACCACGCGTGCGCGCGGCGTGAGGCCGTGCGCCTTGGCGGCGACCGCCGATGCGATGAGCATGGCGCAGGCGCCGTCGTTGATGCCTGACGCATTACCCGCAGTCACCGTGCCGGACTCACTCACGATCGGTTTCAATTTCGTCAGTGCTGCCAGCGTGGTGTCTGCGCGCGGATGTTCGTCGGTGTCCACGACAAGCTCGTTACCTTTGCGCTGTGGAATTCGCACTGGTGTTATTTCGGTTTGAAATATCCCCGCGAGCTGCGCGGCTTGGCAACGCTGCTGGCTGCGCAGGGCAAATGCGTCCTGATCGGCGCGGTTGATACTGAACATTTTGGCGACGTTCTCAGCGGTCTCGGCCATTGAGTCGACGCCGTACCTGGCTTTCAGCGCCGGATTGATGAATCGCCAGCCCAGCGTCGTGTCTGCAATATGTGCCTGCCTCGAAAATGCGCTTTCCGCCTTTGCCAGCACAAACGGTGCGCGCGTCATGTGTTCCACGCCACCAGCGATCATGATCGATGCCTCACCACTTTTAATCGCGCGCGCCGCTGAACCGACGGCGTCGAGACTGGAGCCGCAAAGCCGATTGATCGTCACGCCGGGCACGTCAACCGGCAGGCCCGCCAGCAACGAGGCAATACGCGCCACGTTGCGGCTATCCTCGCCGGCCTGAATGGCACAGCCATAGAAAACATCGTCGATGCGCGCCCAATCTACGCCGCTGTTTCGTTCCATCAATGCCTTGATGGGGATCGCAGCGAGGTCGTCGGCGCGCACGCTGGAGAGGTCGCCCCCGTGTCGGCCAAAGGGGGTGCGAATGGCATCACAAATAAATGCGTCGTTCATTTTCTCACTCACTCGCTGTAAAACGATTTGCCGCTCGCCGCCATTTCTTCAAGTAGCGGTGTCGGTGTCCAGAAATCCGGACCAAACTGATCGCGATATTTGAGGATAGCTTCAAACACGTTCTTGACGCCAACCTCATCGGCATAAAACAGCGGCCCGCCGCGATAACGTGGAAAACCGTAGCCGTGCAGCCAGACCATATCGATATCGATGGCACGCGCGGCGACGCCTTCCTGCAAGATTTTCGCGGCTTCATTGATCATTGAATACAGGCAGCGCTCAAGGATCTCCACTTGTTCAATGTTCCGGCGGACGATGCCATGCTCCTTCGAATGATCGACGATCAAGCGTTCGATGACGGGATCGGCAAGCGGCACGCGACTGCCCGCTTCGTAGAGATACCAGCCCGCGCTGGTTTTCTGCCCGAAGCGTCCCAGCTCGCAAATCTTGTCGAGCAGGTTGCAATCGCGAACGCCGGGCTTGCGTAAGTGCGCGCGAGACTGGCGATTGCGCCAACCGATATCCAAACCTGCCAGATCGCTGACAGCGAACGGGCCCATGGCAAAGCCGAACTCATAAAGTACGCTGTCGATCTGTTGTGGCAACGCACCTTCTTCCAGTAGAAACAGTACTTCGCGTGAACGCTGCGCCAGCATACGATTACCGACGAAGCCGTCCGCACCGCCAACCAGCACGGCGACCTTTCCCAGTCTCTTGCCAACATGCATCACGGTGGCGAGCACATCCGGCGCGGTGCTTGCCGTGCGGACGTTCTCGAGCAGCTTCATCACGTTGGCTGGGCTGAAAAAGTGCATGCCAACGACATCCGCCGGACGGGACGTAAACGACGCGATCTTGTTCACATCCAGATAGGACGTATT
The DNA here is from genome assembly GCA_038321965.1 of Burkholderiales bacterium. Lineage (GTDB taxonomy): Bacteria > Pseudomonadota > Gammaproteobacteria > Burkholderiales > Usitatibacteraceae > UKL13-2. Next base: position 113,755 of record JBBQFL010000006.1, on the reverse strand, counting down.
GCTGGCGAGAATCGCACCGGGCTTGGCGATGCGGTCTATGGCTTCAAACGTGGTTTTCTTGACGTCGATGTCTTCGAACACTGCCTCGACGATGAGATCAGCGTTGCTGATGGCTTCGATATTGAGGCTGGGCGTGATCAACGCAAGGCGGCGATCCATCTCTTCTTTGGCAAGTCCGCCCTTGGCAACCGTGGCCGCATAATTCTTGCCGATGGTAGACATGCCGCGATCCAGTGCTTCCTGCTTTGCGTCCAGCAGGGTGACAGGGATACCCGCATTGGCAAAACACATCGCGATACCGCCACCCATCGTGCCCGCGCCGATGACGGCGGCAGACTGGATATCGCGTACAGCGGTAGCAGCGGGCAACCCGGGAATCTTGGCGACCTCGCGTTCGCCAAAAAATGCGTGGCGCAGCGCCTTGGATTGTGACGACGCTTTCAACGCCAGGAACAATTCTCGTTCCTGTGTGAGTCCGTCTTCAAACGGCAAATCAACGCAACCACGTACTGCCTTGACGCATTGAAGAGGCGCGATTAGTCCACGATATTTTTTGGCGACATCGCGCACAAGATCATCAAATAAAGTTGCAGGCACAGGCTCGACCGGCAACGCCCGTGTTCTGCGAATTTCGCCCCCCGAATTGATGAGACGGCTTGCGAAGGCTATCGCGCCAGCGACCAGTTCCCCCACCGCAATTTCATCAATCGCGCCCAGCGCCAACGCCTTTGGCGCGCTGACAGGTTTGCCGCTGACGATCATGTCCAGCGCGGCCTTCACACCAATCAATCGCGGCAAACGTTGCGTTCCACCGGCACCCGGTAACAAACCCAGCGTGACTTCGGGCAGTCCCAGCTTTGCGCTCGCTGCGGCGATGCGATAGTGGCAGCCAAGCGCGACTTCAAATCCACCGCCAAGTGCAGTGCCGTGGATTGCTGCAATGACCGGCTTTGGCGATTCCTCTATCGCGTGAATCACGTCGCTCAGATGCGGCAACAATGGCGGTTGATTAAATTCCCGCACATCCGCACCTGCAATGAAAGTCTTGCCCTCGCAGGCGATGACGATGGCACGCACATCCACATTGATGATCGCCGCTGTAACCGCCTCGAGCAGACCTGCTCGAACCGCCTGGCCGATAGCATTGACGGGCGGGTTGTTGATTGAAATGAGTGCAATTTCGCCTTGTTGGCTCAGTTTTACGGGCATGGGATTTGGTCTCTTGCGGTTCGACGGAAGGTGCTGAACAACATCATACGATACGACATGAAAACCTGGCACCGTGCACAATGTTTTGAATTAAAATATCCCACCAGTTTTGCCTTTTTCACTACGGTGTACGTAGACAATGCAGAGGACTGCGCATGGACCCATCAGTATCAAATTACATCGAATTCTCGATGCTGCTCATCATTGTTCTGATGCTGTTGACCAGCTCTCGACATGTCGCTATTTATGGCGGCAACAGCGCGACCAACTGGACGTTTGGCATCTGCGCTGTCGTTTGCCTCATGGTTGCAGTTTATTTTGACGGCAAAGCTCGGTCGCCAATTGCAAATGCGGCAGGCACGCATATCACCGTGCTGGGAAAGGATGCATCCCCGCAAGAAAAGGACTTGGCCCAGAGGTCCATCGCTCAATTCAGGTATGTGCAAACTGGCGAAATCGCGAATTACCCAGTTGCATCAGGCGAGTCTTTACGCTTTCAACCGACCGAGAGGGATGTGGATAGCCGGAATGACTGGATTGCGAGATCTAGCAAGCTGGAAGCCGCGCAACAAGTGTCGCGCGTATGGCAAAAGATCTGGCTGTTGACATGGATTCCGGTGGTCTTGCTGGGTTATTTGGCGGGGCGAATTGAATACGCCTACCTTGTGAAGAAGTATCAATTCAGCCGTGTCGTCAATGAGCGCAGCCGGATCATGAAACCTCATACATTTGCCGAAGTGGAGGGCTTTGTGGGCCTGCTCAAAGCAGCCTGCGAAGACCCAGCAATGAATAGCACACTGCAAACCATTCTTGAGCAACCAGACGCAGGGCGAAAGTCGATGATCAGAGATTTGCTCGTGCAGTTCAAGGACAAAGGTGCACCTCAAGTCCTGAGCGACGCGTTCATCTGCCTGATGGATAATGAAGTTGCTGAGAAGGTCTACGTGTACATTCACCAGTGTGAGCGGCCCGCCGCTTGAGTTGGTACTGAAGTTAACTGACGCATCGCGCATCGGTCGGAGCGAAGTCTTGCCTTAACGTATCGCAACAAGCCATTGCGCGGCTCGCAGTAGCACCGAAATACGAACCCCCCGTCCAGCTTGCTGTTCCGGGCATAAATGCTCTGGACACCGCGTACATGCTGGCTTTACACGAATTTTCCTTAGGGGCCATCGGTGATCCACGCATTCTGCAAGTCGCCAGTCCGACAGTCAGCGCCCCATACGGTATGATAAATATAGAGGGCGCAATTCAACCTAGCGCTCCAGAACCCGTTGGAGGAGAGACCGATGATTCGGGACCAGGAAACACTAAACATATTGCTGAGTAGCCTCGCCCGCTTCGTTCGCGAGCGCCTGGTGCCGAACGAGTTCATCGTCGCTGAGAGCGACAAAATACCCGATGACATCGTGCAGGAAATGAAGTCGCTGGGATTGTTTGGCTTCACGATCCCCGAGCAGTACGGCGGCCTCGGACTGACCATGGAAGAGGAGGTAATGGTTGCCTTTGAGCTTGGGCAGACTTCTCCCGCATTCCGTTCGCTCATTGGTACCAACAACGGCATCGGTTCGCAGGGCATCCTGATGGATGGCACCGACGCGCAGAAAGAATATTATCTGCCGCTGCTCGCGGCGGGCGAGCTGATTGGCTCGTTTGCGCTGACCGAGCCTGGCTCTGGTTCCGATGCCGCGTCGTTGAGCTGCTCCGCTGTGCGGGACGGCGATCACTACGTCCTCAATGGCGCCAAGCGGTACATCACGAACGCGCCGGAGGCTGGCATCTTTACCGTGATGGCGCGTACCGATCCTGCCAACAAGAGCGCGGGTGGTATCTCCGCCTTTATCGTCGAGCGCGGCACGGCGGGCCTGTCGCTGGGTAAATGGGACGTGAAGATGGGGCAAAAGGGTGCCCATACCTGCGACGTCAACTTTGAAAACTGTCGCGTGCCCGCCGCCAATCTGATCGGCGGAAAAGAAGGTGTTGGATTCAAGACTGCCATGCGAGTACTCGATAAAGGTCGCCTGCATATTGCGGCCGTTTGCGTCGCCGCCGCGACGCGCATGCTCGATGATGCCTTGCGGTATGCGATGGACCGGCAGCAATTCGGTAAACCCATCGCGGAGTTCCAGTTGATACAGGCGATGCTTGCCGACAGCAAAGCCGAGATTTACGCGGCACGCTGCATGGTGCTGGATGCCGCCAAACGCCGCGATGCCGGCGAAGACGTGGCCACGGAAGCATCGTGCTGCAAACTCTTTGCGTCCGAAATGTGTGGTCGCGTGGCAGATCGCGCGGTACAGATTCACGGTGGTGCAGGCTACGTGTCCGATTACGCGATTGAACGCTTTTATCGCGACGTACGGCTGTTTCGGATCTATGAGGGCACCACGCAGATTCAGCAGTTGGTAATTGCCCGCAACATGATCAGAGCCGCAAAACACTGATGGCATTTTTTGCTTCAGGCGATGAGCAGTTGCCTGTACTCCCGGCGCGCATCAGCGATGTGCCTCGGCAATGGGCAAGAAAGACACCTGACGCTTTGGCGTTGCGGGATGGTCAATCTGAGTGGACTTATGGGCAACTCGGCGTCGCCATAGACGAGGCAAGGCGCCGCCTTAGTAATATCGGTGTGCGCGGCGGAGATCGCGTCGTCGTGGTGACCGAGAACTGCATGGCGGTCGTGGCTGTCATGTTTGCGGTGGCGGAATTGGACGCATGGTTCGTACTCGCCAACGCGCGACTGACGGCACGTGAAATAGTTGCCATTGCGGAGAACAGCGGCGCACGCTTGATGTTATTTACCAGCGCTATTTCGCCCGATGCGGCAATGCATGCCACGCGACTGTCGGCGACACGCCAGCTTTGGGATTTGCTTGGCGAGATATCTGTCGGGCCGTTGAACGAAAGCTGTGCACCTGAGCCCGTATTCGCAAATGGTGACAAACAAGTTGCCGCGCTCGTGTACACCACCGGCACGACGGGGACGCCGAAGGGCGTAATGCTGACGCATCAAAATTTGTTGCACGTAGCCACGGTCTCGGCAAAATTGCGGCACCTGACCACGGCGGACCGTGCTTACGGTGTGCTGCCGATTTCGCATGTGTATGGTCTCGCGTCGGTCACGCTCGGCACCCTGACGGCGGGTGCCTGCTTGCAGATTGCATCGCGTTTTTCTGCGGCTGCCGTCGCACACGCGCTGATGTTCGATGGCATCACGGTATTTCAGGGCGTGCCCGCCATGTATGCCAAGCTGATCGAGCTTGTTGCAGACGACGCGAGTTTCAAAGCGCCGCAGTTGCATTTCACCTATGCCGGCGGCTCGCCCATGGATCCGGCTTTGAAGGCGAGATCCGAGGCCCGCCTTGGGCTCACCCTGCACAACGGCTATGGATTGACTGAAAGCAGCCCTACGGTGAGCCAAACGCGTCTGGAGCGGCCACGTTCTGATTGCTCTGTGGGTGAGGTCATTCCGGGTGTGTCATTGCGCACCGTGGACAGTGATGGGCAGGATGTCGCGGTCAGCGAACCGGGCGAACTCTGGGTGCGCGGGCCAAACGTCATGAAGGGCTATTACCGCGATGCCGTGTCTACGGCGAACGTCATCAAAGATGGCTGGCTAAACACGGGAGACATTGCGCGGATCGATCCTGACGGTGCGTTGTTCATCGTTGGCCGCACCAAAGAGCTCATCATTCGTTCCGGCTTCAACGTGTATCCTGTGGAAGTGGAAGCGGTGCTCAACAGCCATCCGGCAGTGTCGCAGTCTGCGGTCGTTGGCCGGTCCGTCAATGAAAATGAAGAAGTGGTTGCGTTTGTGGAATTGAAGCCAGGGTTTGCGGCGACAGGGGTTGAAATTGGCAATTTCGCGGCGGACCAATTGTCGCCATATAAACGTCCATGTGAAATTATCATCATGCCGGTTTTGCCCGCTGCCGCGACCGGCAAGATATTGAAGAAGAAATTGAAAGAAATGGCAGAGGCTGGCAGCGCGACGGCGACTTGACATCACGACGCCAATAAAATCGAAAAACCGGAGGAGATCATGAAAAATACACGCAATCATTTTGCAGCTATCGCAACGCTTGTTGCGGGTTTGTCGCTTGGTTTTAATACCGCATACGCTGAAGAATTTCTCGTCGGTAGTGAAGTCCCCTTGACCGGTACACTCGCACGCGTGGGTACCGGCATGAAGGAGGGCATTGAAGTGGCGGCTGACGTGTTCAATCGGCGCGCCGGCAAATACAAAATCAAGATTGTCACTATTGACAATGAGAGCTCGCCTGCCAAGGCATTGGCAGCTGTGGAAAAACTCGCGTCGCAAGGCGTGGTTGCGTTGACGGGCGGATACGGCTCCAACAATATCGGCCCAGCCTCGGATGCCGCCAACAAGGCGGGCCTCGTCTACATGACCTCCGGCGGCGTTGATGACAGCCTCAGCCAGCGCGGTCACAAAACGTTCTTTCGCATTAACAATGCGACGGGTTACGCGACGGCTATGATGGGGTTATTTGCGGACATGGGTGCGAAATCGGTATCGATTGTCACGTCAACCAAGGAGGCGCCAGCCGAGCTTGCCAAGGATGTCGAAAAGAGTCTGAAAACAAAAGGCATAAAAGTGGTGGTGCACTCTTTCGATCCCGCCATCACCGATTTCAAGCCCATCATCAACAAGATAAAACTGCAGGACAAATCGGAAATAATCGCCATGGTCGGCTATGAAAACGACTATGTCGGCATCATTCGCGCAGCCAAGGTATTGAAGCCGGATGTGAAAGCGATGGTCGGTGTGTGGTCGCTGGCGACAGCGAAAATGGCGTCCGATTTTCCGGACCTGATGCCGAATGTCTACGGTACAGCGCTGTTGCCATTCCCGGCGGAATTCAAAACGGCCGAAGGCAAGGAGTTTGCCGAGACCTACAAGAAGATCTTTAACAAGGAACCTGATTACCTGGGCCAATTTGGCTATGTGCAATCGATGCTGCTGTTTGAAGCTATTGCCCGCGCCGCGGATGCAGGCACATTGAAAACAGGTGGCCTGCCTGCAGAGCTTCGCAAGTCAGATAAGGAGACGTTGATCGGCCGCGTAAAGTTTGACGACAAAGGCGACAATCCGTTTTTTAGTCATCGCATGGGGCAACACCAGAGTGGCAAGGTGGCTGTTGTCTGGCCAAAGGATAGCGCGACGGGGAAAATGAATTTTCCGGCGGTGCCTTGGTAGGTTGTGGTTGGCGCGGTTGAAAATGAATGTTGACGCATTTCCCCCCTCTCCCTCGGTCCCTCTCCCACGAGGGGAGAGGGGGGGGGGGTGACAGCTCGTTCACCGCATTCAATCACCGCGCCCAAAATTCCGATGTTGCGGTAATTTTTCCTCCTTACCTAAACCCATGACCGAACTCATCCTCCAAGCGGTTTACTCCGGCCTGCTGCAAGGCGGCTCCTACGCGCTGATCGCGCTCGGGCTGGCACTCGTCTTCGGCACGATGAAGGTAATCAATCTGGCGCACGGTGAACTCGTGCTGCTGGCAGCCTATGTCGCCTACGCCGTCGAATCTGCTTACAACGTGAGCCCCATCGTCGCCATTCCTGTGGCGCTGGTCGTCGTGTGTATTTCAGCCGTGCTGGTTTATTTTCTGGTGGACCGCATCCAGAAAGACCGCGAGCTGAATTCACTGATCCTCACTTACGGTATTGGCGTGATGCTCACCAACGCCATCCTGCTGATCTGGAAAGCCGATATCCGCTCCACCAAATCGGCATGGTTGCAGGACGCAGTGGTGATCGGGCCTTTCTATAGCATGCGCAGCGAACTCGGGTTTTTCATTTTGAGTCTGGTGTTGATGGGCTTGCTCTGGTGGTGGCTATCAAAGAGCTGGTACGGCAGGGCGGTACGCGCGGTTGCCAGTAATCGTGACGCAGCCAAGCTGATGGGCATCAATCCGCGTACTACGGAAATCGTGTCGTTTGTGGTGGCTGGCATTCTTGCGGCTTTTGCTGGTGTGGCGCTTTACAGCTACGGCGTCATCCAACCGCCGCTGGGCCATGCGCTCACCGTCAAGGCATTCGTCATCACCGTGCTCGCTGGTGTCGGCTCAATTCCTGGCGTGCTAGCGGGTGCGTTGCTGTTGGGTGTTGTCGAAGCATTGACCGTCACGCTGCTCAGTTCGGCGTTGCAGGAAATTGCCGGCATGGGTTTATTCCTGCTGGTGTTATTCGTGATGCCGAACGGCCTGTTTGGCGCTGCCGCGCGTAGGGGTTAGCGAGACGATGAACGCTCGCACCATCGCAATCTTGCTGGCTTTGGCAGGCATGTACCTGGTGGTACCCGTGTTGTTCGGCTCGAACCTCTACGTCATGAGTTTGCTGGTGGCGTCAATTGCCATCGGCGGGGTGGCGCTGGCTTGGGCGCTGCTGGGCAATCTCGGCGGTATGGTGAGTTTCGGGCATGCGGCGTTTTTTGGTGTTGGGTCGTACGTCTCTGCCTTGCTGTCGATGAAGCTTGGTGTGCCCGTGTTTGCAGCGATGTTACTCGGTGGTGTGGGTGCCGCAATCGCCTCGATTGCGATGCTGCCGACCCTGCGATTGAAAGGCCCGTACTTCGCCCTGGCAATCCTCGCCTACGCGCAAATATTTCGCATCCTTGCGACCGAATGGAAAAGTGTAACGGGCGGTTCAGGGGGGCTATCGAGCATCCCGAGGTTGCCGGAGCTCGCCGGGTTCGATTTTGGCAGCAAGATCGGCAACTATCTGGTGATTGTGACCATCGTGCTGATTTTCGCGCTCATCTATCGGCGTATTCGTGAAAGCCACTATGGCATTGCCTTGCGTGCGATGCACGATTCCGAGGACGCGACGCGTATCGTCGGCGTCAACAGCACGTTTCTGAAAGCGATGATGCTATTCGTCTCTGCATTCATGACGGGTGTGATCGGCGCCTTCAATGCACACTACATCAACTTTCTGGAGCCGGACTATGGCTTCAGCGGATTGTGGAGCACGATTCCCATCGTCGCTGCCATCTTTGGCGGCTATCGGACGATTCTCGGGCCAGTGTTCGGTGCAGTGTTCGTTTACCTGATCGATCAACTCGTTTTCAAATCCTACATTCCGTCCGGGCACCAGATCATGCTTGGCGCCTTGCTGGCCGGCATGGTGCTGTTCAGCCCGAGCGGCTTGCTGCCCTGGATCGTCGATAAATTCAAGCGCTCACGCCATGCTGCAGCTTGAAAACGTCACAGTTCGGTTTGGCGGCGTAACTGCAGTCAATCGCCTGTCGCTGTCGATTGCAATTGACGAAGTGACGGGGCTGGTCGGACCGAATGGCGCAGGAAAAACCACATTGTTCAACGCCATCTCCGGCCTCGCACGGCCTAACGCTGGTCGCATTGTCTTCAATGCGGTCGATGTACTAAAGGTGCCAGTCTATCGCCGTGCGCGGCTTGGGCTGGGACGAACTTTTCAGGTGCCGCAACCACTCAGCAGACTGACGGTACGAGAAAACCTGCTCGTCGCGCAACGCTTTGGTACGGGCGCGGTAAATGAATCCCGCCTGAATGAAATTCTTGCGTTCGTCGGCCTCGCTGAGAAAGCGGAACGCGATGCGACGAGCGAGTTGGCGCTGAGCGAGCTGAAAGCGCTTGAAGTCGGCAAGGCGCTGGCGACCAATCCAAAATTGCTGCTACTCGACGAGGTACTGGCCGGATTGGAGACCACCGGCAAGCGCCGCTTCATGCAGATGTTGAAAGACATGCACGCAAAGTTCGGCGTCGGCATACTCATCATCGAGCACGATATCGAGACTATCAGCAATCTGTGCAAGCGCGTTGCCGTGTTGAATTTCGGTGAGTTGATCGCCGATGGCACGCCTGACGAAGTGTTTCGCGATCCGGCGGTGATCAGAAGTTATACCGGCGCAGAGCATGCTTGAAATCAAGAACCTGCGGGCAGGCTACGGTGCCATCAATGTCCTGTGGGATGTTTCGCTCGACATTGCCCCCGGCAATTTGACGGCCATCATCGGCCCGAACGGTGCTGGCAAAACCACGCTGTTGCGCGCGATCATCGGCTTGACACCTGCGACGCAAGGCGACATCGTGGATGAGGGCGTGTCACTGCTCGGTCAACCGACCTGGGACCGGGCCAGCAATGGTATCGCGCTGATCCCCGAAGGCCGCATGATCTTTCGCGACATGAGTGTCGAAGAAAACTTGATTCTCGGCGCCTACGCCAAACAAAATCGCGCCGCCATGCAGGACAACCTGGCGCGCGCCTACGCGATGTTCCCACTGCTGCTGGCGCGGCGCGGCCAGATGGCGGGTTCACTGTCCGGTGGTGAAGCGCAGATGCTGATGATGGGGCGCGGATTGATGTCGAACCCGAGAATCCTCCTGATTGACGAGCCCTCGCTGGGTCTGGCGCCGGTGATCGTGCAGGAAATGTTCGCCACACTTGCGAAATTGAAAGCCGATGGCCGCACCATCGTACTGGTGGAGCAAAATACCCAAGGTGCAGTAAAAATCGCTGACCATGTTTATCTCATGCAGGGTGGCAAGGTGGTGTTGTCGCAGCCCGCCAACGAGGTGAACATGGAAGAGCTGCACCAACACTACTTCGCCAGATAAAAACCCGATGACCCCCATCCTCGTATTCGATATCGAAACCATTCCCGATGTGGTTGGCCTGCGCAAGCTTTACGACATCGACGCCACCATGAGCGACGAGGCCGTGGCGGAGTTGGCATTCCAGCGTCGCCGTCAGGCGACCGGCAGTGATTTCCTGCAACATCATTTGCATCGCGTCGCCGCGATTTCCTGTGTGTTGCGTACCGACGAAGGCTTGCGCGTATGGTCGATCGGCAAGCTCGACGACGACGAGCCGACGATCATCCAGCGCTTTTTCGATGGACTCGAGCGCTACACGCCGCAGCTGGTTTCGTGGAACGGCGGTGGCTTCGATCTCCCGGTGCTCAATTACCGCTCGCTCATTCACGGTCTAGTCGCGCCGAAATTCTGGGACATGGGCGAGGACGACCGCGATTTCAAGTGGAACAATTACATCAGCCGTTATCACATGCGCCATCTCGATCTGATGGACCTGCTGGCGATGTACCAGCCACGCGCCAGCGCTGCATTGGATCAGATGGCGCAACTCTGCGGCTTCCCCGGCAAGCTCGGCATGGACGGCTCACAGGTGTGGGGTGCATACCAGCGCGGCGAGCTACAAAATATCCGCGATTACTGCGAGACGGATGTGATGAATACCTATCTCGTATTCCTACGCTTTCAATTGTTGCGCGGGAGCTTGAGCAAAGTGGCGTATGAGGCAGAGGTGAAGGTGGCGCGCGAGTTTTTGAATGCGAACACCGCCGCAACGCACTGGAAATCGTTTGGCGAAACGTGGAAATAATTGTGTGGCAAATGCGTAGAACGCCTATTCATGGGCTTTTCGGCACACAAATGGCTGGTGAACCCCGTCAGTGCTTGAGTTTAAAGTGATCGGTGGATTCTGCTCGTACGTGGCTACAGGCGGCTAGGTTGCGTGCTTCAACTGCGATTGCAGTGCCTGCAAATCGCGGATCAACACGTTCTTTCCTTTAACTGTGATCCATTTATTGGTCTGAAAATATGATAGCGTCCGGCTGACGGTTTCGAATGTCAGCCCGAGGAAGTTGCCGATGTCATTGCGGCTCATGAACAATACGAACGCATACTTTGAATAGCCGCGCTGTTCCCAACCGGTCGACATGTCGAGGAGAAATGTTGCCACGCGCTGCTTGGCCGACAACGTGCCGACAACGGCCGCGTGCGCTTCGATGCGTGCAAGTTCCCGGCCAAGCAACTGTCGGACGTAAACAGATTCTGCGGGATGTTCAAGCAGCTTTTCGAATTTGGCGAGAGGAATTAAGCAGACTTCGCAGCCGTTCAGCGCGATGGCGTCGGTGGCATAAACGCCACGCCCAAGTCCGTCGAGACCTACAGCGTCCCCCATGGCATGGAAAGCGACGATGTTGCGCCGACCGTCGGTCAGCGGTACGCAGGACTTTAGAAAGCCTGCTTTGACGGCATAAATACCGACCTGTGGGTCACCGGCACGAAACAGGCACGCTCCCGCGCCTAGCCGGATGCGCTTCTCATCGACAAGCGGGAACAGGGATTGAAATATGGCGGGCACGCCGTGCGCATGGCATAGTTTATTCAGCGCGCAGTGTGCACAGGCGACCTGCATCGGCATGGCTGCTGCGTCGCGATTTTGTGTCTTCGTAATCAGCACGTTGGCCGCCACACTCTCATGTGCGTTAGGAAAAAGTGCGTCGCGAGTATCGAAAAAAACATCCGGGATGTGTCCGATGAAGATGGCGTCCGGACCGTTCAAGAAAATCAATGCACCTGACGTCCAGCATGTGTGCGGTCCGATGCCACCATCGGCGTGCATCACACAAAGGCATGATCAAGCTTCGCGGCAGTCTCGGTTTTGACGCAGATCAAAGATGTGGCAGACCGGCGCATGCGCGCCACTACCTGACCTGCTACCACCCATCTTGCGCGACCCGCGAAATAGCTGGCTGGAGGCGGTGCTAAGACGGACTTCGCGTGCGGCCCGCGATGCCGCGCCGTGCACGGAACGACCGCAGACGATCCATACCGCGATGCATGACGCGGATGAGTTTTCGCATCTTCGGGGCGGGCAAGGCATCAAGCGTGTTCTTGATCAGCAGGGCAAGCTCGGTATCGCCTTCGACGACGACCCGTCGCGCGAAATAAAGCGTGTCCGAATCCTCCTCGCCGGACGCAAGCAAGGCAAAATCGCGGGCGGCGGCCGTGATACCTAGATCAACCACAGCACTGCTCGCTAACGGCACAAAGCGGTCTGGCGATATCGTAAAGCGAAAGCGCATGGCCCAATCAGACACGGCGATCTCGACACACCTCCCAGTGAGCTGCAAATAGACATCGGCCGGCAAATCACGACGCAGACCGACATTGAGCATGGCCGCAAACACGGCGGAACCGGGATGCGGCAAGCTGCTGGCAAGCCTGCTGAATGGCCGCGTGAACGGGGGTAATTCGACGTGAAGCAATGCGTCTCGTGGTCTCATGCTGGCGTTGCCCCTGCGGGTTGTGGCCGGGTTATGCGTACAGGATTGACGAGGTCCATGCCGGCGCGTCCGTGCCAGTAACCATTGCACGCGATCTCCGGCATCCACGGTGTCATCGTCGCGATAGCGTCGGCCGCAGGCAGCGTTCCCTGCGCGACCGCCTGAAACACGGCAACGATGTCAGCCGTTCGCGTCGACTGTGGGCTGATACGGACGTGACTCACACCCATTGCAATCATGCCGGCGACATCGTCGATCAAGTTGTACACACGCGCCGATTGCGTCTGCAAGCCATTCATGACCAGAAACGGCTCGTCATCCTGCGTCGACACTGTGAGGCCGTCCGGGTGTTCCAGACAACGAAATGCGCAGTCGTCTTTGGAGAGGTTGTTGTAGCGCGCGGTGAAGCAGCGCGCCGATACTGCCAGCGGCAAGCGGCCGTATGAAAATACTTCCGTTTGCATGTTGAGGTCAGTTTCTTTGAGTATGTCGCACAGGCCAGCCTGACTGAGTTCCAGCGGCATGACCCAGCGAAACGCGCCCAGCCCGCGAAAAAACTCAAGCGACACACGGCTGTATATGTTGAGATACGGCCCCGCGACGAAGGGAACCTTGCCCGCCATGAGATGTACGGCACCGAGGTCGTTGGCTTCGACTGCGTATTCGCCGTTGCCGGTAATCTTGCGCAGCGTACGCAAATCTGATTCCGATTCGATCAGCTCGTAGGTCGACAGCACCACTTCTTTGCCCTCGTTAGTCAAGCGCCTGGCGATCTGCAGCCAGTCGCGCGTGCGCAATTCGAAGCGTTTGCTGCAGACAGTCTCACCAAGGTACACAGTGTCGACAGGCCAGGCGGCGACCTCTTCGTAGAACGCCAGCACTTTATCGCGCGGCCAATAGTACAGCAACGGGCCGAGCGTGACGTTCACGGGACGCGTATGGGCGGCCATCATTTCCACGTCCTGTGATAGGCGCCGAGTGTGCATTGGTGGCCCTCTGCCACCTTGGATAGCGCTGCCTGCCAGTCGCGGCGCACGCGGTAGGCCTCGGGCTGTGCGGCGCAGGCATTGAGCGCATCGCGCCACACCCGCGTCACGGAGGCTACATAGCCGGGGCTGCGCTGGCGCCCTTCGATCTTGATCGCCTTCACGCCCATATCCTGCAGCGTCGGCAGAATTTCGAGCGTATTCAAACTGGTCGGCTCCTCAAAAGCGTAATAAATGTCGTCGTTGACTTTGAAACGGCCGCGGCACAGCGTGGGATAGCCGGGACGCTCATCGGCGTGGAAGCGATCAATCAGCACACCGCCGAGCAACGAATCGAGCAAGCCGGGTTTCTGTTCCCAGCGCACCGCCTTTGCAGGCGAACAGCCGCCGTGTGTATTTGGCGATTCGCCGGTAGCGTACGACGACAGCGCGCAGCGGCCCTCGACCATGATGCTGAGGCTGCCGAAACCAAACGCCTCGATCTCCACCGGTGTGCGTGCGATCACCTGCGCAATCTGCTGGATCGACAACACACGGGGCAGCACCGCGCGCGTGATGCCGAATCGCTGGTGAACGAAATTGATGGCCTCGTAATTGGTCGCAGATCCCTGCACCGAAAGATGCAGGCGCAATTGCGGATGTTTGTTGGCTGCATAGTCCATCAGTCCCATGTCGGCAACGATGATCGCGTCGACGCCGCAATCGACCGCGAGATCGACGGCGCGCTGCCACTTTTGCCAGGTCGCCGGTTGTGGATAGGTGTTGAGCGCCATCAGCACCCGCACGCCATGGTTGTGGGCGTAGCGAATGCCCTCGCGCATGGACTTCTCGTCGAAATTGAGGCCCGCGAAATTGCGCGCATTGGTCTCATCGCGAATGCCCATGTAAACGTCGTCGGCGCCATTATCGACTGCCGCAGTCAGTGCTGGCAGTGAGCCTGCCGGGCAGACCAGCTTCATTCGCTCGATGCGTTCCATGCGCGCGTCGGTCCCGCACAGATTGGTCGCGTGTGGCATGGTTTCCGCTGCGCTCGTGGGCTCGCGCATCAGTGTCGTGTTGTTTTCTGTCAGTGTCATGGTGCCATTCTAATGATCAGCTTTAGCCAATGAGTTACTGCCGCACGGTAGACCATGATCCACATCACACAATCACGAAAAATTGTTGGCCAGCGTGAAAGAGACGGTGCGCAGTGATGCGCAATGGTCCTAATTCGCGCGTCGCAAAATGAATGTCGGGAATAACTTCTGCAGGTGGTCGATTCCCGCGTCATCAAGCGGTGGCGGCAATGGCTCAAGCGTCGTATCCGCACAACCGTGCGCACGGAACTCCTGCAAGGCAAAAGTCGCCACCCCCTGCTGTCGCAAAGATGTCGCCATCGATGCCAACTTGGCCGAAGAAAGCAGGTTCGGGTGATGCGTGGTACGAACTTCGTGCGCGACGCCGGAAGCGAGCAGGTAGGCAAGACTCTGCCGTGCGGGCGCGCCGCTACCGCGCACACCTGTCGTTTCAGCATAGTCGGCAAACGGCGCTTTCACATCGAAGCCTATCCAATCGATTTTCGGCAACAATGCGCGCAAGCGGCCCGGATAGATGCCGGCTGTGTGTAATCCGACCTTGAATCCACGTTGGCGTACATCCTCGATTGCGCTGCCTAGGCTACGGTCGACGGTTGGCTCGCCACCGCAGAATACGACTGCATCCAGCAGCCCTTGGCGACGGTCCAGAAAATCGAGGACAGCCTGCCACGGCATCACCGGTGGTTCAAGGCGCGCCTGTATTTCCGGGTTGTGACAATACCGGCAGCGCCACGCGCAACCCTGCACAAAAACGACCGCCGCCAGATGACCGGGATAGTCGGTGGTCGACAGCGGCGTGAAGCCGGCGACGCGCAGCGGCTCATCGACTCGATCGTGGGTCGGCGAGAGATGCGCGTCGCGAAGGGATGCAAGGCTTGGCATTTTGCGTTGACGGCAACGTGCCTTACGCGGCGAGCGGCAGTTTCTCGCGCGCCATTGCCTGATTGGCGACAAAATACTGGCGCTCGTAGAACTCGCCCTTCTTGCCGACGTTGAACGACGACACCGGGCGGTGATAGCCCATCACGCGCGTCCAGATTTCGCAGGGCTGGCGTTCGTCGTTGGACAACAGGGGGTGAATGTTTGCGGGCGAGCATTGGGTGCGTACAGTCATGAGGCTTCTCCTTGGGGTTGTGGGTTGTTTGCAACACTGCGCTTCCCGGCGAGAATGACCTCGTCGCACTTCGGGCAAAACGCGTGTTCGCCTGCGAGATAGCCATGGCTTGGGCAAATCGAAAACGCCGGGGTCACGGTGATATAGGGAAGGTGAAATCGCGTGAACGCGCGCTTCACCAGCTCGCGGCAGGCGGCGGCCGAGGACACCCGCTCACCGAGATACAGGTGCAGTACCGTGCCGCCGGTGTATTTACGCTGCAACGGGTCCTGCCGTTCGAGCGCTTCGAACGGGTCATTGGTAAAGCCTACCGGCAGCTGCGAAGAGTTGGTGTAGTAGGGCATCTCTGGCGTGCCCGCCTGCAGGATGTCCGGGAAGCGTTTCTTGTCTTCCTTGGCAAAACGGTAGGTGGTGCCCTCGGCCGGTGTCGCTTCAAGATTGTATAGATGGCCGGTCTCTTCCTGAAAGACGACGATACGGGCGCGGATGTGATCGAGCAGGCGCAACGCGAATTCGTGTCCCCAGGCAGTGGTGATGTCCTCACTGTCGCGGGTGAAATTGCGAATCATCTCGTTGATGCCGTTGACGCCGATGGTCGCGAAATGATTGCGCAGGGTGCCCAGATAGCGCCGGGTATACGGGAAAAGTCCGGCATCGATATGCCCCTGGATAACCTTGCGCTTGATTTCAAGGCTGGTGCGCGCCAGTTCCATCAAGTGGTCGATGCGCGCCAATAGTGCGGGCTCGTCACCGGCGTGCAGATGACCCAAACGTGCGCAGTTGATGGTGACCACGCCAAGCGAGCCGGTCTGCTCGGCCGAACCGAACAGGCCATTGCCACGCTTCAACAATTCGCGCAAGTCGAGCTGCAGTCGGCAACACATCGAGCGGATCATGTTGGGCTTCATTTCCGAATTGAGGAAATTCTGGAAGTACGGCAACCCGTACTTCGCCGTCATTTCAAACAGCAGTTCGCTGTTCGGGTGATCCCAGTTGAAGTCAGGCGTGATGTTGTAGGTCGGGATCGGGAAGGTAAACACGCGGCCCTTGGCGTCGCCCTCCATCATCACCTCGATGTAGGCGCGGTTGATGACATCCATCTCCGCCTGCAGGTCACCGTAGCTGAAAGGCATTTCCTCGCCGGCGATGTAGGGAATCTGCTCGCGCAGATCCTCCGGGCAGGTCCAGTCGAAGGTGAGATTGGTGAATGGCGTCTGCGTACCCCAGCGCGAGGGCACGTTGAGGTTGTAGATGAGTTCCTGGATGGATTGCTTGACTTCGCGATAGGACAGGCGATCCTTGCGGATGAATGGCGCCATATAGGTATCGAATGAACTGAACGCTTGCGCGCCGGCCCATTCGTTTTGCAACGTGCCGAGGAAGTTCACAATCTGGCCGACTGCGCTTGAAAGGTGTTTCGGCGGCTTCGCTTCGGTTTTTCCGGGTACGCCGTTAAGCCCTTCGTTGAGGAATGTCCGTAGTGACCAGCCAGCGCAATAACCCGCGAGCATATCCAGATCGTGAATGTGAAAATCGGCGACGCGATGCGCTTCACCGACCTCCGGCGGATAAACGTGGGTCAGCCAGTAATTAGCGATGACCTTGCCCGAGACATTGAGAATCAATCCGCCGAGTGAATAGCCCTGATTGGCGTTGGCATTGACGCGCCAGTCAAGCTGCTGCAGATACTCGTTGACGGAGGTACCGACATCGACCACGCATTCGCGATCATTGCGCAGTTTCCGATGCTGCTCGCGGTAAACGATATAGGCGCGCGCCGTGGTGAAAAATCCCTGTTCGACGAGTTGGCGTTCGACGATATCCTGAATGTTCTCGACGCTGATGCCTGCTGCGTGACGCTCGATCAGCACACGCGTCACGTCGCCAGCGATCTCGTCTGCTTGGCACTGGCCAAATTCACCGGTAGCCCGCCCAGCCATCAAAATGGCACGCATTATTTTGCGCGAATCGAACGGTACAGAAGAGCCGTTGCGTTTGGCTACGCGCGTCAAGACATTGGCCTGAGGAATTTTTGTTTCTGCCTCGATCATTACGTAAACGCCATCGGTAGTGGAATTGAAACACCATATCCACTGCATATAGTGGCGTCAATCAGAATGCGTCGGGGCAAACGCCTATTTAACCAAGCCATGATTTAGATCATGCCGGCGCATTGGTGCCTGTCGCATCACGTCGGCTCTAAACAAAAACGAGCACACGTTTCGTGACTGCCACGGCAGCGATATACAGGACTACTGTTAACGCCGAAACCAACGCACAAACCCGCACCGTCCTGGTCTTGCCATATTTCAAAGCGAGGGCGCCAAGGCAAATGTAGGCGATCAATGCGATTACCTTTGCTGTCAGCCAGCTTTGGACGAATGGATATTGTTCGCTCCAGATCACCAACGTCAGTGCGCTCGTCAACAGCAGGGTATCGACCATGTGCGGCACAATCCGCACCCAGCGTTGGGCCAGCAAGCTGGATTCGCGCAACATCCATATCCCGCGTAACACGAACAGGCTGCCACTTAGCGCGGCCAACGTCATGTGCAGATGTTTGATCGAGGTGTAATCCACGTCTCAATGTCCGATCGAGAGCGTGGCTTGAGTCCATCGTGCCAACGCTCCCGGAAACTGCCACCTTCTGGCCACGCCGCTTTACGCCTTAGGGTCTGTAAGGAATTAACCTGGACAATTGGACGCTGGATTGGGATGCAATGCGAGGCGTGAAGCGTGCCGTGTGGCAAGCCACACAAGCGATTCGCAACGACGCAGTGCGCTCAACTCCAGCGAGCCAATTGTTCAGGTTAATGACGAACAGGCCCTTAGTCGCCAGCGCGCACACCAGGTATCAGAGGCATCGCTTTGGCCGGATTGTGCTTGCCGCCCCTGAGCAAACGCCAAGCGAACAGGGCCAGGAAAATGGTGCCTGCTGCGAACACCACATCGCCCGGCACCCGCATCCACACGAGGGTTTCCATCAGCGTCGAATGCACCACTTCCGGTGAACGTGCAAACCACATGCCCTGGGTAATGCTGGCCCAGGCTTGGTAGATGCCCGACGGTACCAGTGACATGAACACCATCATGGCGAGCCCGATATTGAGCGACCAAAACATCGGCCGCAACAGCTTGTCGGACCATGCAGCACGATCCGATAAGCCGCGCAGGCAAAACAGCAGCAAGCCGATGCCCAGCATCCCGTACACGCCGAACAATGCAGCATGCCCGTGGGCGGTAGTTAAATTAAGCCCCTGCATGTAATACAGCGCAATCGGCGTATTGATGGTGAATCCCAGCAGTCCCGCGCCGACGACATTCCAGAAGCCGACCGAGATGAAACACAAGATCGACCATTTGTAGGTTTGCACCCAAGGCGCTGCTTTGGAGCGCTGGTAGTTGCGATAGGCTTCGATACCGATCATCGCCAGTGGCACCACTTCCAGCGCTGAGAACATGGCGCCGATGGCAATCACGAAGGTCGGCGTGCCGGTGAAATACAAATGATGCAACGTACCCAATATGCCACCGAACAGGAACACGATGGTTTCCAAAATGATTGCCGTGTTCGCGGTGCTGGCGCGGATCAAGCCGAGACGCGTGAACAAGAGAGCGATGACGGCCGTCGCGAATACTTCAAAGAATCCTTCCACCCACAAATGCACCAACCACCAACGCCAGTATTCAATCATCGAGTAATGCGTATGTTTGCCCCACGTCAGGGAGGTGGCATAAAAGCCACCGATGCAGAGTGCCGCGAGGAATACCATCGCAATCAGGCCACGGCTTTCGGAGGGTCTTTTCAAGGCAGGCATCAGGCCGCGTCCCAGCAGGGTGACCCAGAACAGCAAGCCAATGAATAGCAGAATTTGCCAAATACGGCCCATGCTGGTGTATTCCAGCCCCTGATTGCCGATCCAGAACGTGAAATTATTGCCCAGGTGTTGCAAGGAGCCGATCCAGCCGAATGCAGTGGAACCGACGACGATGAATAGCAGCGCATAGAACAGCACATCCACACCGAGTTTTTGGTATTTCGGCTCGTGACCCGAGATGGCGGGCGCGATATACAAGCCGGTTGCAAGCCAGGCGGTAGCAATCCACAAAACTGCAAACTGAGTGTGGATGGTGCGGCTCACCGAAAAGGGCAGGATCTGCGCTAGCGGAAAACCAAAGAAGCTCTGGCCCTCAACGGCATAGTGGGCGGTAATCACGCCCATGCCGACTTGTGCCAGGATCAGGCCGATGACCACGTAGAAATATTTTTTTGTCGCCTTCATTGACGGTGTCGGCTTCAAGTCAAACAGCGGATCGGTTTCCGGCGGCGCGGGGTCGCCTTCTTCCTTGCTGATCGAGTGGAAGAAAATCATCCCGGCAATCGCTGCCAGCATGAAAATGATGCTGGCGATCGACCAGATGCCGGCACCGGCTGTCGGTGTGTTGCCAACCAAAGCGTCGTGTGGCCAGTTGCTGGTGTAGCTGAGATCGGATTCGCCCGGACGATCAGTTGCTGCCGACCACGCCGCCCAGAATATGAATGCTGGCAATGCCTGCAGATCGGCTGGATCGGGCAACAATCCGGCATTCATTGCATATTGCTCGCGCAATTTGTCCAAGGATGGGTCATCGCCAAACAGACCCGTGTAATGACGCACCACCTGTTGCACGGCCTCGGCGCGTTCAGGCGAAAGTGTAATAATGCCGGTGGTGCCATCGTAAGTATTGCGTCGCATCTCGCTCTGGAGCCGGGCGTTCAATTCTCCTTGCTGACCGACACCCAGTTGCTCAAATGGCTTGCCGAATTCACGTTGCGCCCAAACCGCACGCAAAGCCAGTGCCTCACGGTGCAACCAATCTGCCGACCAATCTGGCGCGATATAACTGCCATGGCCCCAAACTGAACCCAATTGCTGACCGCCGGCAGAAAGCCATGCTTCCTGGCCGCGCTGAACTTGTCCTTCCGAGAACAGCACAGCACCCCTGGTACTGATTACTTGTTTGGGAATGGGCGGCGCAGTCAGATAAATTTCGGTTCCTACCCAGCCCAAAACGGCGAACGAAAGTAAGCAGATTACTGCGAGCCAGGTCCAGAGTTTGCGGGTAGCGTGCATGGCATGGGTTCCTTATCGATAGAGTTCAAAAACGAAGCAGCATGTAGAAGTCAAGTGACACTAAAGATTCATAGTATCTACATCTTAATAAAGATGCAAGTATTCTGCCTCTTTATAAAAGTGGCGATTGCAAGCCGTAGTAAACATATATACTGCATACTTTATTAATCCGGTGGCGGTTGCCACCCCTTATCGACAGCGCCATCAACGGAACAGGTACGAAGAATGAGATTGACCGCGTACACCGACTACACGCTACGCACCCTGATGTATTTGGGACTCAGCCGTGATCGACTAGTCACAATTCAGGATATTGCCGACCTCCATGGCATCTCCAAGAATCACCTGATGAAAGTGGTACATCAGCTAGGTCTGTCCGGCATGGTCGAGACGACGCGCGGTCGCAATGGCGGACTGAAGCTCAAGAAGGAGCCCTCGGACATCAATATCGGCCAAGTCATACGCGATACTGAGACCGATTTTTATATGGCGGAGTGTTTTGACCGCGAAAGCAATGCCTGTGTATACGCGCCATCCTGCGTCCTGAAGAGTGCGCTGAGTTCAGCCACGTCTGCATATCTCGACGTGCTTGATGGCTTTACGCTTGAGGATCTGTTGAAAAAGGATGGTAAGCGCGCCATCCGCAATACGACGGTCAAGCCAATACGTCTACATCGAACCGAAAATAGAAAAGGCGCAAAGAACGTCTGAGCGCCGAGCGCCTTGGAAGCAAAATAAGTAGCTGGACGAGTTTGCCGATTTTATAAGATATATAATTAATATTGCTTTTGAGTTTCAAGTGGTTTATATTTAAGATGTACATTATATACATCTTAAATTCATGAATATCGAAATCGAAAAATTGCGCGATGCCCTTCGCAAGGTCGCTGATCCGGAGGTAGGCATCAACATTGTCGATCTGGGCCTGGTCTACGGCTTGGAGCGAACCGACGACGGCGTGAGACTCGATCTGACCCTCACTTCCCCTGCCTGTCCGATGGGTGAAAGCATTGCCGCCGAAGCGGAATTTGTGCTTCAGCAATGCTTACCGCCGGATGCCGTGGTCGAAATCATTATCGTCTGGGAGCCGCCCTGGTCACCGCTTCTGATGAGCGATCGGGCACGCTCAACGCTTGGCTGGGAAATGTAAGCCCTTTTTCAATCCACCCTTTCCAAAGGAGCAACAAATGAATACTCCCGCTGCCGTCACCGTGGATGTTCGCGACATTCTGCCGCGCAATCGCCACCCACTCATTTTTGGCGTCTTCGAAGCACTGCCGTCTGGTCAGGCACTGTTGCTCACCAACGATCACGATCCAAAGCCGTTGTTTTACCAATTCCAGGCGGAGTCCGGCGGTCGCTTCAGTTGGGACTATATCGAACACGGACCGGAACGCTGGCAGGTGCGTATTGGCAAGACTGAAGAAGCAATAGACGCACCCGCCACCAAAGGCCGCTGCTGCGGCGCAACGACTTGACGTGAAACCGCTACCGCCCCGGCTTCGTCTGCTGCTGGTATTACCGGCAGTGGCGGCGCTCGCGTGTGGCGTGTTGTCGGGACTGGCGCGGCTTGGCATACCCATGCCAGACGCGATCACTCGCTTGATTGGCGTGCACGGCGCGCTGATGATTGGTGGCTTCTTCGGTACGGTCATTTCCCTTGAACGGGCGGTGGCACTTGGAATGCGTTGGCCGTATTTCTCACCGTTGCTGTCGGGAATTGCCGCCTTGGCATTGATTGGCGGTGTGCCGCTGGCTTGGGCTCAGATGCTGTTGTGCTCGTCAGCGCTCGTCATGTCGGCGGCATGCGCCAGCGTGTGGCAACGACAGCCGGTTGCCCATCATGCGGTGCTGACCATCGCAGCACTTCTCTGGCTGGCTGGCAATCTGATCTGGTCGGTCAGTGGCAGCATGATCCCCGCAGTGCCACTGTGGGCCGCGTTTCTGCTGTTGACAATCGCCGGCGAAAGGCTGGAGCTTTCGCGCTTTTTACCCACGCCGCTCATCGCTCGCATTGCATTTGCCGTCATCGTCGCGGCACTTTCGGTAGGTGCTCTAGCTGCGGTGGTCATCGAGAACGTTGGACTCAGATTCTTCGCTGTCGCCTTGTTAGCGCTGGCCGTCTGGCTGCTGCGATACGACATCGCCCGCCACACGATCAAGGTGGCGGGCTTGACGCGTTACATGGCGGTATGTCTGCTATCCGGTTACGCCTGGCTCGGCATCGCAGCGATGCTCGGCAGTACAGGCGGGTTTCAATCCGGTGCGATACTGCGCGACGCCGCGCTGCACTCGTTGCTGCTTGGTTTTGTATTTTCGATGGTGTTCGGACATGCGCCAATCATCCTCCCGGCGGTGACGAGACTTCAGTTCCACTGGCATGCCGGCTTCTACCTGCCGCTGGTCGTGCTGCACCTCAGTCTGGCGGCTCGTGTCATCGCTGGCGTCGCTGAATGGTTTGCGCTGCGTCAGGTCGCAGCGATCACCAATGCGGTCGCGATCGCGCTGTTCATGCTGATCGTTGTCACCAGTCTCCGCCTTGGCCGTGCGAAAACCTTCACAGCTGCCATGTCCAATTCAAGTACCGGCCCCACATTTCTTGCCGAGTCTTGACTCAATGTCCAAGACCGTAGCGGCGCATCAGCGTAAATCCACCGGTATGGTGCCATCCAGCAGATAGGCGATCAAATCCTTCACCGGACGGATCTGTTTTCCAAACGGCAGTGGCGCTGCGCCGCGGAAAAAAAGTCCGCGTTCAACATCGCCAGCCAGCGCTGCCGCGAGATGGTGATCGATACAAAACTGACCGAAACGTTCGATACCGTCGCGCAGTCCACATTGCTCCAGGCAATCGAACGCCAGCGTGCAATCGGTGCGCGTATTGGCGCGCTTTTGCAGCACCGGCAACTTTATCAGGTATTTTTCCAACCACGGTGTCTTGACAGCGCGAGCGGGTAGTCCTGCGACGCTCATGAAGGTCACGATGTCTTCGGGTTTCGCATCGGCCAGCACACGTTTGAAATTGGCATGCGCGTCGCTTTCCTCGGTGACGGCGAATGGCGTACCGATCTGTACCGCACTGGCACCCAGCGAAAACAGTTCGTGCACCTGCTCCGGCGTAGCGATGCCGCCAGCGGGAATGAGGGGCACTTGTTCGCGTTCGATGCCGAGCAGCTTGAACACGGCGAAGGTTTCTTCAAGAACGCGCGGAAAATCAAAGCGGGGGTCTTCGAGATCGGCTATTTTCGCCGCGCCCAGATGCCCGCCCGCGTAACGTGGATGCTTGATGACGATGGCGTCCGGCAAGCGCGATTTGCGCAACCACTTTTTGAGAACGATAGCGATACCGCGCGAATCGGAGAGGATCGGGATCAGCGCGACATCCGGGTACCCTGCCGTGAGGTCCGGCAGGTCCAGCGGCAGTCCGGCACCGACGACGATGGCGCCCGCGCCCGATTCGCAGGACTGGCGCACATTGGCGGCGTACTCGGAGACCGCGCGCATGATGTTCACGGCGATCAGGCCATTATCACCGGCGATCTCGCGCGCCGCGCGCAACTCGCGATCAATGGCCACAAGATTGACGCGGTTGATGAGCGCCTTGTCGCGGCTCTTTGCCGTTTGCGCCATCAGGTCGGGATGATGGCGTCGCAAATCCACGCTCGACAAGGTGCCAACCGCACCTGCGCGCGCTACATTACCGGCGAGCCGGTGTGCGGAAATGCCCACGCCCATGCCGCCTTGTACGATCGGCAACAGCGATTTGCCTTTGATGCGCAACACTGGATTGTGAAAGTGCTGCGCGCTGGCTTCGCGGTTCAGCATGGCGGGTAACTCACGCATCTCTCGCCAGGCCGGCAATGTTGAAACCGCCATCGACGTAGGTGATCTCGCCGTTGATGCCGCTTGCCAAATCGCTACAGAGAAACGCCGCTGTGTTGCCAACTTCCTCGGTGGTGACGTTGCGTCGAAGCGGTGAGTTTTTCTCCACGTGGGCGAGCAACTTGTTGAAGTCGCCGACCCCGGCGGCAGCTAACGTCTTGATCGGTCCAGCGGAGATGCCATTGACGCGGATACCCATCGGGCCGAGGCTGAATGCGAGATATCGTACGCATGCTTCCAGACTGGCTTTGGCAAGGCCCATCACGTTGTAATTCGGTACCGCCCGTACAGCACCCAGGTAGGTCATCGCCACCACGGCCGCATTGCGACCCCTCATGAGTGGCAAGCCCGCCTTGACCAGCGCGGCGAGGCTGTAGGCGCTGATGTCGTGGGCGATGCGAAAATTTTCCCGGGTAACAGTGTCGTGAAAATCACCGCCGAGTGCTTCGCGCGGCGCGTACGCAATGGCATGGACAATACCGTCGAGACCATCCCAGGATTGGCCCAGTTGTGCAAACATCGCAGCGATTTGCTCGTCGCTGGCGACGTCGCAGGGCAGGATCAACTTGGCGTCAAAATCCGGCGCCAGTCTTTCGACCCGCTCGCGTATGCCTTCACCCTGGTAGGTGAACGCCAGCTCGGCGCCCTCGCGATGCATGGCTGTGGCGACGCCATACGCAATCGAGCGGTTGCTCAATAGCCCGGTCACCAGAATTCGTTTGTTCGTCAGCATTCCCATGCAATGGCCTTCGTTTTCCAATCAATGCGTTCGACGTCTTGCCAAAGCAAGTCCTGCGCAACGCGCAGCTTCGCAGTCAATATCTTCGGTGCAAAAAGCACAGCGTCTTTTGACAAGGATCAAACGCAGCGTCGTCAGGGCGCATTAAAAGCATGTTATAACTTTGAAACACTAGAACTAGCGCACCTTCGCAAGCATTTGTGGCCTGCGTGCCGCGCCAGTGCTAGAGTTACAATGTCGAAAACATCGTCGCGCCGGCTCTAGGCACGAATCGAGATAATGGTGAACTGCTGCCTATCGGAGTAGCCTAGATTGGTGTTCGCGCCTCTGGTGACGGCGAGCATGTGATTTCTGCTTACTATGCTTGTCGGGCTTCGGGGGAGGGAATTGTGAAACGATATCTCGCTTGGGTTGTGCTGTTCGTCTGCGTGTCCACTGCCACCACCCATGCGCAGCAAAGGGAGAAGCGCGTCGGCTGGTTGATGGAGGGAACGAGCGGATTTTTTTCCGTTCGGACCAACCGTGGTTTCGAACAGGGACTGCGGGAATCCGGTTTTGTCGAGGGCAAGAACCTCATCTTCGTGCGGCGTTCGGCCAATGGCGAGCACAACCGCTATCCGGCACTCGCGCGTGAACTTGTGCAGCACAATGTCGACGTGATTTTCGCACCTTCAAAATCGATGGCGGACGCGGCCTGGTATGCAAGCCGCAAGATCCCAACTGTGATCGCGATCGTTGCCGATCCCGTCGCGGTCGACTATGTGAAATCGCTTGCGCGACCCGGCGGCCATATTACCGGCGTTACGACGGCAAGCGCAGAACTCACCGCAAAGCGTCTGGAATTGCTGCGCGAAGCGGTGCCGGGCGCGACACGCGTCGCGGTGCTTTTTGACCAGCGACTTTATGATAGCTGCCAGGTCGAGCTGAAGGTGCTTGACGCCGCAGCAAAGAAATTGGGCTTGACCCTCATTCGCGTCTCTGCTTCCAGTGCGTCTGAGATGGAGGGAGCTTTTGCCAAGATGGTCGAGGCGAAAGTACACGCGGCGATTATCCCGCTCACGACGTCAACCGTCGAGGCTTCGTCAGAAATCGTCCGTGCCGCGCAAAAATACCGAATGCCGGTTATCCATGAAATCAATGATTTTGCCGATGCGGGTGGCTTTATCACTTACGGCCCCGACTTCGGCGATATCTATCGTCGCGCGGGCCACTACGTCGCACGTATTCTCAAAGGCGAAAAGCCCGCCGAAATGGCGATGGAAGAGCCCGCAAAATTTCGCCTCATCGTGAATCTCAGGTCAGCACGAGCGCTCGGGATTACCGTTCCACAATCGGTGTTGGTGCGTGCGGACGAGGTGATCGAATGACGACGCGGCGGAAAATGCTGACATTGGTAACGGCGCTACTCGTTGCGCCGCTTTCGTTTGGGGCGCCGCCGCAAAAAGTCTATCGTGTCGCCTATATGGGCATGAGCTCGTCCGTATCGGCGGCGCCCTACGTCGATGCCTTCAAGATGGCGCTGCACGATCTCGGCTACGTCGAGGGCCGCAATCTTGTAATCGATGTTCGCTGGGCGGATGGACATCCCGAGCGCTTCCCTGGTATGGCCGCCGAATTGATTGCGCTGCATCCTGACGTGATTGTCACCGCGCCACCCATTGCGGTCGACGCTGCCAGAAAGGCGACCTCGACAATCCCGATTGTTATGATCGCTGCTTTCGACCCGGTAGGTCGAGGATTGGTCGCGAGTCTTGCGCATCCCGGCGGAAATGTCACGGGGCACTCCGGCCAGTACGAAGCATTGACCGGAAAATATCTCGAGTTATTGCACACTACTGTTCCGAAGGCGAAACGCATTGCCGTTCTGTCCTATAACGGTCCGGGGATGCTTAAGGCAATCGAGGAGATTCAAGCGCCCGCGTCGGGGATCGGCGTGACGGTTCTGCCCGAAGTGTTCAAATCCTTCGATGAAATTGACAAGGCTTTTTCCTCGATGACCAAGAAGCGGGCCCAGGCGGTGATTGTGCTTGGACTGCCATCTGCATCTGCGGCACATTGGCAAAAAATTGCCGACTTGGCAACTCGCGCCAAATTGCCGTCGATTGCAGAAAGCGGGTACGCAGAGATTGGCGGACTCATGAATTATGGGCCGAACTTTATGCAGTTATTCCGCCGTTCGGCTACCTATGTCGACAAAATCCTGAAGGGCGCCAAACCAGCTGACCTGCCCGTGCAGCAACCGACCGAATTCGAACTGGTCATCAATATGAAAACCGCAAAGGCGCTCGGCATAACGATTCCGCCGGAGATTCTGCTGCGCGCAGACAAGGTGATTGAATGAATGCGCGAAGAAGAAAGCTCATTGCCCTTGGCTCGGCTGTCTTCCTCGCGCCGCGCTTGGTGGCCGCACCGTCGTTTCTGCTCACACCGTTTACAGCGATTGGCCAATCGAAGGAACCCATGCGGACGGTTGGCGTCCTGACGGGCACGAATGAATCGTTTTTCGCGCCGACGCGGGCTGCATTCGAGTTGGCCCTCACCAAATACGGCTGGCAATCCGGAAAAAGCGTGTCGCTTCTCTATCGATACACGTCAGGTAGCCCGCAAGCGGCCTCCCAGGCTCTCAGCTTTCTGCTCGCCGCGCGAGTCGATGTCTTGGTTGTCTCTGGGGCGATGTTAGGTCACGAGATTCGTGCGCAGGTCAAATCAACGCCGGTGGTCATGCTGTTTGGCGGCGACCCTGTCGCCAATGGACAAGCCACGGCGATGTCCCGACCTGGCGGCAATCTCACCGGTGTTGCTTTCTTCGAGAGCCCGTCTGGCGACACGCCAAAACTGTTGGAGACTCTTCGCGACGCCTATCCGAAGTTGCGTCGACTCGGGGTCCTTTGCCAAGGCGATGACGTGGGCGACCGGCGCGGAGTCCAAGACCTGGCAAGGAGTCTGGGCATCGACCTCGTGTATAGGTGCACCGCGAATCGCAGCGGCATCGATAAAGCGCTGCGCGAACTCGTGCTCAACAAAGTCGAGGCAGTCTGGGTGGTCCTTCATCCGACATGGTCGATCAAGGAGGTTGTGCAGAAGGTTAATAATGCACGGCTGGCATCCATCTCGGACGTTGCCGAGTTTGCAGAGACGGGTGGACTGATCGCCTTTGCCGGAGCGGACATAGCCGAAATTTTCCAACAATTTGCACGCTTGGTTGATCGTATCCTGCGGGGCGCGAACGCTGGCGAATTGCCGATTGAGAGCCCGCCGCGGCCGAAGCTGATACTCAATGCCGGAACAGCTCGAGCGCTTGGATACCAGTTTCCTTCAACGCTGCTGGTGCGCGCTGACAGGGTGATTGAATGACTATGCGCTGGTCACTATTTACTAAATATGTCGTACTGATCGTCGCGCTGGTGAGCTTCGCGCTCATCGCCAGCAGCGCCGTGGGCCTGTATTTCTCCTCGCAAGAAAATCAGACGCAACTGGTTGCGTTACAGCGCGAAAAAGCAATTGCAGCGGCGACGCGTATCGAGCTCTACATTAAAGACATCGAGCACCAGATGGGATGGACCGCGCTGCCGCAGGTGGGCATCGGTACCGGTCAGGCGGATCCGCGCCGGTACGAGTATCTGAAATTGCAGCGTCAGGCGGCAGCGATTACCGAGGTGGCGTGGCTGGACCGGACCGGAAAGGAGCAGTTGCGTGTCTCGCGACTTGGCATGGATGTGGTGGGTTCGGGTATTGACTACGCCGACAAGGCGGTATTCAAGGTGGCCTCTTCTGGCAAGCCTTACTACAGCGCGGTGTACTTTCGCAAGGAGACCGAACCGTACATGACTATCGCCCGGCCGGCCGGTGGCTCGGCTGGCGGGGTGACCGTAGCGGAAGTGAATCTGAAGTTTGTGTGGGACGTGGTCACGCAGATCAAGATTGGCAAGAACGGCATCGCCTATGCTGTTAATGCCAACGGTATATTGATTGCGCATCCCGATCTCAGCCTGGTTCTGCAGAAAACGGATCTCGCCCGGCTATCGCAAGTCGTGGCAGTTACCAATCCTGACGCCACCGGGCAAGCCGTCGAAAGCAACGTTGCCCGAGACCTCAAGGGCAGGGAAGTGCTTACCGCGCATGCGCCGATCCCGACACTTGGCTGGAACGTATTTGTCGAGTTGCCGCTTGAAGAGGCGTTCGCGCCGCTCTACGATTCAATGGTGCGGACCGGATTGCTGTTGCTTGCGGGACTGGTGTTGTCGGTTCTTGCTAGTCTGTTTCTCGCGCGGCGCATGGTGCAGCCGATCCGTGCGCTGCAGTCGGGTGCCGAACGGATCGGCGCTGGCAAACTCGATCAACGTATCGATGTGCGTACAGGCGATGAGCTTGAAGCGCTGGCCGATCAATTCAACAGCATGTCGGCGCAGTTGGGTGAAAGTTACGCAAACCTGGAGCAAAAAGTGGAGGCGCGCACCCATGAATTGAGCGAATCGCTGGAGCAGCAGACGGCGACCAGCGAGATTCTGCGCGTGATCAGCCGTTCGCGAGATGATATTCAGCCCGTTTTTGACGCAATCGTGCAGAGTTGCTCCACTCTTTTCGGGGAAAGCGCTGTGAGCCTTTGGTTGAGTGCGGGAGACACCATCCAGGAGCCGGCACGCGCCAACCGCAGACAGGGGTTGGCCGAAGTACCGCTTGATCGCGAAAGCGTGCTAGGGACGTGCATTCTCGACAGCCGATTGATGCACATTCCCGACTTGCTCGAAGTAGTTGATGAATATCCCCGCGTGCGGCAGTTGGGACTTGCGCAAAACTTACGGTCCGCACTGCTGGCGCCATTGATCCGCGATGGCAAGGCGATCGGTGCGATCACGGTCAATCGCGCTGCGCCAGGTGCCTTCCGCGACAAAGACATTAACCTCCTCCAGATTTTTGCCGATCAAGCGGTGATCGCTATCGAGAACGTGCGCCTCTTTAACGAAATCCAGGAAAAAAGCCTGCAACTCGAAATCGCCAACAAACATAAGAGCGAATTCCTCGCCAACATGTCGCACGAACTACGCACACCGCTTAACGCCATCATCGGATTTTCCGAGGTGCTGGAGGAGCGCATGTTCGGCGAACTGAATGAGGATCAGGGCGAATTCGTTCGCGATATCCACGACTCAGGTAAACACCTGCTATCGTTGATCAACGACATCCTCGATCTGTCAAAAATCGAAGCGGGACGGATGGAACTGGACGTGAGCGAGTTCGATCTGCCCGCCGCCATTGGCAATGCCATGACATTAGTGAAAGAACGCGCGGCTCGCCAGAATACGCGGCTCAAGAGCGAAATCGAACCGGCCATCGAAGCGTTCTTTGCCGACGAGCGCAAGTTTAAACAGATCATGCTGAACCTGCTCTCCAACGCGGTGAAGTTCACACCTGCCGGGGGCACGATCACGGTTCGCGCGCGCGCTGTTGATCAGGGGGTGGAAATTGCGGTAGCCGACTCTGGCGTGGGCATTGCCGCAGGCGACCAGGCTGCCGTGTTTGAGGAATTCAAGCAAGTCGGTACCGATTACACGCGGAAAGCTGAGGGGACCGGCCTCGGGTTGGCGTTGACGAAGAAATTTGTCGAGTTGCATGGCGGGCGCATTTGGCTTGAAAGCGAGCCGCAAAAAGGCTCGACGTTCAGTTTCTTTTTACCCAATCGCAACACTTGACGGAGTATTGGGACGATGGCAAACGAGCTGATATTGATTGTCGAAGACAACGAAAAAAACCGCCGACTTTTGCGCAAAGTCTTGCAAGTTAGTGGCTATCGTGTGGTGGATGTCGAAACCGGCAATGAGGGTGTCGCTGCCGCCCGCGCACACGCGCCAGACTTGATCCTGATGGACTATCAGTTGCCAGATATCGATGGCATTGAGGTGTTCCACCAAATTCGTGCCGATGCCAACATCCGGCGCATGCCGATCATTGCCGTCACGGCATCGGCAATGCCGGAGGACCAGAAGCGCATGCGCGAAGCCGGATTTGACGGCTTCGAATCCAAACCGATCAACGTGAAGGACTTGCTGGCGACGGTCGCGCGATTTCTGGCGCCGGGACAAAGAGGAACTTGATGGAATCGAAGGCTCGCGTCTTGGTCGTTGACGACGTACCCGCCAACATACGGGTGTTAGCGAAAATTCTTGATTCGCACGGCTACAGTGTCGACGCCGCTGCCGGCGGCGTAGAGGCGCTGGAAAAAGTGACGGCAAACCGGCCCGATATCGTGCTGCTCGATGTGATGATGCCCGACATGAGTGGTTATGAAGTCTGCAGTGCAATCCGCGCCAATCCCGCGACAGCCGTGCTTCCTGTGGTACTGGTGACCGCACTCGATGACAGTGCCGAGCGAGTAAAGGGTATTGAAGCCGGAGCCGATGATTTCCTCACCAAGCCAATTCGACAGCATGAGCTCCTCGCGCGGGTGCGTTCGCTGCTGCGGATCAAGGCCTATCACGACACCATTCAATTGCAAGCCGCCCAGCTCGCCGAATGGAACCACACGCTGGAGCAGCGCGTAGCCGACGGTATCAGTGCGTTGGAAAAACATACGCGCCTGAAACGGTTTCTGGCGCCACAGATTGCCGACATGCTGCTATCCGGCGGCCATGAGGAATTGCTCAAGAGCCATCGTCGTG
The DNA here is from genome assembly GCA_038321965.1 of Burkholderiales bacterium. Classification (GTDB taxonomy): domain Bacteria; phylum Pseudomonadota; class Gammaproteobacteria; order Burkholderiales; family Usitatibacteraceae; genus UKL13-2. The sequence continues at coordinate 81,887 of JBBQFL010000006.1, read as the reverse complement.
AAATCACCGTCGTGTTTCTGGACTTGCGTGGATTCACTTCGTTCACGGAAACTGCGGACCCTGAAGACGTGATGCGCGTGATCAACGAGTATTATGCCGGCATGGGAAAGCTGGTGCAGGCGCATGGGGGCACGTTATCCGGTTACGCAGGCGACGGTATCATGATACTTTTCAATGACCCATTGCCTGTTCCCGATCCAGCCCGGCGCGCAGCTGTTATGGCCCTGGAGATGCAACAGGCGTTCATCGATCTCGCGCGACACTGGCTGGGTCAGGGATACGATCTCAAATTGGGAATCGGTATTGCGCAGGGATTCGCGACCGTCGGTACCATTGGATTCGAAGGCCGCTGGGATTATGGTGCAATCGGCTCTGTTTGCAATCTTGCCAGCCGACTTTGCGGCGAAGCCAAAGGTGGTGAAACCCTGCTTTCTCAACGCGTCGTAAGCGCGCTTCAAAGTAGTTTGCCGTCGGAGGCCATCGGTGACCTCACTTTGAAAGGATTTCAGCGCCCGATTGCGACATTCCGCTTACTACCGGGGCAATCATAGGAGAAGTGCTCAAACGGAGCCGGTTTAAAGTCAAGCGACGTAGAACGCCTATCCATGCGGTTTTTAGAGAGAAAAGGTCTGGAAACGCGCGCCAGTTATGGAGTCTAAGGATTTGTCTTGAACGGACTGCTCTCCGACAGTTCATTCACATGCCGCTCGATCCCGCCCGATTCGCGGCGCAGAAAATCCTCCACCGCCCTGGCGAATTGTGGATGTTTCAGCCAATGTGCTGAATGACATTTCACCGGCAGAAAACCGCGCGCGAGTTTGTGTTCGCCCTGTGCGCCGCCTTCAAAAACTTGAACGCCACGTTCAATGCAAAACTCCAGCGCCTGGTAATAGCAGGTTTCAAAATGCAGGCCCGAATGAAATTCCAGAGCGCCCCAGTAGCGGCCGTAAAGCGTATGTTCGCTGAACAGATTGAGCGCACTGGCAACTGGCTGGCCTTCGCGTTCGGCAACGATGAGCAAGATGTTGTCCGGCATTCGCTCGCCGATGAGCCCAAAGAATTTACGGTTAAGGTAGGGCGTGGAAAAGTGCGCCTGGTAGGTGTGGTTGTAGCATCCGACGAAAAAATCCCAATCGGCGCTGGTGATTTCATTACCGACCAACCGCCTGAAGGTGATGCCTGCTTCGCTGACCTTGCGCCGCTCCTGCTTCACTTTCTTGCGCTTGTCGTGGCTCATGGTCGCGAGAAAATCATCGAAGTGTGTGTATCCGGCGTTTTGCCAATGAAACTGGATGGAAGTGCGCGGCATCATCCCAGCATCAGCCAAAAGTTGATGATCCTCAGCGTTTGGAAACAACACATGCAGCGACGAGACATCGCTTTGCCCGGCAAGATTCAGCAGGCCGTCGACAAGGATTTTCTTATCGGCTGATGTTCTTGCCAGCAAACGCCCGCCGGAGCACGGCGTGAAAGGTACCGCTGCCAGCAGCTTTGGATAGTACTCAAGTCCGTGCCGTTGATAGGCCTCGGCCCACGCCCAGTCGAACACGTATTCGCCATACGAATGGCTTTTCACATACAACGCCACCGCACCGCATAGCGATTGCTGTCCATCGATATCGCGCCACACGGTGAGAAACTGCGGCAGCCAGCCCGATTTTGCCGTCGTGCAGCCAGCATCGATCATCGATTGCAGATAAGCGTGGCAGATGGTGGGATTGTCCTCGGTCAACCCGTCCCAATCAGGAGGCGAGATGTTTATGAGGGAATCGAGGATTTTGAGTTCGTACTCGCGCATGTGCAAGCTACCTTGGATCGAACCTTATAATTGATCATCAATCTTAACCTCAAGAAGTTGCCCAACTTCGCGACAATGATGTTTACAACAATGCACCCATGAAGATCGCCATCGCCCAACTCAATCCCATGCTTGGTGATCTCACCGGCAATGCCGAGCGCATTCTGGACTACGCCGAGCGGGCTAAGGCGGCAGGCGCAACGTTGCTCGTCACGCCCGAACTGACGCTGTGCGGCTACCCGCCGGAGGATTTGCTGTTCCGGCGTGACTTTCGCCTCGCGTGTGCCGCCGCGCTGGCAGAGATGGCGCCGAAAGTCACCGGTATCAAAATCATTGTCGGCCACCCGCAAGTCAGAAACGGCAAACTCTACAATGCTGCATCATTGCTTGAAGAGGGACGCGTAATGGGCACCTATCTCAAGCAGCGGCTGCCGAACTATCAGGTGTTTGACGAGAAGCGCTATTTCGATACCGGCGACGAGCCATTTGTTTTCGAGCACGAGGGCGTCAAGATTGCGGTGCTGATTTGCGAAGATGTTTGGTTCGCCGAGCCAGTCGCCGCAGCGAAAGCGGCGGGCGCACAACTGATCGTGGTGCCGAATGCATCGCCCTATGACTTCAAGAAACTCGAAACGCGCTACGACGTGGTTCGGGCGCGCGTTCAGGAAAGTGGCTTGCCGATTCTCTACGCGCATTGGACAGGCGGACAGGACGAGCTACTATTCGATGGCGCGTCATTTGGCATCAATGCCGATGGCGCGGTTGGATATCAGGAACGCGAATTCGAAGAAGCGCTGGGACTCGTGGAATTCAGCGATGGGGTCATCCACGGTGCCGTGCACCCTGCTTTGTCGGTTGAGGCGAGCGTTTATCGCGCACTCGTCGTGGCACTGCGCGATTACGTGAACAAGAATGGTTTCCCGGGTGTGTTGATTGGGTTGTCTGGCGGTGTTGATTCGGCATTGACGCTGGCAATCGCGGTGGATGCGTTGGGAAGAGAGCGGGTGCATGCTGTAATGATGCCGTCCGAATTTACCGCGCAGATATCCCTCGATGATTCGCGCGAAATGATGCAGATTCAAGGCATCCGTTATTCCGAAATCGGCGTGACGCCGATGTTCGAGGCTTTCAAGACTTCACTCGCAGGAGAATTTGAAGGCACGAAACCCGACACGACGGAGGAAAATATTCAGGCGCGAGTGCGCGGTACGTTGCTAATGGCGCTCTCGAATAAATTTGGCGCAATGGTGGTGACGACCGGCAACAAGAGCGAAATGGCGGTGGGCTATTCGACGCTTTATGGTGATATGGCCGGTGGCTTTGCGATCCTGAAAGATGTGTCGAAGACGCTTGTCTACAAACTCTGCGCGTATCGCAATAGTATTTCACGCGTTATCCCCGAGCGCGTCATCACGCGTCCCCCCAGTGCCGAACTGCGACCGGACCAGAAGGATCAGGACTCACTGCCGCCTTACGATACGCTCGATCAGATTGTCGAATTGTTCATGGAACAGGATAGGTCGCCGTCCGAGATCGTCGGCATGGGATTTCTGGATGCAGACGTGACGCGCGTGACAAGACTCTTGCGTATCAACGAATACAAACGCCGTCAAAGTCCGGTCGGCGCGAAGATCACGCGCAGAGGATTTGGCAAAGACTGGCGCTATCCGATAACATCGAAGTACGTCGCCAAATGATGAGGATAGAAGAATGAAGAAAATAGAAGCGATCATCAAGCCATTCAAACTCGATGAAGTGCGCGAAGCGCTATCGGAACTCGGCTGTACCGGTCTGACGGTTACGGAAGTAAAGGGCTTCGGCCGGCAAAAAGGCCACACTGAGCTCTATCGGGGTGCCGAGTACACGGTCGACTTCCTGCCAAAGGTCAAAGTCGAAGTCATTCTGGCGGATTCGATGGTGGACAAGGCCATTGACGTCATCATCAAAGCGGCGCGCACCGGAAAGATTGGTGACGGTAAAATTTTTGTGACTGATGTGAGTCAGGTGGTCAGAATTCGCACCGGTGAGACGGGCGAGGATGCAGTCTAGCCATTCACACTCTGGGTGAAAATCCGGCAATTGTGTGGTAACTTATCGATAATATACGTGTCGCGAGAGCGCGCTCGGAGAGTTCTTCAGGGGAAACACAATGTTACTGGCCGCATTTTATGTATTCGCGATTGTCTGCATAATTCTCTATTACACCGGTCATCTGAAACGCTGGAATGTTGAATGGATATTGATCGTGTTGGCTGTGGCGGTATTTCCGGCAGTTTTGTATCTATAGGTTTCGCTAACTCAATCACCTTGCCCCAAATTTAGAAGTTCCTCTAAAACCCGCTTCTGCCAGCGGGTTTTTTTGTGTCTGGTCTCCCGTAAATGCTCCGCATCAAATCCGGCGTTTCTCCTTATGTTTTACTCTCGTTGACGGCGCTGTTCTGGTCCGGCAATTGGGTGATTGGACGTGCTTTCGTCAGTGATGGCCAAATACCGCCGGTGGCGCTTGCATGGTGGCGATGGGCTATTGCTCTGGTAACAATGCTCCCAATTGCGTTGCCACAAATCCTGCGACACCGAGCTACACTTTGGCAACAACGCAAGATTGTTCTTGCACTTGGCTTGATCGGCACGGGTTTCCACAACCTGCTTTCATACGTTGGCCTCCAATACACGACCGCGACCAACGGCGTGATGCTCAATTCAGCTATACCTGTTCTCATCATCTTGCTTGGTGCGTTGTTCTTCAGGCAAAGCGTGTCGTCGAAGCAATTATTGGGCGTTGCAGTTTCGCTCGCCGGTGTGCTGACCATTTTGACCAAAGGCCATCCTGAGGCCCTCGCCACCCTGCAGTTCAATCGTGGAGACCTGATCTTGCTGGGTTCCATGATGCTTTGGGCGCTCTACACGTTGCTGCTGAAATGGCGGCCCGATGGCGTCCCCGGTCTTGCGCTACTGGCTGTCTGTGCCTCTATCGGGTTAGTTGCAATGACGCCTGTTTATGGCTGGGAAATTGCGAGTGGAAAGTCCATACAATGGTCAATAGGCGTGGTGGCGGCGTTGGTGTATCTGGGGCTATTTCCGTCGTTCGTCGGCTATATATTCTGGAATCGTGGCGTGGAGGAGGTGGGGGCGAACGTCGCCGGTTTGTTCGTCCATTTGATGCCGGTTTTTGGATCAGTATTGGCGTGGCTGTTTCTGGGAGAACGCATGTTTTGGTTCCATGTTTTTGGTATTGCATTCATTTTTGCCGGCATCTACCTGACTACGCGTCAAGCGACAGTGACGCTGCCTGCGGCCGGCGCGGAGTAGGCTGGTGGATATCATTCTTTGGCGGCACGCAGAGGCCGAAGACTTCGCCCCAAGCGATCTCGCCCGCGCTCTTACAAAGCGGGGAGAGCGACAGGCGGCGCGTATGGCGCTCTGGATTGTTCCCCGGCTAGGCAAGCCATCGCGACCGGCAAGCGACTGGTGTGTTATTGCCAGCCCGGCCGTGCGTGCGCAGCAAACCGCTGCCGCACTCGGCATGCCCGTGGATACGGTCGCCTCCATTGCGCCGGACGCTCCGGCCGATGCAATTTTGCGCGCCGCGAATTGGCCGCATGGTGAGAGGAACATCATCGTGGTCGGCCACCAGCCAACGCTGGGCATGGCCGCAGCGCGCCTCGTCAATGGCGTCGACGGCTATTTCATGGTGAAAAAAGGGGCGATTTGGTGGCTCCGTATTTCGCCCCTAAAGGGCGAAACCCAGGCGGTGCTGGTGGCGATGATGACGCCGGATATGGCGGACGCGTAGCTTTAAGCGACAGTCGGGACGATTTCCAGTTTCATTCCCACGCTGGCCCACTCCTGCGCTTCTTGATGTAGCTCGTAATCTGTCAGGCTGTTGGTATCCAGCCAGGCAGCGTCCACGGATAGGCGAAAATCCTGGTTTATTTTGCTTAGTCCGAAGCGCTTGAAATCCACGTTTCGTCGGCTGCGCGAAAGCAATACTGCCATTCGTATACACAAGACTTTCGCCGCAAAAGTAGATTCGCGGGGCAAGTCTGCCGCGACCTTGGCGAGCTTGCCGCGCTGCGCGAGCACCAGCTTCGCCAGAGACGCTTGCTCGCGCTTTGAGAAGCCAGGCATATCCGCATAGGCGATGACGTATGCAGAGTGCTTGTGAAAGCCGGCTTGTGCGATGTCGATACCGATTTCGTGCAAGCGGCAGGCCCATGCCATCTTTTGTCGACGCTGGAACGCGATTTCTGCGTCCGGTGACTCGTCTATACGTTCAAACAAACTCAACGCCAATTGCTTTACGCGCGCCGCTTGTGTCTGATCGACGTGATAGCGCTTTGACATCGCTTCAACTGTTGCGTCGCGAATATCGTCGTGATGCGTACGCCCGAGCAAATCCTGCAGGACGCCATCGCGTAACGCGGTGTCCGCAACGGTCATTCGTCTCAGGTGCAGTTCCTCGAATATGGTCAACATGATGGCTAGTCCACCCGGCAGTACCGGCAATCGGTCGCCCTTAACGCCGGGCAAATCGAGTGATTTGAAGCCGCCCGCCTTGATGGCCTTGTCACGCAGCCACTCGAGGCCTTCGAGGCTTATGCCTTCTGTCACAACGCCATTTTCAGCAAAAATGATTCCCAGCGCCTTGGCGGTACCGCTAGAGCCGTAGGCTTCCTTCCAGCCTTCTTTGTGAAAGCGCGCGGCGATCTGCTCGATTTCCTTGCGAGAAGCCATTTGCGCTTCCCTGAAGGCGCGCTTATCCATTGCGCCACCGGGAAAATACCTCTCAGAAAAAGTGACGCAGCCCATATAAAGACTTTCAACCAATTTAGGCTTCAGGCGATGGCCAACGATGAACTCTGTCGAGCCGCCGCCAATATCAACCACCAGTCGTTGGTTATTTGATGGCGGCAGACTGTTCGCGACACCTATGTAAATTAATCGGGCTTCTTCGCGTCCGGCGATAATTTCAATGGGATAGCCAAGGACTGCCTCTGCTTCCTTGACAAAGGCGTTGGCATTTTTTGCCACTCGCAAAGCGTTGGTGCCAACGACGCGTACGGCATCATTCGGCAGTCCGCGAAGGCGCTCAGCGAATAACCTCAAGGCCGCCAACGCGCGTGCCGCAGTTTCAGGTTCGATTGACTTGTCAGCAGTCACGCCCGCGCCGAGGCGCACCGTTTCTTTCAGAGCATCGAGCGGATAAAGCTGACCGTCGACCACGCGGCTGATTTGAAGATGGAAGCTGTTCGACCCGAGGTCAACGGCGGCAAGAGTGTGATGGGGCATATGGCGGTACACGCAATTCTTGGTTTCGTGGAGTATGTCACACGTAAGTTGCTACTGGCCCGCGTCACAAAAACGTAATACGCTGTCGATACTATGACCGCAAAATCAAAGCACAATTCCAGGCAAAAGACCAAACCAAAAAATGCACTGATGGTGACGACACCCGTACGCCGGCCAAAACCGCATGAATTATTTCTGAATCGCGAGATTCAATTGCTGGCGTTTAACAAACGTGTCCTTGCCCAGGCTGAAGACCGCAAGATTCCAGCGTTGGAACGGCTCAGGTTTCTGACGATTGTTTCGTCGAACCTCGACGAGTTTTTTGAGATTCGAGTGGCAGGTCTGAAGGAACAAATTAAGCTCGGTGCCGGCAATCGCGCTGCCGACGGCAAGACACCGAAAGAGACTTTCAAATTGATTGCGCAAGCGGCGCACACGATGGTGGCGCAGCAGTATGCGCTGCTGAATGATGACATTTTCCCCACGCTTGCCGGTGAAGGCATCCGTTTCCTGCGGCGCGCGCAATGGAATGCAAAGCAGCAGGCCTGGGTGAAGGATTATTTCTTCCGCGAAATGATGCCGGTCCTGACGCCAATCGGTCTCGATCCGGCACATCCCTTTCCACGCGTATTCAACAAGAGCCTGAACTTCGCGGTGGAATTGACAGGTCGAGATGCATTCGGACGCGATTCGCAACGCGCTATTGTGCAGGCACCGAGAATGTTGCCGCGCGTAATCAAACTACCGGCTGAGGTCGCCGAGGGCGAGGACGATTTCATCTTTTTGACTTCCATTCTTCATCAGCATGTTGGTGAGCTCTTCTCTGGTATGGAAGTACTGGGCTGTTACCAGTTTCGCCTGACTCGTAATTCGGATCTGTTCGTCGATGAGGAAGAGGTAAAGAATTTGCGCCTTGCATTACAGGGCGAATTGCCGCAACGGCATCTTGGGGACGCTGTAAGGCTTGAGATTGCGGACAATTGTTCCGAGGAAACATTGCGGTTTCTCGCCACGCAATTCGAGCTGGATGAAGTCGATATTTATCGCGTGAATGGACCGGTGAATTTGGTGCGTTTGATGAATGTGCCGGATCAAGTATCGCGGCCTGATCTTAAATTTCCGGTCTTCGTGCCAGGTTTGTCCAAGGGGATCGGCAAGGTCGCAAAGGGCAAGGATTTCTTCAAGGTGCTCAAGAAGCAGGACATCTTGTTACATCATCCCTTTCAGAGTTTTTCGCCGATTATCGAATTTATTCAACAGGCGGCCCATGATCCGCAAGTTGTCGCGATCAAGCTCACCGTTTATCGGACCGGTACCGATTCCGTCATCATGGACACACTTATCGAAGCCGCAAAATACGGCAAGGAGGTCACCGTTGTCGTTGAACTGATGGCACGATTCGATGAAGAGGCGAACCTCAACTGGGCCTCCCGGCTCGAGGATGTGGGCGCGCATGTGGTCTATGGCGTGGTCGGCCACAAGACACACTCGAAAATGGCGCTGGTTGTACGTCGCGAACAGGTAGAGGGTCAGCGGCCAGTGCTCAGGCGCTACGTTCATTTGGGCACTGGCAACTATCATGCCCGCACCGCGCGGCTTTATACGGATTTTGGTTTGATGACGTCCAACGAAGAAATCTGCGCCGATGTAAACCACGTGTTCGTACAGCTGACAGGCCTCGGCAAAGCAACCAAATTGACGCGAGTCTGGCAGGCACCTTTTTCGCTACATGCCGGTGTACTGGCCGCAATCGAGAACGAAATAAAAATGGCGGGCAATAGCAAACACGGCGGAAAATCCGGCCTGCGTGGCCATATTATCGCCAAGATGAATTCATTGCTTGAGCCGGAAGTAATCGACGCGCTTTATCGCGCCTCAAGTGCAGGCGTGAAAATCGATCTGATCGTGCGTGGTGTTTGCACATTGCGTCCGGGTGTTGCGGGGCTTTCTGAAAACATTCGCGTGTATTCCATTGTTGGCCGGTTTCTGGAGCACTCACGGATCTACTATTTTCGCAATGGTGGCGACGAACGCGTGTGGCTTTCCAGTGCCGACTGGATGGATCGCAATTTCTTTCGACGTATCGAACTATGCTTCCCGGTTGAGGATGCAAAGCTCAAGCAGCGGGTTATCATCGAGGGCCTGAAGCCATATCTGACTGATAACCAGCAAGCATGGGAGATGGACGCTGACGGCGGCTACACGCGCAAACACCCAGCGCGCGGAACCAAAGCGGTGCGGCGAAATGCGCAGGAGCAACTACTGTCTCTGCTTGCCGTGGATAGTTAAGACAAATTGCAGCGCTGATCAATTATCGGCGTACATGCAGAATCGATATTTTCAGTGGCCCGCTTCAGGTCCGACCTTGGCGATTCGCAGCTTTCTACCAAAGCTTCCACCACGCTTTGCCTGTACTTGGCGCTTTCCCGACAATATCGTTCTTCGGGAAGTTTTTCTCCAGAACGCGGCGTGAACTGTTCGCAAGTTCTGGCAATCCCATCTGCTCATAAGCCTGTATTGAAATAACCAATGCGTCTTCGTTGGCAGGCGCCTGGGGATAACGCTGAAATACGTTTTGAGCGCGATTTGCCGCCGCCAGATAGGCGCCGCGGCTTAGGTAATACCTTGCGACGGCAACATCATGTTTGGCCAACGCATTCACCAAAAAACTCATTCGACTACGTGAATCATCGGTATATTTGCTATCCGGAAATCGAGTGACAAGCTCCTTGAAGACTTCAAACGACTCTCGTAATGCCTTCGGATCACGTTCCGCAGGATCAAGATTCAGTAATTCGCCAAACACCCCCAGATCCGGCTTGAAGTATGCCAAGGCCTTTATGTAGAGTGCGTAGTCTGCGGCGATATGATTCGGATGAAGTTTCAGGAAGCGATCCGCAGCCGATACTGCCTGTGCGGTTTCGCCATCCTTGTAATAGGCGTAAGCGATGTCAAGCTGCGATTGTTGCGCATAGCGGCCAAAAGGGTACTTTGCTTCCAGCGCCTCGTAAGCCTTTACGGCGCCACCGTAGTTGCCTGAGTCCAGCTCTTCCCGAGCATTCTTGTAGAATTCCTCGACTGTCCAGTTCTTCTTCGGGTCCAGCTTGTCACCGAAAAATCCGCAGCCGGCGAGTAATGTGCTTGCGAGCGCGAGAGTGAGCGCAGCCAAAAAAGATCGTGTCATACTCTGAGGATGCCAGTCGAAATTGAAGAGGAGGATTATAGCCCATGCGACCTCCAATCCCCACCTGAGGCCAAAGCCGAAACCGTCACCTTGAAAGTGCCGGTTTCGTTATCGGGCAGCCGGTTGGACCAGGTTTTGGCGCAAATGTTGCCTCGGTTTTCGCGAAGTCGACTAGCCGCCTTGGCCAAAGCGGGAAATGTGACTATCGACGCCAAGCCTGGTCTGCCGAAAACGAAACTGTTCGGTGGCGAAGAAATTCAGGCAACTCTTATGCCGCGTGACGCAGAGTTGGCGTTCTTGCCGGAAGACATCCCGCTCAAGGTGCTTTTTGAAGACGATGCCTGTTTGGTGATCGACAAACAAGCCGGGTTGGTCGTACATCCGGGAGCCGGTAACTGGAGCGGCACCTTGCTGAATGCCCTGCTGTATCGTAATCCCGCTGTTGCCGAATTGCCACGTGCCGGTATCGTCCATCGCCTGGACAAAGAGACCAGTGGCGTGATGGTAGTCGCCAAGACAGAAGCGGCGCAATTGTCACTGGTGAGGCAATTGCAGTCTCGAACGGTCAAGCGCATTTATGTGGCCCTGGTGCGCGGCCACGCGCCGCAGGACGGTGTCGTTGAAAAACCGATCGGACGCCATCCACATCAGCGCACAAAAATGGCGGTTATCGGTGACGAAGAAGGGCAGGGCGGTAAGTTCGCAGTCACGCATTTTCGTGTATTACAGCGCTTCCCGCTTCACACCCTGATTGAATGTCAGCTCGAAACCGGTCGAACCCACCAGATCCGTGTTCACATGCAATCGATTGGATTTCCGATCGAGGGTGATCAGGTTTACAGTCCTGGCGCCGCAGGTGTGAATGCGGCTACCCGCGAAGTATTCCGCAGTTTTGGGCGTCAGGCTTTACACGCGAGAAGACTATCGTTCGAACATCCAGCGCACGGTGAAAGCGTGACATTCGAAGCGCCGGTTCCTACCGATATGCGTGACTTGATCGATGTCGTCGCCACACTCTGAATCGTTGCCAACAACCATACTTGAACCGAAGGATGTCATCATCCCGGACTGGCCGGCGCCGTTGCGCGTGAAGGCACTATTCACGACGCGAGCGGGCGGGGTCAGTAGCGGCATGTTTGGCAGTTTGAATCTTGGTGTCCACGTTGGCGATGCTGCAGATGATGTCGAAGAAAATCGACGCAGGCTGCGGACACTATTGCCTTCGTCTCCTGTGTGGCTGAATCAGATTCATGGTGCCGAGGTTGTCGATGCGGCGCTAGTCGCAACCTGTCATGCACCATTGGCGGCAGATGCTTCATTCACAACTCAGTTACGCGTGCCTTGCACGGTGCTGGTGGCTGATTGCCTGCCTGTGTTGTTTTGTGCGGCTGACGGTTCATGCGTTGCTGCTGCGCACGCAGGGTGGCGCGGTCTACATCGCGGCGTTCTAGAGCATACGGTCGCTGCTATGAATACCAAGGCAGGCAATATCCTGGTCTGGTTGGGCCCCGCAATCGGCCCGTTGGCATTTGAGGTTGGCGATGATGTGTTCAAGATTTTTACCGAGGTTGCTCCGCAGGACACGTTCGCGTTCAAGCGGATTGCGGGCGCTACCAATAAGTACTTCGCCGATATCTACGAACTCGCCCGGTTACGTCTGCAACGCGCCGGCGTGACCGAGATCTTTGGAGGGCAGTTTTGTACTTTAAGCGATGCTGACCGTTTCTTTTCCTATCGGCGTGACGGCCAAACGGGCCGCATGGGAGCAATGATCTGGCTTGATTAATCGAGCGCAAATGGGACAGCAGGTTTGCCGTGCAACGCGTGTTACAATGTTGCAATTGAGTTGCATATAATGCGTTGGCACTGGTCGCGTGAATGATCGCCTATGCTGTGCGCCTTCGCCGTCACATTATCGACTGTTGTTGATTATCAGTCGCAACAGCTAAGCCTACATGACCCTTGTTTATATTATTGCGGCCTGCCTCGCCGGCAGCACGCTTTCGGCGCTGCTCGCGGCACTCGTGGCCTGGCGCGTTCAGCCCAGATTGATTCCCTTGTTCGTCAGCTACGCAGTCGGCGCACTGCTTGGCGTTGTCTTTCTTGATCTGCTACCGCACATATTCGAACAGACCACGCGCCATCATGCCGCTGCCGGCTGGTTGCTGGTCGGCATACTGGCTTTTTTCGTACTGGAAAAGCTCGTGTTATGGCGCCACAATCACGATCATGCCGGCGTCGCTGCGGACGCTATTGAAAATTCCCACGCGCACTCCCATGACGGTAACGGTCAAGCCCCAAACGAATCCGGCCGTACAACGTCAGCGTGGATGATCATCATCGGCGATGGTTTTCACAACTTTACCGATGGACTGGCCATCGCTGCGGCTTTCATGGCAGACGTGAGGATAGGCGTGGTGACGTCAATCGCAATCATTGCTCACGAATTGCCTCAGGAACTCGGTGATTTTCTAGTGTTGATTCACTCAGGATTTTCGCGGCGCAGGGCGCTGTTCTGGAATGTGATGTCCAGCTTCGCAACCTTGTTTGGTGCTTTGCTGGCCTACGTGATGCTGGTTTCGATGGCCGAATATTCGATCATGTTTCTGTGCTTTGCTGCATCGAGCATGATCTATGTCGCGATTGCAGATTTGATCCCAGGGCTGCATAGGCGCTCCTCCTTGTCGGATAGTGTCCAGCAGATCTTACTGATCGGTGCGGGAGTCGCTTCCATCTGGACCGTGCACCTGTTCGTCTGATGGCTTATTGGAGGTGGTGGCTTGCCGTTTGGTGGCGCGACGCCGTCGCCGCGTGCCTCCCAGCCAAAGAAGCAAGGCTGTTGGGGCGAGGCCGTAAAATACGAACGTCAACACACCGGCTGTAATATTTTTTTCGGTGATCGCCATCATCAAGGTGACGTACAACCAAGCAATCGCGACAATATGCATTTGCAGTTTCTCGTGTGCGTTTTTCAAGTGTCACATAAGGCGCGCGCGACGACGGTACGTCAATTGCTGCGCTTCAGGTAAGGTGTGCCCAGATGCGAGATAATTCTCAGGATAACGATGTCTTCAAAACCGACAAAACAAACCAAGCGTAGCATGCCTCAATCCAACTTCGCTCTTGATTCCCAGGCTAGCAATCCCGTCATGCACGACGCCAGCAACCGCTGGATGCAGAGTTTAGGTGCGCTGCCCACTCCTTCAAGTGTGAAAGAAGGCTATCAGGCATGGATGCAGGCGCTTTCGCAGGAACCTGCGAAGCTAGGAGCCTTGCAGCAGCATTTCCTCGATGAACAAAAGCGCCTGTTTGAATTTTTCATGCAACCGCAGACGCAGCCGTCCCAAGTGCCAACGTCGGCATTGGTTAGCGCGCAGGACAAGCGGTTCTCTGACGAGGCATGGCAGTCTTCGCCGCATTTTCGCTATTTGGCGGAATCCTATCTTTCGACCTATCGTTTGATGATGGACAGCATTGAGAGTCTGGATGTTGCGAATACGACTCGGAAGAAGATGCGCTTTTTTGTGAAACAACATCTTGATGCGATGTCCCCCGCAAATTTTTTGGCGACCAATCCGGAGGCACTCAAATCGGCGATGGAATCAAAAGGTGAAACGCTGAAAGCAGGTTTGGAGAACCTCAGGCAGGACATGGAAAAGGGCCACATTTCCATGACCGACGAGGAAGCCTTCAAGGTTGGCGAAAATCTTGCGGTGACGCCCGGCAGTGTGGTGTTCGAAAACGAAGTCTTCCAGTTGTTGCAATACGCGCCACTAACCGCAAGCGTACACGTCCGGCCCTTGCTGATCGTGCCGCCTTGCATCAACAAATTTTACATACTCGACCTGCGTCCCGATAACTCACTCGTGCGCTACGCGGTTGAGCAAGGTTTTACCGTTTTCATCGTCTCGTGGCGCAACGTCAAAGCGGAACAAGGGCACCTGACGTGGGACGACTATATCGGTGGCGGTGTAGTGAAGGCCATCGACAACGTTCGGGTTATTACCAATGTCGACAAAATCAATGCACTTGGATTTTGTGTGGGCGGTACCCTGCTCGGCAGTTCAATCGCGCTATTGCGCCGCATGGGTCACGAGGTGATTGAAAGCGTTACCTTTCTCACAACCTTTCTCGATTTTTCCGATACCGGCGAAGTCACGTCATACATCAATGAGGATTTCATTGCGAAACGCGAACTCGACGTTGGTGCCGGTGGCATCGTTAACGGTAGCGACCTTGCGTATGCGTTTACCTCACTGCGTGCTAATGAGCTGATCTGGAATTATGTCGTTGGCAACTATTTGAAAGGCACCAAACCGCCGGCATTCGATTTGTTGTACTGGAATTCCGATAGCACAAACCTACCTGGCCCGTGGTATGTCTATTATTTGCGGAATATGTATTCAAAAAACAATCTGGCGAAGCCGGACAGGCTGGTGATGTGCGGTGTGCCTGTTGACCTGTCGTATATAAACATGCCGGCTTTTGTTTTCGCCGCAAAAGAAGATCACATCGTGCCCTGGCGGACTGCGTATAAAAGCGCGTCATTGCTGACAGGCAACACACAGTTTGTATTGGGCGCGGCCGGTCATGTTGCCGGTGTCGTGAACCCTGCTTCGAAAAACAAGCGCAGCCATCGGATCGGCTTGGCACCCAATGTTTCCCAGCAGGATTGGCTGGAATCCTCGGTAGAAATTCAAGGCAGTTGGTGGCCGCGCTGGGCCGAGTGGTTAAAACACTACAGCGGCAAAATGGTGTCGGCGCGTACCGTGCTTGGCAATGCCGAATTTAAACCGGTTGAGGCAGCACCTGGTCGTTACGTCAAGGAAAAGGCGTAATTGCGTAATGGACTACGCTGCGCTCGCAGTGCTGATTTGCGGCGTCACGTTTTATAGCCGCGCTGCGGCGATGGAGAAAAAACCGCCGTTGATTTGGTGCGGTTTGTCCATTGCATCTTCGCTGCTGGCAATGTTTGTTTTCAAAGGTGGATGGCTGAGTGTATTATTTTCACAGGTGGGGTTGTTCGCGGCAATTACGATTTATCGCGTGATCACTGAAAAAGATAGTAACCAATAAAACATAACAGGAGAGAGACATGCCAGCAACACAACGAATTGCCGTCGTGACAGGCGGAATGGGTGGCTTGGGAGAAGCGATTTGCATGAAGCTTGCCCGCATGGGGGTCAAAGTGGTTGTGACATATTCGCCGTCAAACACAAAATCAGCGACTTGGCTTAAAGAAATGGAGGCACGTGACTACCATTTTCACGCCTACGCAGTTGACGTTGCAGATTTCGATTCCTGTGGCGTCGCGGTAGCCAAGATCCAGAAGGAAATTGGGCCGATCGATATTCTTATCAACAATGCAGGGATCACACGCGACACGACGTTCAAGAAGATGTCGCAAATCGACTGGGCGGCAGTAATTAGCACCAATCTTGATAGCGTTTTCAATATGTCTAAACCGATCGTCGATGGTATGGTCGAGCGCGGCTGGGGCAGAGTAATTAATGTGTCGTCGGTCAACGGCCAGAAAGGCGCGTTCGGTCAGACCAACTATTCAGCCGCCAAGGCCGGCATGCATGGATTTACCAAGGCGCTTGCGCTGGAGGTTGCCAAGAAGGGTGTAACGGTCAATACCATTTCACCCGGCTACATCGGTACAGCCATGGTGACAGCGATTCCTGAAGAAGTGCTCAACTCCAAAATCCTGCCGCAGATTCCTATCGGCAGACTTGGCAAGCCTGAGGAGGTGGCGGGTTTGTGTGCCTATCTGGCCTCGGACGAAGCAGCTTTCGTTACCGGTGCGAATATCGCGATCAACGGCGGTCAACACATGTTTTAGTTATGCACCTACGCCACCAAAAAAGGGCGCTCGGCGCCCTTTTTTTCACTTTTGTCGATTATCAGCGCTTGAAGGTGCCACCCGCGCCGAGCACAGTGAGTTCCACAAGGCTGGAGCCATTGTGGTTATCTGCGCTGAACTTTGCGCGAAATCCCCGCAAGTCGACCGTGCCGAGTTTGTCCATTGCCGCCATGAACGATTCGCGCGTAACCGCCTTACCGGCCTTTTTCAGGCCTTCGACAAAAATGCTGGCGGCGATGTAACCCTCAAATGATGCGAAGCTTGCCTTGGTCGGCCCGCCGATGCGTTTCAGGTATTCACGACCCAGCGGCTCGCTGTCAGAAAAAGGCAAAGGCACTACCTGGGATATTTCTACACCGCGCCCATCATTGCCAAGTTGCCCGGCAACGGTCATTGCACCGGCTGAACTGAGTAAACAGAATTGCGCGTTCGAGCCAAGCTTTTTCATTTCCTTGATGAAGGCAATGGCTGTGTTGGCGCCAGTGCTGATGATGACGGCCTGCGCGCCGGATTTAGCAATCGTTTTTGCAGAAGACGACACGTTGGTCGAATTCCGATCCGTGCTGCCAAAAATCAGAATGTTCGACTTGCGTGCTCGTAAGGCATTTTCCAATCCAGCCAGTCCGGCACGGCCATAGGCATCGTTTTGATAAAAGATCGCGATCTTGGTCAGACCGCGTCGTATCAATTGCTCGACAATTTTTTCCGTTTCTTCGGCATAACTTGCGCGAACATTGTAGACATATCGACTTAGCGGCTCGCGCGTGGCCGCGTCGCCACTTGCAGGAGCAAAAAACGGGACTTTGTTTTTCTCGACAAGTGGCAGGATCGGGTTAATTGCGTAAGTTCCAGTGTAGCCAAACAACGCGAAGACACTGTCTTCGTTGAGCAGCTTCAGTGTGTTGGCCTTGGTACGTTCAGGAACACCGGCGTCGTCCAGCGAAATCAGCTTGATCTTGCGGCCATTTACACCACCACCCTCGTTGACGGCATTGAAATAAGCGTCTGCGCCAGCTTTCATTTCCCGCCCAAGCTCCTCGGACGGCCCGGTGAGAGACGCTGATTGACCCAAAACGATGGCATCAGGCGTGACGCCTTGTGCACTGGCGCGATTGGCCAGCAAAGCAATGGTGCTGAACAGAACAATAGCTGATGCATGAAACAGTGCACCAGCCATACGTTGGCGAGTTGGACAATCCATTAATTTCCCCTTGAATATTTGACCGGACAGTTTCAGATCAGTGACGCAGCAAGCGCGCATTGTAAAGCCATTATTGTTATCGCGGATTGCTGATTGGGGCTTGCGTCACCAGTCATGCTGCGGCTCAGTGTCTGAATTTTCCGCCACGCGAAATGATGGTCAGATCGACAAAACTGGAACCATTATGATTTACGGGTGAGTAGTTGACGGTGAAGCCACCCAGGTCCACTTTTCCCATCGCTGCCATACCATCAACCAGCGACTCACGCGTGGGATTTTTTCCGGCGCGCTTCAACCCCTCAACCAGAACTTTGGCGGCGATGTAGCCTTCGAGTGACGTAAACGAATAGTTTTCCCGCGCGCCGATATTTTTTTGGTATTCACGCACGATGGGGTTCGAATCCGACCACGGAAACGGCACAACCTGCGAAATCTGCACGCCTATTCCTTCGTCGGCCAGCTCACCGGCGAGCGCCTTTGAGCCGACGAAACTTACATTCCAAAACTGCTGAAAGCCACCTGCCAGTTTCATTGCCTTAATAAATGCCGCACAGCTCTTGTATGCGCCGATCATGATGATGGCACTGGAGCCTGACTTGGCAAGCTTACCTACGGCTACGCTGACATCAGTGGTATTGCGTTCCACTGTTGCTGTATTGGTGATTTCCAACGTGCGCTTTTTCATGGCGCGCTCAACCCCGGCGAGTCCCGCTTTGCCATAGGCGTCGTTTTGGTAAAACACCGCAATCTTTGTGATGCCCTGCTGCACCAGATGGGCAACGATCAACTCGGTTTCGTCGAAGTAACTCGCGCGCACGTTAAAAATATAGCGATTGAGTGGATCCCGCAAACTCTGCGCACCGGTGAACGCACCGACGAACGGTACTCTTGCGGCGGTAAAGATGGGGAGCGCCGCGTTTGACGTTGGCGTACCAACATAACCAAATAGCGCGAGGACCTTCTCCTCCTCAATCAATTTCTTGGTGTTGGCGGCTGCTTTGTCCGGCTCGTACCCATCGTCGACTGATATCAACTTTATCTTGCGGCCATTGATACCGCCGCGCTTGTTAACAACATCGAAGTACGCCTCCGCACCCGCCTTCATTTCCTTACCGAGTTGTTCGGCTGGACCGGAAAGTGCAGCGGACTGACCAATCAGAATCGTGTCGACCGAGACTCCCTGAGCAAACAGTGTCCCCGAAAACGACCATACAGCGAATAACGCGACCCATCCAGTAATGCGGAAATGCGTAAACATTCTGTTCTCCTCGGGCTTTTGTTATTTGCGGCTTAAGCGGAAATTGTACTCCGTCAAGCAGAGCCGGGGATTTGACACTGAAATGCGTGTTGCGTCACACGATGCATGGGCGATTGTTCGCCGATTGATGAAGGTAGACCAAGCATTGGTGAGCCTTGGCGGCTATTTTGGCTCCAGCGACCGCGCCAATGCTAGAGTTTGACATCACGCAAGGGCTCTCAACCAGCGAAGAAATCCTTTACCTTGTCCATGAAGCTCTTCGCCCGCGGATTGTGTTTGTCACCATCGGTCTTGTTGATCTCTTCCAGTTCGCGCAATAGCTCTTTCTGGCGATCCGTGAGTCGAACTGGCGTCTCTACAACAACATGGCACATCAGGTCGCCCGCTGAGGTCTGCCTGACCGGCCGGATACCCTTGCCACGCAGGCGGAATACCTGTCCGCTTTGTGTTTCAGCCGGAATTTTGATCTTGGCTTCACCCTCAAGCGTCGGAATATTGATCTCACCGCCGAGTGCGGCAACGCTGAACGAAATCGGCATTTCACAATGCAGGTCGGCGCCTTCGCGCTGGAATACGGCGTGCGGTTTGAGTTGCACGACGACGTACAGGTCGCCCGGCGGGCCACCGTTCACCCCCGCCTCGCCCTCACCAGACAGACGGATACGATCGCCATCGTCAACGCCAGATGGAATTTTCACCGACAGTGTTTTGTGTTTTTTCACGCGGCCCGCGCCACTGCATACAGTACACGGCTCGGGGATTACTTTGCCTGTGCCATGGCACGTGGGGCAGGTTTGTTGAATTGAGAAAAAGCCTTGCTGCATACGAACCTGGCCCTGGCCATTGCAGGTGTGGCAAGTCTTGGCATTGGTACCCGGCTTGGCGCCTGATCCCTTGCAGGTTTCACAATCCTCAAGTGACGGAATGCGGATTTTGGTTTCAGTCCCGCGCGCCGCTTGTTCCAGCGTGATGTCCATGTTGTAGCGCAGATCGGCACCGCGATAAACCTGTTGTCCGCCACGACCGCCGCCCCTGCCACCAAAAATCTCGCCAAAAATATCGCCAAACGCTTCCGAGAAGCCGCCAAATCCTTCGCCACCATGACCACCGCCCACCTGCGGGTTAACGCCAGCGTGACCATAGGCATCATAGGCGCGGCGTTTATCCGCCTCGGAAAGCACTTCGAAGGCCTCCTTGGCTTCCTTGAACTTATCTTCTGCATCCTTTTGGTCGGGATTGCGATCAGGATGGTATTTCATCGCCAGTTTGCGATATGCCTTCTTGATGTCCTCATCGCTCGCGTCGCGATTCACACCCAGGATTTCGTAAAAGTCTCGTTTTTGTGCCATGAATATTCCAGCTCTTTAATATGGGAAAGCCGGGTCGAGCGAGACTAAGCGTCTGCTCGAACCCGGCCAGTCATTCGGAGTTAAAGGGATTAACTCTTCTTGTCTTTTACTTCCGTAAATTCTGCATCAACGACATTTCCCATGTCCTTCTCTTTCTGTTCGGCACCTGGCGCTGGTCCGGCACCTGCAGGGCCTGCGCCGCCACCAGACTCAGCCTGCGCTTTTGCTTGCATGTCGGCATACATTTTTTCACCGAGCTTCTGCGATACCTTACCGAGCGCCTCGGTCTTCGCCTCGATCTCGGCTTTGTCGCTACCTTTCAATGCTGTTTCCAGTTCTTTGCTCGCTGCTTCGATGGCGGCTTTTTCGGCAGCGTCGATCTTGTCGCCATATTCAGCGAGCGACTTCTTGGTCGAGTGCACCAGCGCGTCACCCTGATTACGAGCCGTGACGAGTTCCAATACTTTCTTGTCGTCGTCCGCATTAGCTTCCGCATCTTTCACCATGCGTTGGATTTCTTCCTCCGACAAGCCAGAGTTCGCCTTGATGGTGATCTTATTTTCCTTGCCTGTAGCTTTGTCCTTGGCGCTCACGTGCATGATGCCGTTGGCGTCAATATCGAACGTCACCTCAATCTGTGGCATCCCGCGTGCGGAAGGTGGGATACCTTCCAGGTTGAACTGCCCAAGCGATTTGTTGCCCGATGCCAGTTCGCGCTCACCTTGCAGCACGTGAATCGTTACTGCGGATTGATTGTCATCAGCCGTTGAGAAAACTTGCGAGGCCTTGGTCGGAATCGTAGTATTTTTCTTGATCAGCTTGGTCGATACGCCGCCTAGCGTTTCAATGCCGAGTGACAACGGGGTCACGTCGAGCAACAGTACATCTTTCACGTCACCCTTCAACACGCCACCCTGAATTGCCGCGCCGACGGCAACGGCTTCATCCGGGTTAACGTCCTTACGCGGCTCGCGACCGAAGATTTCTTTTACTTTTTCCTGCACCTTTGGCATCCGCGTTTGACCGCCGACCAGAATCACGTCGGAGATATCGCTAATTTTCAGACCCGAGTCTTTAATCGCCATTTCGCAGGGCTTGATGGTGCGCTCAATCAGTTCGTCGACCAGTGCTTCAAATTTGGCACGCGTGAGCTTAACAGCCAAGTGCTTCGGGCCGTTGGCGTCAGCCGTGATGTAGGGCAGGTTAACTTCCGTTTGCTGCGTGGACGAGAGCTCGATCTTGGCTTTTTCAGCGGCTTCTTTCAGACGTTGCAGGGCCAGCACGTCCTTCTTAAGGTCGATGCCTTGGTCCTTCTTGAATTCGTCGCAGAGATAGTCCATCAGGCGCTGATCGAAGTCTTCGCCACCGAGGAACGTGTCGCCGTTGGTGCTCAATACTTCGAATTGATGCTCGCCATCAACCGACGCGATTTCGATGATCGAAACATCGAACGTACCACCACCCAAGTCATACACCGCAATCTTGCGGTCGCCTTCCTGCTTGTCCATACCGAACGCAAGAGCAGCGGCGGTGGGCTCGTTGATGATGCGCTTTACGTCCAGACCAGCAATGCGGCCTGCGTCTTTGGTTGCCTGGCGCTGGCTGTCGTTAAAGTAAGCTGGAACGGTGATGACCGCCTCGGTGACTTCTTCACCGAGATAGTCTTCCGCAGTCTTCTTCATCTTGCGCAGCACTTCGCTGGAGACCTGCGGTGGCGCCATCTTCTTGCCTTGGGCTTCTACCCACGCGTCGCCGTTGTCGTTCTTGAAGATTTTGTAGGGCATCAGGCCGATGTCTTTTTGCACTTCTTTCTCTTCAAAGCGCCGACCGATCAGACGCTTCACGGCAAACAATGTGTTCTTTGGATTGGTGACCGCCTGGCGTTTGGCTGAAGCGCCCACCACAATTTCGCCGTCGTCCTGATAGGCGACGATGGATGGCGTCGTACGCGCGCCTTCTGCGTTTTCGATGACTTTGGGTACGCCGCCTTCCATGATGGATACGCAGCTATTGGTGGTTCCCAAATCAATACCGATGATTTTTCCCATGATGTTTCCCCTTATTTCTGAATGGCGCTTTTGGAGCGCGGTAAAGTTAATGACTGTAATGAATGTAGGGCTATTCGTCCGGAATTCAAGCGCCGCTTATGGGCGTTTATGCCCTGGACGGGCCAATTTTTTTTGCTACCCCTGACTTGTTGCGGCTTTTTCTTTGGCTACTGTCACAAGCGCCGGGCGCAATATCCGGTCGTGTAACAGATAGCCCTTCTGCATGACATTAATAACCGTATTTGGCGTCTGCTCGGATTCCAATGCAGCGATGGCCTGATGCCTGGTCGGGTCAAATTTCTCTCCCACAGGATTCACTTCCACGATCGAGAATTTCTCAAACACGTTCGAAAGCTGGCGGGCGGTAAGTTCTACGCCGGTCTTGAACGATTCGACCGACGTATTTTCGACGACCAGCGCTGCGTCCATGCTGTCTTTCACGGCGAGCAATGCATCGGCGATCTTTTCCACGCCAAATTTCTGTGCTTTCAGCACGTCCTCTGCAGAACGGCGGCGGATATTCTCCATTTCCGCCTTGGTGCGCACGAACTGGTCATAGCTTTCTGCCGCTTTGGCCTCTGCGTCTTCGAGGGCCCTTTCTAGTTCTTCGATTCTTTGTTCGGGGGATGATGCGGGAGGTGCAGAAGCTGATTCCGCCGAAAAGGCTTCCGATGACGCCTCAGTTGCGACGTTTTCTATTGGGTCCGACATGATAAAACTCCAGAATAAACAAGGTCATGCAGGAATTGAGGGCGTTCCTGACAAATTCAAGACAAAACCCAGGGAAACTGCGATTTTCAGCAAAATTGGACGCGACCCTCAAGTCGTGGTCGGGTCTACGATTTCTTCTTCTTGTCCCCGTCGAATACCAGCCAGTTGGTCACCAACGAGATGACACTGAACATAAGCGAACCAATCATCGCGGCCATGAAGCCGGTGACGGTAAAACCCCTTACGATCTCAGTCACAAACCAGAACAGGAATGCGTTGATGAAAAAAATAAACAATCCCAGTGTCAGGATGGTCACTGGCAATGTTAGAAATACCAGCACGGGCCGCACAAAAGCGTTGACCAGACCGAGCACAAGTGCCGCAACCAATGCGGCGAAAATGCTATCTACGTGGACCCCGGAGTAAAGATAGGCCACCAGCATCAGAGCCAGTGCATTGATGAACCAGCGCACGATGAGTGTCATGAGACTGCCTTAACTGTTTTGGGGTGAAGACTCTAAAGTAGGCCTGATAATAGCGTTTTCAAGCGGCCACCTTCGCCCACCAACACTTTTTGATTCCATGAGCATACACAGTCAGCAAAAACGTATCAGCATTCCCGACCTGCGCGCAATGAAAGGCAAGGGCAAGATTGTCATGCTCACCGCGTATTCCAAGCCAATGGCGCAGTTGCTCGATGCGCATTGTGATGTGCTGCTGGTAGGGGATTCACTGGGAATGGTCGTGTACGGAATGGAAAATTCCCTGGCCGTCACGCTGGACATGATGATCAACCACACCAAAGCGGTCATGCGTGGTTCCAGCCGAGCCGCAGTCATTCTCGACATGCCATTCGCCACTTATCAGGAGTCAAACGAACAGGCGTACCGCAATTGCGCCCGCGCCATCGCCGAAAGTGGCGCTCAGGCACTCAAGCTGGAAGGCGGTGAGGAAATGGTTGGTACGGTTGAATTCCTCGCCAAACGCGGCATTCAGGTCATGGCGCACATCGGGCTGATGCCGCAGCGAGTGCATGAGATGGGCGGGTTCAGGGCGCAGGGCAAGGAAGAAGATGCGCTTTCAAAATGGCCAAAACTGGCGCGCCAGTTTGAACAGGCCGGGGCGTTTTCGGTGCTGATTGAGGGGACGGTGGAGCCGGTGGCGCGAGCTATTACCGAATCGTTGACGGTGCCGACCATCGGAATTGGGGCATCGCCGGCTTGTGATGGGCAGGTGCTGGTGACGGAGGATATTCTCGGATTGTTTCCGGATTTCACGCCTAAGTTTGCCAAGCGGTATCGGGATATTGGGGCGATGGTGACGGAGGCGGTGGGGGAATATGCGGCGGAGGTTAGGGGAGGGACGTTTCCTGGCTTGGAGCATTGTTTTGGGGTGAAGAAATAGGTCACCGAAAATGCGCTTAGGTCTACGAATGAAGAACTGTGAAATGCTTTCGAGCTATCGCGCCCGGTGGAGTTTGTATTGTTTGAAGTGGTTGGCAGCTCTATTGGTCTTACTAGCACTTGCTCGGGCGCTACCCAAAGATTCCATGCCGCAAATATTGGCACTTTTCATCCTTATGTTTCCCATTCTGATGGCAATCACGGCCGCAGGATATTTCGGATTGGGTGCTTTCTGTGCGCGCTTCATTCGAGGCAACCGAAAGCTTAAGTGTTTTGGCATTCCACGGTAACCACGTAACGCGGAGGAAGCAAATGGTATTCCGGGAGTCAGTTGCGAAACGCCAGCTGAGTTGATTTGTTCCCGTGGAAAGCCGGGGGTAGCCCGGCAGCTAGTCACTTTCTTTGCTTCGCCAAAGAAAGTAACCAAAGAAAGGCGACCCGAGATTCGTCGCCCGGCAAAAGCGCCGGGTACCTTGCGTTACTCGAAGCGACAGGCCGCTGCGGAACTCGGGCTCGTAGAAGAACTGGCGCAAACGGTTCTTGCTGGTGCTCGCCCTCGACAGTCCTCGCGGAATGCCCCTGTCGCTTCTGCGTTACTCAGCGACTCTCATCGGGACCCAGTCGCAGTTTCTTTGGCGTCGCACTCGTAAATACGGACCTCAGCTTTGAGTATGAATGACCTTGGATTCCTGCCCACGCGGAAATGACGAAACTTCGTCGCGATCGTCGCATGCGAAAAGGGGCCCCATGCGAGGAGCCGAGCAGCGGAGCAAATGCGGGGGCCGTCCGCGAGGATTGTCTGAGTGGCGAGCACAAATTCAACCTTTTGTACCATTATCAGTTCGAGCCACGAGTTCCGCAGCGGCCCGCGTTTGTGAGCAGCGGAGGGCAGCCCTTCAGGGCCGACGAACCTGGGGTCGCCTTCTTTTGGTTACTTTT
Source organism: Burkholderiales bacterium (assembly GCA_038321965.1). Taxonomy (GTDB): domain Bacteria; phylum Pseudomonadota; class Gammaproteobacteria; order Burkholderiales; family Usitatibacteraceae; genus UKL13-2. The sequence continues at coordinate 56,841 of JBBQFL010000006.1, read as the reverse complement.
CTTGGCGAAGCAAGAAAAGTGACTAGCCGCCGGGCTACCCCCGGCTAGCAAGCCACGCAGCGCGGAACAAGAACTACCGCATAGCCCCCATCGCCCGAGCCCTCGCCGCCGAAGCCTCATCCTTCACCGCCGCTCCCTCACTCACCCATCCCCCCAATTCCCCCACTAAAATCTCCGCCAGCGCTCCCACATACGCCTCAGTATCATTGGCCACGGGAATGTAGTTGAACGTCTTCCCGCCGGCATGGAGAAAACTTTCCTTCGCTTCCATGGCAATTTCTTCCAGCGTCTCCAAACAGTCCGACGCAAATCCCGGGCAAATCACATCGACGCGCTTGCAGCCGTCAGCGCCAAGTTTTTCCAGCGTCTTGTCGGTATACGGCTGCAGCCATTCAGTTCTGCCGAATCGCGACTGGAACGTGACGATGTAGTCACCTGCTTTCACGCCGAGTTGTTCGGCGATGAGACGAGCGCTCTTATGGCAGTGGCAGTGGTAGGGGTCGCCTTTTTCGAGATGAAATTTGGGCAGGCCGTGGAAGGTCATCAGCAGCTTGTCGGTCGCGAAATTCGGGCGGCCGATTTTCATCCACTCGGCGAGAACGTTTTTGGCGATGGCGTTGATGTAGGCCGGGTGGTCGTGGTAGCTGCGCAAAAACCGGATGCCGGGGACATTGCGGATTTTCGACAGCACACGGCCGAGTTCGTCCATCGTCGATGCGGTGGTGCTGGCGGCGTATTGCGGGTAGAGCGGCAACACGAGAATGTTGTCGCAATTAGCGGCTTTCAATTTGTCGATTGCGCTCTCAATCGACGGATTGCCATAGCGCATCGCGTATTCGACTTTCAACGGGCTCTTGAATTTCTCACCCAGAAAGCCACGCAACATTTGCGCCTGCCGAGCGGTGTACACGCGCAATGGCGACCCTTCCTGCATCCAGATGCTCGCGTATTTTTTTGCCGATTTGGCTGGGCGGACATTGAGAATGATCAGGTTGAGAATCAGCCACCAGACTGGCTTGGGGATTTCAACGACTCTAGTGTCAGATAAAAATTGCTTCAGATAGCGCCGGACCGCACCTGTCGAAGTGTCGTCAGGTGTACCAAGGTTAACCAGCAATACGCCGGTTGCCAGCGGTGTGCCATGGGTGAAAGGAGGTTCCGGTCTGTAGGCCATAGTGAAATATATAAAAGTCGAGCATCGACGGACCTCTCAGGCCAAAATTGCCCGGAACGCCGCGCCAGTGCTTGTGTTTTAAGGATTAATTTTGCGAAAGCGCCGACGACAGTAATTTCGCCGTCACATCGACAATGGGAATCACGCGCTCGTAGGCCATGCGCGTCGGGCCAATCACGCCTACCGTGCCGACGATCTGGCCGTCGACTTCATAGGGCGCAGTGACGACCGAAAACTCGTCCAACGCCACCAGTGCCGACTCGCCACCGATGAAAATTTTCACGCCCTCTGCGCGATTGCTGACATCGAGTAAATCCATTAGCTGCGTCTTGTGGTCGAACACGTTGAACAGCTTCCTGATGCTGGCCATATTCATCGAAACATCGTTTACGTCCAGCAGGTTGCGTTCGCCGGACAGCACCACACCGGACGAATCGGAACCTTGCCCGCGCGCATCCACCATCGCCGACATCAATGTGGAAATATCGCGATGCAACTGCGAGAGCTCGGTTTTCACCTTTTCACGTATCTGGTCAAACTCATAGCCCACGTAGTGCTGATTGATGTAATTGGCGGCTTCCGTCAACTGCGCCGGCGAATAGGGTTTCTCGGTCACCAGCACGCGGTTCTGAACATCACCGTCAGACGCAACCAGGATCAACAGTACGCGCTTGTCCGAGAGCTGCATGAACTCCACATGCTTCAAGCCGATACCGCGACGGCGCGGCGTGACGACGATGCCCGCGAAGTGCGTGAGGTCGGATAACAGTTGCGAGGCCGCAGCCACGACATGGCGCGGGTCGTCGGGACGAATATTGTTTTCCAGTTGCTGCCGTTCGAGACGTTCGAGCGGCTGAATCGTCAATAGCGTATCGACAAACAGGCGATAACCCTTGGGCGTCGGGATGCGGCCCGCCGAAGTGTGCGGGCTCGCGATATAGCCCATCTCCTCAAGATCGGCCATGACATTGCGGATCGACGCAGGCGATAGTTCCATTCCCGAAAACTTTGATAGCGCCCGCGACCCGACCGGTTGGCCGTCGGCAATGTAGCGTTCGACAAGAAATTTCAGCAGTGTTTGTGCGCGTTCGGACAGCATGCGGTAATTGTAGGCAAAAGCAGGCAGGTTGTGTGAGTCATCGGGTAACACGTTGTTCCGTGTCAGTCACGTGCAAACCTGTGATTTAATCAGCAACAATGAAAACCACTTTCAAAACGGTCGCAATTGTCGGCAAACCTGATGGTGTAGGTGTCGGCGAGCCTGTGGACGAACTCATCAGGCTTTTGCAGGCGCGCGGTATCTCGGTGCGTGTTGACGCCAGCACCGCTGCATTTGCGAGTGTGACGCCGGACGCCGTGATGCCGCGAGAGCCACTGACAAAATTGCTTAAAGGCGCCGATCTGGCGATTGCGGTCGGCGGCGATGGTACTTTGCTGGCGCTGGCGAGGTCGGTGGCGGGTCATCATGTGCCGCTGGTTGGCGTCAACCTTGGTCACCTTGGCTTTCTGACCGATATTCCCGCCGAGTCGCTGGTGCCGATGATGACTTCTCTGCTGGACGGCGAATACACCGAGGAGTTTAGATTCCTGCTGGACGCTGAAATACGCCGCGGCGACAAATCTATCTTCAAGACCGTGGCATTCAACGACGTCGTGTTTAGTCGGGGTGCAATGGGCACGATGATCGAATTTGCTGTTGAGGTGAATGGTGAATTCATCTACTCGCTGCGTGCCGACGGCATCATCGTCAATACGCCCACCGGCTCCACGGCCTACGCGCTTTCCAGTGGCGGGCCGATTTTGCAGCCGGGATTGCCGGCGATCTCGCTGGTGCCGATTTCACCGCACACCTTGTCCAATCGCCCCATCGCGATTTCCAACGAATCGGAAGTGCGCATACGCCTCATTCGTGGCGTCAATGCGCGGGTGAATTTTGACGTGCAGGCGTTTTTTGATCCGGAGCCAGATGACGTCGTAATCGTCAAGGCGCACAAGAACAAACTGCGACTGCTGCATCCGGTCGGCTACAGCTATTTTTCGATGTTGCGTTCGAAGCTTCACTGGAACGAACGGAACTCCTGAATGTTGCGCTCGCTGGTCATACGCGACTTCGTCATCGTCGATAGCCTGGAACTGGATTTTGAGTCCGGCTTCACCGCGCTCACCGGCGAAACCGGCGCCGGCAAATCGATCATGATCGACGCCCTCTCGCTGGCGCTAGGCGGACGGGCAGACGCGAACGTGGTTCGGGTCGGTAAATCGCGTGCCGAGATCGCCGCCGAGTTTGACCTCACGCAAATCAAGGATGCCCGCAACTGGCTGCGCGACAACGAACTGGCCGACGACGACGAGAACATGTTGCTGTTTCGTCGTGTTCTTGATGCGGGCGGACGCTCCAAGGCATTTATCAACGGCACCTCGGTCACGCTGACCCAAATGCGCGATTTGGCTGAGCGCCTGATGGATGTGCACGGCCAGCATGAACACCAGACGCTACTTAAGCGCGACGCACAACTAGGGCTGCTCGATGGCTTTGCCGATAGCGAGAGCCTGCTGGCCAATGTCAAAGCAAAACACGGTGCTTGGTCGCAACTGGCCGCGACCCGCGCTGCACGCGAGGCAAACGAAATCGCCATCACTCGCGAGTTTGAGGAGCTGCGTTACCAGATCGGTGAGCTCGAGGCGCTGAAGTTCTCCGTTGCCCGCTGGGAGGAAACGCTGAATGAACAGCGTCGGCTCGCCAATGCGGCCGGGCTCATTGAGTCCGCCCAATCAGCCATTGACAGCCTGGATGACAATGAAGGTGCGGTGCTGTCGCAGATCGATAGTGTCGCCTCGCAGCTTTCGAAGGACGCTGAAATAGATCCCGCATTGAAAGAATCGGTTGCGCTGGTCGATTCGGCGTGCGTGGAGTTGCGCGAAGCGGTGTCGAATCTGCGCCATTACCTGAGGAAACTCGATGTCGATCCCGCGCGGTTGACCGAGATTGATCGCGAAATGGCCGATGTGCAGGAGATCGCCCGCAAATTCCGCATCGAGCCCAAACGTATTCCCGATATCCTCCAGCAAAAGCGTGATCGCATGAGTGCGCTCGGAGGCGGGCAGTCTTTGGATGAACTGATCGCTGCCGAGCAACTGGCCAGCGCGACGTTTATGGACGCGGCAAAAAAGCTCACCAAATCTCGCCAGCAGGCCGCGAAGAAATTTGCAGCTAGCGTCACCAAGTCTTTGCAGGAACTCGCCATGCCAGGCGGCAAGTTTGCGGTGGAGTTCACGCCACGCGAACCTTCCGCGTCTGGTCTCGAAGGTTGCGAATTTCAAGTAGCAGCTCACGAGGGGCAAACGCTGGGTCCATTGGCGAAAATTGCATCGGGCGGCGAGTTGTCTCGCGTGAGCTTGGCCATCCAGATGCTGGCATCTGCCAAAGCCAGTGTGGCGACGATGATTTTCGATGAAGTCGACGCAGGCATCGGCGGACGCGTCGCTGAGGTCGTTGGGCGGCTTCTGCGCTCACTTGGTTCGCAACATCAGGTGTTGGCAGTCACGCATTTGCCGCAGGTCGCCGTCTGTGCGGAGCATCAGTTCCAGGTGGCCAAGACGGCGACCGATGGTGTCGCAACTACGTCCATCACGCGTCTTAACGACAAGACACGCGTCGAAGAAATTGCCCGCATGCTGGGCGGCATCAAAATTACCGACGCAACGAGAATGCATGCGGCGGAGATGTTGAAAAACGCCTTCGTCAGTTAGCAACCCCAGCATTGGCGGGCCGTTTGAGCACAAAATGCCAGAAAACGCCCGTCAAATCGGGTTCTATGCCTTGAAAATGTTTGCCTGTATATTGATGCAGCGCAGCCAATTGTTCGATCAGATATCACTTGCGGCAGTTGAATGAATTCAGTAGCAACTTAGTGGCCCGTATACGAAAAATTATAGCTGCGCTCTGTTGCGCGATGGTTTGGCCACAAAGTGCGCTTGCGATTTGCCGTCTTCCCGCTGCGAAGTTGTGTCAGGTCCTTTTTGACAGCGACATCGCCTTTCACGGGCGAGTGCTCAAGGTAGTCCCGATCATCAACAAGACAGATGATCCCGATGGTTTAGAAGGGTGGCTGTACGAAGTGGACGTCATTAAGCTATATCGCGGTACGGCCTTCAAACGTGTCACCATCAAATCCGAGAATAGTAGCGGAAGGCTTCTACTCACTGCGGGACGAGACTACATTCTGTTCGGGGCAGCAACAGCGGAGCCGCGTGTCTTTGAGGCTTGGAACAATTGTGAGGGCAATCAAGGCATTGACGGTGAGCCATTTTCCAAGGCGCTGGCCAAAGATATCGACAACGCGCTTGCGTCGAAGACATCTTCAGTTGAAGGAGAAGTACGAGACCGGAAATGGGTGCTAGAGAAGTCGGTGCCGATCAAAATTGCTGGAAACGGTGTCGAGCGCACTGTCGTTACGGACCAGAGTGGCAGGTTTCAATTGACTGTATCACCTGGGCAATACCAACTCACCGCACCGACTGCGTATCAGGAGACGAGCTACAGTTACTATGGCGTGCCGGAAAGTCCCATTTTCTTGTTGCCCGGGCAATGTGCGCAGATACAACTGCAGTCCCAGTCGGTGCCCCGTAGGCCGCGTTAGCGAAGCTTAGTCCGATAACTTTTTGCAGGTGCGCCCGAAAATCTAGCGCCAGTGTCAAATTGACTTCGCACACCAGAGTGCAGTGGCTGCCCTGGTTTTCATAGACCCACTCGTTACCGCGATTTACTTCTTTCCACCCATGAATTTCTGCATCGCCGCCTTCGCCAACTTGTCCGCGGCATTCATGCGCGCAATCGCTTGTACGCGCTGCTCCCACGTTTTGCCTGCCTGCTCAACGCGAAACGCAGCCTTCGCGGCAACGATGTGTGTCATTTTCTCTTTGTCGGAATTTGCGTGCACGGTTAGGTGCCTTGAATGTAAGACATTGCTCTCGACAATCGATCAGCCAGACCGTGGCGTTCGACAATTCTGTCCAACTGTTCTAGATCAACTGCACGTTGCTCCATAAACATGGCAACGCGTAGAAAGTCCTTTGTCCTGCCCGTCTGAAGTGCGACCGCGCAAAGGTGCGCAGCGGTAAACACGCGGGTGGGAATGCCGTCATACTCAACCTCGCTTGCCATGCGAATCGATTCGCGTATCAGGTCGTTTGCGTCCGGTAGAATTTGCAATGGCCATTCCGCGAAACGCACATACTCGCGGTCAATCGAACCACCTAAAGCGACGAGCGCATCGTAAATCGGCGTCAACGAAATCAGACCACTTGGCGACGCTTTCAGAAACACAAACGCATCAATATCCTCGGTCTGCACAGCTTCTACGTAAAACGACGCGCCAATGGCGCCGCCAATTGCGTACTGGCCGATGACCCTATCGGCGACGAGTTGGTTAAGGGAACGTAGAGCCGCTTGCATTTCCGTACTATTGCATAGCAGAACATTGGCGACAATATGTCGTCGCGGTGGCGCCAGTGAATTGCGAGACTGTGTGAACGAAAATAGCAGCTCGAAAACGATCACCGGTGGTTGCGCTTGCCGGACCAAAGCAGATTTCTCCCTTTGGTCGAAATGACAATCAGTGAGTGCGTGTCTAGAACTGGCGCGGGTTTCGAGACAGAAATGCCCGAAAACGCCCGCGTATATTGGCCTTCCGCTGATTCGTTCAGCTTTATCCCAGCAAACCCAGCCACGCCTGACTCACCGCGTGCCGCTCCGCTGACAACTCATCCGGCGAAATCCAGGTCTTGAGCTCATTGTTATTGCGTGCAAGATGCTGTCGCTCACGGTATGCAAGATAAGCCTTGCCGACTCTTGCGGCGCTGTCTTCGTCGAGGATGCCCAAGGCCGCCGATCGAGTAAGCAACGAGAAATTTCCAAGATTGCCGAGGAACTCCGGGTGTTCATGCGAATACGCGAGGATGATGTATTGGACGATGAATTCGACATCGACGATGCCGCCATGCGTATGTTTGAGGTCGAGTTTGTCAGTGCGATCTTTCTTTTCGGCGCGCATCTTGTCCCGCATCGCGACGATTTCAACGCGCAACTTGATCTTGTCTCGTGCGGCCGATAATACTTCGCTCCGAATCGACTCGAAGGGCGCTGCCAGGCCGACATCGCCGGCGCAAAACCGGGCTCTCGTTAAAGCCTGATGCTCCCACGTCCAGGCGCGATGCAACTGGTAATCGTGAAAAGCTTCGATAGGTGATACCAGCAGCCCTGATACACCATCTGGCCGTAAACGCAAATCGGTTTCGTAGAGCACGCCCCCAGCGGTCGTCGTGTTTAGCCAGCTGTTCAGTCTTTGCGCGAGCTTGGGAAATCGCTCTGTTTCGGCGACCGATGGATCAAACAAGAAGACCAGGTCGAGATCAGATGCGTAGCCCAACTCTTTGCTACCCAGCTTGCCATAACCAACGACCGCGAATCCCGTTGGCGGCGCCCATGATTGCTGCGCATGCGGAATTGGAACCGTCGACATCGAGCGCCACGCTAGCGCTAGCGCGGTCTCCAGCAGCATCTCGGCCAATCTTGAAAGCTCGTCGGACAATGCCATGACGCCAAGCCTGCCTTCGATATCGGCGATGTTGAGTTTCAGCGTGATGACCTGCTTGGTGTGACGCAGGATTTCGTATTGCCTTTCCGTGTCAGCTCCTGCCAGATCGCAAGCGGCACGCAATTGCCTGCGTTCCAGCGGCCAGTCGATACCGCTGTTGCCCACCGGGGTGGCGTGCGTCGCAATCAGTTCATCGAGCAGAATCGGGTGCTTCCGCAGAAAATCAGCCGCCCACGCACTTTTCGCAGCAAGCCGCGCAACGCGTTCCAGCACGTGTGGGTACTCGGTGAGCAAGGCCAGATATGTCTCGCGTTTGTCGATTGCCTCGATGAGGTCGAACAGCCGGAAAAAAGTACGGGACGATTGGTCGTAGTGCAGAGACGCATGCAACGCTTGCGGGATCAGCGCCTTGATTCGGGTGCACGACTTGTGTGAAAGCGTCATTGTCCGCGGTGAATTGAGCCAGGTATTGGCACGCCTTTCAATTTCGCTCGCGACCGCAACGTTTATACCCGCCGTTTCAGCGATGCGGCGGCAGATCCCGGCAATGCCCTCCGGTTTTCCAGCCGCATCGACGACAACTTCTTTTTCCGTCCCGCTCGCGAACAGGGCTTCAAATTCCGCAATGACGATCTGACGATGGCCGTTCAGTTTATCGATGAGGGCCTGCCAATCGACTAGGTTCATGGCCTCACTGATGCGCTGCCGGTCCTCTTCGTTCGTCGGCAATAGCTGCGTCTGCTGGTCATCGAGGTATTGCAGGCGATGCTCAAGGTTTCGCAGAAAAGCGTAAGCCAACTGAAGCTGCTCGATTCGTGCCGCTGTGATGATTCCCAGCGTCGCCAAATGCGACAACGCGGCGCGCGTGGAGCGCGTCTGCAGCGCGGGCTCACGTCCGCCGCGAATCAACTGGAATAGCTGCGCGATGAACTCAATTTCACGAATGCCACCGACGCCGACCTTGATGTCTTCGAGACGGTTGCGCTTGGTCGCGTCGGCGCGAATCTGGCCGTGAAGCTCACGCATTTCCTCAATGGCTGCATAGTCGTGGTAGCGGCGATAGACAAATGGTTTCACCAGCGTGTCGAGCGCTGTCGTCGTGGAATGGGCGCCGGTAATGGCGCGCGCCTTCAGCCAGGCGTAGCGCTCCCATGGTCTGGCCTGGGTGATGAAGTAATTTTCAAGCGTGGCCAAACTGCTGACCAGCGGACCACTGGCGCCAAATGGCCGCAGCCGCATGTCGACCCTGAATACAAAGCCATTTTCGTCGACATGATCGAGTGCACGGATTATGCGTTTGCCGAGCTCGGCATGAAATTCGTGCCAGGATCGTTCTTGCGTCGCCTCGCCGTCGTCCGCGTGGACAAATATCAGGTCGATATCAGATGAGACATTCAATTCCATTCCGCCAAGTTTGCCCATGCCGACGATGACCAGGTTCGCCTGCGCGGAAGCGGCCAATTCAGCGGGAACAGCGAAGCGCGAAACCGTCGTCCGGGTATGAAATTTCTGTGCGGCGCGCACCGTCACATCGGCTAGAACAGAGATCGTGGTCATTGTTTCGTCCAGATCAGCCAGGCCGTTGATGTCGCGAAAAATGCACTGCAACATGGCGTGCCTGCGAAGATTGCGCAGGCTTGCATGGAACTGCCGGTCATCTGCGCTGTCCGTCAACAGCATGGCTTGCATTGCCGCACTTGCAAGCGGGCTGGCGGCATGCAGTTGAAGCCAGGCAATCAGGGTCGGTTGGGCGTGACAGAGCCTTTCTGCGTAGCGCGACGCGCGAAAGGTGCGGGAAAGTTGGCTTTCAAAGTTCTGAATTTCTATCAAAATATCGTATCGTCCATCATCTGTGTCGTCATTTTCGCGGTCGCGGCCGTTAAAATAACATGGTGATCGTGCCTGGTTGCATAGGTCTGCGTGACACCGAAAATCGCTGCACGAACTCTGTGTAAGGGAGTATCTGGCAAAGCTGCAATGACGGATACAAAGTGGTTTGAATGTAACAGTACTTATACAACCAGACATCATTAGTTGCCTGTCAACTGGAACACAAAATCAAAAAAGCGCTATTTCATCTTGGACGTGTTGGCACGCGAACTTTATTCTGGGCAGCGGTAATCGCGTCACTGTTGCTGTCGTCAATGGTACTAACACTGCGATACGTCGTGCTGCCGAACGTGGAAAGCTATCAGGGCGACATCATCAGCAGGGTCGCGACCGCAAGCGGGATGGATGTCTCGGTGGCGGCCATCCGTAGCGGCTGGTCTGGACTGCGACCGTACGTGGAACTCGAAGGTGTGGTTTTTCGGGAAATCGCCGGCAGCACATCGGTTGCCCGTGCCGCCGGCGCCGAGGCCCTACGTCTACCCCGGATGACCGCGGCTCTGTCGTGGTGGTCATTGCTGGTTGGACAAATACGCCTGGTTGATGTGAATCTCACCGGCCCCGAGCTTGCCTTGTCCCGCGGTAAGGACGGCCTGTTTTATTTTGCCGGGCATGCGCTCAATGCGCCTCACGATGGCGAGGACGATTGGCGCCTGTTGGACTGGCTGCTGGAGCAATCCGGTGTCGAGATTGAGCACGCGACATTGACATGGACGGATGAGCAATCATCCGGTGCGGCCCTGAGATTCACCGACGTTGGCCTGCGTATCGAAAAGAACCTGATCGGCCATGCGATTGGCGTTGCCGTCACGCCGCCGCCGGAGCTTGCCAAACACATCGAATTGCGTGCCGATCTGAAATTGCAAAAGTCAGAAGGCCGTTGGAATGCATCAGGTGTTGTTTACGCAACAGCCACCAACACCAATTTCGCCGCGCTTCGAGTGCATTTGCCGGTGCCAGACACTTTATTGGCTGGTGTAGGCAACGTTAGAGCGTGGATCGACATCGACAATTCAGTCACCCAACACGCTGCCTCGGTTGATGCTGCGGGCAATGCGCCGGTTGCGCTCAATCCGATTCGTGCCATCACCGCCGACATCAATCTGATCGATACCAAGGCTCAAATGTCGCCGGAAGTAGCGCCATTGAATATTGCCAGGCTTGCCGGTCGAATAGAGTACAGCTTGCTCGATGACGGCTTCACCGTGGGCAGCAAGGCATTTGAATTTCGTACGCGTGAAGGTGTGACTCTGCCACCGGCTGATTTCTCGCTGACCATGCAGCATCAGGCAAATGCAGCAACCGCGTCCGGTGAAATCACCGGGTCCGGCATCGACCTGAAGGTGATCGCCGCCCTGCTCGAATATTTTCCGGTTCCCAAGGACGTACGAACTGTCGCCGCGCGTTTCAGTCCGCGTGGTGTGGTGCGCAATTCGAGTTTTGCGTGGACCGGCTATCTGAACAAGATTTCAAAATACCGCATCAAAGGCGAAATGAAGGATTTTGCGATCAACGCTGATGGTTCGGTACCTGGCATCAGCGGATTCACCGGCACAGTTGAAGGCGATGACACGGGCGGCAGGTTTGTCGTCGTTTCCAAAGACTTGCAACTCGACCTGCGGAATTTGATGCGGGCGCCATTGAAATTTGATGCACTCGAGAGCGAGGGCAACTGGAAGATTGGTGCCGGCTCGCTGAATGTCGATTTTAAGCGCGTGGCGTTTGCCAACCCGGAAGTTGCGGGCGAATTTGCCGGGCGCTATTCCCGATATTTGGCCGACGGCCTGCGGGGCAAGGAGGAAAAAGGGCCCGGTTCACTCGACATCAAAGGCAAGCTCAGCCGTGCCAAGGCGGTGGCTGTACCCAACTATCTCCCCAATGGCGCAGCGCAAACACGCGAGTACATCGAGTGGGCGGTGCGCAGCGGTGAGATCCTGTCCGCAGATTTTTCCTTGAAGGGCGAGATTTACGAATTCCCCTATCACCTGGGCAAGGGTGGCAATTTTCACTTGGCCGCCAAGGTCAAGGACGTGGATTTTCGCTATGCCGTCGGCTGGCCAGTTGCCGAGAAGGCGACCGGCGAGCTGATATTTGAAAACACCGGCTTTGCCGCGAAGCTTGAATCAGGACAGTTTTTCAACGCGAAGCTTGGCGCGACGACAATTGCCGTCGATGACTTCGCAGCTCTTCCATACACACTTTCCATTCAGGGCGAAGCGGCCGCGCGCGGCGAAGACGTCGTACGTTTCCTGCGCGAAAGTCCGCTGATCAATGGTGTCGGTGCGTTTACCAAGTCGGTTTCAATCGAAGGACCGGGGAAGCTGGAGTTGACGCTGAAAATTCCGATTCATGCGCCCGAAGGCTCCAAAGTAGCGACCAAAGTAATCGGCACCTACACACTACGAGGGACGCAGGCCAAACCAGCTTTTGGTCCTTTGGTAACCGGGCTGACCGGCAGCATCGTGTTTACCGAGGGCGGCGTCAAAAGTAACGGCATCTCCGGTCTTGCCTTTGGTAACCCGCTGGCCATTGGCATAGCGAGTGGCCCCGATGGGGTGATTACCGAATTCGCCGGGCGCACCGATATTTCGCTGTTGGGCGATCTTTTGCCCTTCAATATGCCGCAGCAGGTGACTGGCTCAGCCGACATTGGCGGCCGCATCTCCGCGCGCGCGAGTGGCGTCGATATCTCGGTGGAGACCAGCCTGCTCGGCGTTACGTCCACCCTGCCAGCGCCGCTGACCAAGCGTGCCGATGAAATCCGCAAATTGCGCCTGACATTCGCAAATACCGGACAGTCGGGCGAAAAAATTACTCTTGCTCTGGCAGGCAATGCGATCTCGACTGCCGTTCCAGTTGGCAACGGTGCTGCACCTCCACCCACGGATGCGCCGGAGTCGCGGATCGACGCGCGGTTCCAACGACGAATTGACGCCAATGGAAGCGCGGTTTTTCGTGGCGGTATTGCCAGCGTTGGTGTCGCGTTGGGTAACACGCCCGTGCCGGATGGGCTCTGGTTCGCTGGCACCATGCCGTTACTCGATTTCGATAGCTGGCGCGATGCCTTCGCAAAATTTTATCCGTCCGCGCCTGCCGGCCCACCGGATTCAACAGGGCCGCGGACAATCACCAGGAACGGAATTGACTTCGCCGGTTTCGATTTCAAGCTTGGCGGCCTTGTGGCGTACGGTAGGCCGTTCGACGCGATGACGCTGAAGGGCCGACACGGCGGCGAGGATTGGCGCCTGACGGTGGAAAGTGATGATGCAGTCGGCGACGTTTCCTGGCGGGCAGGCGCTTTTAACGATCGCGGCGCGGTGCGTGCGCGCCTGAAAAAACTGGTGCTTGCCGACGAAGTGCCTCAGCCCAAAGGGATTTCCTCAACAATAGTGAGCACGGTGCCGACGCGAGAGGCGGACTTTCCAGCACTGGACATCATCGCCGATCGGTTCACTCTCAAGGATCGCGAATTGGGCAAGCTTGAATTGCGCGCCACGCCGATGGGCGATAACTGGCGTATCGACCAACTGGTCATCTCGACCGGCCACGCGAAACTGGAAATGGATGGCTTGTGGCAGCGCTATAACGACCCGGCGAGTGCTGCAGGCGAGCCGGGCAAATCACGCACGACAATGAACATGAAGGTTGAGGCGAATAATCTCAACGCATTGTTTTCGCAGTTCGGCTTTGGCAATCAACTCAAACGCGGCACGGGAAAGCTGGAAGGCAAGTTATCCTGGCCGGGGCATACCTACCAGTTCCAGATAGCGGCTCTTTCCGGAGAGTTCAAGGTTGAGGCACGCAACGGACAATTTGCGCAGATTCCGGTCGGTGCCGGCAAGCTGCTTGCGCTCATTAGCCTGCAATCGATTCCAAGGCGCATTACGCTGGATTTTCGCGACGTCTTCTCCGAAGGATTCGCATTTGAAAAAATCGATGGCGATATCAAGATCAATAACGGCATCATGCATACCGACAATTTCGAAATCGTGGGGACGGCGGCCAATGTAAAGATGTCCGGCGAAGTTTCGTTGCCATCGGAGCAAACCAAACTAAAACTCATCGTGGTGCCGTCATTGGGTGAGGGCGTTGCATTGGGGGTGGGAGTGCTGCTGGGACCAGTCGGCGGGCTGGGCGCATTGGCGGTACAAAAATTACTGCAGGGTGCGCTCTCCTACGAATACGCCGTAACGGGTTCATGGGATAATCCGCATGTTGATCGCATCAAGAATGACGCGCAGTCTGCCAGGGACGGAAATGCGCCAGCCTCAACACCAGTACCGGCACCGGCACCAGCAGCCAGCACAAGAAAAACATCATGATCATTACCAAAAGTAGCGGCCAGATTCCCGACGCATTGCTCAAAGCGGCGGGTTCCACGCAGTCTTTCTTTCGCGTCGCCGCCATCCAGATGGCAAGCGGTCCGAACGTCAAAGCCAATCTCGATGAGGCCGGGCGCCTGATCGACATGGCCGCTAGCACCGGTGCGCGCATCATCGCGCTGCCCGAATATTTCGCCATCATGGGCATGAAAGATACCGACAAGGTAGCAGTGCGTGAACAACCGGGCGATGGTCCGATTCAGCAATGGATGTCCGAGATCGCTGCGAGGCATCGCATCTGGCTGGTTGGCGGGTCGATTCCGATGGAATCCACTGTTCCTGGCAAAGTCAGAAATACCTGTCTCGTCTACGACAAGGAAGGCAAGCAGGTTGCACGCTACGACAAGATTCACCTGTTCAACCTTGCGCTGGGCGCGGAGAATTTTTCCGAGGAACGCACCATCGAGGCAGGAGACAAGGTCGTGGTGGTCGACTCGCCGTATGGGCGTATCGGGCTGTCGATTTGCTATGACCTGCGCTTCCCTGAGCTTTATCGTGCGATGGGCAACGTCGACATCATCGTCATCCCGTCCGCATTTACCGCCACCACCGGCAAGGCGCACTGGGAGCCGCTGATTCGCGCGCGCGCCATCGAAAGCCTTGCTTATGTGATCGCGCCGGCGCAGGGCGGCTTCCATGTCAACGGTCGTGAAACGCACGGTGACACCATGATCGTCGATCCCTGGGGGGTGGTGCTGGATCACTTGCCGCGCGGTTCAGGTGTTGTCGTTGCGGGTGTAAATCCGCATTACCAGCAGACCATTCGCAAAAGCCTGCCTGCGCTGACGCATCGGACAATCGGGATAAATACCTGAAATTGCTGTAAATCCAGCACTGATGCGCCTCCCGGGCCGAAAGTGCCTGAAAAGGCGCGTGAATACTAGCTTTTCGAGTTCGCAGCTACCCTTCTTCGATTCTGACCAGCTTCATGCGACCGGACGCCCCGCTCTTCACCGTCACTAGCGACTTGCGCACATCGAAGTGCCTGGCAATGAGTGCGACCAATTCAGCGTTGGCCTTGCCATCAACGGGTGGTGATTTGATCTGCGCCATCCAGGTGCCGTCCGGCATTTCGCATAACTCGACGATGCGTGCATTCGGCTTTACCTTTACGTGAAGCATTCGCACTCAGGCAACCCCGATCGAATCGGATCCAGCAATCTGCGTGTAATGCAGAACTGTCGGGAATGGGTCGTAGAAGTGGTGCAGTAATGCGCGCCACTGCTGGTATTGCACAGATTGTCGAAAGCCAGTTTGGTGATCTGCAAGTGTGGCCCAGTTCACCAGCAACACATATTGGCTTTCGTGTTCGATACAACGCTGTAGCGAATGGCCGAGATATCCCGGCATCGACGCGATGATTGCCTGTGCCTCGTTGAATGCTGCCTCGAAGTCGGGCTCTTGACCAACGCGTACCTGTAGCGAGGCAACTTCGAGAATCATGACTTTCCCACTTGCTTGGCCGGCGCATATACGGTGGCGTCGTAACGCTCCATATGAGTGTGCGGTTTGTGATGTGCGGTAAAACCGAATTGGGCGTACAGACCGTGCGCATTTGCAGTAGCCAGCGTAAAGCGCCGCAATCCCTGCAAATCGGGGTGGGCGATCACCGCCTGAATCAGTGTCTTGCTGTAACCCTTGCCGCGATGTTCGGGCAACACGAACACATCAACCAGATTGGCGAATGTGGCGAAATCGGAAATGACGCGGGCAAAGGCGACTTGCGCGAGGCCTAGAAAACCGCCAAAGCAAAGCGAGTGGGCGATGGATTTTTGTACTGTGGCCATTGGAATGCCTTTTGCCCAGGCGGATTGTTCCGACAGAAATGCATGGATGAGCGCGACGTCGAGCTCGGCATTGTCGCAAGTGATGCGCAAGGTGTCAGGGCTGGTGGTCATGACCCACTGTATCGAACTATTGGTCGCGCTGGAAAACGGCCGCGCTTACACATCGGCAGTCAACAGCTTTTCGAGCTGGTACAAAGAGGAAACCTGAAAGTGCGGTGTGATGCCGGCCGGCGCCATGCGGTTGTCGACATTGAGCCAACAGGTATGCAGACCGGCATTGAGACCGCCAAGAATGTCGGAGTCAGGATTGTCACCCACCATCAACACAAGTTCGCGCTCCGGTTGCCCCATCATCAACAGTGCGTGATCGAAAATATCGCGATGCGGCTTGGCGACACCGACCTCTTCGGAAACGACGAGCACATCGAAATGCTCCCGCAAGCCGGTGCGCTCCAACCTTACCTGCTGCAACTCGGTAAAGCCATTGGTAATGATGCCGAGGCGGGCGCGTCCCTTGAGCGCATTGAGCAGGCTGGTGGCCCCTTCAAGCGGCGTACAGATATCGGCAAGTGCCGCCATGTAGGCGCTGTTCAGCTGTTGCGCCGGGGTTTGCAGCTTCTCGGCCCAGCCATTGAAGCGTTTATGCTGCAACTGCTTGGCCGTGATCGCACCGTTCTGATAGTCCACCCAAAGCGGCTTGTTTATTTGCTGATAATCCACATAGTCCTGCTCGGTAAACCCGGTGTCAAAGACCGCGAACATGCGCTGCAGACCTGTGAATGCGTCGAAATGAAACAGGGTGTCGTCAGCGTCAAACAAAATCCAGTCGTACTTCATGCGGATCAGCCTGGTATTGTCATGCGAGCGGCCCGTAGTCTTCAAATACGGTCGGCCAATCGAATTCGTCTGCACTCAGACCTAAAATAGCCGCGACGGTTTTGGCGCGTGCTGCGTGGAATGCTGCCAGGTCGCCCTTGGCGTTTTTGGTTCGACTCATTTTGATATTCGTGCCATGAAGTTTTATTTTTCGTCTGGTGGCCAGCAATGCGACCCACCGGAAATATCGCCAACCGCCTTTCGCCAGATTTCGCCTGGGAAAAAGCCACGCTCACACAATGTGCCACAAAACGCTGAACCACCCCTGGCATCGATCGGAATGACCACCGGAATGTCGCGAAATCGAACCTGCACAAGAATGCTGTCGGAGCCGTGAAGGCCATTGGCCTTGTAGCAGACGCGCGTGATCTCGCCCCAGCCAAATGCCTGATTCCAGCTTTGCTCCAGCCGCGCCAGAACGTGGACGCGTACGCCGTCGCTGTCAAACTCCACCGAGAGCATTTGATCCAGTGGCAGGTTCTGCTTAGTGCTCCACCAATCTTTTAATGTCGAAACGAGCTTCATGTTTGCGGCGACCACCAGTCCTGTTGCGCGATTTGAATTATGTTGCGAAGTGTACGCAATAAAAAGCCGTCAGGCGTTGAGTGCGCCAGACCAAGCCGCATCAGAAATGCCTGAGTTTTGGCAAATTGCGATTCAAACTTTGTTGTGGTTGCAGATCACCCCTTTGGATTTGCGCGTAGCCTTCAGCATCATTTCCACGACCTTGGAATCGATTTTTTCGGGCTTTGAATAACGGATTCAACCCTTGCCCAGACTCACGCCTTTTACGTTGAGCAATTCTCGATGTGCATCCATCACATCGAGCCTGAGGACATACAGCCTAATGAAATGTTTCTGACTCACGAAGCCTACTTCCACTTCACCGTTGCGCGAGTTGCACGGCCTGCCGGTCAGCAGGAACCTCATCGAGATAGGCCGCTATATTTATTGCGGTGCTCTGCATGGGGTAACCCGTCAATGAATTGCATGTGACTCGGCCCAAGTCTAACGCTTACGAATTGATGCACCGCATTGGTAGCCGTAGGACCACGGGCATGTCCAACTTTGACGTCTAAAGTCTGAGCTGAGCGGAGGGTCAGGTACTAGCCTCACAAGAGCAGGACCCTGCCGATGACGAGAACGATGGCGGCAGAGCCAAAGTTGATTGCGTTCAGATCAACATTTCCGAGCTTTGCAATACCGCCATCTTCGTCGCTGAGTGCGCCGCCGTAGATCTGACGAAACGCTGCGCTAACAAAGAAGCCGCCTATCACGCAGAAGCTTAAGACGGCCGCGATACAGATGCCGAGACTACGTTCTACATTTGGTGACCAGAGAAGCCATAACGAGACAGCTGCGATCGCTGACGTTGTTAGCACCTGGGTGACAACGTGAAACCTGGCATGTTTTGACCATCGCGGATTTGCGGCGTGCGTGCGATTGAGATCTGCAAATAAAGGAATGACGCCATACATAAGTGCTGCAATTGACATCAGGGATAGGCCAAGTATTTGCATCTTCGATTCGACTCCTAATTTACGGACGTTGGGGACTCGCGCAGAAATGCCTGATGATCAAGTTGATCGGCCGACGATGATGCCGTGAGGCGGCCCGACGCGGCCCACGATGCTCGAACGTCCGCTCGAATGCGTTAGACCGCAATTTACCGGCGACTCAATATCAATAGAGCGCCGCCATCAGTCGCTCCAAGGCGTCCTCGCGTCCCGCAGTTGTGGCGGCGAGCACGCCCTGCTGCTGCAGGATCGAGACCAGCTGGCGCGGGGCGACACCCTTGTAGCCAACGATCGCCACGTGCCCCGCCGCGACCTGGACGTTGGCGAGGCGCGGGTACCCGTCGATGATCGGTTGGTACTGTTCAGCGAGGCTAAATATGTGGTCGCTTTCCAGGCAGGCGCCCGCCGGGTCGCGACGGCGGCACGCATCGCGCTCATCGGTGACCACCTTCACGTAGCGCCGCACCGAGGCGACCAGCGGACCGGGGCGGCGGATGAAATCAGAAGAAGCGGTGATCTCGTACCAGTTGTCGCCCGTCACGGCCCTGCAGATGAGTGGCACGGTACCCAGGCTCGCCCAGTGCAAGCTGCGATAGCCGCAGGGGTTTGCGGCCGCGATGCCCGAGAGTGGCGCTGAGACCGTCACCAGGTTCACGTTGACCCCGTCGCGCTCCCAATCGGTGCGATGCTCGCCTTCCATCGCCTTCCTCGCCACTAGCCCGCCCATACTGTGGCCGATGACGGTGATGTCGCGATTGCGCATTTTCCCCGCCAGCGCGCCGACTGCAGTGGCCAGCTGCTCGGCGATGTGCAGCAGGCTAGCCCGGCCGTCATAGTTAAAGCAGATCGCCTGCTGGCCGTGGAACGCGTAGAGCTGCGCGAGCGACCGGAACCGTCCCGCCGACCCATTGCAACCGTGCACCAGCACGGTAACCGGCTTCGACGAGTCGAGGGAGAATGCGAGGTCCGGCGCATCGGTGCAAGGCCCCAATTGTGGGAGCTGGACGGTGATGTCGGGGACGGGTAGCCCGCCGGCCTCAATGGGCGTGGCGTCGAGGTCGGGCGGTCGCAGGAAGGCGCAACCAGTAAGAAAGCTCGCAATTAGTGCACCGATAATGATGCCGCGAGCATAGTGTGCTCTAACCTGAGGCGAGTGCAATCGACAGGAGGTGTTCATGCGATTTGACCCCTAAATTAGGCCGACCTGCGTAGTGGCGGCAAAACATGGCAGTTTTTTATTGCCATGTTTCTTGCTGTAACGAAGCTGGATCGGCTTGCATAAGTTGTTAGACCTGTGGCAGTGGATCGTGTTGAGGCAAATCCTCACGGATCTCGAACCAGTCGGCTTTGGACTCTGAGAATATATGCATATGTAGAGATCTATTTAGCGGATTGTTCACGGTTCCTAAACGTAGACCCACCTGCTCGCCTTGGCTGACAAAGATGTGAGAACCACAGCTTTAGCAGATCGATCAGCTATTGCCCTCGGGCGAGATGAAAGATTTGAGCAGGTCAATTCTTCAATATAAAGCGCAGTGGCCTCACGCAAGTTCGCGAGTGCCAGTTCAATCGTGTTGACTTGAGTGGTTGTCCCTGTTTCTGGATTCAGTTCAACAAATCCGCCCTCGGCTGAGGGTGTCAGGACAGCAGAAAGTTCCATGGAGTCTCCTTTAACTCAGCCAAGTATAGCGCGGCGGTTTTCTTGCAGGCTTAACGTTTAAGCTAAGGGGCGCGCGTCAGCGCGTCCGTGTGGAGCGCAATGTTAGAGCGCATTCGACGCGCCCCGATTGTGCAACGCAATTGCCACACTGCCCCCGATGCAAACGGTAAGCAACATCAACCCCGGCAGTAGAGAAATGAAGGAATCTAGTAGTGTCGCATGCGGCCATCCAGACATCGCTACTAGGACAACTGATACCAACCACCATGCGCACGTGACGAGTGCGATGACATGCCAAAGGTATTGGGCCCAGCGCTTTTGCATTAATAGGCCGACCGCACAAAGAAATACAGACAGTGCGGGAAATAGCCACAACCACGCGGTTGAAGATGCTGCCCACCAACCTAAGTAGGCGGAAACAATGAGCAAGAAACTGCCGAGAAGTTTGCTGACCATGGTTCTACGAATGAGTTCTAACGTTTGAGCTAAGCGGTGCGCCGTTTTGTGGCGCGTCCGCTTGAGCGCGATGTTAGGGCTTGGGCATCGACGTAAGCATCGAGCAGTCGACGAATCATGCGCTGGTACTGCGTTCGATGTTTAGTGGCTTCGGATTTGAAAAATTCGAGACTCTTCTTGCTCAGCGCCAACGTGACTTTCACGCCTTCTTCACGAAAAGCTAGCTCGCTCGGAGAAGGAAGAAAATCTGGAACCACTTGGCTCTTGCCTAGCAGTTCATTGGTGTATTTTATTTTCGCGCTCATAGATTGCCTTTCCTTTGCGCCAATACCCAGCGCCGATGATTCGAATGACCGAGGCGCGATAAGCGAACCGCACCGTGAGAACTCCACCGTCAACCTCGCCGAAGCAGTAGTGCCGTTCCTCGGTTTGGCTGTGGGTGATGTCCTTGGCAATCACGCGCTGGGGATCAGCGAATGCGTATTGAGCACGGACAAATGGAATGCCATGTTTCGTTTGGTTCTCGGTGTCCCTGTCTGGATCCCAATCAAAGCGCGTGGTTGCCATAAGCGAAGATTAGCACTTAGCAATACAAAACACCATACGAAGATATGGAAACCGTAACGAAAGTACTGGATCAGGTGCGGGAGCGGGTACGCTATTTGCGCTATAACATTCGCACCGAGGAGGCCTATCTCTATTGGATTCGCTTATACATCCGCTGGTCGGGTGTTCGGCATCCTGCCCAGATGGGCGCTGATGAGGCGCGAGCATTTTTGACCTACCTCGCGGTTGAACGCAAGGTGTCTGTTTCCACGCACCGTATGGCGCTTTCTTCGTTACTTTTTCTGTACCAA
Organism: Burkholderiales bacterium; assembly: GCA_038321965.1. Lineage (GTDB taxonomy): Bacteria > Pseudomonadota > Gammaproteobacteria > Burkholderiales > Usitatibacteraceae > UKL13-2. The sequence goes on along the minus strand of JBBQFL010000006.1, from coordinate 35,649 downwards.
AAGGTGCTGTCGATTGACCTTCCATGGCTGGACGGCCTGGAGCGGCCAACCGTTCCGCGTCGATTGCCGAGTGTACTCACGGTCGATGAAGTCGCCGCGATCTTTATGCTGATGGCTGGTCAACACGCGGTGCTGGCGAGGTTGCTCTATGGCACTGGAATGCGTATCACTGAGGCACTGCAACTGAGGGTAAAGGATGTCAATTTCGACCACAATGCAATTGTCATTCGCGAAGCGAAGGGATTCAAGGACCGCGTGGTGATGTTGCCCGAGGCAATGACCAGCCCGCTAAAGCAGCAATTGGAAATCGCACGCGCAATCTGGGCAAAGGATATTGCCGCCGGAAAAGCCGGGGTGTACTTGCCGCATGCACTGGCGAAAAAATACCCCAGCGCGGGCGCAAGCTGGGGTTGGTTCTGGGTGTTTCCGCAGGCGCAATACTCAGCAGATCCTCGATCCGGCATCGTGAGAAGGCATCACCTGTACGATCAGACTTTCCAGCGCGATTTCAAGCGTGCCGTACAGCAGGCAGGCATCAACAAGCCTGCGACACCACATACGCTGCGACATTCCTTCGCCACCCATCTGCTGCAATCTGGCTACGACATTCGCAGCGTGCAAGAGTTACTCGGCCACGCCGATGTAAAGACCACCATGATTTATACGCATGTATTGAAGGTAGCAGGTCGTGGCGTGATCAGTCCGCTGGACCGCATATAGAACGGCGATAATGGCGCGAGGTTACTTGTGGCAGTCGATAGCCGACTAAATTACTAAACACAAGCACCGGAGCGGTGTTCCGGCTATTTCTGTCTTGGGAGCCTCGCTGGTGCTTGTGTTTGCAAATTTTCTCCTCTCATGGTCAATGATCTGTTCTCAAACGTTGGCCCCTCACCCCAGCCCTCTCGCGAGGGAGAGGGAGCTAGCCAGTCGGTGCCAGGCGCGCCGCTGGCGGAGCAGTTGCGGCCTCGCAAGCTTGTCGAGGTGATCGGGCAGGAACACCTCACCGGCGATGGTATGCCGCTTGCCATTGCCTTCGCATCGGGTAAGCCGCATTCGATGATCCTGTGGGGGCCGCCGGGCGTGGGCAAGACGACGATCGCGCGCTTGATGTCGCACGCGTTCGAATCCGATTTCATCGCGCTCTCCGCGGTGCTGTCCGGCGTGAAAGAAATCCGCGAGGCCATCGAGCGGGCGCGGGTAAATCGGGACAATCTCAATCGCCGCACGATACTGTTCGTCGATGAGGTGCATCGCTTCAACAAGAGTCAGCAGGATGCGTTTTTGCCACATGTGGAGTCGGGGCTGGTGACTTTTATCGGCGCGACCACCGAAAATCCATCGTTTGAATTGAACAACGCCTTGCTGTCGCGTGCGTCGGTATATGTGTTGAAGCCGCTGGACGATGTGGCGCTGAGTGGGTTGTTTGATCGCGCGGTGGATGCTTCTTCACCGTTCGCCCTGAGCCTTTCGAAGGGCCCTTCGACAGGCTCAGGGCGAACGGATGAACGAGTGGTGGCGATTGAGGCGGCGGCAAAAGAGAAAATCATCGGCATGGCCGACGGCGATGGGCGACGGCTGATCAATCTCGTCGAACAACTCGCTATTGCCGCTGAAAACGCGGGCGCAAAAACGATAGACGCGACCTTCGTCGAAACCGTGCTCGCCCGTGCTGCGCGGCGCTTCGACAAGGGCGGCGATAATTTCTACGATCAGATTTCCGCACTCCACAAGAGCGTGCGTGGCTCCGATCCTGATGCCTCGCTGTATTGGTTTTGCCGCATGCTCGATGGCGGCGCCGACCCGCGCTATCTGGCGCGGCGCATGATCCGCGTGGCTACCGAGGACATTGGCCTCGCCGATCCGCGCGCGCTTGACATCACGCTGAGTGCCGCTGATGTCTACGAGCGTCTGGGTTCACCCGAAGGTGAGCTGGCGTTGGCTGAAGCTGTGATCTATCTCGCCATCGCCGCCAAATCTAATGCCGTCTACAACGCCTACAACGCGGCGCGGGCCTTCATCGCGCAGGATGAATCTCGCCCGGTACCGATGCACATTCGCAATGCGCCGACCAAGCTGATGAAAAACCTCGGCATGGGCAAGGATTACCGTTACGCGCACACCGAGGAAGAGGGCTATGCCGCAGGGGAAAACTACTTTCCAGATGGTATGGTAAGGCCCGACTGGTACCAGCCGACCGAGCGCGGGCTGGAAGCGAAAATTCGCGAAAAACTTGCGCACTTACGCGAACTTGATGGAAAATCCAAGTCATGAACAGGTTCGTCAAACTTCTGCGCCGCTTTTCACAAAGCCGCCCCTCCAGCCGCTCCTCTCGATCTTTGTAGCGCTCGCCTTCCCACGCCCGTCGAGGGCGCGCGCGAAACCCGTTTCTCCCCCAATTTTTTTGCCCTGTCCGCGAGTACGGACACGGGCAATCTGAACCCAATACCAGAAATCAAGGAGTACCCATGTTAGATATTCAACAGCTTCGCAAAGAACTACCTGCGGTCGTTGCGGGCCTGGCAAGACGCGGCGTGACGTTTGATGAGCAGACGTTTCGCGGTCTTGAAGACCATCGCAAACAGCTACAGACCAAAACCGAAGAACTGCAAGCCAAACGCAACGCTGCCTCAAAGCAGATTGGCATTCTCAAGAGCAGAGGTGAAGACACCGCCGGTGTAATGGCAGAAGTCGTCGGCGTTGGTGATGAACTCAAGGCCAATGAAGTCGCGCTCGCCGAAGTGCAGGCGAAGCTCAGCGGATTCCTGCGCACCATACCCAATATCCCGCGCAGCGAAGTGCCGCAGGGCAAATCGGAATTGGAAAACGTCGAAGTACGCCGTATTGGCACGCCGAGAGTTTTCGATTTCACGCCAAAGGATCACGTCGATCTTGGCGAGGCGTTGGGCGGCATCGATTTTGAAACAGCGACCAAGCTTTCAGGCTCGCGATTCACGGTACTCAAGGGCGCTGTCGCACGCATGCAGCGGGCGCTTGCCCAAATGATGCTGGATACGCATACGGCCGAGCATGGCTACACGGAGGTGTATGTGCCGTACTTGGTCTCGGGCGAAACGGCGGACGGCGTTTCATCGCTGGCCAAATTCAAGGATGATCTGTTCAAGATCGAGGGGCGAGATCTGTATTTGATTCCCACTGCCGAGTATCCGGTGACCAATTTTGTGCGCGACACCATCGTTGACTTAAAGCAGTTGCCACTCAAATTCGTCTGTCACAGCCCATGCTTTCGTTCGGAAGCCGGCAGCTATGGCAAGGACACACGCGGCATGATCCGGCAGCATCAGTTCGACAAAGTGGAGGTATTGCAAGTCGTGCATCCGGATAAATCTGCTGAGGCGCATGAGGAACTGACCGCACACGCGGAGCGCATTCTGCAAAAGCTGGAGCTTCCCTATCGCACCATGCTGCTCTGCACCGGCGACATCGGGTTTGCGTCGGCCAAGACGTATGACCTCGAGGTTTGGTTGCCGGCACAGAGTACCTATCGTGAAATTTCTTCGTGCTCGAACTATGAAGCATTCCAGGCGCGGCGCATGATGGCGCGCTTCAAGGATGAGAAGGGCCGTACGCAGAATGTGCATACGCTCAATGGTTCTGGCCTCGCCGTGGGTCGTACACTGGTTGCCGTGCTGGAGAACTATCAGAACGCCGATGGCAGCGTGACGGTACCGGAAACGTTGGTGCCGTATATGGGTGGTATGACGAAGCTGGAAGCGGGCAAATGAAGTTCGTTTCGCCGGTGGCGGGCTTGCCGGGATGACGGACACAACACTCATCGTCATCCGTCATGGGGAAACCTTCTGGAATCGCGAGCACCGCATCCAGGGACATCTCAATAGTGATTTGACGCCGGAAGGCATCGCCCAGGCGGAGGCATGCGCGATGCGGTTGGTGGAAGAGCACATCGATGTGGTCGTCGCAAGCGATCTCGGCAGAGTACGGCACACGGCCGAGATCCTCGTCAAAGGGCGGGCATTGGCTGTGGCACTAGACTCGTCTTTGCGCGAGCGCTGCTTCGGCACCGGCGAGGGTTTGACCTACGCCGAGATGGAAATGCGGTATCCGCAGATGTTTTCGACCACCGGTTTGGTCGATGCAGAATTTACGCTGCCAGAAGGTGAGAGTCGTGCTGTATTTCATCAACGCATAAGGGCGTCGATTGAACGTATCTGCAAAGTGTATGTGGGCAAGCGTGTGCTGGTCGTCACGCATGGCGGCGTGCTTGGCGTCATTTATCGCTGGCTCAATGTTCTGCCGGTCGGTTCCCAAAAAATTGCCATCCCGAATGTCGGCTATAACCGCATTTCTGCAGGCCACGACGGTTGGAAGATTGAAATCTGGGGTGACACCAGTCACTTGGATGTGGATACATTTGAAGCGGGTTGAACCCGCTTGGGCGCGCCAATACTGAGGGTGGTGTCGTCGAGTTGCAAGTCGTAGCGTATGTCCAGGTCCAGCGGCTTTTCAAGTCGTGTAAGGATGTCGGTGTAGTTGCGGATATTCTCGACAAACTGCGCCGTCTCGTCGCCGCGGGCAAAGCCGTGCTTGAGTTGTTCGTAATGCTCTGGCTCGCGGAGTTTGAGGTATGCCTTGCGAACATCGAGCCATGAATCCGCATTGAGCTTCAGCCGTTGCGCAAGAATTCGCGCGTCTTCAAGATGCCCGTAGCCCTGATTGTAGGCGGCCAGTGCCAGCCAGGTACGATCAGGCTCGACGATGCGCGCTGGAATGATTTCGCGCAGCAAGACGATGTATTTCGCTCCGCCGATAATCGATTCGCGGGCATCAAGCCGATTCTTCACTTTCATGCGATCAGCCGTGTCTTCGGTGAGCATCATCAGTCCGCGTACGCCAGTCGGGGAGGTTGCCAGCGGGTCCCAGTGGGACTCCTGGTACCCAATGGCCGCGATGATCCGCCAATCGATACCGGTCAAATGTTGGGCTTCGTGGAAAAGCGGCTTCAGCTTGGGCAATACGGTCTGTATTTTTTCGATGATGGCGCCGGAGTCTGCGGCCTGAATGCGATCAACGTGACCGTAATAGCGATCGATGAGTTGACTGAGTGTGCCGTTGTTACGGATCTTGTCAAAAAACTGTACGGCGCTCTGCTGCAGGTCGTAGTCAGTATTTGGTGCAAACGCCCATGCCAGTTTGTTTTCGCGGCCGACGTTGAATGCCTTTGCGACATCAGGATGCAAATGTTTGCTGACCGCGAACGCGCTGCTGTCAATGATCGCAAAGTCGCTCTCTTTCTTCTCGACGCGCCTCAGCAATTCGTCGGTGTGCGATTCGTTTGGAATGACGTCGATGGCAATGCCGGGAAAGTCGCCCGTCATTTCGCGTAACAGGTCGTGGGCGGGCGACTCGGCAATCACGGCGATGCGTTTTCCGTTCGCGTCGCGCAGTGATTTTGGTTTGTCATCAGCGGCCGAGTAAATCAATTGGTGCTGAACCTGTTTGTAGCTTTGGCTAAAGGCAAACTTTGCTCGCAGATCGACAGTTGGGACCAGTCCAGCAGCAGCCAGATGGCCGCGATTTTCGAGTAGGGCAGCAAGCAGTTTTTGTTGGCTGGGCATCACCACAAATTTTGGAATGACGCCGAGTTCTTTTGCGAATAGCGTCGCCAGATCATGCTCAAATCCGGTCTGCGTCTCGTCCTTGCGTTTACCTGCTTGCGGAACATCCTGCGTGGTGGTCGGACCGCGCAATGTCAGGATGACAAGCTCGCCCGAAACGCGTGGTGCTTTCAATGGCAGATTCAGCCATTCGGGAGCGAAGTTCGCCTGTCTGACGCTGACGGTCGCGAATACGACAATAACCGCGACGGCAAACGCGACAAGTATCGAACGCAATATCAAGCGGCGTTTCATGTTTTTTTGGTGTTTGAATTTTTGTTACCGTCGCGAAATCCCGGATTCAGTTTACGTGATGTTTACATCGTGGTGAGATAATCAGTTTCCCTGAACGACTGATGTTGCCTACGACAAAATTGATGAAGACAAAAATAATGGTACTGGTGCCGGCTGCCGGTACCGGAACGCGATTCGGTGATGCACTACCCAAACAATACCTTGATATTTCCGGCCATCCGCTGATATTCCACACCTTGTTCGCGCTGTCAAAAGTCTCGCGCATAAGCGACATCACCGTGGTACTTTCACCAGACGACAATCACTGGCAAAACTATCAAGCGGATTGGGCGCTGTTGGGAAGCACGGTTTCGACCGCGCGTGTCGGCGGCAGTTCTCGCACCCAGACGGTAATAAACGGTCTCGATGCAATTGCAGGCCGCGTGATCGTTGGTACGGACGATTGGGTGATGGTGCACGATGCGGCACGTCCATGCATTCGACCGGAACTAATTGAACAGTTTATTGATGAACTCGAAAATGATTCTGTTGGTGGTCTGCTGGCATTGCCGCTGAACGACACGATAAAATTTGATGATGGCAATCTGCGCGTCGAAAAAACCGTTTCACGTGAACGGCTGTGGCGTGCGCAAACACCGCAGATGTTTAGATCGCACTTGCTGCGGAAATCACTGGCTATTTGTCCGGAAGCAACCGATGAAGCGCAGGCAATCGAGACACTGGGGCATCAGCCAAAACTGGTGATGGGCGACAGCGCAAATTTGAAAGTGACGTACGCGCCGGATTTGAAACTGGCGCGCATGCTACTGAGCGAGGATTAAGACGATGGCGACGATTCGCGTAGGTCATGGGTTTGATGTGCATCAGCTGGTGCCGGGCAGGGCTCTCATCATCGGCGGCGTGACGATTGATCATGATCGCGGCTTGTTGGGCCACTCCGATGCCGACGTCTTACTGCATGCGATCTCGGACGCATTGCTGGGTGCTGCAGGCATGGGCGATATCGGCTTGCACTTTCCGGATAGCGATGTTCGCTACAAAGCGATAGACAGCCGGGAACTGCTGCGCATTGCTGCGAGCAAGCTCGCGGCACGGGGATTTAGCATTGGCAACGTGGATGCCACCATCATCGCGCAGGCACCGAGGATGGCGCCGCATATCGCCATGATGATCGCCAATATCGCAGCCGATCTTGGCGTCGATGCGTCGCAGATAAATGTGAAGGCAACGACGACAGAGAAGCTTGGCTTTACCGGGCGGGGCGAGGGCATCGCCGCTGAGGCGGTGTGTTTGCTGAACCACGCGTGATGAAGTGGACAAGGAAGCTATGTAAGACGTGCCATTAACGACCTGAGCCAGCCCCGTAATTCCTGAAACTCCAGCAATGACGCGGGTTGCCAAGCATTTTGTGCCTGTAAGCCGCGTCAATAGACATTCTACGCCATTGCATTGGCCAGCTATTCGTTCGTTTTATCCCCGCCATTTGCGCCGCCAACATCATTTCCTACGCCGGCGAGATTGCTCATGATGCGCCGTGCGATCTGATTGAGCGGCGCGACCATTTCGGCTGCCCCAATATCGATCGCTTCTTTTGGCATGCCGAACACGATCGAGCTGGCTTCATCTTGTGCAATCGTAAACGCGCCTTTCTTGCGCATCGCCAGCAGTCCATGCGCTCCGTCTTTTCCCATACCGGTGAGAATGACACCGATTGCATCCGCACCGGCAGATTCCGCGGCTGACATGAATAGCACGTCGACGGACGGACGATGCAGATTGACGGCCGCGTCGCTGCCGATCTTGATGCCGTAGCCGCGTGACCCAAAGCGCTCCAGCCGCAAGTGAAATCCTCCGGGTGCGATGTAGGCGTGACCAGGCAAAACCGGCTCGTTGTCTTCAGCTTCCTTAACCGTGATCTTGCATAGGCCGTCCAGGCGTTTGGCGAAAAGTTTGGTAAATGTGCCGGGCATGTGTTGCGCGATCAGGATTGCCGGGCAGTCCTCCGGCACGGAGACGAGAATGTCCTTTAGCGCTTCGGCTCCCCCGGTTGAAGCGCCGATGACGATGACGCGGTTCTGCACGGTTGCAGCGCTACCCAGCATCGGCAACACTTCATCGGCGTCCACAGCGCGATTGATATCGAGTGGCTCGATCTTGTCGCGGGCGGCGTAGGCGCCGCGAATTTTTTCAACGATCACTTGTGCATAATCGTCGTCGGTGGATTCACCCGCAACCGGTTTGCCGACAAAATCCACTGCGCCCATGGCCAATGCCCGGAACGCAATATCGGAGCCCTCTTGCGTATGCGAGGACAACATCACGACGGGCATCGGTCGTACCCGCATTAGACGCTTCAGGAACGACAGCCCGTTCATGTTGGGCATCTCGATGTCCAGCGTGAGCACATCCGGATTCAGCGAACGAATCATTTCACGCGCCACCAAGGGGTCAGGCGCTGCACCGACCACCATCATGTCGCTTTGCTCGTTGATAATCTCTTTGAGGATATTTCGGATCAGCGCCGAATCGTCAACCACCAGAACTTTGATTTTCACTTGAATATCTCCACGTCACCACCAACGACCACATTACGCAACCGCAGGTTGTACTCACTTTCACGTTCCACAATCGTATGGTTGTGGAGTTCCTTGATTTTCTTGACCAGTACCTTACCGGTACCCGGGAAATAATACAGTTTGCGCGGATGCACGCCGAGCAGGTCTTTGGCCACGATCCTGATGCCTTCGTTGTGCAGATATTCGGTCACGAAATTGGCGTTGGCCTCACCGATGCTGTTGACCGTAAACCCACGCAGCACATTGCCGCCACCGAAAACTTTCGCTTCCATATTCTCGCGCCGCGCGCCCATCTTCTGCAACTGGTTGATCAGAATCTCCATCGCAAATGTACCGTAACGCGCCGACATTGAAATTGGATTGGCGGGATCCTGTTCACTGCGCGGCAGCATGAAATGATTCATCCCGCCGACGCCCGCACGGTTGTCGCGAAGGCATGCCGTAACACACGAACCGAGCACGGTGACGAGGACCATATTCTTGTCAGTCGCGAAATATTCACCGGGCAGAATTTTTGCGGCTTCAAGGCCAAAGTGCCGGTCGAAGTATCGGGTTGGATAATTCTCCGCGCGCTTGTTATCGTTGTTGTCCATGGTGGTCAGTTCGCCAGCTCATAGACGGTTTTGCCACGACTGCGAAAGATGTCACCAGCGTTGTAGAAGAAATTCTCCGAGTGTCCCGCGAACAGCAACCCGTTGGGACGCAACAGCGGCATGAATCGCGCCAGTATCTTCGACTGCGTCTCCTTGTTGAAATAGATCATCACATTGCGGCAGAAAATTGCGGCCAGCGGTCCTTCGATACTCCATGGGCCTTCGTGCAGATTGACCTGGCGGAACTCCACCAGCCGCTGCACTTCCGGGCGAATGCGCGCGTACCCGGCTTGCGCACCGGCACCCTTGAGGAAAAACTTCTTCAGGCGCTGTGGCGACAGCGATGCGAGTTTTTCCATCGAATACACGCCGCGCGCCGCCGTCGCCAGGGCTTCAGTGTCAAGATCAGAGGCGATGATTCGCACAGGCGGTGCGTCACTGGCAAACGCCTCAATGGCAGCCATTGCAATCGAATAAGGCTCTTCCCCCGTTGAGCATGCGGCACTCCACACCACCAGCGGCTCTGTCGCGGTCATGTTCATCAAATGATCGACCAATATTGGGAAGTGATGTGGCTCCCGAAAAAAGTAAGTGAGATTGGTGGTGAGTGCATTGATAAATCTGACGTGCTCGTCGTCACCACTGGACTGCACAAAGTCGAGGTACTCGCCGAACGTGGAAAGATTCAATTGCCGTAGCCGCTTCGTCAGGCGGCTGTAGGCCATCGGTTTCTTGTTGGCGTTAAGGGAAATGCCGGCAAAATCGAAGATCATTCTTTGCAACCGGTTGAAGTCTGCGTCGGAAAACGCAAAGCTTTTGAAAACAGTCGCGTTGGTTTCTTTAGATGCGGCGCGCTCACTGTCGACGCCCGGCGCAGGCGGTCGCGACCGATATGCGGAGCCGGCTTTCATTCAGACTCTTTCGCAGACAAGTCCCGCCACGCGGTGAGAATTTCCTTGGCATCGGCCCAGAATTTCTGGCTCCGTTCGGTCCCCACCGACATCGCCAATTGATTGGTAACCGATTTCGCGGTGAAGGCGAGGTCGCGAAGCGTTCTTGCATCCAACAACTCGGCCCCGAGTAGATCGATATCGTCGCTCTGTGTGGTTTCCAGTCGCAACAGGAGCTGCATTTTAGCCGCAACAATTGGCGGAAGATCCTGTGCTTTGGAGGCAAATTTTCGCGTGATTGGCGCAGTGGCGTCCGGCGCACCACTATGCGCGCCATCAAGCGTGTCGTTGCTCGACTGAATCAGACCGAGATCGAGCAATGCCCCGATCTGCGAATAGAGCAAGTCACGCAGACTGCCGGCACGATCGAGCAGGTCATTGAGTGTACGTTCGCCATCGATGAGGAAAAGGACAGAGCGAAGCTTTGGAGAAATATCCGAAGTCCGGGCGCGCATTTTGCTGGTGCCTGCTTCAGTGCGCCTCAGGATTGCGTCTCGGTGCAGCAATCTAGTGGCCACGATGCTCGCCTGCGACGTGAATGATCTCGCGTGCCGTCGAATGCGCGACGCTGACCAGATAGGCGGCGTCGAGAATCAGGGCTACGCGGCCGTCCCCCAGTATCGTCGCCCCCGAAACGCCTTTCACGCGGCGATAATTTGCTTCAAGGCTTTTCAGTACAACCTGCAATTGGCCGACGAGCTCGTCCACGCGAAGCGCCGTACGCATATTGTCAACTTCGAGGACGACGAGAATTCCGGAGCCTTCTGGAGATGACGGCAGATTGAACAACGCCGCCAGGGACGTGATGGGAATGTACTCATCGCGAACCAGGACGACCTTGGCACCGTTCACGGTCTTGATGTCAGAGTCAAGCGGCTGCACCGAATGCGAGATGCTGGCCAGAGGCAGAATATAGGTTTCGCCACTGACCAGAATAGACATGCCGTCGAGAATAGCCAGCGTTAGCGGCAGTCGTATCGTCATCGTCGTACCCTCGCCGTGGATTGAATCGATGTCGATCTTACCGCCCAGGGCGTGCACGTTTTGCCAGACAACATCCATGCCGACACCACGGCCAGATATGTCCGTTACCGATGCTGCGGTGGAAAACCCCGGTGTGAAGATGAGTCGCCAGACGTCGTCGTCCTGCCAGTTACTGCCGGCATCGAGGCCGATTTCGCGCGCTTTGGCGAGTATTTTTTCCCTATCTAGTCCGGCGCCGTCATCCGTGACGGTAATGACAATATTGCCGCTTTGGTGAGCCGCACGGACGACCAGAAAGCCGATGCGCGGCTTGCCGACAGCGATACGGTCTTCAGGCGTTTCGATACCGTGATCGAGGGCGTTTCGGACAAGATGTGTCAGTGGATCTGCGATTTTTTCGATCACGCTTTTGTCCAGCTCGGTGTCCTCGCCCTGAAGTTCGAGCTCAACCTCCTTGCCAAGACGATCAGCAAGATCGCGCGTCAGTCTCGGCAGTCGGCTGAAAACAAAGCTGATCGGCATCATGCGAATCGCCAGCACCGCGTCCTGAAGATTGCGGGTGTTTCGCGACAACTGCGCAAGACCATCGGCAAGCAGCGTATTTTGATTGGTGTCCAGGACGGAAGCCGCTTGAGCGACCATGGCTTCCGCGATCACCAGCTCGCCGACCAGGTTGATCAGTTGATCAACCTTTGCCACGTTAACCCGTATAGATGTGGCGTCCACGAGCGAGGACAGGTGAATGTCTCCATCTACGGTGGGCGGCGCAGGCGCGCCTGCAGGTGGTAATTCGAAAACTGCGGCCGGCAACGGTGCGAAAAAGCCGAAATCGCCATCCGGATCGTCGGCAATTTCAGGTGCCGCAGGCACAGTAGACGTTGATTCTGTAGAACGCTCCTGAATGTCAATGTCATTGGCAGGCGCCAGAAACTCCAGACTCTCGCGCAGTTCGTCCGGCTCAATATCCGCTTCAAGCGCAAACGAGAACGAAATCGTCCGCTCGTTTGTGGCGACGATCTCAGTGCCGGTGATTTGCCCCAGTCCGGCAATGTCATCTTTAAGTGCGTCCACTGCATCATCGCTGAATTGCGCCCGGTCCAGTTTCATCGCAACGCGATACCGGGGCGCGTTGATCGAAACTGTTTCCGTCGGCAGTGATGGCGCATCAGTGCCGACATCGAGCAGACTTTGCCGCAAGCGTGACATCACGTCGAGATCGGGCTGGCGATCCTGCGACAGCGCATCGACATGGTCGCCGATCGCATCTCCCGCCTTGAGAAATACATCGACCATTGGTTTGGTGAGTGCCAGCTGGTGCTTTCGAACGCGGTCGAGAATGGTCTCAAAATCATGGGTGAAATCGGTCAGGTGGCGGTGCCCAAATGCGGCCGCACCACCCTTCACGGAGTGGACCGCCCGAAAAATTGCATTAAGTGATTCGTCGTCCGGCGCACGAATATCTACTGCGACCAGCAATTTTTCCAGTGAGGCGATATGCTCCTGAGCTTCTTCGAAGAAGGCTTTTGCAAAGCGAGAAATATCGAGTGCCATGCCGGGCTAAGAGTGAATCAGTTGCATTTCAGCCGAGAATTTTCTTGAGCATTTCAAGCAGCTTTTCGGGATCAAATGGTTTAACCATCCAGCCGGTTGCCCCTGCGTCTCGCCCCTGCTGCTTAAGGGCGGGAGATGATTCAGTGGTCAGCATCATGATCGGGACCTGCCTGTAGGCGGGTAGTGCGCGCAATGCTTTTATCAACGCAATGCCGTCCATCTTTGGCATGTTCTGGTCGGTAAGTACCAGGTCAGCCTTGTTTGCCTTCGCCAGCATCAGGCCCTCTTCGCCATCGCCCGCTTCAATGACTTGATAGCCATTGCTGCTAAGGACATAGGCGAGCATTTGCCGGATTGAAGGAGAGTCATCAACGGTGAGAATAGTTTTCATTGGACAGTTCTACAAATGAAGAGCGTGAGTGAGTGAAATGGCTGGCATCGAATTCTTGCGGTCCGGCGTTCAAAAAAACTCCATGTCGCCCGTCCCAAGATGCGCTTTGCCAACCGGCTTGACGAGCGAAATATCAAGTGCTGCAAGATTGTCGTTTGCCGCCGCGATCATTTGCATCAATGCGTCGATTTTCGGCGGCTCGGCGTTACCGCGACCCAACGCCGCAGCGACACCTTCCACTTCGGCCAGAAGCCGTTGCAGGCGCACTTGCGCATGGGCAAGCAATTGGTCCGAGATGTCCTGGAACTGCAACGCGGAGAATGCGGGACCACTTGCCCGGATCGCACGAATCTGGTCGGCGCTCGGTGAGTCACGCAAACCACCTGCCATCTCGCTATTGCGAAGCGCAGTGAAGGCGGGCATGAGTTGTTCGACGGCATCTTTCAGAATCGCGCGGGTTTCGCCGATTTCGCTATGCGCAGAATCGACCTGCGAGGCCGCCCTTCGAACAAGCTCCTGCAACGCGAGAAATTTCACTTGCGTCGGCGAGGCGGCCAACGGCTCGGCATTTGGATGTTCGTCGAATCGGCTCATGCAGCGCTCTGATCAATGAGCGCCATCTCGGCACTACTCATCAAGCGCTCGATATCGAGCAGAATAAGCATCCGTTCATTCACGGCGGCCAGTCCAAGCAGGTATTGCATATCAAAAGTGCCAAATTCGGGTGCCGGGTGAATGTCTTCTGCCGCTAATGAAATCACGTCGGAGACTGAATCGACGACGGCACCGATTACACGTTTACCGAGATTCAGGATGACGGTGACAGTGAATTCGTTGTATACCGGTTCGCCCAGATTGAACTTGATGCGCATGTCCACAATTGGCACAATCAAACCACGTAGATTGATCACGCCCTTGATAAAGGCCGGCGTATTGGCGATTCGCGTAACCGAGTCGTAGCCGCGAATCTCTTGCACCTTCAAGATATCGATGGCGTACTCCTCACCACCCAACGTGAAGGTGAGAAATTCCTGCAGTTTGCGGGTTTCTTCCCGGACTCTCTTCGAAGTTGACATTGAAATGCCCTCGCGGTTGCGGCGGTGTTGCTTGTTAGCTCAGAACTCTTCCCACTCGCCGTCCAAATCCTTGGGCAGCGCGGTCGCTTTGTTGCGGTTTTCAGGCACGCTGACCCGGGTATTGCTGGTTTTGGCCGGACCACTATCGGCCAGGGCAGCGGTGCGGCGCGCACGTGTCTGTTCTTCACGAAGCTTTGAGTCATCCAGTTTGAATCGTGAAACCAGCTCGGACAGCGCTTCCGCCTGCTCGCGCATTGATTCGGCGGCAGCGGCGGCTTGTTCGACAAGCGCGGCATTTTGCTGGGTAACATCTTCCATCTGGATGATGGCTAAATTGACCTGATCAATTCCCGTAGCCTGCTCGTGTGACGCAACGGAAATCTCGTTGATGATCTCAGTGACCTGCTGAATGCCAACCACGATGCCTTGCATGGAGTTGCCGGCTTCGTTTACCAGCTGCGTTCCTTCGCCCACTTGATCGACCGTGTTGTGAATGAGCTCCTTAATTTCTTTGGCGGCGGCCGCGCTGCGTTGCGCCAGCGCCCGCACTTCCGCCGCGACAACGGCGAAGCCCCGACCCTGTTCGCCGGCCCGAGCTGCCTCAACCGCGGCATTGAGCGCCAGGATATTCGTCTGAAACGCGATGGAGTCAATGACGCTGATGATCTCGCCAATCTTGCGGGAGCTTGAGTTGATGGCAGCCATTTTTTCCACTGCCTTGACTGCAACGCTTCCACCCTTGCGGGCAGCGTCTGACGCGCTCAACGCAAGGCCATTGGCGAGCTTTGTGTTCTCGGCATTCTGGCGAATCGTCGATGTGAACTCCTCCATGCTGGACGCAGTCTGCTCCAGTGTGGATGCCTGCTCTTCAGTGCGTGCCGACAGGTCGGTGTTTCCCGCACTGATTTGCCTAGCAGCGTTGGCGATTTCCCCAGCGTTAATCGCCACCTGTGCAACCAGATCGTGCAACTGGCTGATGAAGGCGTTCATCGATGTCGACACGCGGCCGAACTCACCGGACATCGCAGGCAATTTGCGCGTGAGGTCGCCTTGGCCGGTACGCAGATCCTCTGTGGCACGCAACACCTGCATAATCGGTTTGGAGATGACACCGTATGTCCACCACGAAACGAGAAATAAAACGATCAGGCCAATTGCCACGGCAGTCGCAACGAGTGCCGTGGTGCCGCGTGAAAGCGCCTGACTGTCGGTGGAAAAGGCGACGTTGTCCCGTTCAGCCTGTGCGGTGAGATTGTCGAGCTGGGTTGCGGTAAATTTGAAGGATTTTTCAAAGTCAGGGATCTGGGCGATCGCCCCGATCAGATTGGCTTTGGCCGTCATGATCATCCTGTCAGACTCGGCAATGTACGACGTGATCGCCGGCTTCAGTGTTTCAATGGCCCGTCGGGCGTCCGGAGACGCACTCTTGACGCCATCGAGCTGCGTAAGCGCAGCAACAAACTCCTTCTTGTGTGACGCCAATGCTTTTTCTGTACGTTCCATCCACTCCGATTCGCCGCGCTCAAACGCGAGCAAGAAGGTGACGACGTCGGCGCGTATCGCGTCATGCATCTGGTGCGCACTACCGGTGGCACGCAGCAGCGTTGCATTCGAAGTGGATTTTTCCAACGTACCCTGGAAGGAATCCACTGCGTAGTACGCGATCACACCAACAACGATAAAAATTGCCGCGACGATTCCCGCAAACAAAGCGAGAGTGTTTTTGATAGACAAGCCTTGGGAAATTTGCATGGTAGTTTCACCCTATCGTTACGCGGTCGGCATGGAAGCGCGATCTGGAAAGCAACGGCCTTACAGCAGAAAAACTATTGTACGGTCAGAAAGGCACCGGCGAGCGCAGTTAATATGCGTTCCGAATGTGAATTACTGCAAAATCCTGCCCGCGACGCTATTTCTTGACTTGCGCCAAGACATTGCTGGTCCACGCGAGCCGCTCAATAAGCGTTTTCAGAAACTGCCGATTGAATCGCAATTGGCAGGCGTCGGAGAGCTGTTCAAGCTGGACATCCTGGATGCGCAATAGCTGGACCTCTGAGACCGAGATGATGGACGCGGTGCGGCGCGCCTTGTCGCCCGAGAGATAAGCCATTTCGCCAAAGCAGTCGCCGTCCTTGAGTACGTTTAGCAACTTGTCGTCCTTGATGACTTTTACCTGGCCGGAAACGATGATAAAGAATGCATGACCGACATCGCCTTCGAGCAGCAGGCTTTTTTCTCGTGCATGATTTTCCCAGACTGCCCCGCGCAACACTTCCCAAAGTTCGGAATCCCGAAAATCGCGAAAAAACTCGAGCTTTCTAAGTGAATTAAATTTTTCTGCGGACGATATCTCGAATGAATATTTTTCCAGTTGCGGAAATGTATCGGCCAGATCGCGCGCCATTGCGTACCACGCCGGGTAGCGCTTGGCTGGATCGCGTGCCATCGCTTTTTCGACAATGACCACCAGTTCGTCGGGCAGATCGGGTCGAATACTCTTGAGCGGCGTGGCCGTCTCGTTAAGAATCTTGTTGATCATCGCTACCGAATTGGCCGCTTGAAACGGCAGGCGGCCGGCCAGCAATTCATACATCGTCACGCCTAGGGAATAGATATCCGTTTGCGCAGAAGGCGGCTCTTCATTGATTTGTTCCGGCGCCATATAGGCGGGCGAACCGACAAAGCCGTCAATTTGTGTATGGGTTGCCTGTGAGATTTGTGCCGTACCGAAATCGGATATCTTGATATCGTCCCGTTCGGACAGCAGGATATTGGCGGATTTGATATCGCGGTGAATGACGCCATTCTGGAATGCGTAATCAAGCGCGCGGCAGGCCTTGAAAATGATCAAAACGGCCTGTCGAACGGGCAATAAATTGGTCTCGGTACAAAACTTTTTGAGTGAGCCGCCGCCGACGTATTCCATCACGATGTAGCGATTTTCGCCTTCGATTACTGCATCGTAGACGCCGACGATATTGGGGTGGGACATTTTGCCCACCATCGCTGCCTCATTGAGGAATAACTTTTCGAACCGGCGGGCTTCATCGGCGCCCATGCCTTCGTCGGGCGTCACCAGTTTAATCGCTACCTTGCGATCATTGAACTGATCTTCGCCCAGGTACACAATCGCTGTCGCACCACGACCCAACTCGGACAGGATGTTGTATTTACCGATCTTGGTCGGGCGGTTTTGCATTATTGCGATTCTGGTTGGGGGAGGGTTTTACGTAGAATCGGAATCAGGTTTGAGCGGCTAACCGCTGTTTTTCAAAGAGTTTAACGTATTGATGAAAGAGTTGTGCGGTAATTCACAATCTTTCACTAAGCTGGAAGTCGGGTTGCGAGAATCGAAAACCCGATTGAAGAAATGTCCGCGATCAGTAGAGGCGTCGCGACTCGTGCATTGGCATAATTGGTAAACATGGATCTGGCATAAGCTGGATCGTAGTGATTGGCCAACATGTCACCGATAAAGTCGTCCCAGCGCGCTGCACTTGCAAGTTCTTTCCAGTGCGCGATTTGCGCAGAAGAATGCAAGCCCTTCAAGCAGTCGAGCTTGAAAAACAGCAGCCCCTGATTTGCAATCAAGTGCGCGTACTCCTCGCGCAGCAATTGGATTCTAAGCGCCGGGCCGGTCACAACCTCAAAACACTGTCCCTGCCACATTTGTTCAATCAATGATTGCGGCACCCTCAAGTTGCCGACTTTCTTGCTCTCCGCCTCGATGTAAACCGGACGCGCCGAATCGAAGCGAGCAAGGTTGTGCCAAATTTGGCTTTCGAAAAGCTTCTGCGCCGGTTGCGGTTGATCGGGTAGGTCGCCAAGTACCGAGCCTTTGTGAGCCGCCAGTTTTTCCAGATCAAGGACTTGCGCGCCGCAGTCTGCGAGTGCTTCCAGCAGCCGACTCTTGCCTGACCCGGTGCGTCCGCAAATGATGTGATAGCGAAACAGAGCAGGCAACGTTGCCAGATCAGCAATGACCTGTCCGCGCCAGCGCTTGTAGCCACCTTCCAACTGCAATGCGCTCCATCCCACGCTGCGCAGAATGTGCGTCATTGCGCCGGAGCGTGAGCCGCCTCGCCAGCAGTAGATGAGCGGCTTCCAGTTCTTTGGCTTGTCGCGAAATGTTGCATCGATGTGGGTGCCAATGTTGCGCGCCACCATGGCGGCGCCGATTTTCTTGGCCTCAAATGCAGATACCTGTTTGTAGATAGTGCCAACTTCGGCGCGCTCGTCATCGCTGAGTACCGGGTAGTTGACCGCGCCGGGGATATGGTCATCAGCAAACTCGGCGGGGCTTCTCACGTCGATGACGGTATCGAAAGCGTTGAGTGAAGCCACGTTCAATGGCAACACCTGAACGCCCGCCTGAGTACGCATGCGCACGCCTTGCTCGGGCAAATCCGTCACACTCATTTTCGCGCGGCAGCGCTGGTCTTGCCGATGGCCTGCCAGACGGCGGGCAGCACGTTTTCGACGATCCGTGGTTGTGCAGCAGCAATCGGGTGCAGTCGGTCAGCCTGAAAGAGTTCGAGTTTGTCGGCGATGCCTTCAAGCAGAAATGGGACGAATGGGAGCTTGTATTTTGCCGCGAGATCGGGATACATATCGCGGAACTGCTGAGCGTATTCGAGCCCGTAATTCGGCGGGATCTGGATACCAGCGATCACCACACGTGCGCTGGCAGCACGCGATGCCGTTATGATCGCTTCCAGATTTTTTCGCGTGTCCGCATTCGGCAGTCCGCGCAGCGCGTCGTTGGCCCCCAGCGCAATAATCACGATGGTCGGGCTGAGTCGCGCAAGGTCCGTTTTTATCCGGCTCACGCCGCCCCGAGAGGTTTCTCCGCTGATGCTGGCGTTGACCACTGAAATTCCCTGAGGTTGCAACTTGGCCGCCATCAAGGCAACCCAGCCATCCTTGGGATTGATACCATAGGCAGCGGAAAGACTGTCGCCAAAGACCATCACGCGTTCGCGAACGTTGCTGCTTTCCTTTGCTGCCGCCGGGAACGGTGCGAAGAGAAACGCGGTCACAATGGCGAACAAGACAAGTCTACAGAAATGAATTCCGCGATTTGCAGCCAACTCGCTTGAAAACTGTATCTTCACGCCAACCTTCATAAAATCCGCTTTCTATCGCGTTTCAATCCATATTTCGGCGCTTGGTCAGAAAACAAGGGTGCCCGTGGTGGCGCTCTGACAAAATTCCTGCGTCTTACAGTAGACAATGCGCTGATTCCTAACTACATGACTGTTGCCGCCACGCTCCTTACGCCACCATTATCCACGCTCAAAGACCTTTCCCCGGCACAAGCATCTGACGGGAAAACTTTCGGGCCAACCTCGCCATCCCCAAACCCGTGACCGACCAAATGAGCAATCCAAATTCAAACTTCATCGTGCGCGTCGAAAAGCTCACCAAGCGCGTGACGACATCCGAAGCCGAACTGGTCATTGTCAATGGTGCCAATTTTAATGTGGAGGCGGGCGATACCGTCGCTGTCGTCGGCGCGTCGGGCTCCGGCAAGTCCACGTTGCTCGGGCTCATGGCAGGCTTGGATACACCTACCGAAGGAAAAGTTTTCATCGCTGACGAGGACTTATTCGCACTCAATGAGGATGGCCGGGCTCGACTGCGCGGACGACTGGTCGGATTTGTGTTCCAGTCGTTTCAACTTTTGCCGTCCCTTACCGCACTGGAAAATGTAATGTTGCCGCTGGAATTGGGCGGCGTTGCTGATGCCGCGCAGCGTGCCAAATCGATTCTGGATCGGGTGGGTCTGGCCGCGCGTGTCAAGCATTATCCAAAGCAGCTATCCGGCGGTGAACAGCAGCGCGTCGCTATTGCCCGCGCTTTTGTGACTGAGCCCAAACTGTTGTTCGCCGACGAACCCACCGGAAATCTCGACGCCAAGACCGGGCGCGCGATGATCGATTTGCTATTTGAGCTTAACCGCGAACGCGGCACCACACTCATTCTTGTGACCCACGATGCAGGGCTGGCGGCGCGTTGCGGTCGACGGTTGTTTATCGATGCAGGCATGGTCAGCACCGAGGATCGTCAATCTGAAATGGCGATGTAGGCCAGCATGAACAAACTCACTCTGGCGCTTCGCATGTTCCGCCGCAATGCTAAATCCACCGAGGCACGCGTTCTCTTGGTTGCCTTACTCATTGCGGTCATGAGTGTGACGACGGTTTCATTCTTCGCCGATCGTGTCGAATCCGCCCTGAACCGGCAGGCCAGTGAGTTGATCGCGGCAGACGCTGTCTTGCTGACCGATAAACCGATTGCCGCGAAGTTTCGCGATGAAGCCACGCGCCTCAATCTCAATACCGCCGAAACGACGACGTTTCCCAGTATGGTTTCTGGCGATCAGGAAAACGGACAAGGCGTCAATCTCGCCGAGATAAAGGCCATTACCGATGGTTTTCCGCTGCGCGGCAAGATACGTATCGCTGACGCACCCGGCGCAGCCCCGCGCGACGCGGCTGGGATACCGGCACCAGGAACCATCTGGGTTCCGGAGGTGTTGCTGGCCAGGATCAATGCCAAGGTCGGCGATGAGTTGCGCGTCGGTGCGCTGAAACTGAAAATTGCGGCGATCATCATCAAGGAGCCCGACAGCGTGCTCGATTACTTCGGCATCGCGCCGCGCGTGATGCTGAATATGCAGGATCTGCCGGGAACGCGTCTGGTGCAGGTTGGCAGCCGTGCCACCTACCGTTTCCTGCTCTCGGGCGAGCCCAAAGTGGTAGAAGAATTCCGTTCGACGTTCGCGGGGAAATTGCAACGTGGTGAGCGCGTCGAAGGTGTGCGTGATGCCCGCTCGGAAGTGCGTGTCGCGCTCGAGCGGGCGCAGCGTTTTCTTGGATTGGCCGCTTTATTGTCTGTGGTGCTGGCATCGGTAGCTGTCGCGCTGGCGGCACGGCGGTTTTCGCAGCGGCAGATGGATGGTGCCGCGATGATGCGCTGTCTGGGGGCGACGCAGGCGGATATTTTCTCGTTGAACCTCATCCAGTTTTTGTTCTTGGGTGTGTTTGCCTGCATCGTCGGCTCGGCAGCGGGTTACGCGGCGCAAGGCGTATTGGCGGCGATGCTCAGTGGTTTCCTCACTGTTGAGCTGCCGGCACCGACGTTGATCCCCGCGATCCAGGGTTCGGTAATCGGCCTCGTGTTGTTGTTGGGTTTCACGCTGCCGCCGTTGCTGTCGCTGCGCAAGGTATCCACGCTGCGGGTATTGCGCCGCGATGTGGACCCGTTTGATGCGGGCGCCACGTTTGCCTATTTGCTGGGCTTTGTGACACTGGCAGCACTCATCATCTGGCGCGCCGGCGATGTCAAGCTGGGCACCATCGCGCTGGGCGGTTTTGTGGGGGCGCTGGCGGTCGCTGCGTTGGCTGGATGGCTGCTGATCAATTTTGCGTCCAGTTTGCGCGGCGCAACGTCTGGATCGTGGCGCTATGGCATCGCCAACATGAAGCGGCACGCTGGCGGCAGCCTCGTGCAGATCATGGCGCTGGGGCTCGGCCTGATGGCGATGCTGCTACTGACATTGGTGCGCACCGACCTTATCGCTGGTTGGCAGAGTTCGATGAAGCCGGACATGCCCAATCGTTTCGTCATCAACATCCAGGGCGATCAACTGGCCGAGGTGAAGCGTTATTTTGCGTCACGCAATATGAGCACGCCGGATCTGTACCCGATGGTGCGCGGGCGGCTGGTCGAAATCAACGGTAAACCGGTGGTGCCTGCGGGCTATGCCGACGAGCGCGCCAAACGCACCAGCGAGCGCGAATTCAATCTTTCGTGGGCATCGACGATGCAGGCCGACAACAAAATTGTCTCGGGAACATTCTGGCCGGCCAATACCACCGAGAAACAGTTTTCGGTCGAAGAAGGCATCGCAAAATCGCTGGGTATCAAGCTCGACGATACCCTGACCTACGATATTGCCGGCTCGCGTTTCACCGCCAAAGTCACTAGCCTGCGCAAAGTCGAGTGGGACTCGTTCAAGGCCAACTTCTTCGTCATCTCCAGCCCCGGCGTACTGGAGAGCTATCCGGCGAGCTACATCACCAGTTTTCATTTGCCGCCCGGTAATGAGGCTGTGGTCAATGGCCTGGTCAAACAATTTCCGAATGTGTCGGTAATCGACCTGACCGCGATCATGGCGCAGGTACGCACCATCACCAATCAGGTCGCCGACGCGGTCTCGTTCGTCTTCATGTTCGCGCTCGCCGCGGGGCTGGTCGTGCTCTACGCCGCCATCGCTGCCACGCAGGACGAGCGCGTGTACGACGCGGCAATCATGCGTACGCTGGGTGCAAGCCGCAAGCAAATGGTCGTCGTACAACTTGCAGAGTTTCTGGCCATTGGTCTGCTGTCGGGGCTGATCGCAAGTGTTGGCGCAATGGGGTTGGCGATGGTGCTGTCGGATAAAGTACTGGGTGTGCCTTATTCACCGAATTTGTTGATTCCGCTGATTGGCATTGTGGGCGGTGGTGCTGGTATTGCGCTGGCTGGGCTGCTGGGGACGCGTAAGGCAGTTTCTACGCCGCCGTTGGTGACGATTCGTGGGGTGGCCTGAAGTTACCGGCGCTTGTTGCTCTAAATTTTGATTGAGAACCCTAGCATTGGCGCACATCGCAGGCAGTTTATGGTCCGAACACCGCATCATTGCTGGTGTTTATGCGGAAATTCCCCTACCCTAACAAGCGATTGCGCAGTCTGTTGCTCAGTGCATCGACTAGCGCCACCAGCAATATCATCGCGAGCAGAATAGTGCCGGTCTCGCGGTATTGCAGCAAAGACAAATGAAAGTGGAGCATCTGCCCCAAGCCGCCCGCACCGGCGACGCCCAGAACACTGGCGGCGCGTATGTTGTTTTCCCAGCGGTACAAGGTATAGCTGACGAGTTGCGGAATGATGGTCGGCAGCGTACCGTAACAAAACGCAGGTACCGCCGAAACACCGTTGCGTTGTAACGCAGCCATCGGTTCGGGCGAAGCGTTTTCAAGCGATTCGGCAAATAGCCGCCCCAGTACACCCGAGGTATGCAAGGCCAGCGCGAGCGTGCCAGGAAAAGGGCCTAACCCTGCAGCAATGACCAGCAGTGCTGCCCATACCAATTCGGGAATTGCCCGCAGCACGTTGAGCAGGAAACGAGTTGGTGCACGCGCGAACGGCCCCCAGTAGCCAGCTGCTGGCAGCGCGAGAAACAAGCCCGCCACGACCGCGAGCAACGTGCCGAGCCAGGATATCGCCAGCGTCTCGATAGTGGCGAAGGCGATTTTTTTCAGGTAAGGCGTATCGGCGGCTGGAGGAAAAAAACCGGCAAATAAACTGAACATGCTTTTGGCAGCTTCAATACTGAAAAGACCAGCCCAGTCTCCAGTGAGGCTGCTGAACGACGCGATTAGCAGTGCCAGAATGCTGATGCCGACCAACCAGGCCCGTGCACGCAACGCGGGCTTTGCCTGTTCGGCATTTCGCCCTCGCGTATTCAATCGAGAATCCTTCGTAGCTCGCGACTGATGAGATCGGCGATCCAGACCAGTATCACGAAAATTGCCAGAAACGTGAAGACTTCGGCACCGGCCAGCATGCGCATCGACAGTTCCATTTGCTGGCCCAGGCCGCCGGCGCCGACGAATCCCATGATGACCGAGGCGCGAATGGCGCATTCCCATCGATAGACTGTATATGACACCAGTTCAGGCAGGCAGGCGGGCAGGGTACCGTAAAAAAACGCCTGCATCCGTCCTGCGCCGTTTCGAAGCAGTGCGCGGGTGGCTTCTGGTTCGCTCGATTCGAAAATTTCGATGAACACCTTGCCGAGCATGCCACCGTACGTGAGGGCGATGGCCATGACGCCCGCCGTGTCGCCCAAGCCGACGGCACGCACGAACAGCAACGCCCACACTAATTCAGGGATGCTGCGCAATGCGATGAGCAACCAGCGGATCGCATAGCGGAAGGATTGGCAAAGCGTACACAAGCGGTCCCGCCCGATTTTCGATATCGACAGCGCCTGGTTGGCGATGATCGCCAATGGCACCGCTATCAGCAGTGCGAAAAATATGCCGACCGTCGCAATCGCGACCGTCTTCCAAGCTGCGGCAGCGGCCAGTCGCAGGAACTCGCTCGAGTGCGCCGGTGGCAGAAACGTGGCGAGGAAATGGCCACTGGTCCGCAGGCTGTTCTTGTCCAGCAGTACTAGCGGGTTGAATTCGGCGAAATAGCCGGTCGGCAACAGTATCAGCAGCGATACCAGGAACAGTGTGAGTCGACCGCTCCACGCTGGATCGCGCCAATGTTGTGAATCAGCATGCATCAGAAGCAACGGGTCATTTTAGGCGCGGGGTTGTCCACGTCGGGCAGCGTCAGCTCGCTCACTGCCAGTGTCAATTCAGCGCCATAAAGGCCGGCCAGCAGTTCGTCGGTGACAAGCTCGCTACGCAGATCAAATTGCACACGTCCCTCACGGACGCCGATCAGCCGCTGGAAGCGGTGGCGCGCCAAATTTACGTCGTGCAGACTCACCACCAGTGTTGCGTTGCCCTGCCTGGCCGCAATCTGCGCCGTCTCCAGCGCCGCCGCACCGAGCACCGGATCGAGTGCCGACACGGGCTCGTCGAGCAGAATCAATGGCGCGTTGGACAAAAGCATCCTCGCCAGCCCCACCCGTTGACGCTCACCACCGGAAAGGCGATCGCAGCGCAATGTGAGTTTATCCTCCAGCTTGAATGCCGCCAGCGCGTCCCTTGCGGCCGCCGCATCCAGCGGGTAAACCAGCGATCGCAGCGCCTGCCAGGTCGATTGTTGCGGAAGCCGCCCTGCAAGTACGGCGGTGATGACACGCTGGCGCGGCGGCAATGGCGGCGCTTGCGGCGCAAGAAAGGCGCGTCCTCGCTGACGATGTCGATCCGCGTCGTTCATCGTCCAGGGGTTCAGGCCGTCGATCAACAGCGTGCCGGAGGCGGGCTCGTGTGCGCAGGCCAGCGTGTGAAGCAGCGTTGTCTTGCCGGCACCCGATGGGCCGATGATGGCAACTTGCTCGCCACTCTCAAAATCGAGCGTCATGCAGTCGATCGCTACCCGGGCATCGCTCCCGCGGCCCAAGCGTACTGTGACATTTTCCAGCGAAACAGTCATGAAGGGTACTCGCTCCGAAAGGCCTGTCGTCCCAGCAGCCACAGGGCGATCAGGCGCTTTCGGAAGGGGAAAAGTCTATTTCAACAAGCCAGCCGAGCGGGCCGCTTCTTCGATGCTCTTGTAATTCTCGGGCTTCGTTGCGATGAAACGCGTTGCGCGTTGCAATGCGAGAATTTCTTTGTGTTCGGGATTGTTGGCATCGAGCGACAGGAACGCATCGGTCAACTTCTTGATCAATACCGGATCCAGGTCGCCACGCACTGTCCAGTTGTAGTCGTAGTAACCAGGGGTGGTGTAGAACACTTTGACTTGCGCGGCATCAATTTTCTTTTCAGCCAACATCTTTTCATAGACGGAAATATTGAGCGCACCTGCATCTACCTTGCCACCCGCAACTTGCAGCGCGGTCGCGTCGTGGGCGCCTGAGAACGCAACACGTTTTAACGCCTTGTCAGGATCGATGCCTTCTTTCATCATGAAATAGCGGGGCATCAACGAGCCCGACGTGGAGGAAGGCGCACCGAAGGTAAACGTCTTGCCGTTGAGGTCTTTGAGACTGTTGATGCCACTGTTGGGTTGGGTGATGAATACCGAACGGAATTTCTCGTCTTCCTCGCGCTGGGCGATCGGGATGGCGTTGCCGGTCTTGAGGCGCGCCTGCACGAAGGTGAAGCCGCCGTACCAAACGAGATCAATTTTCTTCGCCGCCAAGCCTTCAACCGTCGCGGCGTAATCGGTGACTGGCGTGAATTCAACCTTCATGCCGATTTTGCTTTCGAGATACTTGCCAAGGGGGGAAAACTTTCGCAATAGCTCGGTAGGGCTTTCATCGGGAATGGCGGAAACCTTGAGCGTGGTTTGCGCCAGGGCTGCAGAGCACAGCAGCACAGCGAATGCGGCAGAAATACACTTCATCGTACGTGAGCGGGACGGGATCAGCATGGCAAACTCCTGGGTTGGTTGACGAAACTAGGCAGAACTCTCAACAAAGACAGAAAACAAAGCAAAGCAGGAATCGTCAACCGCCGTCGAAACACGGTATGCTTTTCCATAAAATTCTCCGACAGATTACACGAAATGATCAACGAAATGATGACCCTATGACTGCGCCAATCGGCTACCAAATGCTTGACCGTTTGCATGTCGACCACGCGGCTGAAATTGAACGGCTCGTCACTGGTCTGCGTGAAAATCCGGCCACAATTGAGCCCAAATACTTTTACGATCCGCTAGGTTGCGCTCTCTACGCGGCGATCTGCCAACTGGATGAGTACTATCCGACGCGTACCGAACGCGCGATTTTCCAGCAGTACCGGAGCGAAATCAGCGCGCGGGTAGGCGCCTGTGGCACTTTTGTCGATCTTGGTGCGGGTGACTGTTGCAAAGCGATGTCGTGGCTGCCGTTCATCCAACCGCGGCGCTACCTGGCCGTGGATATCGCCGGACCATCAATGGAGACCGCACTGGCCAATATGGCACCAGAGTTTCCGGAAATTGAAATGATCGGCCTGATCACGGATTTTTCACAGCAGCTTGAGCTTCCTGCCCACTTGTTGAGCGGGCCGACGACGCTTTTCTATCCCGGATCAAGCATCGGTAACTTCACGCCACCGGCAGCGACGCAGTTCTTGCGCCAAATGCGCCTTGCCTCCGGGGGCGCCAGTCTGCTGATCGGCGTCGATGCAAAGAAGGAAAAGCGTCATCTCGATGCAGCCTACGCCGATGCACTCGGCGTGACGGCGGCCTTTAATTTGAATGCCTTGCGCCACATCAACCGTGTCATCAATGCTGATTTTGATGAGCGCCGCTGGCAGCATGTTGGTGCGTACAACGAACGACTTGGCCGCGTCGAAATGCACTTGGAGTCCTTAGCTGAACAGCAAGTAATAATCGGTGGAACTGCGCGGGTATTCGCAAAAGGCGAGCGGATACATTCCGAAAATTCGTACAAGTATTCGCGTGAGCAGTTCGATGCAATGCTTCGCGAGGCGGGGTTTTCCGATATCAGTGTTTGGACGAATGCGGGGCAGGCATTTTGGGTTTTCTACGCGAAATGAATCGCAGCTATTGCCAAAGCAGCCAATCACCGTCAGGGCAGCCGACCTTCAAACAGGTAGCGGCTGCCCGGCGTGGTTGTGCGAACGCTATGTTCACGACACAGCGTTGCGAGTAATGTCCATGGGCGATCGAATCCGTCGAAATTGGTTATCGTCACCCGATGGGTATAGCGCAGGTACCAATTGCCGATGAAAAACCATTTGGGAAAAAATTTGGTACTGACTGCAACGATGCGCGTGCCGGGCTTGGCCTGACGAAATATGTTTTCCAACGCCGAACGGGAGCGAATGAGGTCGTGGGTGTAGCTGAAAAGGATTGCGTCCGGAGGCCGATCAAGTACTACCATTTCGCCGCACGCCTGCTGTAATGCCACATTGGTCAGACGTTGCCGAGACGCTCGCGCCCGAGCGATATCGAGCATGTCAGGTGATGGCTCGAAACCCATGACGTAGCCATTTTCGCCGACCAGCGTTGCAAGCATCGGCAAGCACCAGCCTGTCCCGCAGCCGGCGTCGAGCACGGTTTCGCCCGGTTGAAGGTGCAGCGCGGTGATTGCCCTCTTGCGAATACCAGTAATGAACTTGGTGTCGGCGTCGTAGGTCGGTGCTATTGCGGCATATAGACGCTTTGCCTCCTCCAATTGCTGGCTCATTGCGCGTCGCGCGCTAGTCGCAGACCCGAAAACTGCCAGCGCGCTTCCGGCGGGAAAAAATTGCGGTAGCTCGCGCGTATATGTTGTTTGGGTGTTGCGCAGGAGCCACCACGAAGCACGAACTGGTTGCACATGAATTTACCGTTGTACTCGCCGACTGCGCCTTCTGCTGCGCGGAAACCGGGGTAGGGCAGGTAAGCGCTTTGTGTCCATTCCCAGACGTCGCCGAAGAGCTGTTGCGGTTGCAATGAGATTTTCTCGTCGCGCAGTGCCAGAGGATGAAATGCGCGACTCTCTTGAAAATTCCCGACGATTTCCACGCTGGCAGCGGCGTGCTCCCATTCAGCTTCACGGGGCAGTCGCGCGCCTTTCCACTGTGCTTGTGTCGCCGCCCAGCGCGCAAAGGCGTCGGCTTCAAAATAGTTGATGTGGCAGATCGGTGTGTGCGCGTCGATCGCGGCCATACCATGCAACGTGAAGGTATGCCATGCGCCCGCGCGCATCTCCCAATAAAGCGGCGCCGATATCCTGTTGGCCTGTACCCAGTCCCAACCCATCGACAGCCACAAGTCGGCTTGCGTGTAGCCACCGGCGTCAATGAATGCAGCAAAATCGCCATGCGTGACAGGGTATGAGGCGATTTCGAATGGCTTCACAAACATTTGATGGCGCGGGCCCTCGTTATCGAACGCAAATCCGGCGCTGCCATGGCCAGCATTATGGCCCACAGAAATCAGGCCGCCCTGGTAGCATACCCAGCGCGGCCTGCGTCCCTGAATTGGCGTGAGCGGCCAGCGTTCCTGGTACGCCGGTTTGGCGGGATTTCTGGACAGCAGGTGTTTCAAGTCGGTGAGGATCAATTCCTGATGTTGCTCTTCGTGGTTGCAGCCGAGCCACATCAGCGCGGCGAACTCGGGTTCGCTTATTTCGAGTTTAGATAGCAATTCCGCGACGCGCGCGGTCACGTGGCACCGGTATGCCAGTATGTCAGCGAGTGTGGGGCGAGAAATTAGCCCGCGTTCCGGGCGCGGATGCTTGTCGCCAACGCCATTGTAGTAGGAGTTAAACAGCACTCGAAACGATGGATCGTACGGTTTGAAGTGGTTATCGAAGCGCTCGAGGACGAAGGTTTCAAAAAACCAGCTCGTATGCGCGAGATGCCATTTCACCGGGCTCGCGTCCGGCATAGACTGCAGGGCGGTGTCCTCGCTGGTGAGCGGCGTGGCCAAGCTCTCGGTAGCGGCACGAACTTGTTCAAATCTTGTTGAAAGTTCGGTAAATTTCGTGTTGCCGACGAATGCTGCTGATGGGTTGCGTGATGTCATGGTGCGCTCCAGAATTCGGATGGTGCCGTTTGTGCCGCTGTCTTTGTACTTCGAATATTGTGCATAGACCAACGAAAATTAAACCCCCAGCATCGGCGGGCATTGCAGAGCAAAAACACGCCAGTGACCTCACCAATGCGGGAGTTGATCAAATGAATTGCGTCTTAGTGGACTGCCATTTGCGGTCGACCGTCGGTCGTTTCGTTGATCGCGTTGCAAGCGCAAATTACGTTGTCCCGGCAGATCGCATGGTCTCCACGAAAAGGCGATGCCAGACGCGCTACAAAGGAATTGCTGGCGTGTTGAGCATTCAACTAGGTGTTCCGTTTTTCAAGGATTTGATTCTACTCGTCCGGATTGATACGTGTTGTCGCCGACGCTGTTTCAGCGCATCGCCGATGTCGATATGAGTTTCACAAGGGCAGACCGTTCAGCGGCAGGCGAAAATAATTTCGCCCGCGCCGCACAAGCGGTATTGAGGCGTAGCAGAAAATTGGCGTCGCCCGCGCAATGGTCCAATTGTGCCCGCAACGCATCGACGTCGCCGACCGGAAAATAGCCCATGTAATCCTTGCCGAGCATGCCGATGTTGCCCGACATGCGGGACGCGATCACCGGCGTGCCTGACGAGATGGCCTCCACGATCACATTCGCACCGCCTTCCAGAATCGACGGATGAATGAGAACATGTGCGCGTTTGATGGCGGCGCGGGTCAGGCCATGGGCCAACGGGCCCGCCCAATGGTAATGCCGTGACGTCGATGATAATTCCCGTGCACGTGCGGCAAACCTCTCGTCGATGGGAGCACCAATATGAAGTATGTGGATCGGCGACTCTGTGGGTAGTGATTCGACGAGACGGAAAATTATGTCCGGGTCTTTCTCGCCGCGCAGATGACCGACGACGACGCAGTTCAGTTTATTGCGGGGTTTTTGCGCGGCGGAAAGTGCTTTGGCGGATTGAAAAACGACGTGGGTTTTCTTGCGATATTCGAGCGGCACATGTTGTATCGCATCTTCTTGAAGCACGACTAGCAGATCGGCCAGTGCCAGTGACTCGCGTGCTTCGGCGCTGACCGCAAGATCGGCGTAAAGGTCGGTACCGGTCAAGACGACGATCAAGACGCCTTGCGGACGAGTTTCGCGAAAGCGGCGAATGGATTCGGCACTTCGGCGGGCGTGGAGGGCAATCAGGACGTTGGCGTCCGCCTGCGGATCGGTCGGCCACGAGGGTTGTAGAATCATGCGGAAATCGCGGCTTAACAATGATTGCCAGCGGCTTGCAGTGCGCCAGTTGCCGTTATTGCTGGCGGCCATCGCGGGTGTGACGATTGCAACAAGAGTTTGGTTTTGGAGGATTTTTGACATTTATGGAACCGATTTGCGCTGCGCCAAAAATGCTGGATGTACCAGCCGATGCGGAGGGCTTGCGACTGGCGCTCATTGCCCAACGCGAGTATACGCTCGCGCTGTACGCCGACCTGCCGCTCGCGTACTGGGCGCCGCGCGATTTTCCATTTCTTGATACGGTCAATCCACCACTTTGGGAATTGGCGCACGTCGCGTGGTTTCAGGAATTTTTTGCGTTGCGCTGGCGGGTAGATGATGTGAAGGGTTTGCGCACGCCTTCCTGTCTTGCAGGGGCCGACGCACTCTTCGATTCAGCATTTGTGCCGCATGAGGCGAGATGGAGCAGGGACTATCCCTCGCGTGGCGCCTGTTTCGACTACATGCGACGAACGCTCTGCAATGTGCTGGTGGCATTAGCGCAGAGCGCTGACGGGGAGCGCTATGGGTTTCAACTCGTGTTGGTACACGAAGATATGCACGCAGAGGCATTGGCGATGACGTTGAAGACTCTGGGGCTGCCCACGCCCATTTGCGCACCGGCGCGAGCGCGGCTTGATTTGAGCTCCATCGCGCAACACAAAATGCATTTTCCAGGCGGTGAATTTGTTGTTGGATCGAGCGAACGTTCGTTTAGCTTTGACAACGAAAAACTCGCTCATCCGGTACAACTTTCGCCGTTTGACATCGATGCGCGGGTGGTGAGTGCCGCCGAGTTCGCAGGGTTTGCCAGTTCTAACGCGTATCAGAACGCTGATTTTTGGTCGGCTAATGGGCTGGCCTGGCGCGACGCAGGCAATTGCCGATCGGGGCAGTCCACAGAAGCGAGTCAAGCCGATGATTTGGCCGCAATGCATGTGAGCTACTTTGAGGCCGAAGCATATTGCCGCTGGACGAATCGGCGCCTGCCTACCGAGGCAGAATGGGAATATGCAGCCATGTCGTCCACGGAATTTCTCGCGTCGACGGGACATGTGTGGGAGTGGACGTCGTCGCCATTTCAACCTTACGCCGGATTTGAGGCTGAACGTTACCTTGACTATTCCGAGCCGTGGTTTCATTCACCGCGCGCGCCGCGCAAGGTGCTCAAGGGCGGTTCATTCGTCACTCACCCGCGTTTGAAATACCCGCAATATCGCAATTTCTATGCGCCCGACCGCAGCGACGTGTTTTGCGGCTTCAGAACTTGCGCGATCGAGTAATCCACAAGCGAATTGGGATAAAATTAGTAGTGGCGGGTCTCCTCGCATTCAATCTTTGTGAATCTGGTCAGGTCGGGAACGAAGCAGCCACAGCGAAGTAATTGAAGTGCCGGGGGTCAGGCTCGCCACACCCTATTCAGCAGTCGCTTTGACGTCTCCGTACGGGGACTCTGAGCAATCGCATAAACAGGCTGTTCACTTCGTCGGACCCAAGCTCATGGCCCATCAAGTTCTCGCGCGCAAATGGCGGCCACGTAAATTCGAAGACGTGGTTGGGCAGGATCATGTCGTGCGGGCATTGACCAACGCGCTGGATACTGGGCGAATTCACCACGCCTACCTGTTTACAGGCACTCGTGGTGTTGGCAAAACCACGCTGGCGCGCATCCTTGCAAAGGCGCTCAACTGTATCGGTGCCGATGGCCAAGGCGGAATCACGTCCAAGCCGTGTGGCGTTTGCGCCGCCTGCACTGATATCGATGTCGGCCGTTTTGTAGATTTGCTGGAAGTAGATGCAGCGACCAACACCAAGGTCGATGAAATGCGTGAATTGCTTGAGACAGCCCAGTACGCCCCGGTGTCGGGCAGATACAAGGTCTACATCATCGACGAAGTACACATGCTGTCGAAGTCGGCATTCAACGCGATGCTAAAAACGTTGGAAGAACCCCCGGGACATGTCGAATTCATTCTAGCCACGACAGATCCGCAGAAGCTGCCGATTACCGTGTTGTCGCGTTGCCTGCAGTTTAATCTCAAGAATCTTCCTTCACGACTGCTCGAATCGCATCTCGCAAAAATACTGCAAGCCGAGAACATCCCCTTTGAGCCGCTGGCTTTGCCGTTTCTCGGTCGTGCTGCAGAGGGCAGCGTGCGCGACTCATTGAGTCTTCTCGACCAGGCGATCGCTTACGGTGCGGGCGAAGTCAAGGCGGATCAAGTCGCAGCGATGTTGGGTGCGTTGGATCAATCCTATTTGTTTGGCTTGCTGGCTTGTCTGGCCAACAGGGATGCAAAGTCGATGGTCGCGGAGATTGATCAAATTGCGTCGCGCAGCATTTCGTTTGATATCACGCTGAAGGACTTCGCCAGTGTGCTTGCGCGCATCGCGCTCGTTCAAAGTGTAGGCGCGGCGGCTGTTGAAGGGCCGGACGCACAAAAGATTGTCGACGCTGCAGCGAGGGCTTCGAAAGTTGATGTGCAGCTTTATTATCAGATCGCATTGCTAGGGCGCCGGGATTTGGCGCTGGCGCCGGATGAACACTCGGGTTTCACCATGACGATGCTGAGGATGCTTTCGTTCGGCGGCGACAAAACGGCTGAGTCGGTCGCCTCGAAAAGCACGGCGGCAACACCACCGGGAGCAGCGGCGTCGGCCGTGAAGGAGTACGCGCAGCAGAGCCCTAGAATGGGCGCGCCTGGCGGAGGCAAAATTGCCCGTGAGCCAGTGCTGGCGCGGACCTCGTATGATGCGGCGCCAGTGGCACCAGCTCGACCAAGCGGTGTTGGGAGTGAATTCAATGGCGATTGGCCGGGATTTATCGCCAAGTTGAATTTCAACGGAATGGCAGGCATGCTGGCCAAGCAGTGTGAGTTTCAGTCGTTTGCCGACGGCATACTCGAGTTGACGTTGCCCGCTGCGCAAAAGCACTTGGCCGAAAAAGCATTTCAGGAAAAGCTAAAGCTGGAATTGTTGCCGCATTTTGGCGTCAACTTGCGTCTCAATATTCGTATCAGCGACGTATCGGGAAAGAGTCTTGCGGCGGTGGAAGATCGTGAGCGGTCTGATCGACAGGTTGCGGCCGAGGCGGCGATATTGTCAGATCCATTTATCAATAATTTGAAGCAGGAATTTGGTGCGGAAATTGTGCCATCGATGATCCGTCCTGCCAGTACATGACGAGGAGAAAAGTATGATGAAGGGTGGCTTGGGCGGCTTGATGAAGCAAGCGCAGATGATGCAGGAAAATATGAAGAAAGCGCAGGAGCAACTAGCGACCATCGAGGTTGAAGGTCAATCGGGCGGCGGGATGGTCAAAGTTGTGATGACTTGCCGCAACGATGTTAAGCGTGTCTCAATTGATCCGGGCGCCATGGATGACAAAGAGATGCTGGAGGATTTGCTAGCGGCGGCCGTCAATGATGCTGTCCGTAAGGCTGAGGCAACAAGCCAGGAAAAGATGGGTGGCCTGACCGCAGGCATGCAATTGCCGCCGGGTATGAAGTTGCCGTTCTGATTCGACGCTCGTAGCTACCTGATTCGAATGCGACCGCCTTCGTCACTTGAAGCTTTGATTCAGGCGTTGCGCTGTCTGCCAGGCGTCGGGCCTAAGTCTGCACAACGCATGGCGTATCACCTGCTCCAGCGGGATCAGGACGGCGCGCGGCGCCTGGCGACTTCGATGAAAAATGCTGTTGAACGTGTCCGCCACTGCAATCTCTGCAATACGTTTACTGAGGCGGAGATTTGCGAGATTTGTTTGTCGCTCAGGCGTGACAAATCGTTACTCTGCGTAGTGGAAACGCCCGGTGATCTGTTGATGATGGAGCAGACCCAGACTTACCGAGGGTTGTATTTTGTATTGATGGGGCGTCTGTCACCGTTGGACGGCATTGGCCCTAAAGATATACACCTTGACGCTTTGATCAGGCGTGCCTCTGATGGAGTTGTTAAGGAAGTGATTTTGGCGACCAACTTTACGGTCGAAGGTGAAGCGACGGCGCATTACATCAGCGAGTTGTTGGCTGAGCGTGGGTTAAAAGTCTCGCGTATTGCGCGCGGCTTGCCGGTGGGGGGGGAATTGGAGCACGTGGATGCGGGAACGCTGGCGCAGGCATTCATTGAGCGTAGAGCGGTTTAGCTTATCCAACATCCGCCGTCCGCCGACGCGAAAACAATGCGGCGACACGCGTGAAAATTGAGCGAATGAATCGATAGAGCTTAGGCAGTAGCCAGATCGTCAGCAATACAAACAGTAACAACAAGAAAAGAAACACGATTGGATGCTGAATCGCGAGCCATAGTCCGCCGAGCACCGCGGCATCCTCGGCAACTGAAGCAGTCCAGTTGGTGACGGGTTCAGGCGAAGTGTTGATGGCAGCTCTGCCTCCGGCTTTCATAAAGTGCGTGCCGGCGGTAATTGTCCCCCCCAGCAGCCCGGCGGCTAATGCCCATGCCGGTCCATCAGCGGCATTTATGACGCCAGCAGCTAACAACGCGCCCGCAGGGATGCGGATAAACGTGTGAATCGCGTCCCACATCGAATCTACGGCGGGGATTTTGTCAGCGAAAAATTCTATGAAGACCAGGAAGCCAGTGGTTCCCAATACAAGCGGATGGGAAAGCAACTCGAAACTCTTTGGCGCGTTCCATTCGAACCAGTGGAAGTAGCCCACCAGTCCGACGAGAAATAGCACAACGTAGAGACGGATTCCGCTTGCCCATGCAAGGGCTAGCGCTAATGCGAGGTTGGTGAGCTGATCCAATTGAAACGCCTCCATAGATCGGTTACGGCCAGCGTCA
The DNA here is from genome assembly GCA_038321965.1 of Burkholderiales bacterium. GTDB lineage: Bacteria > Pseudomonadota > Gammaproteobacteria > Burkholderiales > Usitatibacteraceae > UKL13-2. The sequence continues at coordinate 367 of JBBQFL010000006.1, read as the reverse complement.
ATCGTAACGTGCGCGGCGCATTTTATTCCGCTTAGTGAAAAGAAAATAGTCAAGAAAGTGTTGACCGAGTCTGGGGAATATGGCTATAATTGCGGTTCTTCGAAATTCATTAGTTCGGGCGCGGGGTGGAGCAGTCTGGCAGCTCGTCGGGCTCATAACCCGAAGGTCGCAGGTTCAAATCCTGCCCCCGCAACCAAGGTTGGTTTCCAGCCGAAATGAAGTTTGGATCGTTCTTTAAAAACAAGACAATCGATAGATGTGGGCATTGGGTAGATTGGGTGCCCTGTGTTGACGGATTGGCGGTGCTGTCAAAGGTGCTGGCTGATAGAAGGCTTGATTGATAATTGGGCTGGAAGTTGATGCGGGG